>JAEWCQ010000016.1 GCA_023390555.1 Bacillota bacterium | reverse complement strand
GTGCAATATTTCAAAAATATGCCAATGAAACACCGATTTCTTATCTGACCGGATATCGCTTAAAAAAGAGCATTGAGCTGCTTCTCACAACCGATAAAACGATCTCTGAAATATGCTTTGAAGTCGGCTTTTCCGGTGCAAGTTATTTTACAGAGACCTTTCGCAAATCTTATGCCTGTACACCGACGGAATTTCGCTCAAAGACAGCGAAACTATAACGCAAATGCATAAAATTCATCCATCTACACCACCGATACCAGAAGCGATTTTTTTGAACGTCTTACCTGTAGCGAAATTCGGTACGCCACTTTCCGATAGCAAAAAAAGAATTCAGAGAGCTGCTGCTCCTTGAATTCTTTTTCTCTAATTCTCATATAACATATCTCGGATGAAACAACTTCATCCTATTTCCACAGCAAGTAAAATGCTTCTTTAAAATTACTTCTTTACTAACACAAGTTTTACCAGTTCGGAAACAACAATCACGCTGAAACTCAGTGCCAGCAATCTCATCCACATGAAGAATCCAAGTGGAACCGTTCCAAAAAATGCTCCTGCAAATTGAATGATTAAAATTTGAAGAACAAATGTGATAGAAATCACAATCAGCATAATCTTGTTTTGCAGCAAGTGTTTGAAAATACTGGTCGTATGAAGTTCACGGCAGTTAAAAGCGTTAAACAGCTGAAATAATGCAAATAGCGTGAACAATACGGTCGTCATCTCAGCTTCTGCTGCTCCCAGAAAGTTAAACACATACTGGCACAAAAAGATGACGGAAACATACAGCCCCGTGAAAACAATCCGAATCAACATGGCACGGGAAAGAATGTTATCACTGCGCTTTGTGGGCTTACGGCTCATCAGGTCATCATAAATCGGTTCCAGACCCAACGTAAGCGCTGGCGGCCCATCCATAATAATGTTAATCCACAGAAGCTGCAAAGCTGTAAAAGGAGCTTTCAATCCCAGCAGAATCGATGTGAATACCACAATGACAGATGAGACGTTTACCGTTAACTGAAACTGGATAAATCGCTTGAAGTTCTCATAAATGCCGCGTCCCCATGCAATCGCCTTTACGATGGTGGAGAAGGAATCGTCAAGCAAAACAATATCACTTGCTTCTTTCGATACCTCGGTCCCAGAAATACCCATCGCAATCCCAACATCTGCATTTTTCAGAGCAGGTGCATCGTTGATTCCGTCACCAGTGACGGCAACGACATTTCCCTGCGACTTGAGTAATTTTACCACGCGCATTTTTATCGCCGGTGTACTTCGCGCAATCACACTAATTTTAGGCAGTAACTTTAACAGTTCTCCGTCACTGATTTCAGCAATTTCTTTTGCTTCCACTGCAATTCGTTCATCACTTAAGATATGCAGCTCGTTTGCAATGGCCTTTGCTGTGACAAGGTTATCCCCGGTAAGAATTTTAAGGTCAATCCCCGCAACACGGCAGTTTGCGACAGCTTCATATACATCTGCACGCAATGGATCGGAAATCGCAACAAATCCATCGAACATCATATCTGTTTCCATGGCATTATGATGCTGCTCGTCCTCATAGTCAAGCATTTTGTCCAGTTCCTTATGGGCAAAAGCAATCACACGCATAGCCTTCTCCTGAGACTGTGTGATATAGTGTTCAATTTCAGCCTTGTCCACATCGGAAAGGGAACACATTGCAAAGACACATTCCGGGCTGCCCTTTACATATGAGATAATCTTTCCATCTACCTTACTGATGGTCGTCATATGCTTCAGTTCGGAAGAGAATGGAAACGCATGTAATACGTCGTGATCAGCACGTTCATCCTTATATGATTTACCACTGCTTTTGCGGGCTGTCGATCTTTCATAGAAATTCAGCATCGCACATTCACTGGGATTTCCAATAAAAGTGCCGTCATGTGAAATGTCAGCAGTGGTATTAAGACAGACGTTATGAACGAGCCAGTTCGAATTTAATTCTTCGGCCTGCTCATGCCAGCTTCCATCATAAAAAGCAGAGACCGTCATTTTATTTTCTGTCAGGGTTCCGGTTTTATCGGAACAGATCACGTTGATACATCCTATCGTCTCCGATGCGATCATTTTCTTTACCAGCGCGTTTTTCTGTGAAAGCTTAATGATATTAATGGACAGTGACACTGCCACAATCGTCGGGAGTCCCTCCGGTACTGCGGCAACTATCAGAACGATACTTGTCACGAATGCTTCAAGCACTTCTTCCAGGTGCAGCCCACCATTCATTGCAAATGAAATCAATTCGGAAACAAATACAACCGCAGCCGCAATGATGCCAAGAATTGTAATGATTTTTCCAAGGCGTGCAAGCTTCTCCTGCAGCGGCGTACTCGTACGCTCTGTTCCGGTAAGTTCTCTTGCAATCTTGCCGAATTCCGTGCTGTCCCCAACTGCGGTCACCACCATTTTACCGTATCCGCCCGTGATGTAGTTTCCGGAATACAGCATATTGGCACGTTCGGCAAGCGGTGTCTTTTCATCGGTTATAACATAGTCTGCATCCTTTTTAGCCGGAACGCTCTCCCCCGTCAGTGCCGATTCATCCGCTGCCAGCCCGGAGCTCTGCAACAATCTGCCATCCGCCGGAATCTTATCCCCGGTAGACAGTAAGACAATGTCACCTACAACAAGCTCTTTTTGACTTAGCACCATTGTGTCACCATTACGTAAAACCTTAACGACTGCATCATCGCCGATTTTTGACAATTCCTCAAATGCTTTTGCGCTTTTTCCTTCCATGATTACGGTAATCAAAACAGAAAGAAATATAGCAGCGAAAATTCCCACGCATTCCAGAAAATCCGCCTCGGAACCGGTAGAAGCCCGGATGATATTGACAGCAAGTGCAATGAAACCAGCCATAATAAGCATTAAAATCATTGGTTCACGTGCCGCATCCACAATGCGTTTCAGAAGTGATTCCGGCTTTTCTTTTGTAAATACATTCGGTCCATATCTTGCCCTATTCTCTTCTGCCTGCTTTTGTGACAGACCGCTTGTTTCATCTATGCCCAATCGGTCTGTCAACTCCTGCTTTTTCTCCAAAAATTCCAACATTCTTGTTCTCCTCCATATCTAGTTATGATCCAAATAAAAAACCCGTGCATAGCTTAGTATGCACGGGACAAAAAAAAGACTATGCATAGCTAAATTGCTATACATGAGTCTCGTTATTTAAGACAAGCCAGACCATTCGGCCAGTGTGTTGACTTGACACGCAGATTCCTGCGCTAACTACTCCCTCACGGATTTTAAATTTCTTAAATCACTATGCCATATACTCCTAACTTTGTCAAGCCTCAGAAACGAACAAAGTAACATATTTATCGGAAGAGCTTTACAGGAACGATTTTTTTCTGCGCATATCCTAGGACACAATTTGAACGATGCCCTCATCGCCGTTTACAAGAATCTCCTGACCGTCAGATAATACTTTTGTGGCGTTTCCGCAGCCAAGAACAGCAGGAATGTTATATTCCCTTGCAACAATAGCGCTATGGGACAGCGGTCCTCCTGTATCCGATACGACAGCTTTTGTAATGGTAAACAAAGGTGTCCAAACAGGATCGGTATATTTGCAGACCAGTATTTCTCCCTGTTTGAGATTCCCAAACTCGGAAAGGTCATGGATAATGCGTACTCTCCCTTTTGCTTTTCCAACATTGCCGGATATGCCTTTTAACAAATCCTCTCCAATACTGGTTGTCTGTGTTTCCATCTCTTCCCACAATGCCCGGTTCTTGATTACAGCCTGCTTTCTTTCCGCAATTTTTTCAATCAGAGCTTTTTGTGAGCCGCCTTTTTCCAGTGCATACACTTCATCCAGAGTCAAAAACAAAATATCATTGCGGGATGAAAACAGCTCGGGCTTCCTTTTCGCAATCTCATTCACGATTACCCTTCCAAGCCCATAGCAACGTTCCAGCATGTACAGGCTCTCTTCACGGTTCTGATGGTATATTCTCATGTGCTCCATATCGTTTCGCAGCTTTTTCGATTTCTGTCCGGAGAAACAGTCTCTGACCTGATTACAAATTTCTTCGTATCTGAAGTTTTCCTCCGGCATGGCAGGACGGGTCATGGCAATCCGAAGCAAGGTGAGGAAATACCTTTTATCCTCATTCCAGGAAGACGAGCTGAACGCCAGATAAGTACTTGTAGATTTCCATCCGTATTCCTTCACGCTCTGAGCATAAAGCGAACCGAACTGGGGGAACTTTGCGGCGATGTCGGCCAGCCGTTCCTCAAGCGTGTGATCTTCCGGAAGATTCGTTATTGCTTCCCGCAGTGCCGCGTTCTGATTTACCAGTCCCGCAAGCTCCGACAATGCCAAATTCATATCCCATGTTTTATAATGCAGTCCGCTGAAAATGTCATATTGAGAAACAGGTGCAGAGAGCCGTTTCAGTCGGGAATTGATAGACTTTCCCGCAATAAAGCTGGGATAGATGTTATACCGAAAGCGGATATAAATGATTTTCTCCGTAAAATTCATCAACTGTCTAAGCTGTGTGAGTAGCGCTTCCATAGAGAAGCTGCCCCAGTCTGATGCTTCGATCTTTTCAAGGCGCGGCTGAATCTCCTGAAAAACTTCCTGCGTACCCGCGATATTCTCATTAAAATTCTGATATTGTCTGATGCGGAAGGGCAGGAGCAGCACGCGTGGAGTAGCTTTGATTGTGGGACCATGAACCTCAAATTCTCCCGTATCCTTTAAGACAAGAGAATCGCCTGTCATTTTGATTCCGAGCTCTTTAATTGTGTTTGTCTTTCCCTGTAAAACAGCACAAATGGGGGCATAGTCCAGAGGATACAGCGGGGTCGGACAATGCTCCATCAGATTATTCATCATCATGCGTTCCCGTTTGTTTTGCTTTTTTGCGGTTTTTCCGGAGTCAGCAGGCTTGCTTTGTTGAAGCGTTGTGATTGCTCTGGCCTGCAGGATGAACCATTCATTGTCTTTGATTGCCCATTCGATATCCTGTGGGGTTCCATAGTGTGTTTCAATTTTCAGAGCAATCGATGTCAATTCCTCAAGCTGTTTTACAGACATGCAATATCTGTTTTTTGAGTCCTCATCATTCATTTTCTGAATCGTGCCGCCCTCGCTGTCATACACAACCGAAATTTCCTTGCTTCCCAAAGCAGTTTGCTTTACGGAGCCTTTTGTCTTATCCCAGACAAACGTATCCGGTGTCACCATACCCGAAACGATGGCTTCGCCCAAACCATAGGATGCATTGATCATCATTTCACCCGGATGATTGTTCATCGGATTCACAGTGAACAAAACGCCGGACACCTCACTTTCAATCATTTCCTGCACCACAACAGCCAACGATACCTTCTGCTTATCAAAGCCTGTTTTTTTGCGATAAGTGATTGCCCGCTCTGTCCAAAGGGAAGCAAAGCAGCGTTTCACAGCTAGAATGACTTCCTCAATCCCGCGAATATTCAGATACGTTTCCTGCTGCCCTGCAAAACTGGCCTCCGGCAAGTCCTCTGCAGTTGCAGAGGAACGAACTGCCACGCGCACCCCATCTCCCATTTTTTCATATGCCCGCTTGATTTCCGCGTACATTTCTTCTGAGAGTTCACCCGCTTTTATCCTGTCCATCAGTTCGAGAGAAAGCCTTTGACCCTGTTCCGGATCCGTATAGATGGAATGAAGCGTGTTCTCAATGTCCTCTGTAAAACGGTTCTCCTGTATGTAAGCGTCATAAGCGGAACTGGTAACACAAAATCCCTGTGGAACAGGAAAACCGCTGTTTACCATTTCCCCTAAGTTTGCACCCTTTCCGCCGACAGCCGGAATAGAATCCTTATGGACTTCGTTCAAATTAACCATGTACATATCAAATAATCCTCCTTTTCCTAACCACAAAAATTTGTATACTGAGTGCGGCTAAGCCAAAAACAAAAAGCCCTGAAAATAGAAATCCCATACCTCGCACCAATGAAAACTGCAGTGCACAAACACCCAGGGTGCCTCCCATATTTCGCATTAAATGTGCGATCCCATTGATGCTGGCGCTATTTCTTTCGATTTCCGCCTGAATCGTTCCCAATACCGTCCCCGCCAGTACACCGACACCGATTCCTAACAGGAGATTGGAAAGTAAGAAAAGACTCACAAAATGCGTGAAAAAAGAGGCAAGCCCGATGATGCAGCCAAGCAAAGTACTTCCCCATCCAAAGAAAATGACTTTGTCGGATTCCTTCTGAACGAAAGAAGAAGCCATACTGGCGGTCCCCATTGCAATAATATACAAAAGCAGCACTTTACCCGACGTATTTGTAGTCCAGTCAAATTCCCTGACCATGTAGGTCGGCAGATAGGCAAAGCAAACATTGAGAACGGCTCCCATTAACAATACCTCAACCAATAATCCTTTCAGTTTCACATTTTTAAGAACCTCTGCCGGCAGGATGCCATTCTCTGTTTTTTGTTCTCTGATCATAAAGACCGTAAGGAGCACAATGCCGGGCAGCAAAATCAAAACATTTCTTATGGATAAGGAATCACTGCATTTTTCGAGACCATACATCGTTATAAGCAATGCCGGTGCGAGTAACATCGCGGATGGAAAGCCGATTGTATCAACAGTTTTCATGTGATCAACCTTGCGAATGGTCAGGACAACCAGCAGGACTCCTGCTAATTCAAACGGCAACAGGATCAGCAGCCCCAGCTGCCAGGTGAAGCGCGTGGAAAAGACACCTCCTAAAACGCTTCCCAAGCCGGTGTTAAAGATTTGAAAAACAGCCAGAAATCCAAAAACTTTTCTCATCTGCTCCTTCTGAAACAAACTGCCTACTATACCATAAGCAGCCGGAACAACAATTCCTGAGCCAAAGCCGGCAACCACTCTGGACAGAATCAAAGCGCCCATACTTCTGCTTATCCCGCTGAATAACGTGCCCAAAAGGAATAAAAACCCGCCGACGATGTAATTGTTTCGATAACCGTACCGATCACAAATTCGCCCGAAAAGCGGAAGCGTAACGGTAGAGGCCAGAAGATAACCGCTATAGACCCATGAATAGTAGCCCGTTGTCCCAAACTCTCTGCTGATAACAGGCATTGCGGTTGTGAGCTGCGTTTGCATCATCATCGAAATGCTCATACCGAGCATAATGCCCACGCAGGAAAGAATTCTCCCTGTTTTCATCATTTGACATCCTCACGCCCATTTGCCGTAAGAAAATCCTTTAGCAGCTCTCTCAGACCATTTCCGTACACATGCCGGATCGTATTCAGATATCTTTTGGCATCCTCTTTTTTATAGTCATGGCGAATGACTTCAAACAGGCTATGATACTGCACACTGGCAAGTAAGGCGACTTCTTCTTTTACAATTGGGAAGTGCAACGGTTCTCCCTCGACTGATGCTATCATGTTCTCTATAAATTCATAGGTGCGCTGAAATTTGAAATCAATCAAATCGCTTGCGAACCCGCTTACGGAACTTCCATCCGACTTGCAGATCAACAGCTTACATTCATCGTGATGATCGAACATAAAATCAATCATCCACTCAAATACTTCCCGGTCAAGAGCTGCCAGCTGTTCCCATGATTGACGCTTGCCGAGTGCGGAATATCTGCCTCTGTAGTGACCGATGGTTTCTTCTATGCCTTTTATGACGGAATCAACCAGAGAGCAAAATATTTCATCTTTGTTTTTATAACGGATATAGAGTGCACCGCTTGTTGCTCCGGCGTTCTTGGCGATTCTATTGATAGAAGCATCTTTATAGCCATGGACCATAAACTCTTCTTTCGCACTGTTCATAAATTTTTCATCTAATCCTTCTGTACGCAAAGCCATAACTGAACCTCCTTGTATTGCAAATCAATAATACTACTATCGATAGTACCACTATCAATTTGAGTTTGCAAGAACTAACTGAAAATAATTCAATTCTGAATTCTTATTCCCATACACTGCTATTTCATTTTTCTTTCGCTATGTACCGAATCTCGGTACGTTATCTGGACAGGAACAAGCGTATACTCCGTACATTCCCGCATTCTACTTCTTAGAAAGAGCAGCTTTTGTTCCCCGTGCGAAGCTGCGCATCTAAATTTTATTCTATTGGATAATCATAGCTTCCACGTTAATGTAACAGGGGCTTTCCCATAGAATCAAAAAGAGTTCAGGCTACCGTTCCCTGAACTCTTTTTCTGATTCAACACCCATAATCCAAATCTCCAAACGCGGCAAGTAAGAATTAATCCTCCATTTCACTTTTTAATAGCGTGATAAATTCATTCAACTCGATGTTTCCCACATCTCCCAAATCTCTTTTTCTAACAGAAACCGACCCACGTTCCATTTCTTTTTGTCCAACAACAATCATATAAGGGACTTTATCTAATTGTGCCTCACGAATCTTATAACCTATTTTCTCAGTTCTGGAATCCATTTCACAACGAATTCCTTTTATTTTCAGTGCATTCATGACATCTTTGCCATATGAAACAAAACAATCGGAAATCGGTAAAATTTTCACTTGAACAGGAGCAAGCCATAGCGGAAACTTCCCTGCGTAATGCTCGATCAAAATTCCGATAAATCTTTCTATGGATCCAAAAACAACTCGATGGATCATAATAGGTCTATGCCGCTCACCATCAGCACCTGTATACTCTGCTCCAAATCTAAGCGGCAATTGAAAGTCTAATTGAATCGTCCCGCACTGCCAGGTTCTTCCCATGGAATCTTCTAAATGAAAATCAATTTTGGGACCGTAAAACGCTCCGTCCCCTTCATTGATCACATACTTTTTCTCTGTTACTTCCAGTGCTTCTTTCAGACTCTTTGTTGCAAGCTCCCAATCTTCATCACTACCGATACTGTTTTCCGGCCTCGTAGATAATTCCAAAGTATAGTGAAATCCAAATTTTCTGTACACCTCATCGATCAAACAGATGACTCCTTTTATTTCATCTGTAATTTGCTCCTGTGTCATAAAAATATGCGCGTCATCCTGCGTAAAACTACGTACCCGCATTAATCCATGTAATGCACCTGATTTTTCATGACGGTGCACCAAGCCAAGTTCTCCGAATCTTAGCGGTAACTCACGGTAGGAATGTGGCTGCTGCTTATATACAAGCATACCACCCGGACAATTCATAGGCTTTATCGCGTAATCCATATCCTCAATCACTGTAGTGTACATATTTTCCCGATAATGATCCCAATGTCCTGATGTCTGCCACAAATCTCGATTTAGTATCATTGGCGTGGATATTTCATAATACCCTTCCCTTTCATGAATTTCCCGCCAATAATTGATTAATAAATTCTTTAAAGTCATTCCTTTTGGCAGGAAAAATGGGAAGCCTGGTCCTTCCTCCATTAGCGTAAATAACCCTAAATCCTTTCCCAGTTTTCTATGATCTCTTCTTTTTATTTCTTCCTGTAATTCAAGATATTCCTCCAGCTGGTTCCCTTTTGGAAATGCCACTCCATAGATTCTCGTGAGCATTTTGTTTTTTTCATTTCCTCTCCAATAAGCACCTGCTATTGTTGTTAGATGAAAGGCTTTTATTAAATTTGTATTGGAAACATGAGGTCCCGCACACAAATCTACATATTCCCCCTGCTCATAGAAACTGATTTTTTCTTCGAAGGGCAGATCATTGATCAACATGATTTTATATGGTTCATTCTTCTGCGACATCAATGAAATTGCTTCTTCCCGACTCAACTCAAATCTGTGCAGTACCAAATTCTCTTTTACGATTTTTTTCATTTCTTCTTCTATTTTTTTCAAATGCTCATTTGAAAAAACAAATTCAAATTCAAAATCATAATAAAACCCATCTTTGATTGCCGGTCCAATTGCACATTTTGCAGATGGATAAATACGTTTCACTGCCTGTGCCAGCACATGTGAAGCAGTGTGCCAAAAAGCCTCTTTTCCTATTTCATCTTCAAACTTGCACTCTTGTAACGTTCCATCTTTCATACTTACTTTCATTTCTTATGTTCTCCTTTCAAACTATGTCTTCAAGACATCTTCCTAAATTTCAACATAAGAAAAGCACCCTAAAATCAACGGCAGATTGCCATTCATTTAAGGGTGCATAAATTCTAATGCACGGTTCCACCTTAACTTTTCACTTCAGATTCTAACAAATCCTATCCTTTAACGCAGTCATACGGTAATACTTACTTAATTCAGCATTACAGCTCTGGAATGGTTTTCATTTATTTTCCTGCATGAAAAACTTTCACCAAATGTTTTTCTCTCTGAATGATTTCAATAAATTACTTTTTTCCGTCTTTGCTTTTCTTATGTTATTATAGCTGATTATATCAAATCATTTTATATTGTCAACAGGCAAATTCTATGCTTTTGAAACTTTCATTATTTACATCTTCTCCATTCGTTTCAATCACTTTTTATACCAAAAAATGATTTTCAGGTATCCTTTTTCATGAACTTTTTCCTTCATTCATCTTTATCAACGTAAATAAATCCATATCTCTTTTTCATTTCACCAGTTTAGTAACTTATCAAATGTATTTTACCTGAAGGTGGTACTGAACTAGTACAGACTGCGAACTATTTTTATATTGAAAATCAAAAACTCGGCTTCAACTTCTGAGCTTATATTTTAGTTTGATTTCTAATTTTATTTTTCTATAAGGCTTTTTGCCCAAATAACAGCCTTTCTTTGATTTACTTCCTTCTCATGGCGCATAGGCTCCAGGAAATCAAATTCACCTATTATTTGATTTTCCTTCAAAATCTCCTTCATATGAAGCAGGGTTTTCCGCTTATCCCCGCCGTGACAGCAAAAAAGTGCTATTTTTTTTCCAGACAAGGTATGATGCTTTAAAAAGGTTCTTACTGGTGGTGCCATGGTATAGGTCCATACTGGCGTACCAATAATAATCAAATCGTAATCCTTTGGATTTTTATCTAACGCAAGTAACTTTGGCTCACTTTGACTCACAAGCTGTCTTACTCCCCATGCAAACATCATCACTCCTGATGCGTTGATTGTTTTTTGCGGTTTTAACTCGGCCACATCTGCCTCAATAGCATCTGCCATCGTTTGTGAAATAAATTTTGTATTGCCATCATGTGAGTAATATACTACAAGTGTTTTCATTTCTGACCTCCTTCAATCCTTACCAATACCACCGGAAGACCTTGTAACAATTGCAATTTTTTATTGATTGCTTTCGTCCACACCAGCCTTTGTTCTTCTTTGTGAACTTTTTTTATATTCGCTCATTGTCGTCCCTGTCCATATGCTAAATGCTCTTAGAAATGAATTTAAATCCTGATAACCAAGCAAATACGCGATATCATCACTTGTCATATCAGTATTTTTGATATAATGTTTTGATAATAACTCTCTTGTATGATTTAACTGCTTTTGAAAGGTTGTTTCCTCCTCATTCAATTTTCGTTGAAGTGTTCTTTTGCTGCAGCCGAGTTTTTCTGCCACATCATCCACACTGCTCTGTCCTCCCGGCAACATCTCAATTAATGCACTCCGAACCCTGGCTGAAATAGTATCATCTACCTCCAACTCACTTAATCTTCTTTTTAATTCAGGTTCAAAATAGTCCCACATAGCATCGTTTTGACTTATAAATGGTTTTTCCATATCTTTCTTAGAGAAACTTATCATATTTTTACTGCCAAAGCTTATCACTCTACCTAAAAATTCATGACATGAAGATTCTGAAATCTTGTACTTCATTGTAACTGATTTGGGTATTATTTTCTCTTTGGTCGCATTTCTAATTAGATTTATCAAAAAAACTATTTCAGTCATTACAATGACTTCGGGCAATTCAAGTTCTTCATTTTCCGATGCAATTTCAAGTAAAACCTCATCCCCCTCTTCTTTTACCAAAAATAATAAAGGCCCTATTAGTTTTTTATATCTTGCAAGCCTTCTCATACAAGTCAACGCATTTTTACTACAATATGCAGCAAATATAGGTGGTGAAAAAGACTCTATTTGATTGATTGTCCCCAGTTTCAAAGGTGTTGATTGGTCACTTAATTGCATGTCAACAGACTCCATAAATCTGAAATATTCCTCAGCTGTCATGCTTGGATTCTTTCGCCTGAAAATGTCTTCTGGTATCTGTGCTTTTTTTAATGTTTCCTCCACTGAAATTCCTAAGTATTCAAGTAATTTTTCATATTTTTTATCCAATATAAAGCGATTCATTTGTTAATGACCTCCGCATTCTAATATACAAGTCTTGATTGATATTTTTAGCCATAATCATCATGTCAATCATATATAACACGTTTTTATAAAACTCCTCCTTTTTATCTTATTTTTATTTCTACAATAATTCTTTTTGTTCTGATAATTCCTTTGACAGGCTGAGTAATTGTTCAAGTATTGTATTCGAATTCTGCATCGAATTGCCTTGTTCCTTAATAGAATCAACGATTCTTTTGGTTTCCGAAAAAGCTTGTGTGGATGCTTTTTCAGTATCTTCTGTCATCCTGACAATTTTCTCTTTGAATGTGGAAATTGCATTTATCTCTTCATTTACCGCAGTTATTTCATCGACAATTGTGCTTATTCTTTCATTTATCTGTTCAAATACCATTTTTGTTTCATTTGTTAATCTGTTTTGTACTTGAATCGTCTTCTCCACATCATTCATATTACTTTGAGCAGTATTGATTCCCTCATTTACCTTAGTAATAACTTCTTCTATTTCATTTGTTGAACCCGATGTTTCTTCTGCCAGTTTTCTTATCTCATCTGCAACGATCGAAAAACCTCTTCCATGTTCCCCCGCACGGGCTGCTTCGATTGATGCATTCAATGCCAGCAGGTTGATTTGCGATGAAATTGATTTTATTGTCCCAGAAATAGATTTTATTTCCTCCACCCTGTTTTCCAGATAAGAGACTGCTTCACCAAGATTTGATGTATTTTTGACACTGATATCCATCTGTGAACTGATCAAAGATATTTTTTCCCGCCCTTTTAAGTCAGACGTTCTTACTTCATTTGAATTTTCAACCATCTGAACAACTGACATTTTTAGTCTCTCCAGCATTTCAGAAAAATCCTGAACATTTGTATAAATTTGTTTATTAATTGCTACATTTTCCTGACTACAGTCAGCCACTTCATTTGATGATACAACCATAATTTTTTGATTTTCCATATCTTTGGTAAAGTTCTTAGCAAAGTTCTCACCGATTTCATGCACTTGTGCTGAAAGGTTAGTATTTTTTTTAAAGATACTCTCAATTTTAGTCATTAAAGTCTTTGTTTTTTCTGTTTCTAAAGTAAGGCCTATTCTCTGGCTATCAAAATAGAAGTATATCATTCCCACGCCTGCGATTGAACTAATCAGATTGACACAGAATATTATGAGCGCTATCTGAGGACTTCTGGCAATCTCTAAAACAGGTGATTGAAATTTTAAAATACTCAAAACAGTGGTTACAATACAGGTGATTGCTATCTTGGATTTTAATTCCAGCGAATCCGAAATGAAGGATAATGCTACAACAGCAAACATATATAGATAAAATCCTAAGTCCCATCCGCCTGTTATCGTCGATATGATTGAAAAAGCCGACAGTTCAAGTAAAGCAAGTATTATTGATATCTTACTTTTTCCTATGTGGTTAAGATAGATGCAAATAGGAAACAATATGATTGGAAAAATATTGTAGTATGCCACAATATTCATCCCTAAATAAATAACAACAAATTCCATCATTACGTGTGTAACAAAATTTGCCAGATAAAAAAATCCGCTGATTGTATCGTTTAAATTATTTGAATCAGTTCTGTTTTCAAATACATATAAAACATTTTTCAAAAAGTAATCACCTCTCTTATTTTTTAGCTATTATAACATTTATTTCGCAAAAGCGAACAACAAAGCGCGCCAACTTTCTTTCAATTCGTGCCATTTTTTTATTCTTAGTAATGTAAGCTATTAGACAGCTCCCATTCGCTAAAATTCTTCTATCATTATTGAATAGGGATATATTTTAATCAATACACACGTAAATACTTCTAAATCAGCTTTATAATTTCAGATACATTGAATATCTTTAAATTTTAGCAACAAACAAGTACTTTCGTATCATAAATTCATAGGTATAATACCTTCTGAGTCACAATTACTTGACGAAATCGAAATCTACATATTAATCTAGTTTGCATAATATCAAAAATTGAAAAAAATGGCACGAATTGATTAAATATTGGCATCTTATGTTGTTCATCCATATGTCTTTTTTTGTTAACATGGAATTATCAAATTGAAAAACCTGTACAATAAAACACACATTTTAGAAAGATGAGGGAAACAAAATGAGCAACTCCAAAAAGACAGCACTTATCACAGGTGCTTACGGTGGGCTTGGAACACGCTTTGCGAATATTCATGCAGCAGCCGGCGGAAATTTGATACTGGTAGGCAGAGAACAGACGAAACTTGATACACAGGCAAAGGAAATACAGGCAAAGTACCATGTAACAGCTTATACAATTGCCGCAGATCTTTCATCTCCAGAAGCAGCAACGCAGATTTATAACACATGTAAAGCAAATAAATGGCATGTAGACTATCTGATCAATAACGCAGGCTTTGGTGGACAAGGCGATTTCACTCGTGAGCGTACCATGGAACAGGATCTCTCTATGATTGCGGTAAACATAGAAGCCCCTACAAGACTTTGCAAGCTTTTCCTTCCGGATATGGTAAAGCGAGGCAACGGCAAAGTTTTGAATGTCAGCTCAACGGCAGCCACTATGCCGGGACCACTTCAGGCATGTTATTACGCAACAAAAGCTTATGTGACAAGCTGGTCCAATGCAGTATGGAGAGAATTGAAGGGCACTGGGGTCACGATGACATGTCTTATGCCAGGCGCCATGAGCACTGGATTCGCAAAAGCAGGTGGACTTTCTGATACAGCACTTTTTGCAAATGCAACAGATCCAGCACCTGTTGCACAGGCTGGATACGATGCAATGCTGAAGGGAACAATGAATGTGACAGCTGGACTTATAGGCATTCAGAAGATCTTTATGAAACTGACTCCGGTCCTTCCTAAGAAAATGCTGATGGACAATGTTTATACTATGCAGCTTAGAGGAAGCGCAAAGAAATAAATCCAGTGAAATGAAATCGTTTGGCGCAGATACTATCCAAAAACAGAGCCAATTCTCAGTGAAAAATTTGAGGGTCCAAAGCTGATGCTCTTCTCATGGAAAACAAAGGATGCATTCATTGCTGATTAAACTAAATAAAAAATATAGAAAGTGAAGACGATAAATGAAATTAAAAAATAAATCAATAGTTGTAACAGGTGCTTCTTCCGGAATGGGAAAAGCGATCGTTGAAATGTTCGTTCATGAAGGTGCATCCGTGGTGGCCGTCGCAAGACGCAAGGAAAGGTTAGATGTTCTTGTCAAAAATCTTGAGGATGCAGAGGGTAAAGTAATTGCATTTGCTGGTGATGTTTCAAAAAGAGAAGATGTTGAGGCAATGATTGATTGCGCCGTACATGAGTATGGAAAGCTTGACGTGTTAGTAAATAATGCCGGCGTAATGGATGATATGTCCGGGATCAGTGATTCGACAGATGAAAAATACGATTATGTATTTGGAATTAATGTTTACGGACCATTTGCAGCAATGAGAAAAGCATGTCAGGTCTTTCTAGAACAGGGATATGGCGGAAATATCATAAATGTTTCTTCTATTGGATCAATGCATCAGGCTGCAGGGGCGATATATGGAGCCAGCAAAGCTGCATTGAACGCATTTAGCAGAAACACGGCTTTTATGTATATGAAAGATAACATCCGTTGTAATGTAATTGCACCGGGAAGTATTAAAACCGAGATAGGTTCTGCCATGGGTACACCTAATATGGAAGGATATAACAAAGTGAGTCCAGTAATTGCACTGTCACCGGAAGCTGGAGACGCATCCGACATTGCAAAGACAGCGCTGTTCTTAGCAAGTGATGAATCGTCCTATATAAGTGGAGACATTATTCAAGTTGATGGCGGTTGGACATCATTCTAAATCAATATAAATTATAAAAAGACAGAGTAGCCGGTTAAAGCGATTTGTTTTAACCGGCTTCTTGGACAAATAGACAATCCCATATTGTGAATGCATTTGCACACAATATGGGGCGATATACTGCCATATTTATAAGAACAGGCATTGTATCGCTTTCTTTTTTCTCTTTCCAAAATTTTCCTCCGCATCAGAGCTTTACTCTTTTATCCCAAATCCCAATATCTGAGGATGCCTTTTCACATGTCATATTGTGTCATATTTATTTCCTCATGCGACAATGTTATTTCGAGCTGATGCAAAGTACTATCTTCTATGCTAGAATACGTTTATTAACATATAAATTCGAGCGAGGTTTTATCATGAAATATTATGATGAATGTTTTTTTGTGAACTATGATGCTTATCAGGATCTGGCTCTCTATGAAATCGGATGTCAGAAATGTCCACCGGACTACAGCTTTGGTCCCATCATCCGAGAGAACTATGTTCTTCATTACATCATCAGTGGAAAGGGTACACTATATTTGGATAATAAAGACTTTTCTGTTTCAGGTAAGCAGGCATTTATTACTCCGCCACACCTTCCAGCCTATTATAAAGCAGATACGGAACATCCATGGAATTACATATGGATTCATCTGAATGGAGAAAAGGCATTCGATCTTCTCAGCTTCGTTGGCATTTCAAAAACCCAGCCTATTTTCATTCCTTCTAAGCCATGTCCGGAAATAGAAAACTGTATTCTGGAAATGCTGCATAACACAGATCTTGAGTTTGAGTGTGTAGGAAATCTTTATCGGCTGTTCCAGTACATGATCGATGTATCCAGTACCCGACCACAGCCAGACCATGTTGATAATACGCTTAAGTATATTAAAGATACCATCACCTATATATCCGGGAAGTTCAATGAACCAATTAAGGTCCAGGAGATAGCGGATCATTGTGGTTTGGATCGCTCCTATCTAAGTAAAATTTTTAAGCAAGCAACTAATTACAGTCCTCAGGAGTATTTGATTTATTATCGAATAAAAAAAGCAAAGCAGCTGCTCAAAAACACCGAACTGACAATCCAGCACGTTGCGTATGCCGTCGGTTATCCTGATCCATTTGCATTTTCAAAAATTTTCAAGAAAGAGACGGGCTTTTCACCGAGTGAATACCGCGTAAATCTATTAAAAAAATCCAAAGAAGATTATTAAGAACAATCTTCTTTGGATTTTTTTTTCAAATGATAAAGAGCCGAACTAAAATCCCCGCCTTTATTGCAAAGCTCCCACTGGCGGATCACCAGTCCTGCATACATAAGCTCGCTTCCATAATAACTCCGGGATTGGTCATTAATTTGATATTGCTCCTTTTCTTCCAAACCCTTTAGATAAATCCGCTCCCACGGCCGATTTGCACACTCCAGTCCACGATAATATCCAACAATGGCCTCCGACTGATCACCTGAAACAGTCATCCATGCACAATCACTCTCCAAAAACGGATTTTTCAAACGATAAAAGTTGCCATACTGCAGCAAATGTCTATGCGCTTTATAAAAAGCAACCTGCTCTTTCACAATTTTCTTTTCCAGCTTTGACATTTCACCTAGATCAAGTTCATAACCAAATACACCAAACATTGCAACATTTCCCCTCGTAATAAGAGGAGTATTTCTTCCGACCTGTTGATTTGGTACTTCAGATACATGCGCCCCCATACTGCTTAGTGGATATATATAAGAGCTGCCATATTGAATTTTAATCCGTTCATAAGCATCCGTATCATCACTTGTCCACGTCTGTGGGGCATAATATAACATACCCGGATCAAATCGTGCTCCGCCGCTTGCACAAGACTCAAACAACACATCCGGATGCTTTTTGATCAGTCTTTCATAGAGCTGATAAACCCCTAGAATATACAAATGATAATTCATTCCCTGCTCATCTGCTAATCTGTGTCGTGAAAAACATTCTGTTATGTATCGATTCATATCCCATTTCACGTAAGAAATCGGTGCACTTTTCAAAACATTATCCATCATCTGAAAAATTGCATCAACAACCTCCGGCCTTGAAAAATCAAGCACATACTGGTTTCTGCTCGGAGATGGTGTTCTAAGCGGATCACAAAATACCCATTCTGGATGTTCCCGAAATAAAGAAGAATCCTTATTCACCATTTCTGGCTCAAACCATAGTCCAAAACGCATACCAAGCTTTTCTACTTCTCTTGCAAGCCCTTCAATTCCATTCGGAAGTTTTTTGTGATTTTTCACATACCAATCGCCAAGTCCTGTCTTGTCATCCTCGCGGTTTCCAAACCACCCATCATCTAAAACAAACAGCTCAATTCCAAGCTTCTTTGCTTCAGCTGCAATTGCAATAATCTGCTGTTCTTCAAAGTCCACCCCGGTCGCTTCCCAGTTATTAATCAGAACCGGTCGGTCTTTTTCACGCCATCTGCCTCTGACAAGTCTGGTTGTAAATAATTTGTGGAATATCTGACTCATGCTATTTAACCCTTTTTCCGTGTAGAGCATGACCACTTCCGGCGACTGGAATACCGCCGCTGGCAACAACTTCCACTCAAAGGTATCCGGGTGTATTCCTATTGATACGCGCGTCATCCGATTCGTATCAACCTCGACACGCTCCATGTGATTTCCGCTGTAAATAAAGCTAAATGCATAAAGCTCACCTTCATTTTCATTGGTATCCGGTCTTTTTAAGAGCAAAAACGGATTATGTTCCGCACTGCTACAGCCTCTCCTGCTTTCAATTCCCTGAATACCCTGCTGTATTTTCCGAAGTATAGGATGTCTCTCTCTTGCCCATGCTCCGGAAAACTGCATCATTTCATAATTGTCATCCGGCAAATCAATGCTCGCACTCAGTGCCCGTTCAAGATATACCACGTTTGTTCCTTTATTATCAAATCGAACGCTTCTGGTAATGACCGGATAATCTTTATATATCGTATAAGATAATACCACCTGTACTTCTGTCACTACATCTTCTAAAAATATTTCAAGCGTTTCTGCTTCGCTTGAGTTCTCTACATATAACGCAGGAAGACCATCTATTTTTTTCTTTCCCCCAAATATTTTATAATCTTTATATACAAAGTTAGTGATACGACTTCCACTCTGCTGCTTTATCTGATATGCAGGTTCTCGAAAATCTCCTCTGCCAGCATCCGGGTACTCCATTTTTGTATATTGCGGGCTCATATAAAAATCATCTTCTTTTGTGTATACTGCTAATGACCGCAATCCACCCTCTAACAGATAAGAATAGTCCTTCTGATAGCCAATTTTCTTCCCATAATAGAGGTTTCCCAGCTGTCCATTATCTAACACATGCATCACATAGCTGATCTGCTGATTATAAAGATGAAATTCTTTTGCATCTTTTGAAAAAACAATTGACATGGTATCCTCCTATAATTTTCCACCAGATGTTGCAATTCCTTCAATAAACTGTTTCTGAAAGATAATATAGATTAACATCATTGGCCATATTGCTAATACTGCTGCCGCCATAAGCTGTGGATAATTCACCGAATATGCACTGGAAATTTTGGCTAATGCAGATGACAGCGTAGCTGCGTCTGAATTTGAATTAACAATCATCGGCCACATCAAATCCTTAAATGAGAAGAGTGCAGTAAATATTGCAAGTGCTACCAGACCGGACCGTGTTAATGGAAGCATTACCCTTAAAAAAGTCTGACCTATATTGCATCCATCCAGCCTTGCAGACTCCTCCAGTTCTTTGGGGAGGCCCATGAAAAACTGTCTTAAAAGAAAGGTACCAAACGCACTTACCAATCCTGGAAAAAGCAATGCAAAAATTGTATTACGGAGTCCCATCTTATCTACCATAAGATACTGCGGAACAATAAACACCTGCACAGGAACCATCATCTGAAATAATACCAGTCCAAACAGAAAATCTCTTCCCGGAAACTCAAGTCTTGCGAATGCATATGCTGCCATTGCACTAAACATGACTGCACAAACCACTCTCAAAAACATCATTGCAAACGTGTTAAAGTATAGTGTGATAAAATTATTCTGCTTTAGTACCGTTGTAAAGTTTTCCCACTGTAATTTTGTAGGTAATAGTACAAACGGATTCATGGATGTCGACTCAGTTACCGTTTTCAACGAAGTCAGAATCATCCAGAGAAATGGCAAGATCATGATGGTTGCGCCTAATATCAGAATAAAATGTAAGAGTACAGTTATTATTTTCTTTTTTTTCTTCATTGTTTTACTCTCCCAATTACATGTAGTTAACCCATTTTTTCTGTAACTTCGTTTGAATTGCAGTGATGATCATGATAATAAATAACAGTACCATTACAATTGCTGAACCATACCCCTTATTTGAATACTTGAACGAATTATTGTAGAACAGGTATACCAGCGATACGGTACTATTGTAGGATGGGCTAGTCACATCGATCATCATATAAATCACATCAAAGACCTGCATGGCAGTGATAATACTGGTTACCATTACAAAGAAAAGAGTCGGTGTAATCAGCGGAAGTGTAATCGTAAAAAACTGCCTTACAAAACTGGCTCCATCTATATTTGATGCTTCATAATAGTCCCGTGGTATTTCCTGTAGTCCTGCAAGTAACAGCACCATACAATAACCGATCGTACTCCATATCCCGATAATTGCAACGGAAATCATTGCAACTTTCGAATTATCAATCCAGTTCACACTTGACAAGCCGATTTTGTTCAAAAAATGATTAATCAGACCAAACTGATTATTATATAACCATTTCCACACCATCGTAACTGCTGCCGGAGCCGCAACCATTGGAATAAAATAGATTGTACGATATGCACCTTTTCCCTTCAATCTTCCATTCAACGCAACTGCAAGTAAAAGTGCAATAATTATCGTAACCGGAACCACAATGCATGTATATACCAGAGTATTTCGCACTGCATACCAGACCTGTTCATCCTGAATCAATGTTTGATAATTATCCAATCCGATAAATATATTACCCTTTCCAAATGCTCCACTCTTAAAAAAGCTTAGATAAAATGTCTGAATAATCGGTATGATATTTAGTACAATAAGCCCAATAATTGTAGGTGCCACCAGTCCCCAGCCCCAGCACCATTCATTTAATACCCTTTTTGGTACCTTCTTTCTGGCTTTCATATTTTTTCTCATTCCACGTACTCCTTATAAGATACGGCAGCTGGATGCTGCCGTATCAAAATTATGTATTCTTACTCTGCTGCAAGTGCCTCATTCATCATATCTGCAACGTTCTGACACGCTTCCTTCACATCCTGCTTTCCTGCATATGCATCCTTTAATAATTCATATGCCTTATCTTCCCAGATACTCGTCTGGTTTGAATATGGACGAATCTGTGCATAATCAACCATGTCAATGTAGCATTGTGTATTAAACATTGGATATGCACTTGCAAATTTGTCTGCAGTACCATCATATGCAGAAATTGCGATACCAAGCTCTGCCTGACGTTCCTGACCCTCTTTGCTGCTCAGGTACTCAACCCATTTCCAAGCCTCATCCGGATGTTCGGTGGTAGCTGAGATTGCATTTCCAAGTCCGTTAAAAATAGAAGACTTTCCGCCATCGTTTGACATTGGCAGTACCGCACAATCAAAATTATCTGTCATAAAATCAGATGCTGCGAAGCCGGAAAGATTCCATGATCCAAACAGTCCCATTGCACACAGACCATTTTGAATCGCTTCTGCTCTGGCCTGATCATCGTAGATTTCTGGTGATAATCCCTCTTTTACAAAATCAAAATACTCTTCAATACCGGCAATTGTTGCATCTTCATCATATCCTGATGTTTTATCATCTGTAATGATTTCTCCGCCATTCTGATATACGAAATTGTAATAACCTTCCTGATTATGCAAACCAGCGCAGAATCCATACTGTGATCCATCATCCTTTGTCAGTGCTTTTGCTGCCGCTTTCAGGTCATCCCAGGTCCAAGTATCATCCGGATAGCTAAGTCCCGCTTCATCAAACAATGTTTTGTTATACCAAAGGGCAATTGTATCGTAATCCTTTGGAATTGCATACTGTACACCGTTAATGTTATAGATATCATCCAGTCCTTGCGGATAATTGGCAAGATCAACCTTATCGCTTGATGCTATATAATCTGTCAGATCAAGAAGCTGATTGTTGGATCCATAATAGTAAATATTGTTGGAATGCATCCAAAATGTATCTGGTAAGGAACCTCCCGTTCCCGCTGCCTCTAACGCCGTCCAGTAATCAGCCCATCCATTTACCTGAATATCAATTTTAATATTTGGATTTTCAGCTTCGAACTCATCGGCCATCGTCTGCAGCAAAGTGGCCTGGTTCGAATCCCAGCATGCGTAGCTGATTGTCACTTGATCTCCTTCTGTACCATCCGCGTTATCCTCCGTCGATGATTCCAGGCTGCCTGTCTGTTCTTTGGTGTCCCCACTTCCACATCCTGCCAGCATTGCTGCTGCCATAGCTGCGCATAATACCGCGCTCAATACCTTTTTCTTCATACCTTTTTCCTCCTTAAACTAGGTGTTTCTTTGATATAGCCTCATTATATTCCCAATTCTTATCCGCATTAATGTCCCCTTGTGTTCTTTGTATGTATTAATGTGTTCTTTTCCGCTCTTTTTTACATATTTTAGCACAATCGGAATGTATTAATGTGTCTAAAGCAAGATCAGTGCTTGGCAGATCCACCATAGCTTATTATCCTGACATTCTTTCCCTGACCTTTTCCCGTAAGCAGCTTGGTATATGTCTTTACTTTTGATGAAGGCACCTTTATCGTAGCCTTTTTATATATGTTTTTAAAGGCATTTGCTCCAACTTTGGTAAGCTTTGTGCTCTTGATCGTAATTGTCTTTAACTTCTTATCCCCACTGAATACATTTTTACCCAGCGTTTTTACCTTAGACGGAATTGTAACAGCCGTAAGGTTTGTACAATTCATAAATGCATTGTTCGCTATTTCTGTCACATTACTTCCTATTGTTATATTTTTCAATGCAGTACAGCCCGCAAATGCACTTACTCCGATTTTCGCAACATTACTTCCCATCGTCACCTTTTTCAGCTTCGTATTTTTATAGAAAGCCTTCTCGTCAATAGCTGTAACTTTAAATGTGTAACTATTAATCTTTACAGTTTTTGGGATTGATATACTTGTAGTTTTCTTCGAAGCTGTCTTAACCACAGAAACAGTTCCCGCTTTTGATGAAGACTTTGTCACCTTATATACAAGACTTCCAACCGTATATTTTGACCCTTTTTCAGGCACTGCCCTTACAAGTGCTGCAATACAGCTATTTATTTTATTTGTTGCTGAATCAACACTTCCCTGTTTATCACTGGATGGTTTTTCCGCAGCTAATTTTTCTGCAGCTGTTACGGCGCTCTTCATTGCTGCAACCGATTTTGCAGTGTATTTTGACGTATCCACTTTCTTTGCAGCTGCAATCGCCGCTTTTAGTTTTGTAAGATCGGCATATTTCATGTTCACCAACGCGGAAAGTGCATCATTCAAGGTCTTTGCTGCCGTATCTACTTTACTCTGCTCTTCTTCTGTCAGTTCAGAGCCTAATACAATTGCTGCTTGATCAAGTGCTGCTTTGAGCACTTTATAACTAGCAACCGTGTAATCAGCTTCCTTTATTGCCTTTGCTTTTGCAATTGCCTCTTTCAGGCTTGTATAATCAGCCGCCTGTGGTGCTTCTTTGGCAACCACCTGTGTAATCTCGAACTTATCAAGATTCGGAGTATAATTTGTGCATACATTTGTACCCCCGACACCATTTTTATGAACACGATAGTCATTATTATAGATTTTAATTATATTAACACCCTTTTTCAGATTTAGTGTAACTGCCTGACTACGGAAAGAATCATCACTATAGGTGTTGCGGAAATATACAGTAATCGGATCTCCATCATTTACAGACAATGTAACAAATCGGTCCACCATCTGTGCATTATATACATGACTTCCAAAGAGTTCTTTATTAGACTGATATACAACAAATGCATAATCTCCATCCATTACTGCATTATATTCTGCTACAATAGCATTTGACGCACTACTGTCAGCAAGGATACCGGCTACATACTTATTGCCAGATGCATTTGCATTTTCTTTTACTGTTACATCCCCAATGGTCTTGCAATCTTCTGCTTCAATTATTGTAGTCGCACTTTGATCCAACTGCTTTTCCACAGTCAAAGTATCAATTGCAAGCTCTGCAAGATTTGAATCAAGATCAATAATATTGATTCCCTTTTTCAAAAACACAGTTGCAGTCGCTTCCTTCCATTCATTGCCAGTTGCTGCAACATCCTGTGTATCTGTCAAATTATCCAGCGTCAAATTTGTGTTATTGACATAGTAATTGATGACACCCGCTTTTGTTGAAGCATACTTCACCTTCAAATCATACATTCCATTTTCTGTTGCATATGTCGTAAAGCGGATTCCGCCACCATCTCTTACAGATGTATTCACCCCTACTGTATAGCCTGCGTCTGAATAACCTGCAATCTCACTTGCCGTAGTAACACTGGTAGATTCCTGCGTGCCAAGAATATTAAAGTCACTCAGTTCTGCTTCATAAGTTTTAACATTTTGTTCTTGATACAATGCATCTGCATCACCTACATAGGTGAGATACATGCAGTCAATGGAAGCCTTTCCCTCACTGTCAGTTGCTGCTATTTTAAGCTCATGACTTCCAGCAGTCAGATATACATATTCTGTATGCAGCCCGGACATATACCACGTCAGTGTATTCTCCAGATACATATCTGCGGTCTTAGTATTATCTACAGAAAGTGTCTGTATCGCATTCTTTGGATCATTTGCAGCCGTATCCTGTGTGTTATTTCCAGTTGCTGCTCCATATACCATATCATATCGATAGTATCCGTCTGATGGTACATCTACCTTAAATGTCACACTATCCGAAGCACTGCTCAAGCCCTGTGCCTGACCTGTCCCAGAACACGCATAAGACCAGTTCTTTCCTGCCTTTTTTGCACCACCGGCCAGAATAGCATCCTCGCCTTCATATGTCTTTCTCCATGCACCTTCTTTTAAAACTCCAATCTGTGCATCCTCATCTGCTTTTGTAACAGTCAGATTATATGCCGCTGCTGCGACCATATCTTCCATATTTACAACTACATTTCCATCTGCATCAACTGCACAGATTTCTTCACGGACAAGATTTGCCGCCTCTGCATCTCCATTGATTCCTGTCCAGCTTGTGCTGCTGATTTTAACCTTTACTTTATTTCCAAAAACACCAGTAGAAGCAACATTTTTCAATGTGATCTGAGCTTTTCCATCCACTCCGCCAAATAATGTAATCGATGATTTTTTATTTGTATCAAGTGAAGCTACTCCATAAAAGTCTGTCTGCTTCGCTCCTGACGTTGCAATGTTCAATGTCTCTCCTGACATTTCTGCATACCACTTGTACAGCCACCATGCACCGTTTGGCTCATTTTCGGATGCGGCAAGATCACATAGGTTATTCGAAATATGCCAATATGCCAGACACGCTGTTGCTTTTTCATCCTCAAACAGACCAATCCATCTTGCCAGCTGCCCCGGAACGCCCAGCTGTGTAAAGTCGGCATATTCATTTATAACAAGTTCTTTTTGTTCTGTTGTATATCCCGGATCAATCCAGTATTTTTTCTCAAAGCTTCTAAACTCAGCGACATCGCTATGGAAGGTCACATACTGTGCATCTCCCAGCACATGCCAGCTGACCTGATCTGGAATGCAATCATTTTCTGCGCAGAATTTCATATATGCTTCCAGCTGACTGCTGTGATAGGTTGCGAAATTCGGACCTGCGACCCTGGCATTTTCATCCACCGATTTTACTGCCTGATATGCCTGAAGCCATGCAGCATTGAACTTAGCTGTATTGCCACTCCAAAGTTCAGTAAACCAGTTTCCTTCCGGTTCATTATACAATACATAAACTGCTTTATCACTAAGTCCTGCATCTTTGACCTGCTGTACCATTTCCTTTAGCTTCTCACAATATTCATCAAAGCTTTCAAACTCATAAGGCCAGTTTGCATAAATATCCGGGCATGCAATCTGAATGGAATCGCCGCCAGCTTCAATGAACGTGTCTGCTATACTAAGGATATCACCATTTGGATGCTGCAAGCCCTCTGCAGGCTTCTGCTCACACATATATGGTTTGAGCGCGGTTAGCAGGTTGACATCCGGTACATTATCTTCCCCGATTCCATAAAGGAATCCCGTTGCTCCATGTTTCACAGCACCTGTTGTGTCAGCCATATCAACCGTCATTGTTACCGGTTCCGGATCTGTTCCGATTTCATCAAAGCTATCATATAAAGCCTTTACTTCATCACTATTCATAGCTTTGGCATAAAAACTGATATCATCTACATCCCCTTTGAAATCACTATCCGATGTATAAAAAGATTTTCCGATAGATGCATATTTCAAACTTGCAAGATATCCATCCGCAAAAAGAGCCGGTAATACATCTTTGATTTTCTGTGTCTGCCCCTGTGCATCCTGATAGGATATTTCATTTCCGTCCAAATAGATTTTATAATCCGTAGGGCTTACTGTAACCGTCATATACTGCCAGGTACCACGTGCCAAATGTGTATCATACTTTAACTTTGATTTTGTACTGCATGCAGTTCCTGCTTCTCCAACATACATTGTCATGTCATAGATATCACCGCCTGCCGCAAGCGCAAAGTCCGGATTTCCCCAGCCGCCAACGCCGCTATAAGTCGATCCTAACGCCGCATTCGATGCATCGAACAATTTCGTGTAGTTTCCTGTTGTTGAATCTGCCTTTACCCACATTGAAATTGTAAAACCTTCATCTCCAAGTTTTCCAAACAGATCCTCCGGAAGTGTCATCGATCCATTACCCGGAAGATGAAGTACTTTTCCTTTATTATAATCATTCGTGATTTCTGCATTTCCAACCAATGTTCCAGCTCCGGTACCATCTTCAAAATTGAAGTTATAAACCGGTTCATCTGCAGTATTATCTGGTGTTGTTTCGTTCTGATAAACTTCCTTTGCCTGCTCTTCTGACAAAGCACTTTCATAAAAACTAATATTGTCAATTTTGCCTGCAAAATCCGAGTCAGAAGTATAATAGGATCGTCCAATCGCTGCATACTTTAATGATTTTACATAATCATCTGCAAACATCTTTTCGCACATTTCTTCAATTGCACTTTTACCATCTCTCACTGCATATGTTACATTTTCACCATTCAGGTATACCTTGTATGCTGTCGGGCTGACAGAAACAGTTAGATACTGCCATGTATCGTTTTGAAGGTGACTATCATATTTAAGCTGTGTGGATATTGAAGTACTCTCCCCTGCTGCTCCAATAAACAAAGACATATCATAATCGCCGCCACCTACAGCTAAAGCAAAATCCGGATCGGTCCACCAATTGCTTCCCGCATTGCTTGTGCCAAGTTCAGCATTCGATGCATCAAATATCTTTGCATAGCTCTGATCTGCCTGCGAATCCGGATTTACCCACATGGAAATCGTAAATCCGTCACTGCCAACATTTGAAAACAATGCTTCCGGAAGCTGCAAATAGCCGCTCCCAGCATTTCCCCCTGCTAATGTCAGGACTTTACTGCTTCTTCCTTCATCATCAGTTACTTCTGCCGTTCCACTCAGAATTGCTCCATTTCCTGCATTTGTTCCTGATACGCTTTCAAAATCCCACGTATAAGATGCGACAGGTATTGATGTCTGCGCATCCTCAGTCAGCTGTGCAGCCTGAACTGGCATACCTGTCATTGTTACACACAATGCAAGTGCACCGGCCAAGCTTCTTTTCATTCTTCCTTTCATTCTCATCAGTCCTCTCTCCTTTAACAATAAGTTATCTCCATCCCTGCATATATTACTTAACCCCTATGTTACCTATTACACCTGCTCCATACACCACCCCTATCCCATACAAATCATTTCTTAAATTATAAAAAAATCCATTCTTGTAATGAATGGATTTTCACATTATATGCATGTCTTTTTGTGTGATTTTATTGCTTAAGATATTTTTGTTACTTTATGCCTCTCACGATATTCACTTGGAGACATTCCTTTTATTCGTTTAAATGCTTTTGAAAAGGTAAATGAATCACTATAGCCAATCGCAAATGCAATGTGCTGAATTGAAATATCCTCCTTTTCTAACATCTGACAGGCCTTTTTGATTCGAAAATAGATCAAATACTCCTGTATTGTGTAGCCAGTTGCTTTTTTAAATAGTTTTGTGATATAACTGCGCTCCAATCCACATGCAGATGCTATATTGCTTACCTGTATATGCTCACTGTATTTTATCTGAATATAATTTATAATCTTTCTCACATATTCCAGCTGTGTATCCGAATCCCTTGAACATTTTGTTTCAGAGATATTAATGATAACATCAAACAATTCATATATTTTCCCAATACAGTATAACTCCTTGTCATGCTTTGCCAGAAGCTCGAACATAATTTCGGAAACTCCATTCTCACATGATGTCGGAATAAACAGGGGCTGTTCTGATGTAATCCCTGCCTGTTGGAAATAGTCATGAACCATTGGTCCATCAATATGAATCCAGATATAATCCCATGGTTCATCTGCATCCGCCTTATAGTACGCCTGAATTCCTGACGGAATGAAAAATCCCTGGTGCGCACAGATTTCATATTTCTCCTTGTTTATTTTCAATACCCCTTTTCCTGATAAAACATAATGAAAAATACTTCTGCTCCGTATAATCGGCCCGTAAGAATACAGGGCAGGGCAAGCATGTTTTCCGACCTCGTACAATTCAAGATCATTACTCCTGTCATAATTCAAGAAGTAGCATTCATCATACTTCTTCATATTGTTCATTCTTTTTCCCCCTGTTTGTATTTACTAATCAATTTCATCACATAATTTGAAACACGTTGCGTTCTAAATCTGCATCAAATATCCACCCGTAGAGCAAACCACCTTTACTTACAGGACTCATTCCAGTATCAAAACGAAAAGCTGGAAACTGATTTTTGAAACACAACCTTTCTAACTGTTTCTGTACAATCGGATTATGCAGCCCTTCTTCTATTTATCGTACCGTCCGATTCGTCCGATTAATTTTCTTTTGTCCATCTGAACCAGCTTATTTTGCCACTTTGTGTTCATTCTTTTAATATCCGTAATTTTTTAAGTATCAGAAAGATGGAACCAGTTCGGCATACGATAATATGGAGCATAGAATGATTTCCTCCATTATCCTTCCAGAAATTTTTCATGCCTGGTCTGTCGTTTTACATTTGAATACTGAATATCATTAAATACCTGTCGTTTTATAGTTTCCGCCCTTTTAAATAATGTTTTATTATATCATAAATTTGTGGGGGTTTTTTGATTAAATCAATGTTTTCCAAGTTATCATGCATATATTTTATACGTACAAGATATGACCCTGAGCCGCTTGCCTTTACAGCGGTGGAATCGGTCAGACCAATTGAAAAATAAACGATCGTTTACTATAATCATGATGAACTGCAGTCTGCTGTATGGGGAGGCTTTCCAGATGACCGACACAAAAGAAAACAATTTGCATGCTGCACTTCGTTTGTTTGCGAGGGATGGATATAAGGCTGCTTCGGTCAGCGATATTGCCGGGGGCTTGCCATGACAAAAGGGGCTTTATACAAACACTATAAGAATAAGCGGGATATATTCGGCAGCATTGTAGAACGGATCTATCTTGAATTTACCCTTATCAATGAAAACACAGGAGCAGCCATCACCGCCCTCGTCCTTTACGCAGGTTCGATTGACAAACTCAGTGTAACAGCCTTTGGCGACAATGGTAGGTGAAGAAACAGTTCAGACTCTTTTTTATACAGATATTAAAAAGATCATTCAAACTGATAATCTTCATATTATAGAATTTTCCAATAAAGTGTACGCTATCGTACGAAGCGATGGATTTTCATATGGAAGTATAGACGCCGTTCAAAGTCGATTGAAAGGCAATTATAGCCTGTAAAATCAATATTCATTTTCCTTTGTTATGTTCTAATTTATTTCATTCGATTCTAAAGCACATACGCCCGCCTCCACATCCCCTGCTAATCAGCACATTCCAATCGCACTCCCCAAACGTGCTGACAGTAAAATGCGGTTTTCACATAAATAGTAATCAGCATTCATATGGACAAAAACAGCAATTTTTATCGGCTCTCTTCCCAAAGTACTGATTTTATAAATGTGCTGATAACTGTTTTGTCAGCTTTATTTTTATGTCGCATTTCACGTCTGTTGCTTTCATCCATAGAGGTAAACTATACTCGATTTTGCGGCGCCCAATCAGATCATTGACTTAGTAGATTTTTTAAGTTATCATGTTTAAGTAACGGAGGGTACTTGCGTGTGCTGGACAAGTTATCAACAGACATTGTTGATCACTTGTCTTTTTTTTATTTTATGGCTTGGAGAAGAAGGGATTAAATCTACAAAGAACTATTTAAACAAGAACTGGCAGGAGGTACTTATAATGAAAAAAAATAGTAATTATCAACAATCTTCAATTTTGCTGACACCACAAAAACGCTTAGGAGCAAAGGGGCTTATTCTGCTCATATCTTTGATGGGAATGTTCATCCCGCTGTCAATTGATTTATATTTGCCTTCAATGCCAACTATGACCACCTATTTTAATACTACATCCTCAATGGTAAATTTGACATTAATTGCTTTTTATCTCTTTTTTGCAGTTGGCATTATTATCTTTGGGCCACTTAGTGATAAATACGGCCGAAAGCCAATCCTTATTCTTTGTTTGATTTTGTATATCATTGGGAGTTTGGTCTGTGCCCTGTCAGGATCAATATATCAACTAATTCTGTTCCGAACAGTTCAGTCGTTAGGTGCCGGTGGTATTATGGCTATTTCAACTGCTTTGGTAAAAGACTGTTTCGTCGGAAAATTAAAAAGCAACGTTCTGGCTGTAGTTCAGGCGATGGGCGTAATCGCGCCAATGATTGCCCCTATTATAGGTGCTGCCATTTTACGTGTGGCCGAATGGCGTGAAACCTTTTTTCTACTTGCTCTGATAGGAATACTAACATTAATAGCGTCACTTATGTTTGAAGAAACATTGCCTAAATCAGAGCGTTATAACGGAAGTCTGGCAGGTTCATTGATGCGCTTGTTGGCAGTAGGAAAAAATGTAGGATTCAGCAGCTTTCTTTTCGTCGCTGCATTGCTTTCAGCACCCTATATGGCTTATGTAACCATATCTTCTTACCTATATCAAAATCAATTTGCTCTGAATGCACAAACCTACAGTTACTATTTTGCCGTCAACTCCGCTTTGGCTATTCTTGGCCCGGTCCTATATATCCGCTCCATTAGAAAGCTTTCTGCCCGCACTTTTTCATGGTGCTGTTTTGGTGTGGCGTTAGTTAGTGGCCTATGTGTACTTATAGTTGGAAATCATTCTCCGTTAATATTCCTGATCTCATACCTTCCTTTTACTATAGTTGAGGGAGCCATTCGTCCTTTTAGTACCAACATTCTGCCGGACCAGCAAAGCGAAGACATAGGCGCCGCTTCTTCGCTGATCAATGCAATTCACACTATTTTGGGAAGCATCGGTATGGCATTAGGTTCTTTTGCATGGAGTGATATGATACATGGCTTGGGAATTATTATGATTTCCGCCAGCATAATTTCTATTTTTGTTTGGATTATCCTATTACGCAATAAAGTGACAATAAAGGGATTGATTTAGCTGCTTTTATTTATAACAGAGTGATCAGAATTCTTATATTGGAAATGCGCTGGATCACACACGGTATAAACAGGATGTTCATAATCGCCCAGAGAAAGCACTTCCTGATATCGCCTCTTTAGATATTCTGCGCTTTAAAATACAGCTCCTTCTTGTCAAACGAAATGGCTTTTGTATCATAAATGAGGAACACTGCTCTCCAAAACCACGATTTCTTCCGTAGACGGCATACGCTTCACCGCGGCCGGCATGCATCATACAGCGCCTTGAATGCACGCAAGAGATCATCCACACGCGCAATGTAAACGAACAGATCAAGCTGTTTCTGTTTTGGAGAAGTGCGGGCATCACGCTTTAGCAGTTCCTTAACCATTTCAAAAACTTCGCAGGCAATAATCTGTTCATCGGCATTTTCAACAACAATCCAGTCTTTTTCAGGTTCCTCTTGCTGGTTTATCACATCTGTACCGGCCAAACCGTCTATAAAATCCACGTAATCAAGATTGCGCCTGTCTTGCCGCCTTTGGTTTCGGATTTGTAGGTCAGATCGTTCCAGCAGTTCTATGACCGTGGGTGATACCTTATTTTGTACCGCCGTGCTTACTTGCATTAAATAAAGAACGACGTTTTCGAAACCGCCGTTTTATGCTTTTGGCATGACTATACCTCGCTTAACTTGTGGTTTTTTCTTTTCCGCTTGTTTGGCGGCATATCGCAGTATACTGTTTTGTGATTTTAGGCTAAGTCGGACCGAAGTCATTCATGTAAAGAACTCAGTTTCAGCTATTTTTTTGCCACGACACATATAGTTTTATTGCCGTGTTTATATTCAGTACCGGCTACATTTCCATAAAACTGCAAATCACGGAAACCTGCCTCCTGCAATTCTGTTCTTAATTCTTCCATCTCGAAAGTATGCTCCCAGTTGTTATAGCAATTTGTTTTTCTGTCTGTTACAACAATATACTGGCTAAGAAATGTGTTTTCATAGTTATAACGGTAAAGCTGCTGTAACAGGAGCTAGGGAGCCGCATGCCAAAAACCGCCTTCTTCGTAACTCTAAATCTTACATTCCGGTTGATTTTCATATTCGAAAGGAGCGAAAACATCAAATAGAAAAAATCCGGCTGGAGATCGTGCATTGTAAATCTTACTCAGCAAGGCTTTGCGTTCTGTATGCGCTAAAACGCCAAAATCACAATTAATCATTGTGATCAAATCATAAATTTCCTTAATCGGGAATTGAATATAATCGCTGTTTTGGTATGCAATGTTCAGCTCTTTTTCTCTGGCAATTTTCTTTGCATACTGTATTGAGTTTATGAAATATCCAAGCCAGTAACTTGATAACCTTTTGCATCAAAGAACTCTGCATAGATCCCGGGGCCACAGCCTAAATCCAAAAGTCTTTTATAGGACGATGGCGGTAGTGTGTCTGAAATCCAATTTGCAGATTGTTCTAGAAAATCCAATTTTCGTGTTGCGGATTCAAGATCTGGATTTAAGTGAGCTTTTAGCATACCTTGCGAGATACATTTGTTATTCCACCCTTTGCAATATTGAATTCAGCCCCATAAGAGGTTATTTTATTATAAAAATTTACATACCTCCAGTTTGTGAGCAGCAATACGCCTAATACCTTTGCTTCAAAATATTATTACGCTATCTATGCAGAATATAGCGTACTTATATTGACTCAAGCCAGAATGACGGCTCATGGAAATGTTGGAATTGCAGGTAATTATCGAAGTATGACGCATCTCATTACAGGTAATATCGATAATTAAGAATGCTTTGTTCATTTTAGCAGGAGATTATAAAATAGTTATTTTATTAATAAAGAGCCGATTTTTCAATCGACTCTTTTTGTATGGCAATATAACTTAAATGGACTTATTCAAGAGACTATTCCGATACTCCCCCAAAAGCGCCTGACCGCTACCTGACGCTTTCTGTACTTCCTAAACTTTCCTCATTCTCTGTATTTTTTGTACTTTCTGTACTTTCCACATTTTCTGTACTTTCCGAAGCTTCAGACTCATAGACTTCTACGTCCGGATCTTTGATCTGAACAACACGCTGCCATTGCTTCGTTCCCTCCACTTTTTCCACTTCAGAACGGTGCTTCCTTAAAAAGCGGGTCAGATTATAGCAGTCAACCCATATCTCAGAATTCCCTTCCTTCTGCGATTCATCAAAGATCAGCTGAACCCCGAAATGCAGATGTACCTCATCGATATTATTGGTATTTTCCGTCTCACTATATCCCGTATGTCCCATATATCCGATCACATCTCCGGCAGTCACGATGCTTCCCTCTTTCAGATCTTCCGCATAAGGATAATTCTGTCTTAAATGCGCATAATAATAGTAGCGTTTGTGGTCAAAGCTTCGGATTCCAATTCGCCAGCCGCCATACTTATTCCATCCGATTGCTTCCACATAGCCGGACTCAGTCGCGATTACGGGCGTTCCGATTTGGCCCATCATGTCATGTCCAAGATGCGCTCTTTGAAACCCATAGCTTCTCGACACGCCAAAATCATCATAATCACTGTAGTCAAAGCCCTTCGCAATCGGAGAAAAGGCTTTCAGACCATAGACCTTTTCCCAGGATGATTTTCCGTCTTTTTCCGTCTGTAACTCGTATTCTCCCACATAGCCTCCGAGAACAGCAGAATAGGCATTCAGATAATAATCATAATACTTCATGTCCTTTGCCAGTTTCTCAATCGTAGAAGTCCCGTCTGTCAATTGCTCAATTGTCTCATCCATGTCATTTAATGCGGACTTCCCGAATTCTCCGCCTGTTTTTGCAGCCGTATAGGAAAGCAGTTCAATCCAGTCAATATGGCATTTTTTTCCGTAGGTGCCGACATCCGCGTCATATGCCTTACACAATGCTTCATACGACACATTAAAATCCACCCACTTTATGTATCCACTGCTGCTTACCGTGACGCTATCTGACTCTTTTTGTGACAGCAGTATGGCAATCGCTGCTACGATTGCAATTGCAATGGTCTCTGCCGCGATTCCTATCCGAATTTTCTTCTTATATTGCATGGCATTCCATATCATTTTTCTAAAAATATATGAAACTTTTCATATCAAAATGACAGTCTGCCAAAGCAAAATGGCTGTCTCCCGCCTAAAATACAGATTATAGCTTCTCTCCGGCAAGTTCCATGATCTTTTGCAGCTCCAGTCCTTCGACCGGTGCCTCCCCAAGATCGGTGTGTTTCCCGTCTCTTTCAATGCTGCCAAGCCGGTGTTCCTTCTTATCGGGAATGCTCTCTATGGTATAGTATCCGCCCTCCCTGCTCTCCGGATTCCATGTAATGTATACCCGGACACAGTACGGCGCCGGTTTCTTGCCTGCCGGCATATCGATTCGCACCAGCATCAAACTGCTGCTGATTGTCAGTGCCATTACCGCAAAGTCGCTTCTGCCAAATGGATTGTTCTCACGAAATCCCTTTTCAAAAATACCGTTCAACGCCTCTTCCTTTTTTTCACAAAGCTCGTCCACAAAGGCAGCCCCTTCGTCAAACAGACGTTTCGGCATCACGCCAAACTCGATCTGATTCCGCATATACTGTACGTACTGGTCGGGTGACATGTTCTCTTTCTGGGTTTTCATCCGCTGCGCCAGTTTGAGGTCTGCCTCATGCAGCTGCCGGACAAGCTCTGTTTTTAAGATCAGGTTGTCCGTATACGGATTAATGACCATTCCCATCAGCGCAAACTGATCATTGGCCACAATCCCGTTGCATACCGTAAACGGCATAAGCATGACCGCCTTCTTCTTCACATCTTCCGAAGCCTGTTCCGGACTCGTAAACACAGCCAGATACGGATCTCCCTCACTGTTTTTCAGGAAATACGGCACCGGTCTCTTCTCTTCGTTGATCATTGCCGGGACATAAAGGCTCGTTGGTCTTAACAGATTTACCACTCTGGAAAGATTGTCTTTTGTCCGCTCTTTTGCATATTCCCGGATCGCTTCCTCTACTTTTTCATTCGCTATATTTGGCATCTGCTTTTTTTCCATGGTCTTTGTCTCCTGTTTTATTGTTACTTACTATAAATATTTTATATTATACTACATTTTTTGATATTCCAAAAGTACATAATTGCTTAAATACATATTATAGGTTAGAATATTCTTTAGAAATCAGAAATGAAATGGATGGAATATACATGAAAAAAGGACAGGTTTTAGAAGGTATCATTGAACGGGTGGATTTTCCCAATAAGGGAATCGTCCCAGTGGAAGGCGGTCAGTATGTCATTGTAAAAAATGGAGTACCGGGACAGAAGGTCTCCTTCGCAATTCATAAAATGCGGAAAGGAAAGGCAGAAGGACGCCTGTTGGAAGTTCTGGAAAAATCTCCGCTGGAGCTTACGGAATCTTCCTGCATCCACTTTCCTTCCTGCGGAGGCTGTATTTATCAGAATCTTCCTTATGAAGAGCAGTTGCATTTGAAATCTTCCCAGGTAAAAAAACTGCTGGATGCCGTAATCGATACGGACAACCCTTCTTACTTTGAGGGAATCAAGGCCAGCCCTCGACAATTCGCTTATCGGAACAAGATGGAATTTACCTTCGGAGATACCTGTAAAGATGGTCCGCTCGCGCTTGGCATGCACAAACGCGGCAGTTTCTATGACATCGTTCCGGTTGGAGAATGTCAGATCATCGATGAGGATTACCGCCGGATACTGAACTTTGTGCAGAAATATTTTGCTGATCGGCAGATACCTTTCTATCACAGACTGCGCCATACCGGTTACCTCCGGCATCTGCTTGTGCGGAAGGCCGTAAAGACCGGGCAAATCTTAATCGATCTCGTAACGGCTTCCGCCGATGAACTCCCGTCAGGAACTGAGACGGAGGCCAGCTTGTTAGGCGGTATGACAGAGGGGCTTCTTTCCCTATCATATGATGGCCGGATCAGCGGTATCCTCCACACACGCAATAACGGTGTCGCCGATACCATTGCAAACGAAGGAACGGATATCCTTTTTGGACAGGATTATTTCTACGAAGAGCTGCTCGGTCTGAAATTCCGGATATCACCTTTCTCCTTTTTCCAGACCAATTCACTTGGTGCGGAGGTGCTGTACGATGTCGCTCGCAGTTATATCGGAGATTCTCTGACCGATGCTGCCGATCAGGTGGTATTCGACCTGTATACCGGGACGGGAACGATTGCCCAGCTGCTCTCTCCTGTTGCCGGTAAGGTAGTTGGCGTGGAAATCGTCGAAGAAGCGGTGGCAGCGGCCTGCGAAAACGCCAGCCAGAACGGCATTTCCAACTGCGAATTTATTGCCGGTGATGTCCTGAAAGTTCTGGATACGATTACTGAAAAACCTGATTTTATTGTGCTGGACCCGCCGCGCGATGGGATTCACCCGAAAGCACTGGAAAAGATTCTGAACTACGGTGTGGACCGTATTGTCTATATTTCCTGTAAGCCTACGAGTCTCGCAAGAGATTTGGAAACTCTGCAGGCAAGAGGCTACCGCGTCGAGAGAGCCTGCTGTGTGGACATGTTCCCGGGAACGGTTCATGTTGAGACTGTGATACTACTACATCGCAAAATCATCTAAGAATCCTTGATTTTAGGCACTTTGAGCGCTTTTCCAATTTATACAAAGTGACTTTAAGAGGAAGAAAAAAGTAATTTCTGGCGAGTGAAGCTTATCCGTCTTTCTTGATCATTTCAATTGCCTTTAAATCTGTTTTTCAATATAGTAATGTCAATAGATATACGTATGTTCATTTTGCTTACGAAAGGTCTTTTCCAAAAAGGTAACACAGCATATATGAAAATACATGTTGCAATTAAATTAAGAAAGAGGGAGCTATGGAGGTTGGAGATAAATTAGTATTTGGCGAATATGAATGGAGTGTTCTAGAAGTACAAGATGAAAAAGCTTTGATTTTAACGGACGAAATAATTGAGTTACGTGATTATCATAATAAGTCTACGGATATAACCTGGAAAGACTGTGAATTAAGAAAATTTCTGAATGGTGAATTTTATAATAGGTTTCGTGAGGAAGATAGAGCAAAAATAGTCGAAACATTAAATTCCAATCCCGGTAATTTGTGGTACAAAGCCGATGGTGGAGAAGATACCATGGATTCTATTTTTATATTATCGATTGATGACGTTGTCAGAACATTTTTTGGTGATAGCAGCAGATTATTGGATTTTCCTGGTAAAAATCAGAGATACTGGTTTCAAAGAAAAGATGAGAACAATGCCAAGCGAAGAGCAAAATTCTTAAATTCACCCTGGTGGTGGTGGATACGTACACCTGGAAAGAATCATCGTGCAGCAGCTTATATACACGGAGATGGTAACATTGGAATACAAGGAAATGGAGTTTCAAAGCGAAATACAAATGTAATTCATCATTTAGCCAAAGACAATAGAGGTGGAGTTCGTCCTGCTCTTTGGATAAAAAAATAACGGGAGGGGATCTGAAAATGAACAAATATGAAGAGGGAATGCTAATCCTTAACGAAAGATTTGGAAATGGTAAAGACAATGTAATTTCACTTGCAACTATTTCGCTGGAACACGGTGCTGATGGTAATTCGCGGCCCTGCGTTCGTGATGTGGATGCCTATTATGAAGATGGGGTATTCTACATAGTTACATACGCACAATCTAATAAGATAAATCAAATAACTGTTAATCCAGAAGTATCTATTTCAGTCCATTTCGAAGATTTTTTCAGTAGTGGAATGGGGAAAAATTTGGGATGGGTGTTGGACCCGGACAATGCACAATTAAGAAATAAATTACGTGATGTCTTTAAAGAATGGTATGATTTTGCTAACAATGAAAATGATAAGAACTGTTGCATTCTAGCTGTCTATATGACAAAAGGAACACTTAGAATTGATCATGGGGCAATGTTTTATCACTTTGATTTTGAAAATAAGACTGCAATATGAACCAGTATGTAAATTGAACCTATTGGATTTGAAATCATCTGTAATATATCATAACACGAAAGACTGATGATCGTATCGCAGAGACTGCAAACAAAAATGAAGTGAGTAAGATAGGAATATCATGTCATAATCGGGATAATTGATGAATAGATGATAAATTCAAGTGACATGTAAGGAGGATAACATTCATGCGCTATTACATTGTTGATGCATTTACGGATAAATTATTCGGCGGCAACCCGGCAGGCGTCTGTCTTTTAGATGAATGGCTAGAGAAGGAAACGATGCAGCATATTGCAGCAGAAAACAACCTGGCTGAGACTGCTTTTGTCGTAAAACGCGAAAATTTCTATGACCTTCGCTGGTTTACGCCTGAGGTCGAAATAGATTTATGCGGTCACGCCACTCTGGCAAGCGCCTTTATCATTGCAAATTTTGTTGACCCGCAAACTCGTACAATGCGATTTGAAACGCAAAGCGGAACATTGACCGTCACGAAACGTGAAGATCTATACGAAATGGATTTTCCAGCTCGACTGCCCCAAAAAATAGACGTCACAGAACTGATGTGCCAGGCAATAAACACGCCTGTGCTTGAGGCTCATTTATCCAGAGACATGCTTTTACTGGTTAACAGTGAACAGGATATAAAGGACTTATCCCCTGATTTTAATTTACTTAAGCAAATACCGGATTGTTTCGCCGTAATTGTGACCGCGAGAGGTGAAACAGCCGATTTTGTATCAAGGTTCTTTGCTCCTGCCGCAGGAATCCCGGAAGACCCAGTGACCGGCTCCTCGCATTCTACGCTTATCCCTTTTTGGGCGGAACGGCTGAAAAAAAACAGCCTAACGGCAAAACAGCTTTCAAAACGTGGCGGCGTGCTTTACTGCGAGAACTGCGGTGATCGTGTTAAAATTTCAGGAAAAGCCGCGTTGTATCTTCAGGGAGAAATAAATGTTTAAGTTTTATACTCTTTCCCGCGAAGACCTGCCAGTTTCCAATGACATGCTTCTTAAACTCCATTGCATGTGGATTTGATCTTAATTATTATGAATTGTGAGAAATACAGTTTTTAAAACAGAATTTACAGGCAGGAAAGAACAAGGGCATCCGGATCACAGCTCCGAATGCCCTTGTTTTATATAACGATTAAAAATATAGTGCGTCTGTCCAATATTTCTTCAGGTCTTCAGAGGCCGCAGTATCCCTAACAAGGGATGCAACAGCCGACAACACTAAACTAACAGTCTTCCTCACCGATGGGATTGTCTATCAATGTTCCAACCCTGAATTCATGTCTGTGCCCATCATTTTCTGTTGTGACAGATTCTAAGAAATGAACATGCCGATCGCCTACAGGAATAGCACCTGAAGTTTTTCCGCAGAATTCGTGAAAATGGTTCTCGTAAAAATCAGTTCTAAACTTAACCTCATGAAAATGATCGCCGCCACAAGGGATCGCTTCACCGGATACGGTTGCAAACCTGTGGTTATGCGGGTCTTCCTCACGTTCTGCTATTTCTACACTGCCCAGAACTTCATGAACGTGTTTTTGGGAATTCCGATAACATTCATTTGATTTATTTTGACGATTATTATTGTTACGATCCAAATTATAAGCTCCTTTTTATTTTATGTTACAATATATTATATTCATCAATGTTATAAAATGTTACAATATATTATATTCATCAATGTTATAAAATGTTAAAATATGTTGTAAAAAATATTTTTAAAGAGAGATTTTAGGAGCATTACCATCTGAAACGGCATCCCATTTGGGATGCCGCCTTTCCTATACCTTAACTCTTTTTGATTTTCATTGTGGATTTATATCCTGTCTTTGATGTAAATAGCTTCTTATATACACTGTACTTTGAATCTGGTACTTTGATCACCAGCTTACTATTGCTGTTTTTAATCGCGTTCGTTTCTACACTTGTAACTTTTTTCGATTGAATGGTCATTGTCTTTAAGTTCTTTGTATTATAAAAAGCAGCCTTTTGTATTTTCGTTACATTAGAAGGAATGATTATTGATGTTAAGCTGCGGCAATTACGAAAAGTATCGGAACTGATCGTCTTTAATTTAACCGGTAAGGAAATGGATTTTAATGCGGTGCAATCTTCAAACGTACCTGTTGCTAATATTGCGATTTGGGATTTCGATAAATTTGCTGAAATCAAAGAATTACAGGAATCAAATACAGAACTACCTAAATATTTTACACTTTTCGGAATTGTAATTGATATTAGTTTTGTATGAGCGAATGCGGAATCTCCGATATAGGTTGTGGCATTCGGTATGGTAATACTGGTCAATCCGGTACCATAAAATGCGAATGCATTAATTTTCGTTACTTTTGAAGGAATATAAAATGATATCATATTCGGATTTCCCCGAAATGCGTATTTCCCAATCAAATCACATTTTGTTCCGCGTTCAAAAGTAACACTGCCTAACTTCTCAACCGCATAGAAGGCGTAATTTCCCACCGATGTAATATCGGCATCGATATAAACGTGAATGGCATTGGGATAAGCATTGGAGTCATCGTCATAATATAAAGATCTTAAATATTTGCCCCAAGGGGTATAACCGTACGGCACATCCTCGGTATCATTTCTTTTGGTGAAGTCAAACATATCACCATAGCCGGTAATAAATAAATCGCCGTTGGAATATAGAACATATTCTGCATGGTCACCGCAATAGCCACTTAGGATGGCGGTAGCGGAAGAATCATTTGGATTGCCGTTCGCTGTACTGTAAGCGCTTGCGGTAATGGATTGGGCAAAAAACAACATGCATGTAAATGCGAACATAACACCTATTTCTTTCCAGTGTTTTGTCATTTTTTTCAACTTTGTCATATCTCTCTCCTCGTTTTCATGATTGATGGTATTTATAATGTAACTTTTCAAATGATACAAGGGTTGCCTTGTTTCCTACAATTGTATCATTTGTCTCTTTCACTTACAAGTCGATCTGAGCCAAGAAAGAACAGTCGAGGCTGTGTTAAATTCAACGCATCACTGACAGCCTGTTTTTCCGCCCAGCTCCTCTTCTGCTTGTTCCAGTGCGCGCTGCATCGTTCCATACAGCGTCAGTGACATATATTGTATCATTTTCTGTTTATCATACTCTTCTCTGTTTCGAATCCAGTCAATCAGAAGTGAGGCAAGCGCCTCGGTGTAAAAATTGACAAGAAATGCTTTGTAATCTTCGGGAATATGCTTTCCATCCGCCAGCTGTTCTACAATGGTTCCGATTACGGAAAAAAAATCTTTCTGGAAAAAGCGTTTTAATTCATCTCTTCCGAGTGCGTCAAACGCACAGTTACAGATAAGTTTATTTTTTTCCACATAGTCCATTACAAATTGAATCGCATCATGATAGTCAATGATCAAATCATATTGTTTGACAATCTCAATTGCCTCTTCTTCAAAAATCCATTTCAATAAATCGTAAATATCCTGAAAGTGATAATAAAAAGTCTTGCGATTAACACCGCAATCCTCGATAATTTCCCGTACGGATATTTTTCCAAGCGGCTTCTGCTCCATGATTTTTTTCAGGGAAGAAGCCAGCGCCTTCTTTGTCATCAATGTTGTCGTTTCGTGTTTCATCTTTCCCTCCTGCTATATTTATTATACAAATGTCCTATAAAATTACAACAAGAATTTACTAACTGAACCTCACAAATAACATGAAAAACGATACATTTCATTCTGCTACCAACCAAGGCATGCATCACGTACCAAACAAATCACAATGCCGGAACCGTTGAAATCAATTGATGGAAAAGGGCATCCTGCACATTTTTCCCAACAAAAAATCCCCGGACAACTTCTCCGGGGATTTTTCTTTTTTGGGATTTCATTACATATTTAACAGCAATCGATCCTCTACACTTTCCGAACCAGGATTCCGCCTGTCTTGGAAGATATAATGGAGAGAACGACCACAACTGAGCAGACAATCAAGATTGACAGCATTCCGATACTTGTGGATTTATACTGCACCAATACCGGTGCTGCAAGCAGCGATACCAGATTGATTACTTTAATCATAGGATTGAGTGCAGGGCCTGCGGTATCCTTAAGCGGATCACCGACCGTATCACCGACAACGGCAGCCTTATGTGCTTCCGAGCCCTTGCCTCCATAGAGACCGTCTTCTATGGTCTTTTTCGCATTATCCCATGCACCGCCCGAATTGGACATAAAGACTGCCAGCAGCTGTCCGGAAACGATGACACCCGCGAGAAATCCTCCGAGCGCTTCTACCCCGAGCAGAATACCGACGATCAACGGACTGAGTATACCGATCAGTGCCAGGGAAATCAGTTCCTTCTGTGCAGAAATGGTACAGATATCCACTGCTTTCTGATAATCCGGCTTCACTTTCCGCTCAAGAAGACCAGGAATCCGAAACTGTCTGCGGACTTCCTCTACAATCTTTGCTGCCGCACGGGTTACCGCATTAATAATCAGAGAAGAGAACAGCCATGGAATACATGCTCCGATTAAAACACCGACGAATACCGTAGGCTCCGAAACACGAATTCCAGTGGAGGTAATGGTATCGCTGACATTCATCTGTGTCTGGATCTTTGTGATATCCGTGAGGAAAGAACCAAACAGAGAAACTGCCGCAATTACGGCCGATCCGATGGCAACGCCCTTCGTGATTGCTTTCGTCGTATTTCCTGTTGCATCCAGATGATCCATAATCTTTCGTGCGTCTTCATCCAGTCCCACAAGCTCGCCAATTCCGTTTGCATTGTCCGAAATCGGTCCAAAGGAATCCATTGCCACATTATTTCCAGTGAGTGTCAGCATTCCGATACCGGTCATTGCTACACCATACAGAATATAGGTCACGCCCATATCATGATAAATAAATGTAGATACCAGAATCGTAACAGCGATTACGAGTGTCTGCCACACGGCACTTGCGTATCCCTCAGAAAGACCTCTTAAAATCAGCGTTGCCGAGCCTGTCTTGGAAGCAGCCGCAATATCTTTGACCGGTCTGTATTTCGTATCGGTAAAGTATTTCGTAATCTCATCCAGTATCAGCGCGAGTGCGATACCGACAGCAACGGAGAAGAAGGTTCTCCACTCGTTCATATAGAAGTGTGCCAGAATTGCAAACGCGATAAGACTTATGATTGCCGAAATGTGAAAGCCTTTATTAATCGAAGCTAATGCATTGTTATTTTTCAGATCTTTAGAGCCCTTTACAAGGTATGTACCAAGTATGGATGAAAGAACACCGATACCTCTTACCAGAAGCGGGAATACAATCCACTTCAGTTCACCGCCGTTTAAATTCATCAGAGAGAGTCCGAGGATTAATCCGGACACAATCGTAACTTCATAGGATTCAAAAATATCAGCCGCCATCCCGGCACAGTCACCGACATTATCACCTACCAGATCCGCGATCACGGCTGCATTTCTTTCATCATCTTCCGGAAGTCCGGCCTCTACCTTACCGACAAGATCCGCACCTACGTCGGCAGCCTTCGTATAGATACCGCCGCCCACACGCATGAAAAGAGCCAGCAGTGTTCCGCCGAATCCAAATCCAAGCAGTGCATCCGGCGCAGCGACACCGAATATGATAAAGATCAGCGTTCCGCCTAAAAGTCCAAGTCCGTCGGTCAGCATGCCCGTGATGGTTCCGGTTCTATATGCAATCTTAAGTGCTTCCCCAAAGCTCCTGGTGGAGGCGGAAGCAACACGTACATTTCCTTCCACAGCCATTCTCATGCCGAACTGTCCAACCATCAGAGAGAAGCAGGCACCCATAACAAAGGCGATCGCTCGTCCGATTCCGATAATAACCTTTACGGTTCCCTCTGATTTTCCGGCAAAGCGCGCCATCGCTTCGTCAGAAGGCGGTACTACGTAAACGGATAGAAACAGGACAACCGTCAGTATCACGATCAGCGGTATGATCGTTCTCAACTGTCTCTTCAGGTAAGTATCTGCTCCAAGTTTGATTGCCCCCCAAACTTCCTGCATTTTTGCACTACCCTTATCATGCTTCATAATCTGATTTCTGAGCAGCATAGCATATCCAAGGCCCAAAAATGAAATCAGAAGGACGCACCATATAGCGACTATCTCAAATGTAGACGCATTGGTAAAATTGAACATAAAAACTCCCTCCTATTATGAAAATTATAATAATTGCTGAACACATTATAACACACAATCGTACAAATTTGGAAATTTATACTATTTTTTTGAAAAAAATATTTATTTTATATCATTTTCGTAAATTCTGTACACAACACCTCCTGGAGCATTTCCATACTGTTCACTGGCCGCATGCAGGCACCTCCCCGGCAGATATAAAAGCTGCTTCCCTCAGCCGGAATCGGATAATCTTTTGTAAATGGAGCCGCTTCTGCAAGCTTCTGTGCGTTGCCCGGAGTTTTTAGCAGCACGCTCAGATTGCTCGTGTAGTGCAGATAAAGCTCTCTCATTCCTTCGGGAATGTCTGTACCGGCGGTGACACACACAATTTCAACGGAGGGATAGAGCATACGCTGCAGTGCAAGTAAAGAAAAACTGTAGTTTGCGGGATATTCCCGTATGATTTTCGCTATATGGGAAATCTGTTTTTCTGCCTCCTGTTTCCAGACCGTTTCTCCCGTCAAATTGGAAAGCTGGCTCAAAACGTATGCCGCAACGGAATTGCCGGACGGAACTGCACCGTCATAGAATTCTTTTGGACGATGAATCAGCGCCTCACTGTCAGATGCAGACATATAAAATCCACCATGTACTTCGTCTCCAAAAAGTTTCAGCATTTGACTGGAAATCTCCCTGCATTGATTCAGATAGGCAACGTCATAACTAGCCTCATACAATTCCAGCAGACCCAGGGCATAAAATGCATAATCATCCAACTGCCCCTTATGTGCCTGCTGCCCGTCCCGGTAACGCAGAAAGAGCCTGCCGTTTTCATCTGTCAGATTTTGGACGATAAATTTTTCAGCCTGTACGGCAGCGGTTAGATATTCCGACCTGCCAAAAATTTTGTATGCCTTTGCCAGTGCGGCTATCATGAGTGCATTCCAGGAAGTCAGAATCTTATCATCTCTGTGAAGCTGCGTCCTGTTCTTACGATATTCATAGAGCTGGTCACACAGCAACTCAATCTGACTATTCTGTTCCTCAAAAGATTCATTGGCAATCAGATTCGGAATGCTTTTTCCTTCAAAATTTCCTTCCTCCGTTATGCCAAACCACTTACAGAAGAAGTCCGCATTTTTCTTTCCCAATACACATTCTATTTCACTGGGTGCAAAAATATAATATTTTCCTTCAATTCCTTCGCTATCCGCATCCTGTCCGCAGTAAAAACCGCCTGCTTCATCCGTAAGCTCCCGGCAGAGATAACGGAAGATTCCATCCGCGACAGTCTGGTAGAGTCTGCGCGAGGTACTTCGGTAAGCTTCCGCATACGCATACAGCAATAATGCGTTGTCATAGAGCATTTTTTCAAAATGCGGAACAAGCCACCGCTCATCTGTGGAATAACGGGAAAAACCGCCGCCGATATGATCATAGATTCCACCCCGGTACATCTGCATCAGCGTTTTTTCTGCGATTTCCAAAGAATTGCGATTCTGCTCAAAAGCAAAATGACGGAAAAGAAACAGCAGATTGTGCGGCGTCGGAAATTTTGGTGCCTGTCCAAAACCACCCCATGTTTGATCTGACATCCGTTCAAACATCCGCGCAGCAAGCAGCAGAATACCTTTTTCCGGGGTACCTTCCTCCTCAGTGCCTTCCTCGGATCCACGGATCAATTCCGTAATCGCCTCACCGGCTTCTAGCAACTGTTTTGGATTCTCTTTCCATAACTGACGGATAGAACCAAGTAACTCCATCAGTCCGTTCGCTCCCCACCCGGTATGCTTTGGCAGATAGGTGCCCGCAAAAAACGGCTTCTGCTCCGGCGTCATAAGGATGGTCAACGGCCATCCGCCAGAACCGGTCAGTGCCTGACAAACCGACATATAGACAGCATCAATATCCGGGCGTTCCTCCCGGTCTACTTTCACGCATACATAAGATTGATTGAGAAGCTCTGCGACTTCTCTGTCTTCAAAAGATTCATGGGCCATAACATGGCACCAGTGACATGTGGATTTTTTAACCTGCACTACGAATACCCAATAGAAAGAAATATCGGTTTATCCTCTGCCTTGGCTTTCGCAAAAGCTTCCTCACCCCATGGGTACCAGTCAACCGGATTGTGGGCATGCTGGAGCAGATAAGGGGATTTTTCCCTGATTAATCTATTGGGCTTCTCTGTTTTTATGGTCATTTCATCACCTTCTTTCCTGTTATAGTTTCATCTAGTATATCCATTCCATCCGGCATACATGCATACACAAACGGGCAGCCGACCGCTTATCCTCTATCCTGAAACAAGGCTTTGCACTTTGACGGGACAGATTCCGCGCCTGTGAATAAACGAAAACAGGACATCACGCCAAAAGCGCAACATCCTGTTTCAGAACATCCAATTCTATTTGAAATAAGCCACACCGGATTCGAACAGCTTCATATCCTGTTCGCCGTATATGTTGACCGCCACAGACGCTCCACGGCGTTCTGCATGTGCCATCTTGCCAAGTACACGGCCATCCGGACTTGTAATACCCTCAATTGCCATGTAGGAACCGTTGACATTCCATTCCTCATCCATGGTCGGATTGCCGGCTTCATTGACATACTGTGTTGCAACCTGCCCATTTTCAAACAGCTTGTCCAGCCATTCTTTCGGAGCCACGAAGCGTCCCTCTCCGTGAGATGCCGGATTGCAGTATACCCCGCCAAGCCTTGCCTGGGCAAGCCAAGGGGATTTATTCGTCACAACTTTGGTATACACCATCTTGGAAATATGACGTCCAATCGTATTATAGGTCAGCGTCGGAGAATCTTCTGTCTGCTGTGTAATGGTTCCATAAGGCACAAGACCCAGTTTGATCAACGCCTGAAATCCGTTGCAGATACCAAGTGCAAGACCGTCACGTTCCATCAAAAGCTTATCGACTGCTTCCTTGATTTTCTGGTTCCGGAATGCGGTTGCAAAGAATTTTGCAGAACCTTCCGGTTCGTCACCGGCAGAAAATCCGCCCGGGAACATCAGAATCTGTGCCTGACTGATCGCTTTTTCAAAGGCCTCCACCGAATCGCGGATATCATCTGCATCAAAATTCTTAAATACTTTTACAATGACATCGGCTCCGGCTCTTTCAAAGGCTCTTGCACTGTCATACTCGCAGTTGGTTCCCGGAAATACCGGTATGAAGACCGTAGGTTTCGCAACCTTATTACGGCACACATACAGTTTATTGGTGTCATAGAGTCCTGTTTTTACTTCATCCGTTCCCTCTGCCGCTCTGGTCGGAAATACCTTTTCCAATGTTTTCGTCCATGCGCCCAGTGCCTCTTCCATGGAAATGATCGTATCACCATAGACAAACTGCTGACTGTCATTGACCGCTCCCACGACCATGGCATTGGAGGCAAGGCCTGCTTCCTCCATCACCTGCCGGGCTTCTGCTTCCCTGCCTGCAGCTATCTCGGCAACAATACTTCCAAATCCCGGTGCAAACAGAGTCTCTCCGGATACGGAATCCAAGAGCGTTACCCCCAATTTATTTCCAAACGCCATCTTGCTGACGGCTGCCGCCAGACCCTTTGCATCGAGTGCATAGGCAGATACGATGACACCGTTTTGAATCAGTGTGTGAACCGCATCGTATAATTTCATGATCTGCACATAATCCGGAAGATCATAGGAATCTTTCTCAATCGTAAAAAGCATCAGTCTGTTTCCGGCAGTCTTCAATTCCGGTGTGATAATATCCTGCTCTTTTGCCACATCAACTGCAAAAGATACCAGTGTCGGCGGAACGTCAATCTCATTAAAGCTTCCGGACATGGAATCTTTTCCTCCGATCGAAGGAAGCCCGAATCCGATCTGTGCGCTGTATGCACCCAGCAATGCAGCAAGCGGCTGACTCCAGCGGGAAGGTTCTTCCGACATTCTGCGGAAATATTCCTGGAATGTAAAACGGATCTTATGATAATCTCCCCCGGCCGTTACGATTCTTGAAACAGACTCCAGTACCGCATAAGCAGCCCCATGGTAAGGACTCCAGGAGGACAGGTATGGGTTGAAGCCATAGCTCATCATGGTTACGGCATCGCATTTTCCCGTCAGAACCGGAAGCTTTGCAACCATGCTCTGCGTCTCTGTCAGCTGATATTTTCCGCCGTATGGCATAAAGACACTGCCGGCTCCGATCGAACCGTCGAACATCTCAACGAGTCCCTTCTGTGAGCAAACGTTCAGATCCGCAAGCCCGGTCAGCCATGCTTCTTTTACATCCCCGTTTTCCAACGCTGCCGCTACTTTCGGCATATCAATCTTCCGGAAATAGTTTTCTGTTTCCTCCGGCATTTCCACAAAGACAGAGGTCTCCTGATGTGCGCCGTTGGTATCCAGAAAAGCTCTGCTGATATTAACGATTTCCTTGCCTCTCCAGTTCAGAACCAGACGCGGCTCCTCTGTCACAACAGCAACCTTGACCGCCTCCAGATTTTCTTCTTTTGCATAGGCAAGGAACTGCTGTGCAGCCTCCGGTGCCACGACCACAGCCATACGCTCCTGGGACTCTGAAATAGCAAGCTCCGTTCCGTCCAGACCTGCGTATTTCTTCGGCACCTTATCCAGATCTACCCGCAGACCGGCTGCCAGCTCACCAATTGCCACCGACACGCCGCCGGCACCAAAATCATTACATTTTTTGATAATCCTGCTTACCTCTTCCCTGCGGAACAGTCTTTGGATCTTACGTTCTGTCGGCGGATTTCCCTTCTGTACTTCCGCACCGCAGGTATCAATTGACTGTGTGTTATGCGCCTTGGAGGAACCCGTTGCTCCGCCGCAGCCATCACGTCCGGTACGTCCGCCCAGCAGGATGATGATATCTCCCGGATCGGATGTCAGTCTCTGTACGGCACGTCTCGGAGCCGCGCCCATAACGGCACCGATCTCCATTCTCTTCGCCGCATAATCGGCATGGTATACTTCCTTTACATAGCCGGTTGCCAGACCGATCTGATTTCCATAAGAGCTGTAGCCATGTGCGGCTCCGCGTACCAGTTTTTTCTGCGGAAGCTTTCCTGCCATAGTATCCTTCACAGATACCGTAGGATCAGCCGCTCCGGTCACACGCATTGCCTGATATACATAGGTACGACCGGATAGCGGGTCACGGATTGCTCCGCCCAGACACGTTGCCGCACCACCGAAAGGTTCAATCTCGGTCGGATGGTTATGCGTCTCATTCTTAAAATTCACAAGCCATTCTTCTGTCTGGCCGTCTACTTCAACCGGGACCACGATCGAGCAGGCATTAATTTCATCAGATTCCTCCTGATCGGAAAGCTTCCCCTCTTTCTTCAGACGTTTCATCGCCATAAGTGCAATATCCATCAGGCAGACAAACTTATCTGTCCTTCCGGCATACAGTTCTTTGTGTGTCTTCAAATAATCCTCATAGGTCTTCTCAATTGGCTCACGGTAATAACCGTCCGCAAACGTAATATCCTTTAACTCGGTAGAAAAAGTCGTATGACGGCAGTGATCGGACCAGTAAGTATCCAATACCCGAACCTCCGTCATGGACGGATCGCGTTTCTCATCGTCATGGAAATATTTCTGAATATGAAGAAAATCCTGAAAAGTCATCGCAAGGTTCAAAGAAGCATAGAGCTCTTTCAGATCACCTTCTGCCATATCCTGAAAGCCGTCAAAAATAAGCACATCTTTCGGTTCCTCGAAGTTCTGAACCAGCGTCTCAGGCTTCTCAAGACCGGTCTCTCTCGAATCCACCGGATTGATACAATGCTCTTTGACAGCCTGTAACTGTGCTTCGTCGATACCACCATATATGACATAGGTAGTCGCTGTCCGGATAATCGGATCTTCATCTTCCTTCAGCAGCTTCACGCACTGCTCGGCAGAATCCGCCCGCTGATCAAACTGACCCGGAAGGAATTCCACAGAAAATGCCTGTCCGTCCTTTCCGTCAAAGCTTTCTTCGTACACATCATCTACAGGAGGCTCCGAAAATACGGTCACAAGTGCTTTTTTATAAACCTCTTCCGAGATATTTTCAATATCGTAACGGATCAAAACCCGTACATCTGTCACGGTCGTAATCCCGAGATAACTTTTAATTTCAGATTGCAGTTCTTTTGCAGCAACTGCATATGCACGTTTCTTTTCCACATATACTCTTCTTACATTACTCATAGAAATCCTCCTGAACTTTTTCCTTCTAATCCATGCTTCTCTATCAAAACTGTTCTCAGTATAGCATATCGTCATAGAATTAGCATAATTAATATATTTAATTTTATTTATAAGCTTATCTAATTTATGGATTGACAGTCCAATGTCGGTTTTTTATAATAAAGGCAGGAACAAATGACAAGGTATTTTATTGGAACGGAGGCTTCCATGGATATTAACTATGAACTGTATAAAGTCTTTTATTATGTCGCGACTTCTCTCAGCTTTTCCGAGGCCAGCAAACAGCTCTACATCTCGCAGTCTGCTGTCAGCCAGTCCATCAAGACACTGGAAAAAAAGCTGGAGCAACCACTTTTTATCCGGAGTACAAAAAAAGTCCAGCTCACTCCGGCAGGGAAAGTACTGCTCAAACACATTGAGCCAGCCATGAACCTGATTCAGCGGGGCGAAAGCCAGTTGTTAGACACCGGTACGCTCGGACTTGGCCAGCTGCACATCGGTGCAAGTGACACCATCTGCCGTTATTTTTTAGTCCCTTATCTCAAACAGTTTCACAAGAAATATCCGAATATTCCTATTAAAGTCACAAATGACACCTCCCTGCACTGTGTGGATCTGCTCGAACAGGGCAAGGTAGATCTGATCGTCACTAATTTTCCGAATATCCGGCTGAACCAGTCCTATATCCAAAAGACGGTATGCAGCTTCTCTGACGTATTTATTGCCAATCCCGCTTACTTCAACCTGAGGCAGCAGGAAATCTGTTTCTCAGATCTCACGCAGTATCCGATTCTGATGCTCGACCAAAAGAGCACGACCAGTGAATTCCTGCATACACTCTTTCTTCAGCATCAGCTGGAACTCGTGCCGGAAATTGAACTCAGCAGCAATGATCTGCTGATTGACCTTGCCAAAATCGGTCTAGGCATTGCATGCATCCCCGATTTCTGTCTCGCACACGAATCGAGAGATCTGTTTATTTTAAAGACCAGAGAGAAAATACCGAAGCGTCAGCTGGCCGCCTCCATCAATCCAAATCTTCCGGCTTCCCCGGTCACCAAAGCATTCCTAGCGCTGCTGCCAGAAATCGTCTAAATACTGATCCAGGGTATCAATGCGGCAGATGACGCGCTCTTCCCATTCTCTTGGGAAGAGATCCCGGTATTCCCTCTGCAGGAAACGCTCATCGAGCAGCTCGATCACACCGATATCCTCCGTGGTCCGGATGACACGGCCCGCGGCCTGCAGTACCTTATTCATACCGGGATAGCGGTATGCGTATGCAAATCCCTCTCCGTTTCGGCTGTCGTAATACTGTTTCAGGATTTCCCGCTCATGACTGACCTGAGGCAATCCGGTGCCGACAATGACAGCACCGATCAGCTGTTCCTTTTTCAGATCGATTCCTTCGCTGAAGATTCCGCCCATTACACAGAAACCGACCAGAGACTGCTCCCGTGCCTGCGCGAACTCTTCCAGAAACGCCTCCCGTTTTTCTTCCCGCATCCCGCTTTCCTGCACACACACATCCATCTGTCCCAGATTCAGAGGCAGAAACTGCTCATAGACTTCCTGCAAAAAACGGTAAGAAGGGAAAAATACCATGTAATTCCCCTTTTTTAACTTCGCCGTACGATAGATATATTCGGCAATTCTGGCAAATTCCTGCTGATTTCTCCTTGTATATTTACTGCTTACGTCCTTTCCGATCAAGAGCAGCCGCTGTTTCTGTGAAAATGTCGTCTCGGCATAGACCGCATAGTTATCCTCTTTTGTACTCAGAAGCTGTTTATAATACTGAATCGGCAGTAATGTCGCAGAAAAGAATACTGTTGCATTCCCTTTATTAATACACTCCTGCAGATTGTAGGACGGATCCACACAGTAAAGCTTGATGACAAAACGCCGGTCTTCGTCATGCTGCCCATAGATGACATAGTGCTCATCCACCCGTTCATAAATATTCAGGAAATTTCGCAGTGCAAAATAAAAGTCATTTACTTCTTCTTTCCCTGTATAATTCAGGTTCTGCAGCAGGAACTTGTCCAGCTCTGCTGCAAGGCGCATCAATGCAAAAACCAGATCCGCCACGTTCTCATACAGACGGTAGGTATCACATTCCCGCTTATATTCCAAAAATACTTTATTACATTTATTCAGTTCGGCTTCCAGTTTATGGCTGTATGGTTTGACTATTTTTTTCACATTCAGAAAATCTTCCTTATACAAAGACGCACTGTACATTTCCCGTCCCCGCTCCACCAGATTGTGTGCCTCATCGACGAGAAAGATATAATCACCCTTGATTCCTTCCGCGAAAAACCGTTTCAGATAGACATTCGGATCAAAGACATAGTTGTAGTCACAGATGATATTGTCCACCCAGGTCGCCGTATCCAGACACAGTTCAAACGGACACACCTGATACTTCTCCGCCTGCTCCCACAGCGCTTCTCTGGTAAAAGTGTCCTCCCGTAAAAGCAGATCAAAGACCGCATCGTTGACCCGGTCATAGTGTCCCTTTGCATAAGGGCAATGCGCAGGATTACAATCCATTGTCTCACACAGGCACAGCTTTTCCTTGGCTGTGATCTGGATGGTCTTTGCCCGGTAGCCCTGTGCCTTTAAAATATCAAAAGTCTCCTTTGCAACCGTTCCTGTGACAGTCTTGGCTGTCAGATAAAAAATCTTGTCTCCCAGACTCTCTCCTACGGCCTTCACCGCCGGATAGAGTGTGGAAATGGTTTTTCCCACACCGGTTGGCGCCTGTATAAACAGTGTCTTTTTTCTCGCTATGGTATGATAGACACTGGCTGCAAGCTGTTTCTGTCCCTTCCGATAGGCAAAAGGAAAAGGCAGGTCTCCGATGGATGCCTGCCTGATTTTCTTCCAATCGTATTGAAAATCCGCCCATTTCCGGTATGCTTCGAGCAATCCTCCAAACCATTCGGTCAGATAGCCGATTGCATAAGTCTCGTGAAAATATTTCATTTCCTGGGTATCCAGATTGCTGTATGTCATCTGCACCCGAACAGTTTCCAGCGACTGCTGGATTCCATAGATATATGCGTAGCATTTGGCCTGTGCAAGGTGAACCGGAATCGGTTCCTTTAAAAAATCCAGATTCAGATAGACCCCCTTGATCTCATCGATGGTCACCGTATCTTCGAGGATGATTCCGTCCGCCCTTCCTTCCACGACCAGCTGATAGCGCTCTTCCTCAATCGCAAGCTTCAGCGGAACCTCCGCATGATAGGATGCCCCCATTCTTCTCTGAATCTTACGGTGAAGTCTGCTGCCGGCCTGCATTGCGGCCATCGTATCCGTTCTTCCCTGACGGTTGTCAATGTCACCGGAGCGCAGAATGAATTCCACAAGATTTCTGACTGAGATTTTGATCTGTTCACGTTCCTGATTTTCCATATCTGTTCCTACATCTTTTTCCTCTATTTTATAATACAATCATAGTATACTCCCGGAAAAATGTAAACCAGAAGCTGTTACACTTTCATGCAACAAGTTCTTTCCTATAGAATCAAAAAATACCGCCAGTCCGGACAACATCCGGCTGACGGTATGTAATGTATCTCCTGTTATGCTCCTGTTTGTACAGATGCCAAAGCAGCCGTAATGATTGCCATCGAATATACTTCTGCCGCGTTGCATCCGCGGGACAGATCGTTGATCGGTGCATTCAGGCCCAGCAGAATCGGTCCGTATGCTTCAAAATTGCCGAGACGCTGTGCAATCTTATAGCCAATATTTCCGGCATTGATATCCGGGAAAATAAACGTATTGGCATGTCCCGCCACTTCCGAATCCGGGCACTTCGTACGTGCCACTCTCGGTGCCACCGCAGCATCAAACTGAATCTCTCCCTCAATCGGAAGATTCGGTGCTTTCTGCTTTGTCTTTTTAGCGGCATTGCGCATTTTATCCACATCTTCGCCCTTTCCGGTTCCCAGTGTAGAGTAGCTAAGGAACGCAACTTTCGGATCGATTCCAAAAATCTTTGCACAGTCCGAAACTTCCAATGCAATCTCTACCAGTTCATCTTCTGACGGATGAATATTGATGGCACAGTCTCCCATGGCCAGCACTTCATTCTCACCGGTTGCAGATGGACGTACCAGAATAAAACAGGAGGAAACAATGCTGTTACCCGGTCTTGTTTTCACGAGCTGCAACGCAGGTCTTACGGTCTCTGCGGTGGAGTAGGTGGCTCCGCCGAGAAGCGAATCTGCAATGCCCATCTTCACCAGCATCGTCCCAAAATAATTTGCTTTTCCAAGTGCTTCTCTTGCCTGTTCCGGTGTAACACCCTTGCTCTTTCGCAGTTCACAGAACAAATCCACCATTTCATCCAGTCTGTCATAATTACGCGGATCTATGATCTGTGCACCTCTGATATTAAAGCCGCTCTCTTCGGCAACTGCTGCAATTTCATCCGGATCGCCGATCAGAATCGGATGCAGAAAGCTGCTTGCAAGAAGTCTGGATGCAGCCTCCAGGATACGTGGATCCCTTCCATCGGTAAATACGATTTTCTTAGGATCCTTTTTTAAAATGTTAATCAACTGTCCAAAACCAAACATACGTATGATCCCCTACCTTTTTTCAAATATAATTTTATTGTCTCTGTTTTTTTATTGTATACAGTAATTTTTTGATTTGCAAGGCATGGACTTTATTTTATACAATTTAGTTTCATTTATTTACGGAAAATCTTACAAATTGCCGATAATTTCTTTCAACGTCTCAGAAGACTGTCTGAGTTTTTCCAATTCCTTCTCATCCAAAGATACCGGTATGATTTTTTCCAGACCATTCGCACCGAGTACGGCAGGCATACTAAGAACCACATCATTCAGCCCATATTCGCCCTCCAGAAAAACAGATACCGGAAGAATCGACTTTTCATCCCGAACAATCGCTTCACAGATCCTGCGGACTGCCATCGCAATGCCATAGTATGTTGCCTTTTTTTTCTCAATAATCTCATAGGCACTGTTCTTTACATTTTCAAAAATACGCTCGGTTGATTCTTCGTGATTGAAGTGTCCCCGCAACTCACAAAAATCATTAATCGGAAGACCGGATACCGTTGCACTGCTCCATACGGCCAGCTCGCTGTCCCCGTGTTCTCCGATAATAAATGCATGTACACTGCGGCTGTCAACCCCAAGGTGCTCTCCGACTTCGTATTTCAGTCTCCCTGTATCCAGAACCGTCCCGGAACCGATCACACGGTTCGCCGGATATCCGGACTGTTTTAATGCAGTATAAGTCAGAATATCCACAGGATTCGATACGACCAGAAGAATACCGCCGAATTCTCGTTTTGTAATCTCTGAAATGATGGAACGCATAATCGCCGCATTTTTGTTTACCAGATCCAGCCTGGTCTCATCCGGTTTCTGATTTGCTCCGGCAGTGATGATAACGATTGCCGCATCCGTAATGTCATCATACCCCCCGGCATAGATTTTCATCGGACGGGCGAACGGGACGCCGTGACTGATGTCCATCGCCTCTCCCTCTGCCCGATCCTTATCCGCATCAATCAATACCATTTCAGAAAACAGACTGCTCTGCATCAATGCGAAAGCGGAAGCGGACCCTACGAATCCGCACCCGATCATCACTACTTTTCTACTGTTAATCACTGCTTCTTTCATACTTTTTCCTCCTTTTTTCATTTTCTCATTTGTCCGATTCCATGCTTAGCGTTTTTTTCCGTCTGTTGTGATGGTGACTACCTGCCATGGAATAAATTTTCCGCTTTGCTGCAGTGCCGCCTTTACAGCCATTTCGATACCGCCGCAGCAAGGTACTTCCATTCTTACCACGGTTACACTCTGCACGTCATTATTGGCGATAATCTCGGTCAGTTTCTCTGTATAATCCACCATATCCAATTTTGGGCAACCGATCAGTGTAATCCGGTTACGGATAAATTCCCGGTGGAAATCCGCATAGGCATACGCCGTACAGTCTGCTGCGACCAAAAGATTCGCACCGTCAAAATATGGGGCTTTTACCGGTACAAGCTTAATCTGAACCGGCCACTGCATCAGCTCGGATTCGAGTCTTCCCGGCACTTCTTCGGAAACGTTGCGAACAACATTTCGTACAATCTGTCTGGAACGTGTTCCCGGACAGCCGTGCATCGGCACCTTCTGTTCCGTCTGTTCTGTCTGTTTTGCTTTTACCGCTTCTTCATCAAATGCGGCTGCTTCCCGCTCTATGAAGTGAATCGCATCGGCCGGACAGACCGGCAGGCAATTACCGAGACCGTCGCAGTAGTCATCCCGCATCAGCTTTGCCTTCCCGTTTACCATTTCAATTGCACCCTCCTGACAGGCAGATGCGCATGCTCCGCAGCCGTTACACTTTTCTTCGTTAATTTCTATAATTCTTCTTATCATAGTATGACCTCCAGATTTCTATTTTATCAACTTATCTTTCTAGGAAGATTGTAATACAGATTTTTTATTTTTTCTGTTGTTTTTACAACATTTTCAAAAATAAAACACGGATATGGAAATTTTTCTCTCCATATCCGCATCCGCGTAAACTTATGATTCATTCTTTGTGATACACTTCCTGATATATTCTTCCATCTGATCCTTTGGAATCCCGAGTGCAATTGACAGCTCACTATAGAGATTTTCCTGCGCAAGCCGATAATATTTTTCATCGCTTACCGTGATTTTCTTCCCCTCCGCAAGCCGTGTCTTCTTGCGCAGATAAAGCGTCTTGATCATCCGGACCCACTCTCTGGTCTCACATTTTTGCATCGCCTGTTTGTAAATCGTATCGCGGGCCTTATCATCGCTTACCCAGATACTGTCTATCTCCTGAATGTCTTTTAGTAACTCCTCAGCTTCCCTCTGTGTCAGAATCGGCCGCATGGTTATTTTTTTATTATCCACAGGGGTATAAATGACACCCTCCCTCTCACTGACCGGTCGTAAGGTGTAATACAATCTGTCTTTTGCAACTCCGGACAGCTTCACCGTACCGATATGCTCCACTTTACAGACTCCGTTAACCCCATAAATAATATATTCTCCGATCTCAAACAAATCTTTTACCTGCTTTCTGATATTCCGCAAATCCGCTCTTCTGCGGAAGACAAAGCGGATTCTGTTTTTTCTTTCTTATCTTATTTTAACAGAATTTTTCAGTTTTGTACGGAAAAATCCGATTTTTGTTAATATTTCGTGATTATCCCCAATCTCTTTTCCACTTCTTTTGTATATTTTTCTATAAGAAACACTGACAGATACACCGAAATTAGCTCTGTTCACCTTCGGTTTCCATAAGTGCCCCGGCAAGTGTCTTATTCGGGAACGGACTGCGGATAAAGAGCAGTACAGCCATTACCAGATAGGCAAGCGCTCCAATATATAGCGGAGAATACAGGACATCTCCGGTAAATACACCGACAAATTTCTCAAAGAGGCCGGAGAAAAACATTCCCAGGTTAAACAGGGACATCATGAGCGCGGATGCCATCGAAACCTGATTCTTTGTTGAAACGAGACCAATGACCATCATAATCGAAGACTGGATTAATGAAAATCCGAAGCCGCTGACAAAAATCAGGATGCAGAGCATCATGATATTTCTCGTCAGTGCACATCCGATCAGCCCAACCGCTGCAACCAGTAAAAACACGGAGATACAATGGCGTTTGAATACTCCATACAGCCTGGAAAAACTGATTCCTCCCACCATACAGCCAAAGGAAAAGCAAACCGCTACAATGCCTGCCACTGTTGCAGAATCGATGATGCGGGCACTGAGAAACGAGCAGCCGATCAAAAGCGGGGCAATTAGAATGCCGACAACCATCATGACAATACTCATTCCAACTGCAGCCGCATTCAGTTTCCCATTTTTTTTCGTTTCCGCCCCCTCATGAACGGATGACTTTGTCAAATCGGCGCTGCTTTCCATTTTGGGACAGCATATCAGAATGATCACAAATGGAATCAGTAAAAACAGGTGGGTGAGGAATACATAATTCCATGCTTTATCAGCCAGCAGACCTCCCACAAACTGGAGCAGGCAGTTTGCTCCAAACCCACAGAACATTGCCATTCCAAGGACTCCGGGCCGTTTTTCCTCCGGTATGATCAGTGAAGCAACCGTATTTTCCATACTCATAATTCCGCCGAACCCGATTCCGAAGAATGCTCTCATGACAAGAACCGCCGGAAATCCTGTTGCAAAGAAGGGAAGCAGTGCACCGATCAGCTCAACGGCTGCACACAGGATAATCAGCTTCCGGTATCCGATCTTTTTTCCTGCCACATATCCTGTGACAAGACTGAATACGACACTCGCAAGAGATGCAACGGTTGTGACATACAACGCTGTCGTGGAAGACAGCTGAAACGCTTCCGCTATTTTACTGATTGCAGCATCAATGCTACCGGGAATCTGTCCCATTGCAAACAGGGACAGCACCGTTGCAACTGCATATACATGTTTCTTTTTCTCATTCATATCGATTTCTCCTATATTTTATCCGATAGGAAAGCCAAAGCCTGCACACGTTAATGTAACAAGATGCTTTCTAAATTTAAAACAAAAAAGCGCAAATCCAAATCTGGATTTACGCTTTTTGCTACTCGACTGCCTGTATTTTATAATAAATTTTCCGAAAAAGTCAAGCAGAAATTATTTTTTCAGATACTTCGCAACCTCCGCTGTCAGTGCTTGTGCAAAGCTTCTATGGCACAGCACACCCGGATGCTCTCTCGAACCCACGGTATCTTTCTCCATAAGCGGCAGCTGAAGCGTGGATACATTTTCGTCTCCGGTCTCGTTCCGATAGCTCTGCACAGCTTCCACAATGATCTCATTGATAGACAGGTCCATCATCCCGTATCCCCAAAGGATGTGTGCGGACGAATTAAAGTGTCTGACCTTTCCGAGAAATGCCTTAATTGCATCCTGTAATCTGCACGCGGAGAATTCCTCAAAGGTACCGTCTTCCTTTTTCTTCTGGTCGAACAGCTTTCCGGTTTCCTCTTCTATATACTGCGGAGGCTGAACAAACGCTGACGCATCGTTTGTTCCAAGACAGATGACGACGACATCCGGCTGCCAGGAAGCAAAATCATACGCTTCGAAAGCGCCCAGTTCCTGATTCTGCCTGCCCGAAAGCAGACCGCAGACCTTTTCATAATAAGAAGGGATATTGCATTTCGGATTCCCGTCCCAGCTGGACAACACGCCCCAGCCGCTCTGCGAAATGACATGATAATCCAGATTCAGTGCATCTGCCGTCAATACCGGATAGTCGTATACCGCACTGAATACCATGGAATTCCAGTTCATCTCCTGTCTGGCTCCAATCGTTCCCTCACCCGATGTAATACTGTCACCGATAAATTCTATTTTTCCTGCCTTTTTGGAAACAGGGCAGAATTCTCCGTCCATTCGTATTCCATGGATACGAAGCATGCAATCCGAATCTCCGCTCATGGCCTGTATTTCCCTTAAAATACGGATCGTCCGAACGGTTTCCCTGTCCATCTGGCGTACAACCGGAAGCCAGTAGCGCCCTTTCACCAGCATCTGTCTGCTGATGACCGCTCCATCGACCGTTACACTGATCCAAGGCTCATATTCTGCGAAATCGGCTTCCACCTCAATCCATACTTCCGTTGCTTTTACCGTTATTTCGATTCCGCTGGCTGTCCAAAAAAGTGTCAGCGGCTGGATTGTTCCGCCGGTTCTTCCATAAACATGTAATTCCTCAATTTCATCCAGTTTGTAATCCTTCATTTGACCATCCTCTTCTTTCACCTTACCTGACAGTTCTCTTATATTCTGCTCGGACTATTGATCCGAAGTCCCTTCGGGTAATGATTCTTCATGACGTTTCCAGCCAGTTTTCCCCAGCCGATGCTGTACCCGTCCACGGTCATCAGATACCATCCCTTTTCCCCTTCCAGGGAAAACGTCTGACCGTTCAGATACTCGTAAATCACATTTCCATCTGCCGGCAGGTCAGCGGTATGATATACCTCCTCCGGACGAAGTGCCAACGCCAGCGCATGGGAAGGCTCAAAGCGGTTCTTTTTTAATGTTCCAAGATGCAGCCCCGGACGAAGCACCTTCAGCCCCTTCAAAGACGGCAGATTCTCCGGCGCCAGATAGAGCTGTTCCCCAAATTTAAGCAGTTTTCCCTCCAGACTGGTACGGACGCACTCTTCCCGAAATGCCACATATTCTCTGCAATCTTTTTCGGTGATTCCCTTTTCTTCGCCATTTCTGCTGTATCCGTGACTGCCGGGCTCAAGCGAACCGGATTTTCTTAAAACCGCAAGGTAATGTCCCTCTCCATGCAGCTTATGCGGCCACAGCCGAATTGTATTCCGAATACCTGCTGCCGGTTCTTCCGTCCATTCCGGATTGCCGTCTGCCATTCCTTTGGCCTTTTGCACCGGTACAATCTCATAGTCCGGATGCTGCTCCAGAAATCGGCTGATACTGCCTTCATTTTCATCCGGTGCAAACGTACACGTTGAATAGACGAGACATCCTCCCGGCCGAAGCATCACGTCCGCGCAGGAAAGGATTTCATCCTGTCTGCCCGCACAGATTCTGACATTTTCCAGACTCCATTCGCTGCCTGCCTCTTCCTTCTTTCGAAACATTCCCTCACCGGAGCACGGTGCATCCACCAGAATACGATCAAAAAATTCCGGAAATCTCTCTTTTAAATTCTGCGGTGTTTCATTGGTCACTACCGCATTCCTGATTCCCATCCGCTCTACATTTTCTGAAAGGATTTTTGCTCTTGCGGGACGAATCTCGTTGCAAAACAGGATGCCCTGCCCCTGCATCTTTGCCGCAATCTGTGTACTTTTCCCACCCGGCGCCGCGCAGAGGTCCAGAATGTATTCTCCCGGACGCGCCTTTAGATACTCTGCCGGTGCCATTGCACTCGGTTCCTGTATATAATAGACCCCGGCTTCATGATAGGGATGCCTTCCCGGTCTGTTCATTCTGTCATAATAGTACCCGTCCTCTGCCCATGGTACAGGTGTCAGATCAAACGGCATCTTTTGCAGAAACCTCTCTCTGTCTCCTTTTAACGGATTCATCCGCAGTGCCTGATATTTTTCCTGCTCATAGCTTTCCAAAAAATGCGGATACTCCGTTCCAAGCATCTGTTCCATTCGCTCTAAAAAATCCTCTGGCAGCATTTCCATCCTCGTTTGCTCCTGTTCTCTTCTTCTCTATTTCTTCCGAAAGAAATCATGCTCATTCATGGACACCCGGCTGTCTTCTTTCCGATCCCGGATCAGCTCTCTGATCTGCTCCTGCGCACGCTGCACCTCTTCCTGAAATTCCCGTGCGGAAATCAGACTGCATCCCTGACCGCGAATGATAATCTGCTCGAGGCCATCTGAAGTTGCAACGGTGACCCGGTATTTTCTTCCATTTTCATGGGCAAATTTTTCAATATACTGATCCGCGGTCTCTGCTTCCTTCGTATATACCACATGAATATTCTGATAATCCTGTATCTCCGTCAGGTGTCCCTTGACACGGTATGCATCAAACACAACAATGAGTTCACATCCACGGACTGCCTGATAGTTACAGAGAACATCCAGCAGCCGGCCTCTGGCTCCGTCAATACTGACATCGGAAAGTACTCTCAGCTCCTCCCATGCAAAAATGACATTATAGCCGTCTACCAGCAGATATTCCTTCTGCGGTTCTGCCGGTCGGTAAGATCTGACCGCCGGGGCAGGCAATGATGCCTTCTGTCTGGTCCAGCTTTCTTTGCGCGGGGTGGATTTATCCCGCCTGTTCGCATGAAAGGTACGCTCCAAAATGGCATCGATTTCATCTGTTCCAATCCATTCTTCCTCATCCTTTCCGGGAAAAACAGCCGGCTCTCCTTCCGTAGTGTCCGGCTTCTTTCTGCTTTGCATGCGGCATTCCACGTGCATATAATCCTTTACCTGATCCCATGGCACAAGAAAGCCGGCTCCATGTGCGCAAAAGACGGAACCGGTTGGATTCTCCGTATCCCGCTGGGAATCATAACCGATTCGTTCTATGATTTCCCGTGCATTGTGACAGGGTTGATATCCTTTTATTGTACACGACAATCTGCCGTATCCTCTTGTATATGCAATGACTTCCTTCTGATAATCGCGGATTGTCGCAACCGGCACACTCCCGGTCAAAACAGCCATCCCGTCCTGAGTCTGAGGGACACCAAAAGTCCCGCACATTCTTTCCAGATCTGCCATCGCTCTGCCAATCATATGCTCCGGTACTTCCAGAGAAAATTCATAATATGGCTCAAGCAGAACAGAGTCCGCCTGCATCAATCCCTGACGCAGTGCCCGGTAAGTTGCCTGACGGAAGTCACCGCCTTCGGTATGCTTCTGGTGTGCCCGCCCTGTTACCAGCGTAATCCGAAGATCCGTAATCGCAGAACCGGTAAGGACTCCTATGTGTTCCTTTTCTTCCAGATGGGTGAGTATCAGACGCTGCCAGTTCCGGTCCAGGATATCCTCGCTGCAATCTGCCGCAAACGTAAGGCCGCTTCCGGGTTCGGTCGGTTCCAACAGCAAATGTACCTCTGCATAATGCCGCAGCGGTTCGAAATGTCCGACACCCTCTACGGAATCCTGAATTGTCTCTTTATAAACAATAGCCCCGCTGCCGAATTCCACTTCCAGTCCAAACCGTTCCTTTAGCAGACTCTTTAGCACTTCAATCTGAACTTCTCCCATAATCAGTGCCTGAATTTCCTGCAGCGTTTCATTCCAGATAATATGAAGTTCGGGTTCTTCTTCCTCCAGCTGTCTGAGCTTTGGAAGAACAGCAGATGCCTCTGTGCCCTCCGGAAGCTGAATCCGATAACTTAAGACCGGTTCCAGAATTGGAGTCACAACCGCCGACTCCTTTCCAAGTCCTTCACCCGGATAGGTCTTTGTCAGACCCGTTACTGCGCAGACCGTGCCAGCGCCTGCTTCCTGAACCAGCTCATATTTCTCTCCGGAATAGATACGGATCTGATCCGCCTTTTCCGGCGGTTCAGCCGACAGTACCGTCTTAACCTTAAGCATCCCACCGGTAATCTTCAGATAAGTCAGCCGGTTTCCCTGGCTGTCCCTTGCAATTTTAAAAACCCTTGCTCCGAATTCCTCTTCATAGAGCCGGTCACTTGTATACAGCTCCAGCCCATCCAGAAATTCACGCACACCTTCTGATTTCAGTGCAGAGCCGAAAAAGCATGGAAAAAGCTTTCTCCGGCTGATGAGGGAACGGATTTCCTGTAAAGAGATCTGTCCGTCAGCCAGAAAACGCTCCAGCAGGGTCTCCTCGCACATTGCAATATTCTCCTGAAAAACCGGACTGCTCTGCTCTGTGAAATCAATACAGGCATCCTCCAATTTGTTTTTGATGTCGTGCAGCAATGCAGCCCGGTCGGTCCCGTTCTGATCCATCTTATTGACAAACAGAAAGACCGGTATCTCGTACTGCCGAAGCAGTCTCCACAGCGTCTGCGTATGTCCCTGTACACCATCCGCACCGCTGACAACCAGAATCGCATAATCCAGCACCTGCAATGTCCGTTCCATTTCTGCCGAAAAATCCACATGCCCCGGGGTGTCCAGCAGCGTGATCTTTTTCTTCCCCAGAACCAGTTCCGCCTGTTTCGAAAAGATGGTGATGCCCCGGTCCCGTTCCAAAGCATGCGTATCCAGAAACGTATCCTTTTTGTCCACTCTTCCCATTTTGCGGATACTGCCGCCTGCATAGAGCATTCCCTCTGATAACGTTGTTTTCCCGGCATCTACATGCGCCAGAATTCCGATTACTAATTTATCTGTTTTCATTCAATTTCCTTATCCGTCTTCTTAACGCTGGCCCTTGTCGTAAATGGCACCGAGCGCGCGCGGTGCGCGATTATGCTTGCTGAAAAATACCAGAAGCAATAAAGTGAGCAGATATGGCAGAATCATCACGATATCCTGATAGCTGCTCGGCATCGCAAGTGCCTGTACGAACCTGTATCCCGCAGAACGTGCAAATCCGAACATCAGACATGCCCCAAGTGTCGGCAGAATCTGCCAGTTTCCAAAAATATAAGCTGCAATCGCCAGATAACCGTAACCAACGTAAATAGAAGGCGAGAAGCTCGCGGAAATGGAATAGGCAAAACAGATTCCGCCGAGTCCCGAAAGTGCTCCGGATACCATAACCGCCAAAAACCGTACCTTCTCCACACGGATACCGGCTGCATCCACGGCATGCGGATTGTCTCCGCAGGCTCTTAAGTGAAGTCCGTATCTTGTTTTGTATAAAATAAACCATGCTACCAACGCAACTGCTGCAATGACAATTTCGAATGGATACAGATCGGTAAATACCGCACCAAGCACCGGTATCCGGCTGATTATGGGAACTGTGATCCGGCTCGAGACACCGAGCACAAACTTGTTGGACGGTGTACCGAAATAACTGCTGTTAATCTGTTTTGTTAAAAATTCGGTGAGTGCCATCGCCAGAATGTTGATCACGACACCGCTGATTACCATATCCGCTTTAAACCGGATACATAACAGTGCATGAATCATGGAAAACAGCATTCCTCCCACCATTGCAAAAACCATGGCAAGGTAAAACGGAACAGAAGAATTACCTGCAAAACTGCCTGCCACCAGAACCGCCACCAGCGCACCGGTAAATGCACCGAATCCCTGCAGACCTTCCAGTGCAAGGTTGGTAATTCCGCTTCGTTCACTGTAAATCCCACCGATTGCCATGATAAAAAGAGGAAGAGCAAACGATAATCCGTCAATAATAATCGTGTTCATTTATTTTTCCTCCTTCTTCAGATTTGTCTTCTGTTCTTTTGCAGCCAGTTTACTTCTCATAAATGCGTTGCATGCACAGAACAGTAAAATTACTCCGGTAATTACACTTGCAATTTCGGCCTGGACTCCGGCAGTAGAACTCATATACGTACTTCCCTTATCCAGAATGGTAATCAGGAACGAAGAAAACAGGATGCCGACCGGCTGGCTGTTTCCAAGAAGTGATACCGCGATGGAATCAAAACCGGTTGCAGACAGTACCTTCGGCTGAATCGATGCAAAGTATCCAAGATAGTAGGTAACTCCGGCAAGTCCGGCAAGTGCTCCCGACAAAGTCATCGCACCTACGATATTTTTTCCCACATGGATGCCGGCATATTCCGCAGCTGTTTTGCTGTTTCCGACTGCCTTCATTTCAAATCCGAACACTGTACGCCGCATGATAAACCGGATAAGGAACGCAGTGAGAACCGCAAGAAGAATTCCAAGCGGAATATCCATCTTATAGCCAAACAGCTCCACATCCTTCAGCGTCAGACGGCTTGCGGCTGTCACGCTCTTGGACTGTCTGGAAACCGGATCTACAAAATAAGTATTGATAAAGAAGCTGAAGATATACTGCAGGATATAATTCAGCATAATGGATGATACAACCTCGTTAATATTGAAGCGGTGCTTTAAAAAGCCGATAAATGCACCGACAGCAGCTCCGGAAACAAGACCGACTACCAGAACAAGCGGCTTTGCAAGTCCGGCTCCGATCGAACTGTATCCAACGGTAATAGAGGCAATAAAACCGGCTGCCAGCATCTGCCCGGATACACCGATATTGAAAAGTCCTGCCCGGAATGCCACGGCTACAGCAAGCGCAGCAAAGATCATCGGTGTCCATGCATCCAGAAAACTGGCAAAATCAGTCAGCATGCCCTTTTTCCCGGCGTAAGATGCTTTTGGCGCGAGTCCGCATCCCTGAAGAAGATTATAAAATGCCTGCAAAGGATTCTTCCCCAGTGCCACAATGACAATTCCTCCCACAATCAAACCGATCAGGACGGAGATTACAGGAATGAAACGGTTGATTTTCTTATTCATTTTTTCCCACCCCCATCATAAATTCACCGACCTGGGATGCCGTCAGTGTCTTCGCTTCTGCGATCTTTTGAATCTCTCCATTGTAAATGACACCGATCGTATCAGCCAGATTCAAAATCTCGTCCAGTTCCAGTGACACAAGGAGAATTGCCCTGCCTCTGTCTCGTTCCCCGATGATCTGTCTGTGGATATTCTCGATTGCTCCGATATCCAGACCACGCGTCGGCTGAACGAAGATCATCAGCGGAGAATCCAGTTCAATTTCTCTTGCAATGATTGCCTTCTGCTGGTTTCCGCCACTCATCGAACGGGTGATGGTCACCTCGCCCTGTCCGCTTCGTACATCGTATTTTTCAATCAATTCTTTGGCCTTGTCTGTAAAACTCTGTCCATGCAAAATGCCCTTTCTGGAAAACGGTTCTTCATAATAGCTTTTCAGTGCAAAATTCTCGGACAGTGAAAAGTCCATGACGATTCCGTAATTCTGACGGTCTTCGGGAATATAGGAAATTCCCTCTTTGGTACGCGTACGCACACTCTGCTGTGTTATGTCTTTCCCATTCAGAGAAATCTTCCCGGAACAGACCCTGGTCAGACCTGCAATCGCGTCCGCAATCTCTACCTGTCCATTCCCCGATACTCCGGCAATCGCGAAAATCTCTCCTGCATGAACCGTGAAGCTGACATGTTTTACCACATCCAGCTGATTCCGGTTCCTGACGCAGAGATCCTCTACCTTCAGCACTTCCTGTCCAAATTTGGCCTCTGCTTTTTCCACACGGAAATTCACTTCACGCCCCACCATGAGGTTTGCCATTTTCCTCGTATCGGTGGAGGCAACATCGAGTACATCGATCAATTTTCCGCGACAGAGAATGGCACAGCGGTCTGCCACTTTCTTAATCTCTTCCAATTTATGGGTAATCAGAATCACTGTCTTGCCGCCGTCCCGAAGCCCTTTGATAATCTTCAGCAGGAAATCGATTTCCTGCGGAGTCAATACCGCGGTCGGCTCATCGAAAATCAGAATTTCCGCCTCACGGTACAGCATTTTTAAGATTTCCACACGCTGCTGAATCGAAACATTTACATTTTCAATCATATCTGTAGGATGGACTTCCAGACCATACTCCGTCGAAAGTGCCGCAATATCCTCATTTGCTTTTTTCATATCTACAATTGGAATCAGACCCAGAACCATTTTCTTCGGTTCCATTCCCATGACAATATTCTCGGCAATCGTATAGTTGGAAACGAGTTTAAAATGCTGATGCACCATACCGATATTCAGCTTTGTGGCATGATTGGGTGAATCTATGTTCACTTTTTTCCCCCGTATGAATATCTCTCCTTCGTCCGGCTCATACATTCCAAACAGCATACTCATCAATGTAGATTTACCTGCACCATTCTCGCCCAGAAGTGCAAATATCTCTCCTTTTTTAATCTGAATTGTCACATCATCGTTCGCAACGATTCCAGGGAAACGCTTTGTAATGTGCCTCATCTCTACAATATAATCAGACATGTAAATCCTCCTGTTACATGAAAAGAACAACATGGCTGTACGGCAAAACGCCACACAGCCACATTGCTTTTCCTGAGCTTTTCTCTTTTATTTTATTTCCATGTGAAATCATCCGGTGTAATATCATTAAAGTTTGCAGCCGGAACGATTGTCCCATCTTTCACCAGATCATATGCCGCATTGATCTTTTCAATTGCATCTGCAGACAACTGGCATCTTCCTTCTTCACTGACATATCCGGTAGAATCTGTCTGAGCTGTCAATGTTACATTTGCACCCTGAAAGCTTCCGCTCTGTACAGACTCTAATGCGGTCTGTACTGCTGAATGCATGACCTTTAAACCGGAGGTCAGGACGATATTGGTATCTCCGTTTGCTCCGTCATCGTACTGGTCAACGTCACAGCCAATTACTTTTACATCTTTTGCTTCTTTTGCAGCTGTAAATACGCCGTTTCCGGAGTTACCGGCTGCTACGAAGAGAATATCAACACCTTCGTTGATCAATGCATTGCCGACAACTTTTCCGGTAGCTTCATCGTTGAAGTTTCCAATGTAGTTCCCGCCAACATTTGCACCTGTCACATCCGTTCCTGCATAAGACGGAAGTTCCACGACTTCTGCACTTGTGCCTGCCGTACCATTTGCATATTTCACGCCGCACTCAAAACCATACTGATAGTTTACGTTAGACGGATAAGCGATACCATTGACAACTGCCACTTTTCCTGTCGTGGTAGAAAGTGCTGCTGCCATACCTGCGAAGAATCCGCTTTCCTGCTCTGCAAAGCACATTGCGTAGATATTATCCACTTCTACGGTATTGCCATCTGCATCCGAAGGGAAAGAATCCACAAGAATAAAGTCCACATCCGGGTTGTCCTGTGCTACCGTTGAAATGCCTGCGAACTGAAATCCGCAACATACGATAACATCGTAATCAGCAACAATATCCGCAACTGCCTGAACAGCCGCATCCGTCTCACCGGTCGGTTCCTGTACCGGAGTTACGGTTGCATCCGGATATTCATCGATAAAACTGAGAATACCGTTGTAGTTATCTTCATTAAAAGATCCGTCATCTACACCGGATGGACTGGAAACAATTGCGATTTTAAGTCCCTCTCCGCTCTTGTTCTGCGTAGATGCCTCGGTCTGATCTGCCGCATTGTCATTGCTGTTTTTGTCAGACGCTGTTGAACCACATGCTACCAGTGATAATGACATTGCCATTACCATAAAAACTGATAATAATTTCTTCTTCATATGTTTTCCTCCTCTTTGACATATAAAATCACCCCTATACTAGCATGAACCATTCAATATTTCAACTCTTGTTTCCATTATTTTCGATTACAGGAGCTTACCTGTTCACCTTCTTTTCCATTTTTTCCCTATACATGATCTCATCTGCTTCTCTCACATAATCATCCAGTGTTTTGTCCGTCTTCGGATCTGTAACGACTGTGCCGATGCTGATACTCAGCGTAAACGGAAGGTTCATCTTCACAGTCAGCTGCTCCAGTTCACTGCGGATATCGTTCTTCAGCTTTTCAATTTCCGCCTCTTCCATTGCCTCTTTAATCAGAATAAATTCATCGCCGCCGGTTCTGGCCGGAATCGCTTCTTTTCCCGAGTGATTCATGATTACTTTGGCCGTAGAGATGATTGCGAAATCTCCATATTCATGCCCAAGGCTGTCATTGATATCCTTGAGGCGGTCCAGATCGAAAAACAGAATCATGATACTTTCTTTTTTCCCATGCTTTTCTTCGAAATAATGTCCTGCCAGTTTCTGATAACCGCGTCGGTTGTACATGGATGTCATGGAATCCTTAATATACAATTCCGCCAGCACCTGATTCATATACTCCAGTTTTTCTTTTTTGTGCAGATTCTCCATCGCTGTCGTCAGAGAATTCACCACCTGAAACAGATACTGCTTTTCCATCAGATACACCGCATTGCGGATGACAAAATAACCCACGGTACGATTCCGAAAGTGAAGCGGTAGAAACAGGAAATCCCTGCCTCCATCCGGATGATCAAACAGTGGAAATATTTGTTCAATCTCCATATGATCGGTATCCAGCATCCTGCCACCCTCAAAGGCAAATTCCACGTTCATCTTTTCCGGATATCCATAGATATGGAATTCCTCATCTTCGATCAGCTGATGGCTGTAAAAATCCGTCTGATTTTTAAAATCATTCATATGATGATCCAGAATCAGGTACATGGCATCGCATTTCATCGATGGAATGCATTGCGGGATACAATACATCATGTCTTTTACGGTTTTACATTTCATAAGCTCATATTCCAGTGAAAGCACCTCTTCATCAAACTCGCCCGTTTCGATGCCATACATGATCTGGTTTTTCAGATGTATGCGTTCATCCAGAATGATATCCGGCCTGCATCCGCAGCTCTCCCAGTATATGCACTCTGTATCGGTATAGTTAAATTTCGGGACATCTTCCCCGGCCCAAAGCCGCAGAAACGTATCCGCACACCGATATCCGACCTCTTCCCGTATATGTCCGACCGTTGTAATATGCGGCAGATAATAACCTGCCTTATCAAAATTATCAAATCCGGTCACACAGAAATCTTCCGGTATCCGGTAGCCATGCTGCGCAGCAGCTTCACAGACGCCAACTGCAATGTTATCATTACCGCAGATTATGGCATCCGGTTTTGTACCGTGCGAAGAAATCATTTTTTCAAATCCGTGTACCCCGCACTGATATTCAAAACTTTCATAATAAAAATCGGAAACCGAACCGGATATCTGTTTCTCCCTCAAAAAATCCTTTACCGCCTGTACACGCTGCTGACTCTCGTAATTGTCTTCCGGTCCCATGACGAACCAGAAATTTCTGCAATTATGCCGGGTATACAGGTGTGTGATCATTTCCTGCATTGCCGCATAATTGTGAATTCCCACATAATAAAAATCTTCGATTTCATTTGCGATCGAAATAACCGGAACTCCGGCGGCTTTTGCCCTGCCTATGACTTCCTCCCGAATATCCGGATACCCAATGTTGTTCAGATCCAGAATAATTCCGTCAAACGCATTCAGATCTGGAAGACGGTAAATATTATATTCACCGATATTGTAATCCCTGTCCCTGCTCCAGTCCCCCGAACTGTTGAATATATACAGATTGACTTCTTCGTTTGACTCATGAATCCTCTGCAAAATCCCCGCCGGCCAGGCAAACGTAAAATAACGTTTCCACCCATCCATAATCAAGGCTATCTTCTTCATATACCTCTCCAATAGCTTCCGTTGTCTGAGAATTCAGTACTCGCCTAAATACGGGAAACTGCGATCTTTTCCCCCATCTTAACGACCGTTTCCGCTCCCTTTGCAGAATTCTCAAGAATATCGGCATCGATGACAGCTCTTTCCTTTTCCAGACAAAGAATCACGGTAGAACCGCCGAACTCAAATCTCCCCTTTTCCTCTCCCCGGATGACCTTTGCTTCCCCATGGTAATTCACGATCTTACCAACGAGCAGCGCACCGACCTCCATCATCAGAATGTTTCCGAAATTCTCACTCTTTAAAACCGAAAATTCTCTGGTGTTCTCCTTATAAACAGGCACTACATCATTTGCAAGCGGGTTCACTGTATGAAACACACCCGGAATACGATAATTTTTCGTCTTTTTTCCGTCATCCACATAACAGAAGCGGTGATAATCATCCACCGTAAGGCGAAATACCAGCAAGGTACCTCCCTCATAGCGGGCGGCAAGTTTTTTGCTTCGAACGAGACTTTCCATAGAATACAGCGTGTCCTTAATTTGAAAACGCGCATCGCTGGTAATCTCACATACACTCAATTTACTGTCGCAGGGTGCAATCAGATGCTCCGGCTTCTCATCGATTCTGCGGCATCCCTCTCTGATTTTTCTTGTAAAAAAATCATTATATGAAAAATAGTCCCGGTTCTCATATTCCGACAAATCGATCTCATTCTTTTTGATGAACGGTCCAATCAGCCATCTGGAAATCGGAAGATTCATCCAAAATCCCACAAATTGTGATACGCCAGGCTGCACGAGCCTTTTGAGCAGTTTTCTTCCCGTCTTTGTCTGATAGAGAAACGCAAGCACTTTATTCTGCGTCTCATTCTGTTTTATCTCATATCCATTGCGATCCACACACTTCATCCGAACTTCCCTCTATTTCATCAATTCTTCCATCAATGCATTTTCACGAACGGGCATGCGGATTACATGATATCTGGAAAAAAACAGAATCGCCGCCACCGCACACGCCACCAGAATCACAAGAAAGCACAGCTGTCTGTTGGTAGGCTTTCTAAGCTTAAAATTCACAATAAACAGCGTTCCCACCACAAAGAGTGTTCCCAGAAGCACCCACTTGAATTCCCATTCTGAAATAACAAAATTCAAAAGAAAAACCAGTGGCAGTACGATTGCCATCGTGGTGATAGGCAGACCATGGTAATACTTATTGGCTCCTTCCTCTTCTCTCTGCCGGTTCGTTTCCAGCACATTAAAAAATCCGAGTCTGATCACGGAGCAGACACTGTAATAGGCAATGACAACTCCGCCCAGAATTCCGCGGACACCGAGCACATAGCAGATCATTGCAGGAAAAACGCCGAAACAGATCACATCGCACAAAGAGTCAATCTGCACGCCAAACAGCTTCTGGTCATCCGTACGGTTTTTCTTTGTTCTTGCAATCTTACCGTCGAACATGTCACAAAGTCCTGACAGTGCAAGGCAAACAATTGCAACCCGAAATCTTCCGTCGATTGCCTGCGTCATTCCAAACACCGAACAGACCAGACTGACATATGTAAGTACCACCGTATAATCGTAAAAACCTATCATTTTACTTTTTCCTCTCTCTTTCTCTTCCTATCACCCAATGCGCGGCAATTGTAAATATTGCACTGATAATCAATTCCGTGTAAAAACTCAAACCTCTGCTTATTACCATCGCCGGTAATGTGAGTTTTCCGCAGATCGGTGCAAACATTGCAAGAAACAGCTTTTCACTGATTCCCATTCCGCCGGGAAGCGGAAGCATCTCCACCGCTACCGATATCATTCCCTGCAGAGTGACGATTGTTACCATATCCGTGCCCTTCAGTCCAAATGACTGATAGGTCAGATACGTAACATAAAACATGACGAGCCTTTGGATGATCGTAATCACAAGTACATTCCATACAACCAGCTTATGTGTTCCAAAATACACCGCAACATCCTGATACTGCTGCATTGCATGTTCCACTTTTTCCAGATAGTGATCCTGACGTTTGACCAGATGAATCCGGCTGAGCGCCTTAATGATGATCACAAGCATATTTTTTGCCATGGTCGGATGAAAGACAAGCAGCATCATGAACGCCACACAAAAAACATTGAGTGCAAGCCCCAAATAGCACCAGCCCAGAACCGGCTGCAGATAATGCATGATTTTTACCGGACGGAAGATAAAAACAACTGCACCAATCAACACCAGTACCATCTTGTAGGTAATCGTCACGATCATCAATACCAGAGTCGATACCGGAACGGGGATCTTATCCTTGCGCATATAATAAATCTGTGCAGGCTGTCCTCCTGTCGCCGAAGGCGTAATACAGCTGAAGAAAAATCCGATAAAGGAGTACAGCAGACAGTGTAAAAGACGAACCTTATGTTTGATTGTATGCATCATATAAAAAATGATTACAGATTCACTCGCAATAAAAAACAGCACACAAAAAACTGCTGCCACCCAGTACCGGATATCCGCACTTCGGATGTACTCAAGCAGTTCTCCCATATCCTGACCATGGAAGATATAGTATAAGGTGATGACAAAGACCGCCGTCAGAAATACGGTATTAAGAATCCCTTTTCGCTTACTCATCATAACGCATCACCCCAAATATCACCCGGCCCACCCGGTCAAAAAATCGCTCTACACCGAGATATATCCGTGTATGATTCGTAATATAGTAACACAGCTCCGCTATCAGGATTCCGCCTGCCACATCCGGCAGGTAATGCTGTTTCGTAAACTGGGTAGATGCACACACCAGAATAGCAAATACGAGAGAAAACACTTTATACCACATTGGGATTTTCTTACTCTTTCTTACTCCGATAAAACAAAACCAGCTCACGAGGCAATGAATGGACGGAAACAGATTTGTAGGCGCATCCACTGTATAGACAAAATTTACCAGCCAGCTGCAAAAATCATTTCCGGTTACCTGCGGGCGCACATTCGTCGTAGGCAGCAGGACAAAAAATATGCCGCAAATCAATCTGGACATCAGATCTGCTGTCGCGAACCGATACCACTTCTCTTTTCCCTCGCGGGATATCAGTATATAATTAAAAGTCCAAAAGGCGAAACAAACCACATAGATGATGATCCACTCTTTTACAAACGGTATCTTCCTGTCGATCGCAGACGTCAAATCGTAATGATATGTATTCTCTGCCAGTCTCTGAGTGCCCCAGTATATAAAATTATTAAATATGCCGCAGGCCAGCAGAACCAGCACACCATATTCCGGTATCCATTTGCCGAACCACCTGCGATACCACTTTCCAAACATCGTTTCTTCTGTCATCATCCACTATCATCCATTTATCTTATTTATCACTAAAATCTTATTTTATCAGATTCGTCTGAAAAAGACCAGAGAAAGGTTTCACACCGGTCTCTTCCAAAATCGAACGCAAAAAAATTGTGATACTTTTTGAGTGTATCACAATTTTATTAATTTTTTCTAAATATTAATTTTGTATTTTTTAATTATTTTTTCCATAATCATCCAGAAAATTGTGCCGGATTCCTTCCTTCTTATATGCTATTACTGTCCCGAGGTTCACGTTTTCCACACTGCGAAAAATGTTGCCCTCCACATATGGATTGGTCTCATGTAGCTGTCGTATGAGATTCTTGACCTCCATTCTCTTGGAACCGGTGCTTCCGTCACTCCGGCAGGTCGTACAGGTATCTGTAAACCGGCAGGCGCACTGGATAAAATGCAGATCATTGTAATCGCGCCAGTGTATAATATCATCTTCCCGTATCAGATACATCGGCCGGATGAGCTCCATGCCCTCAAAATTGGTACTGTGAAGCTTCGGCATCATTGTCTGCACCTGTGCTCCGTACAGCATTCCCATCAGAATCGTCTCAATGACATCATCGTAATGATGCCCCAGTGCGATTTTATTGCATCCAAGCTCTTTTGCCTTGCTGTACAGATGACCGCGCCTCATCCTTGCACAGATATAACATGGAGATTTCTCGATATCATAGACCGACTCAAAAATGTCGCTCTCAAAAACAGTGATCGGAATATGCAAAAGCTGTGCATTGTTTTCAATCACTTTCCGGTTTGTCTCACTGTATCCCGGGTCCATGACAAGATAGACCACCTCAAACGGAAATTTATGATGCCTCTGCAATTCCTGAAAGAGCTTGGCCATCAGCATGGAATCCTTTCCGCCGGAAATGCATACCGCAATCTTATCGCCCTCCTGAACCAAATCATATTCGTTGATTGCCTTTGCAAAGCGACTGAACAGATCCTTGTGGAATTTCTTGCGAATACTTTTTTCGATTTCTTCATACCGTTCCACCTTGGAAAAGCTCTGAATCAGCCATTCTCCATATCCTCCTGCCAGATTGTAGGCATCATATCCTCTTTCTGCCAGGGAATCCGCGGCATCCTTACTGATAATTCCCTTCATACAGTACAGAATAATCTTTTTATCATCCGGCAGATCCCTCTGCTGCAGTTCTTCCTCTTGCAGATTGACCGCTCCCGGAATATATCCATGCAGGTAAGCATCTGCATCCCGGATATCCACGAGCAGATACTCCTCCTGCCTCAGCTGCTTTAACTGCTCTATCGTAAGATCTCTTTGTTTTTCTTCTCGTTCCTGTTCCTTCTGACTTACCATCTTTTTCTATCTCCGTCTTTCCTTACTTCCTGATGAAACAGGTATGATTATAACATAGGAGGAACGCAGCCGCCATAGAAATCTAATCCAGTTCTTCCAGATGAATCTCCAGATCCTGCTGATGCCCCTTTTGCATTTTATGTCTTGCCTTCCGATTTTCCACGGAATCAAAGAGAATCGAGAAGTCATAGTCCTCCGGATAGAGTTCGTCCGCTGCCACTTTTAACTTCAACCTTTTATGATTCACCAGCAGTTTTTCCTTTCGAATCTGAATCAGGACGTTGCCTCGGCGGTCTGCCGGCTTTATGACTATGCCGATCTTGTTTTCCGGCAGAATCGTTACGCTGTCTCCACGGTGAAATTCGACTCCATGAACCGGCTCTTTTTTCGGTTCTTTTGTCCTTTGAATTCCCGTTGGCGTTTTCTTTTTGGCAAAATCTTCGGTTCCGTCATTTTCTGTATCCAGATCCAGTTCTTTACAAAGTTTCTCCGAAAGTTCCCTATAGGCTTCCCTTGCCGCAACTTTTAAGATGCCCGCCGGTACACCCAGACGTCTTGCAATGTATAGTGCACAGCTTTCTCCCGCTTTTCCGATTTCAAGCCGGTACAACGGCCGGAAAGTCTCCCGGTCAAATGCCATTCTGGCATTTTCTATCTCTGCATGGCGATCTGCATACTCTTTCACCTCCGGATAATGGGTCGTCACAAGAAACAGACAGCCGCTCTTTCTCAGTTCTTCCAATACCGCAACCGCAATTCCCATACCTTCCGCAGGATCGGTTCCCGCACCGGGTTCATCCAGAATCACCAGACTCTCCCGGTCTATACACTGCAGTATCTCCATTATTTTCCGTATATGCGCGGAAAAGGTGGAAAGACTGTCGGAAATATTCTGCCCGTCCCCTATATCACAAAGTACGAGACTGTTCATCGCAATATCCGCCTCTTCACAGGGAATATGCAGACCCGAGCATGCCATCACGCTTAACAGTGCCACCGTTTTCATCACAACTGTCTTTCCTCCGGTGTTCGGACCGGTGATGATCATGCCGCGTATTGCCTGGCCGATCTCAAAATCCAGCGGTACACATTCCTTCGGTAAAAGCATCGGATGTCTGGCCTGTTTGAGCCGTATCACCCGCTCCAGATTGATATGCGGTTCCACAGCCTGCAGATCCATACTTAGTTTGCCCTTTGCGAAAACAAAATCCAGCATACCGATGACCCGGATATCTTCCCTCAGTTCCGTTTCCCAATCGGCGATCTGGCTCATCAGCGTATATATAATACGGCGTTCTTCACTGTCTTCGTCTATTTTCAGCAGCTCATATTCTTCCCGGAGCGCGGCCGCTGCTTTTGGCTCGATAAATAGCGTCGCTCCCGTCGCAGAAGTATCGATGACACTCCCTGCCACCTTTGATTTATATTCCTTTTTCACCGGAATGCAGGTCCGTCCATTTCGGTTTACCACAAAAGAGTCTGCAAGATAGGATCGGCTGCTTCTCAGTGCCTTTTCCGTCTTCTCCTCGATATTTTGTTCCAGTATACGCAGCTTCCTGCGGATATCGTTCAGTAGACCCGAGGCATAATCATCCACGCCCGTATATCGTATCGAACGGTCGATATCGTCTGCCAGCTGCATCGGGCAGATCAGATTTTCTCCGTAAAATGCAAGTCCGATCTGCTTTTCTGTACCCTTTTCCAAATAGGACTTCAGCCTTCCCACTGCGCTTAGAAACATTCCGAACTGTTCGAGCTCTTCCGGAGAAAGTAATTCCCCTCTGACACACTGATCCAGTTTTTTGTCTATTTGTTCCATACGCGGAATCGGCGGCGTACCAATCTGTTCCAACAGCTGTCTCGCCTGCGTGGTATCCCTTAGATTTTTCCGTAATTCCGATTCGGATAAATACGGCAGTAATTCCTGTACCATCCTCTTTCCCTGTGCCGTGCCGGTGCATGCTTCAAGTAAATTTCTGATATATTCAAATCCGATTATTTCAAATGTCTGATTCATTGTATTTGTTTTCCTTTCTATTCTTCCATGATTCGTGATCCAATAAAAAAGGAAAATAAAAAACCTATGAAACATGCACAGATGCATACTTCACAGGCTCACATTTCTGCTCACTCCGTCCAGCCGCGAAAACAGTATCTGACATGGATTATGGTACAAAAAACAAACATCAGCTCTGGCTTAACAAAGCCGCCGACCTTCTGCCGTTCTCACATACCACTCATAAATTCCTTATTTTCCACAATCAAATACAATTAACAAACACATTCCTCGCTTTTGGTTATAATAAAATTATAATATTCTACTCTGCAGAGATTGTCAACATCTTCCGGGCTTTCTATTGCAGCTGCGCTGATTTCAAACATTTTCCGGCATGCTTTTTTCGTCCCCGTTGACGCTCAGCATTCGGATGTCGTCTTCTCTGTCCGGATATTGCTTAATCAGTTCCTCCGCAGCACCGGCTTCAAAACATGCCCCAGTGAATCCCGGTACGACAGTGCATCCATACAGGGAATATCTTCCTCCCGGCATCATACAGCCTGCCTGCCAGGTGTTTTTCGGAACGACAAACTGGACATGTTCCCCCTTGCCGGAATCATTTCCCATGAGGATATCCTCGCTTGTTCCGTCTTCATATAAAAGAATCAGCCGGAAAGGATCTCCCCCGTAAACATGCCACACTTCATCATACTGCAGGCGGTGAAAACAGGAAACACTGAGCGGATACTTTGCATACAGTCCGATCATCGCCGTTCCCGCCGGTCCGCCCGATGGCAGTTTGTCAACAGACTGATAGGTATTTTTATAGAGTGTCCCCTCTACCGGAAGCATTTCAAAGCCATATTGCTCAATGACCTTTTTTGTATCGGGATGGATCTTGTGATCGCTTAAATCTAGCATGCATTTCTCCTCTTATCATCCATTTCTTTTCATCTATTTCTTATCAATGTCTTATAACCAGCCCAGTTCAGATCAATCGCACGTTTCAGATTGCAAGTTGCACCTTTGTCCATGCGGAATTGTCCTGGCTGCTTTTATAAACAGCTTCACATACCGACAGATTACGGTATCCATCTGTAAAATCCGGATAGGTATGTGTTTCTCCGAAAGTAATCGCACCATAAACCTCAGCAAAGAGCCTTCCGATCGTATCCGCAAACCCACCCCCAAATGCATTGATGCCGGAATGAATTCCCTGTCCCTTCTGACTGCTGCTCAGCCGGTTGCAATCCTCCGAATTCCACCACACGGACTGTTTCGTCCCAGTCAGTTCCAAATTCAGATAATTACTGCGTCCATGTGATACCTCTGACAGCACGACATTTCCGATTGCTCCGCCTGCCAGCCGGAAGGATACAAGCGCAGCATCCTCCGAACGGACTGTTATTTTTTCAGCGCCTTCCAGATGCTCTTCATACATGATGCCGTCTTTTTCATAACGTTCCGGCGTGAAAACACCAAAATCTGCGCGCACTTCCACAATCTCCTCTCCCGTCAAAAAACGTACCAAATCGATATAGTGGGAACCGATTTCTGTGACCGCACGCATCTTCCCACCTGTTTTTTCCTGATATCTCCAGCTGTACGCTTCCGGTAATGCGTGAAATTCCTGCAAATAAGAACCATGTATCAGGCAGAGTCTTCCAAGCTCTCCGCCAACTGCCATTTTCCTCATGTTCCGACAGGCTTCATAATATCGGACATTAAAGTCAATTGCCGCCGTCACCTGCTTTTCCTGCGCAAGCAAAGCCAGTTCCATGGCCTCCGCAGCAGTAAGGCAGAGTGGTTTCTCGCAGACAACGTGCTTTCCCGCGGCAAGAATCTGTCTGACCATATCATGGTGAAGCGCAGGGGGCGTACAGACATGTACACTGCCGATATCTTCGGCAAGTGCCGCCGCAAAATCTCCTGTATATGTTTCTATGCCATATCGTTCTGCGAATTCCTGTGCCTGCTTTTGATCTCTGCTTATGACCGTCTTCACTTCCAGGCCAAGTTTTTTTATTTCTTCTACATGGGTATGGGCGATCCCGCCGCTCCCTACAATTGCAATCTTCATAATAATAGTTGTACTCCCGATTTCTAACATGCTCGTCCTTCATGAACTGTTTCATTATAACACAATGACCTCGTAAAAAGGGATTTTCTTTCAAAAACACCCCGGGTTATTTTCGATAACCAGGGGTGCCTTTTCGATAATATTCAAATTCATCTTTTCATTTCTTCTATTTCCGACAGAAAGACCTTCCCCTCCATCGCTGCCAGACAGATCGTCTGCCCGGCCTCTTTTTGTTCTGTCACATCGAACAATTTTCCGTCCTGCAACAGCCTGCATGCTATCTCGACCGGCTGATCGCTGTTATTGAGAACGACCAGCAGATTCTGATCCTCATCGCTTCGCAGAAATGCATAGCAGTTCTGTACGCAATCCGTATACACCGTGCGATAAGAACCGTTTCGGATTGCGGCATATTTTCTGCGGATATCGATCCATGTCTTGATCTTCTCATAACAGGTGTCAGATGTACTCCAAGGCATTGCAGCACGATACTCCGGTTCTGTCGTTCCTTCCATGTAGCATTCGTCTCCATAGAAAATAGATGGGATTCCGGGACCCAGAATCAGATAAAAGAAAGCCAGTTCCATCCGTCTTCTGTCTCCTGCGCAGTAACTTAAAAACCGCGGGACATCATGGGAATCCAGAAAATTCATCTGCGCCAGACTCACTTTTCTCGGATAACGCATGATCATCCGTTGAATCTGTTCGTCAAATTCCCGGACGCCCATGCTTCTCTCGGCAAAAAAATCTCTGCTGAGATAGGAAAACGTATAATTCATGGTGGAGTCAAACTGATCTCCCATGAGCCAGCATCCGGCATCCTCCCAGATCTCTCCGATCAGGAAAATATCCTCTTTCTCACTCCGCACCGCATCCCGGAACCTTCTCCAGAAGTCGTGATTGATCTCATTTGCGACATCCAGACGCCAGCCGTCTATATCCGCCTCTTTGATCCAGTAGGTTCCAACCATACACAGATATTCCGCAACCTCCGGATTGCCGGTATTGAGTTTTGGCATTTCCTTTACGTAGGCAAATGCCTCATAGCTCGGCGGATCTGTATACTCCACAGGCTCCGGCATATAGTAGAACCAGTCATAATATCTGGAACGCTTTCCCTTCTTGCGTACATCCAAAAATGCAAAGAAGTCCGGTCCGCAGTGATTGAATACCCCATCCAAAATGACCCGGATCCCGTTTTCATGACACTGTTTCACAAATTTGCGAAAGATTTCTTTATTGCCAAAGCACGGATCAATATCAAAATAATCGATCGTATCATATTTATGATAGGAATTGGCCGTAAAAATCGGGTTGAGGTAGATGCAGTTGATTCCCAGATTCTTCAGATAATCCAGATTGTCTATTACGCCGGTGAGCGTGCCTCCGAGGTGCGTTTCCGAAAAACGCCCGGCGGATAGTCCGATTTTCTGCGCAATACCGGAAATGCCTTGAAAACTGCTTGCAAAGCTGTCCGGAAAAATATGATACATGACAATATTCTGCGCCCAGTCCGGGATGGAAATGATATCCTCCCTCCGGATATACGGGAACTGAAAATACTCCGTCCTGCTGCACTGCATCTGCTGACAGAAATTCCGCTCATAATAGTACTCTTTTTCCGTTTCATCTTCCAGCAGAAAGTAGTAGCAGATCCTGGTGAAAATATCGCGGACTGTTGTCTCATAATAATCAAACAGATCATCGGAAGCAACCTTCTCCATCGGAATCTGTTTTACTGCAATCGGATCGTTTGGATCCACTCTGTCCCCATAAAAAACGAAACAGCGGTCTATATCATTTTTCTGCGTGCGAAGGCGAATCGTAATCGAATGCTCATCCTCGGCAAACGCATATTGAGAAAGCGGTATATGTAATATCGCACTTTTATTCATTTCTTTTCCTCCTGTTCCTCTGCACTTATCCTTTCACTCCACCTGCCGTCAACCCTGAAACCATATACTTCTGAATGCAGAAAAATACAATAAGAACAGGAACCGATACCAAGATTGCCGCCGCAGAGAACATGGACCAGCTGCGGCTGTAGTCATTCGACTGCAGCTGATAGAGCCCGCCGGCAAGCGTATAGCTGTTTTCATTCAATAAAAACGTCGTGGAAAACAGATATTCATTCCAAACAAAAATAAGTACCATAACGGAGGTGACAATGATGGCCGGCAGAGCCAGCGGCATGACCACCTTCCAGAGCAGCTGCAGATCACTTGCTCCGTCAATTTTAGAAGCTTCTTCTATTTCCACCGGAATCGTATCAAAATATCCCTTCATATTCCAGATACTGAAAATGCACATAGTTCCGGCATAAATTACGATCAGTCCGATTTTGGTATTCAGCATATTCAGTTCTTTCAATAGCCGAAACAGCGCAAACATAGACAGTATCTGTGGAAACGCATTCAGCAGGAGCAATATTTTCAGGATGCCGTTTCTCCCTTTGAAACGATATCTGGAAAAAGCATACGAAGCCACCACCGCGAAACCGATGGCCACGACCATCGTGCAGATACTGAGCATTGCGGAATTGTAAAACCAACGCAAAAAAGGTTCTTCTACGAGAATCTTGCGGTAATTTTCCCAGGTAAAATCTTTCGGCAGGAATGAAATGCCATCCGAAAGCGCACTTCCACTCCCGCTGAATGACAACGTCAGTGCATACAGAATCGGCACCAGCGCGAGAAAGCAGATACAGCAGTAGAATATATGAAGCGCTCCCAATTTGATTTTTGTTTTCGTTCTTTTCTTAATCATTGGATTCCTCCTTTATTCCCCTGTTCGTAAATACGGAAAACAGCATAATCAGAAGGAAAATGATTATGGAAACCGCAGAAGACAGTCCGTAGTTGTTTGATACAAAGGCATTCTGCTGTGCATATGTAATCACCGTCTGCAGCGTAGCCCCGGAATAAGCACCTTTTTGCATCGTAAGCAGATACACGATATCAAACTGCTTGAACGTCGTAAATGTTGTCATAATCACAGCTGGTGCGAGAATACCTTTCATCGAAGGGATTGTAATGTGTATATTTTTTGCCCAGAATCCTGCACCGTCCAGCTTTGCACTCTCATAATAGCTGTTATCAATGCTCTGCAGAGCGCCGTCCACCATCATGATCATAAACGGGAGTGCCATCCACAAATTCAGCACCATACAGGACAAAAATGCCGGAACATTTGTGGAAAGGAAATTCATTTTCGGCAATCCGAACAGCACCAGAAGCTTATTCAGAAAGCCGAATTCCCTATTATACATCCCTACCCTCCACAACAGAATAGAAACATAGGCCGGCATTGCCCACGGAAACATCAGCAGGGTTTTATAAATCCGTTTTCCCTTTAATCCCTCTGTATTCAGCCCAAGCGCAATAAAATATGCGATCACGATCTGCAATACCATATTCAGAACCGTCCATACGATGGTCGTCAGCAATGCGGTCAAAAAACCGGAATCTGCCTTCAGCAGAGCCCTGGCATAATTCGCCAGACCGATTACACTGTAATCAGACCAGTGAAACAGATTCATATTGGTCAGGGAGATATACCCCGTATAAATGATTGGAAATACAATGACCAGCACAACCAGGAGCAGTGCCGGAAGACTGTACAGCCATGGAACAAATCGGCGTCTGTTTTTCATCTTACTCTCATCTCTTTTCTTTCTCTCAATCAGGATTGCCCGTAACTCATGGAAACCCAGAGCAGCGGTTTAGACTGCTCCGGTTTCTGTATTACCTTTTCGTGTTACTCCATATCTGCAATTGCAGTCAGTGCTTCCTGCTGATAAGTATCTGCAACACTCTCCACATCTGCACCTGACTTGTTTACTGCAGCGAGGAATTCCTCTGTCGGTGCCCACATAACGCTTACCTGCGGAATGTTCGGCATTGGCTGTGCCGTTTCGGCAGTTTCTTTCATTGCCATGATCATTTCATTGGATGCCACCTGGGAATCGTCATAGGACTTGCTGTTTGCCGGAGCACAGTTGGATTGATTTGCAAGTGCAATACCGGTTTCCGGTGAAGCAATTGCTTCCAATACCTTTGCAAGTGCATCCTTTTTGTTTTCTACCGCATATTTTAACACACCGATACTCTGTACACCGGAATATGGAGCAAGTGCATTTCCATTCGGCAGTTTAAAATCGGATAAAGATTTGATTCCAAGATCGATTCCGGCTTCTTTGATTCCGGATACCAGCCATGGTCCGCCGATGATTGCCTGTGCCATTCCCTCATTGAACAGGGCTGTTACCGTATTATAATCGCCGTCCGCCTGAAGTGCTGCAAATTTTTGATTATAGGCGATTGCATCCTTGGTCTCCTGTGTATTCAGTCCAGGATTGGCATCCTTATCAATGATATAACCGCCGAATCCATTGATGAACGGTGCGACATTATAAGCTGTGGAGTGCTGGTTTACAACTGCATAAGTACCTGCATCTGTATCCGTATGTGCTACCATATAGTCATAAAGTCCATCTGTCGTATCCGGCACATCACCTTCCCATTTTGCTTTGTTATACATAAACAGCAGAGTTTCAAAATAGACAGGCATCAGATACTGGGTATCTTTATAGTTGCCGGCCTCTACCGTCATCGGAAGCATATCTGCCATGACATCTTCGCTGATAACATCGGTAATCGGAGCGAGAATCCCCATCTCTGCAAAAGTTCCCACCGAGTCATGCGCGTACAGATACATATCCGGACCATTTGCCTCATCATTTCCATATAACTGCAGCTGATCGGTCAGACCGCTTTTTTTCTCAAACGTCACCTGAACATTTTCGTCTGCCAGTCTCTCATTTACACTGTCTGCGATCGTCTGCATGATACTTTCATCTCCGTCATGCCAGATCTTCACATCTACGACATCCCCTGAATTTTCTGTCGTTTTTTCTGTTCCTGCTTCATTTTCAACCTTCTGGCTGTTTCCGCATCCTGCCATGCTTCCAACTGTCAATGCAGTGCACAGCAATAGACTGATCACCTTTTTCATAAATAATACCTCCTTCGGAAACCGTTTTCCTAAATATAATGTTTTTCGCAAGTTTTCGTTCACTTGCTTAATTCATTTTTATCATCATTTCACCCATTTTACAACATATTTTTTTCGATTTGGATTGACTTTGTTAGGAAACCGCTATACTATATTTTTAGATTTGTACATATTTTCGATGAAAGAAAGGAGCGTTTTATGCCTGTCACCATCAACGACGTCGCAAATGAGGCCGGCGTCTCAAAATCCACTGTTTCCAAAGTATTGAATCACTGGGCCACCATCTCCCCTGCAACTTCAGCCAGGGTACAGGCCGCCATAGAAAAGCTTCACTATACACCGAATTCCAGAGCTGTCAGTTTTGCAAGGCAGACCACACAGAACATCGTCTATCTGACCTCTCTGGGTAAGGATGATGCCTATCAGAATCCCCATATGTTTGATATTATGTGCGGTGTCTACCATGCATTATCCGGACAGGACTATACGCTGACACTCGTGGATATCTCGGAAGAAGCCTATCCCGGAGAAAAAGTTGCCCAGGTAATTACCAGCAAATGCTCCGACGGCTTGATCATACACGGTTCCGCCGTACGAAAGGAAATTGCCTCGCTCATCCTCGATGCAGGATTTCCCCATATCATTATCGGACATCCGGGCTTTGAAAGCCGTCTCTGCTGGGTAGATACCAATCACGCACTTGCAGGTCAGTATGCAGCTGCCCACATGCTAAGCTGCGGCTATACAGATGTTTCGTTTATCGGCGGCAGAAAGACGGATTATATCTCCATGCAGCGGCAGAAGGGTTTTCTCAGCGGAATGCTGGACGCCGGCCATCACATTCCGCTGGCTCGGGTCGGATATACGGACTCGAGTAAAGAGGAGGGATACCGTTTTACCTGCTCCCTGCTGAAATCCGAAACGAAGCATCCGCAGGCCATTGTGTGCGAAAACAACACACTTGCACTTGGAGTCGTCAAAGCCATTCTGGAACTGGGGCTTCGGATTCCGGAGGACATAGCGGTTCTTACCTTTGATGTCTATCCCTATTCCAGCATCATCGAACCCAAACTGACGATTATTGATATCAATGTCTATGACATGGGCATTCAGGCAGGTACCATGATGCTTCGTAAGCTTGAGGCACCGGAGCTTTTGATTCAAAGCTATACCACACTGCCCGTCCTGATTCAGGGCACCAGTACCGTGCCACATTGATTTTTGCACACAAAAAGACACCCTGTGCCGTAAAATAGCGGCGGGTGTCTTTTTCATTTTGTCTCCTAGTTTGTCACGGTGTCCAGACCCACTTCAGGCATTTTCTCCACTTTCAATGCCTCAATATAGTAGAACGGTCCCTGCATGGAATCCACTCCTTCGCGGAGAATCCCGGTGACTTTGAGCCAGTCTGTTTCTGATTGATACTGTGTCAGATCCTCATCTGAAAGAATTTCAAAGCTCACATAACCTCCCTGGCAATACGGACAGCTCGGTCCGTATCTCCCGATAAAATCATACGGCTGGAAATCACCAATATAATAACCTTCGATCTCGACAACTTTTCCTTCATACCGGTCAAAATAAATATACCAGTCATTGATCTGCGTTGCATAGAGATTATCCCCCACCACAATGTCCACATTTCCGTCAAAAGCCGCCTGATCCGCTTCGATATCACAGTCATAGGTAGAAGTTTTCTTGACAATGGCATTTTCATTCAATGGCTGCTCTGTCCCCTGTTCCGTCAGCTGTTCTGTGGCCTGCTCTGTTGTCTGCTCCGTACCTGTGAGCGCATTCATCTTTTCGTTGTCAGCGGCACTCTGTCGTGCCTGACAGCCTGTTCCAATCCCCACGCAAAGAACCAGAAGCCCTGCAAGAAGGCATGTTCTCGTTTTTAACATTTTACCGTCCTCTCTCTCATCCGCTCAATTACTGAAAACAGCAGAAACACCAGAATATCCGCAATTACGATGCTCGCACCTGTCGGTGTCGAATATTCATAAGATACATAAATTCCCACACAGAAGCAAAGCACGGATACAATGACCGAGCAGAGCACGACACTCTTAAATTTCTTACAGATCCGCATGGCACTCAAAGACGGAAATACAATCAGACTTGAAATCAAAAGCGTTCCCATCATACGCATGCCAAGCACTACCGTCACTGCCGTAAGCACCGCCAGGACCATGTTATACCAATCACTCCTTGTGCCGGTTGCCTTCGCAAATGTCTCATCAAATGTAACCGCAAAGATTCTCTGATAAAACAGCAGAAACAGGATAATCACAACAACGGAAAGAATCAGGGATATCTGCACATCCGTACGGCTCATGGCCAGAATGCTTCCGAACATATAGTTGCATACATCCGTATTCATTCCCGTCGTCAAAGAGACGGTCATGACTCCAACTGCAAGTGCTCCGCTGCACATCAGTGCCGTAGCAGCATCCCCTTTGATTCTGCTGTTCTCATTCATCCGCAGCAGCAGGAATGCCGACAGCACACACACTGGAATCGCAATCGTAAGCGGCGCTAGATTTGCGGCATAGGCTACTGCAAGTGCCGCAAATCCCACATGGGAAAGACCGTCTCCAATCATCGAATAACGTTTTAATACCAGACTGGTTCCAAGCAGTGCGGCACAAAGTGATACCAGTATTCCTACGATCACGGCACGCAGCATAAACGGATAAGAAAACATTTCCAAAATAGTTGTCAGCATTGCAATGCACCTCCTGCCAAAAAGCTTCTTCCCAGCTCCGTTTCCCGGTATTCTTCCATTGTCCCAAAAAACAACTGTTTTCTCCCCAGATGGAGCACATGACTTGCGTAATCGACCGCTCCTTTTACATCATGCGATACCATAATGACTGTAATCTGGTCTTTCTGGTTTAACTCCCGGATCAAAAGATACAACTCCTGCGCCACAATCGGATCCAGCCCTGCAATCGGCTCATCGAGCAGAATCAGCTTTTGCGTTGCACAAAGTGCCCTTGCAAGCAGAACTCTCTGCTGCTGCCCGCCGGACAGTTCCCGGTAGCATCTGTTCTTTAAGGGAAGAATCCCAAGCTTTTCCATATTGATGCGTGCCAGCTCCCGATCCTCCCTGTTATATAAGAATCTGCGGCTGCAGCGGTTCAAACACCCGGACAGGACAACCTCATACACGCTTGCAGGAAAGTCCTTCTGCACCTGATTCTGCTGCGGAAGATATCCAATCTCATGCCGGCTCAGTCCATCCCCTGTCAGGATGCTGCCGGAGGAAGGCTTTTTCAGATTCAGAATTCCCTTGATCAGCGTACTTTTTCCCGCACCGTTTTCTCCGACAATGCAAAGATAATCTCCCCGATTTACCGTAAAATTAATTTCGGACAGCACTTCATTTCCCTCATAGGAAAACGAAACATCCTGACAGTTTAACAGACTCATCTCAGTTCAGCGCCTCCTTTAATACATCTACGTTATGCTCCATCAGATCCATATACGTAACTCCGGACTCAAAGTCTTTCTTGGTCACGTTATGTACGGCATTTAACAGCTCGCTTTTTGCTCCTGTTTCCTCGCAGATGGAATCACAGATTTTTTCATTGGACAGTTCAATATGGAACACGACCGGTATCTCATCTTCCTTTACCTTATCGGTCAAAAATGCAATCGTAGCAGCACTGGCTTCCGTATCTGTCGAGCATCCCGGAAAAGCTGCATAATAGGTCAGTCCATATTCATCTACAAAATAACGGAACGGAAAACGGTCTCCGACAATGATTTCCTTGCGTTTTGCACTGTCTACAACATCCTGAAACTGCTGATCCAGGTCTTCCAGCTGCGCGATGTAATCTTTGGTGTTCTGCTTATAGTCCCCGGCATTGGCAGGATCGATCTCAACGAGATTATCACACAGTTTCTGTACGATCCGGATAGCATTCTTAGGTGATGTCCAGACATGCTCATCATATTCCGTCTCTTCCTCCGTGCCTTCTTCCGTCTCTTCCTCCGATTCCGGCGTCATGCCCTCTACCACTTCTTCTTCCACAAGATCGACACAATCCATGAGTGTGACAATTCTGGTCTGCTCCGTATCCACGGAATCAAGAATAGAATCCACCCATGCATCCGAATCACCGCCGACATATACGAACAGGTCTGCATTGGTAACTTCTTTGATATCCTGCGGTGTCGGTTCAAAACTGTGGGTTTCCGCACCCGGTGTCAGAAGCATCGTCAGATTCAAATGATCACCGCCTATCTGGCGCAGGAAATCATACTCCGGAAAAATTGTAGCCACTACATTGATTTTCCCGTCTTCCGTGCCTGCCTGCGTTCCCGTACTTTCCTCGCTACGGGCGCATGCTCCTAAGGCTGCCGTGCACAATGCGACAACCAACAATACCATTGCTGCTTTATTTAATTTTTTCATTACAATAGACCTCCAAAATGATGCTGATTTTCAAGTTTCTACTGTAATTTTAATGATCCATCCTTACCTTGTCTGAAATGAGAGTACGCTCCGGAATGGAGCAAAAGATAGCGGCATCCGCTTTTTTGCAGAATGCCAGAAAAAAGAACGCTGCTGCTGCAATTCTACCGGCTGTTCCAAACTGTTTGATAATGCTCTGGGCAAGCTGAAGTTCATGGCAGACCGGGCAGCCTGCTCCCGTACAGTCATGAATCTCATGTGTAGCCGTATAAAGCAGAAAATACATCATGATAAATGCGACACAGAACGCAAGAAGAACAGCAGCTGTCTTTACGGATCTATTTTGTTTTTTCATTCTGCCATTCCTCCATTTCCTCAACGAGTCCTGCAATTCTCGCATTTACCATAAAACATCGTTTTCCCGGGATTTAACACAATGTGGTGCTCGTCGGAAAGATGTTCATAAAGTCTCGCCAGCTCCGGGCAGTCAATATGTACAAGATCTCCGCATTCTTCACATTTCATATAAAAAAAGATACTGTTTTTCGCCTTGGGCAGATACCGGTAGCAGATTCCATGCATGCCTTCTATCCGGACTTTCGCAATTTCCTTTTCCTGTTCCAGCTTATCCAGATTGCGGTAAATCGTCGTCAGCCCAACCTTTTCCCCGCACTCCGCCAGCCTCTCTGCCAGCTGCCGAATCGTCACATAGGAATCCGAATTGTCCCGAATACATTCCAGGATACATTCCTTCTGCCTGGTTCTGTAACTTTTTCCAGTATTCATAGTTCCTCCAGTACATCTAACTCGAACTCATCGAAATGTAATTTGAAAACGCTTTTCATTTTACTTTCTTTTTCTCCGTTTGTCAAGCCGATTTGTTCCTTTCCAGTGAACAAAAAAATACTCTTTGTATCACAGATTTATTTTTCTGCCATACGAAGAGTATTTTATGAGCGTTCCGATTACTCTATGCGTGAATCAGCGCCAGAATCTGATCTTTCGGCTTTACGCCTACGGATCTTTTGACCTCTATTCCATCTTTTATCGCAATCAGGGTTGGAATTGTCATTACGTTATATTTTTCTGCAAGTTCAGGCTGCTCATCTACATTTACCTTACAGATTTTTGCATCGGTTACTTCTCCTGCGATTTCTTCTACCACCGGCAAAAGCATCTGACACGGTCCGCACCAGGATGCCCAGAAATCTACTAATACAGGCTTGTCCGCCTTTAATACCTCAGCTTCAAAATTATCTTTTGTTATGTGTAATGCTGCCATAATTGCCATCTCCTTTTCTGTTGTATGGTTTGTCTTGTATGATTTTATTATAACCAGATTTTCTGTTTTATCTGTAACAAAATCACATTTTTAAAATCAGGAATAATTCCTGTTTTGATAGTAGCATAATTTTACAAAGAAGTCAATGGTCTGCTTCTTTTTTAATCCGGAAGAATGAATGCAATTCCTTTTTCCATCGTTGCCGTATCCAGAGCTCCCTGCGTCGATGCAGCAATCGTTCCGTCCGCGTCGATAAAATACGTTGTCGGAATCGCATTTATAGAATAGGCATAGGCAGCGTCCTGATTGACATCATAGTAGATTGGAAACGTATAGCCCTGTTCCGCAATAAAAGAGCCGGCAGTCTCCATTGTCTCAAGCTCACCATCCGTCAGATTCACCATCACAAACTGTACGTCCGAACCATATGTCTCGTATGCCGTCTGAAATTCCGGCATTTCACTCTTACACGGAGAACACCAGCTGGCCCAGAAATTCAGTATGATCGGTTTTCCAATCAGAGAGGAAAGCGTGACCTCCACATTATCCGCATCCACGACGGTAAAATCGATTGCTTTTTGCGCTTCCGAATCCTTTTCTGTGTCTGTCTGCGTCCCCTCTTCCGTTGCCTCTGTTTCTGTATTTTTTTGGACGTTCAGCCTGCTTCCTGTTCCAAAATTTTTTATTAATCTCTGATAGAGCAGAGAACTTCCCATCAGCAGTACCACAAGCAGTAGAATGATGGTAAGGATTTTAACATATTTTTTCATGACTCAGCTCCTTTCTGACCCTACCCGGTCAGGCACTAAAAAATGCCAGTAAATAACCCATTGTTCCAGTCATCATAAAAACCCCTGTTATGATAAGAAATGCTCCGCAAACAGCATTGATCATTTTATAATGGGACTTGATAAACTGAAACGTGCCTTTTAACCGGTCAATCAGAACAGCACTTCCCAAAAACGGAATGCCAAGTCCTGCTGAATACAGAACCAGCATCAGAATCCCCTGCGCCAGAGAACCGCGCTGGGATGCAAGCATCAGCGCAGAACCTAAAAATGTTCCGACACACGGGGTCCATCCGATGGAGAACACAATACCAAACAGGACTGTCCGGAAAAATCCGGACTGATCCAGAGCAATCCGCATCTGTTTCGTAGTGTTAAGAGCACGGATCGAAAAGACGCCGAGAAAATTGAGTCCCAGAAGGACCACAATCGCTCCGGACACGATATTCACAATTGTCTGATGTTTCTGCAGCAGGCTCCCGATACTTCCCGCAAATGCTCCCATACTGACAAATACAATTGTAAAACCGAACACAAACCCTGCCGCATTGCGCAGTGTTCTCTTCTGGTCATTTTCTCCGCCTGCAAAATAAGAAATGTAGACCGGCAGCATGGGCAGCAGACATGGAGAAAGAAATGTAATGACTCCCTCCAGAAAAGCAATAAAATACTGCATAGCCACCTCCATTGATTCGTTCACTTTCTTTGTATTTTCCCTTTATCAAATAAATAGATTTACATTGGATTCTTCCGCATCACCCAGATAAGAGGCAACGCCTGCATACTCAATTCCATCCAGCAGTTCCTCTTTCGTAATTCCCATGATATCCATGGACATCGTGCAGGCAACCAGTTTCACACCGTTTTCCATCGCCTTTTTCATCAGCGCCTCCAGAGAGTCCACATTTTTGTCATTCATGACTTTTTTCATCATGGCAGTTCCCATTCCTACCATATTCATTCTGGAAAGTTTTAATTTTCTGCTTCCTCTTGGCATCATTGCTGCGAACATCTTTTCGATCCAGGACTTTTTCACGGAAACAACTTCTGACTTTCGGAGTGCATTGAGCCCCCAGAACGTAAAGAACATGGTGACAGGGCGTCCCATCGCAGCCGCTCCATTCGCAATAATGAAAGAGGCCAGCACCTTATCCAGGTCTCCGCTGAATACGATCAGTGTCTTTCCCTGCGGCGGAACCGGCGTATCGCATTCTGTTTCTTTCGTACCGATATCTGCTCCCTTTTTGATGTAGACGATGTTCTCCCTGTTCTTTCTTTCTGTTTTGACCAGTGTATTACCGGTCCTTCTGCACCACGCGTCAACATCGTTTGCAAATCCCATATCTGTAGCGGATACCTGCAGAATCTCTGTTTCCTGCATTTCACAGATGGCCTCATGTACCTTCATGATCGGCCCGGGACACTGCAGGCCGCAGCAATCAAGTATTCGGATGGATTGATCCGCAATTGCTTCCTGTTCTTCTACTGGATTGTTCTCCTGCACCTGTGCGGCAGACAGATCTGCCTGGTTCTGATCTTCATGATGCATGGACTTGTAAAAGGAAGTTCCGCCTGACATCACCGCAACCTTCGAAAAGCCGTTCTGCATTAAGATTCTGGCTGCATTATAGGCACGCACGCCGATTGCACAGTAAGGTATGATCAGTTTCTCCTGATCCAGTTCTTTTAACCTGTCACGAATCTGCCCGAAAGGAATATGATAAGAGCCCGGAATCGAAAACACCATTCGCTCCATCTCCTCCGTCACATCCAGTACGGTCACATTTCGCGCGGAATCTGGCTCTTCCAGCAGGGCATCGACTTCCTCCCACTCAATGAACCGGACAAGTCCTTTCAGCACATTTTCCGCAACAAAACCCAGCATGTTGACCGGATCTTTTGCAGAAGAAAACGGCGGTGCATAGGCAAGCTCCAGCTCCTCAAGATCATAGACGGTTCCATTCAGGCGCATTACGGTCGCGATTGTGTCGATCCGCTTATCCGCACCGTCCGCTCCAACGATCTGTGCACCCAGAATCCGTCCTTCTTTTTCAAACAGCAGTTTCAGGGTCAGAGGTGTGGCACCCGGATAATATCCGGCATGGGACTTCTGATTGATCAGCACGGTCCAGTAATCCTCATTTTTCACCTTTCCCATCGACTTTAACTGCTTTTCACTGAGTCCGACCGCGCCGACGTCCAGATCAAACACCTTTGCGATCGAAGTTCCCTGAGTTCCATTGTATTTCTTCTTATCTCCAGTGAGATTATCCGCAAGAATACGTGCCTGTTTGTTAGCCGGCCCCGCAAGCGGTATCATAGTCTTTTCTTTTGTTACCGAATGATCCACCTCGATCACATCTCCGACCGCATAGATATCATTCACCGAGGTCTGCAGATATGCATCCACAATGATGCCGCCCCTGGCATTCAATGCAATTCCTGCATTCTTTGCCAGCTCGTTGTTCGGCCGCACACCGATTGATAAAATAACGAGATCTGCCTCCACAAACTGCCCGCTTGCCAGTTCTATTGAGGTTCTGCCGTTTTTCCTGTGAAATGCCTTCACGCCGTCGCCCAACCACAAATCTACCTGATTTCTGCGCAGATTCTCATGCAGGAGATGTGCCATTTCAAAATCAACCGGAGCCATCACCTGATTCTGCATTTCAATCAGAGATACCTGCAGACCTGCCTCACTCAGATTTTCCGCCATTTCCAGTCCGATAAATCCACCGCCGATCACAGCCGCTTTTTTCGCCTGCTTCTGCGCAATATATGCCCTGATCGAATCCGTGTCAGGAACAGTCCATACCGTGAAAATATTCTCCGCGTCAATTCCCGGAATCGGCGGCTTCACCGGAGAGGAACCGGTTGCAAGAATCAGATTGTCATAGCTCTCTTCATAGATTCTGTCCGTATTTAACTCTTTTACACGTACTTTCTTCTCTTCCGGGCGTATTTCAATGACTTCGTTCCATACCCGCACGTCAATCCGAAAACGGCTCTTCATCGCCTCGGGTGTCTGCAGAAGCAGTGCATCCCTGTTCTTTATCACATCGCCGATATAGTATGGGAGTCCACAGTTTGCATAAGAGATATAGGCCCCTCTTTCAAATACGATAATTTCCATGGATTCGTCTTTTCTTCTTAACCTGGCTGCCGTTGTAGCTCCGCCGGCAACTCCGCCAATGATAATTGTTTTCACAGCCATAGCACGCTCCTTTAATTTGTTATTAATTTAACGTTGTTTCTGTTATAAATTATAAAATAATAACATTTTTTCTTCTGTAACTATGTCACACTCATCCTATGCGAAGCGAAAAGACAGGGCGCTTTCTGCCCTTAGAATCCGTTTTTCCGCAATATTTCACTCAGTATTCCGGCGGAAGATCTCAATTTTTCCGTTTCTTCTTCGTCCAGAGAAATCGGAACTTTTTTCTCGATACCATTGATTCCCACGATTGCAGGCATGCTGAGCACGAGATTCTCGATTCCATACTCTCCATGCATCATACCGGAAACCGGAAGAATGGATTTTTCATCCCGCACGATTGCCTCGCAGATCCGCTTTACCGACATGGCAATGCCGTAGTAAGTCGCTCTTTTTTTCGAAATGATTTCATATGCGCTGTTTTTTACCGTATTGGAGATTTCTTCCGTAGCCTCTTCATGTTCGTAAAAGCCACGCATTTCGCAGAAATCATCCATGGCAATACCGGATACATTGGCACTGCTCCAGGCTGCAATCTCACTGTCACCATGTTCTCCGACGATAAACGCATGCACACTTCTGCTGTCCACACCCAAATGTGTTCCGAGCTGGTATTTTAATCTCGCCGTGTCCAGAACTGTTCCTGAGCCAAGCACTCTGTTCTCCGGGAAATTACTCAATTTTAAAGTCACATGCGTCAGAATATCAACCGGATTTGAGACAACAAGCAGGATTCCCTTACAGTCCCTTTTTGCGATTTCCGGTATAATAGATTTAAATATTTCAATATTTTTATGTACTAAATCCAGCCTTGTTTCATCCGGTCTCTGACTCGCGCCTGCCGTAATCACAATAATCGATGCATCTACAATGTCATCATATCCGCCTGCATAAATGCTCATTGGTTTTGCAAAAGGAATGCCGTGGCTGATATCGAGTGCCTCACCTTCTGCCCTGTTTTTGTCCGCATCAATCAGTACGATTTCCGAAAAAAGTCCGCTTTGCATCAGACTGAATGCAGAGGATGAACCCACAAACCCGCAGCCAATAATCGCAATCTTTCTGGTATTTACTGTTTTTTCCATATCATGCATATTTTTTCCTCCTAAATACAAAAGTGCCCCAATTTAAAAAATCAGAGCACTTTTTATGTAATCCCGTTATCTTATTTTGATGACCAGAGACTATGCAGATTGCAGTATGCCATTGCAGATACAAACTGCTCTGTATCGGTCAATGCAAAGGTAGCAACCGGTGCATCTCCCGGTTTTAATGCTTTTCTCTGCGTTCCTTCGCTGGTACTGATCGCGATCCATTCGATGTAGTGCTCTTCCAGCATCGGATGCGCTACTTCTCCAACTTTTACGGTAACTGTTGTACCATTGACTTCCACTACCGGCACATGTTTTTCCACGGCTCCGTCACTCTTTCCAGGAACCAGCAAATCCATAGCCTCGCCGCAGCAGACAAGCTGACTTGCAGAATCTTTGACTATTTCCACGATTCTTCCACAAAGGGAACATTTATAAAACTTCATTTCCATATTGATTTCCTCCTTAGATTTTCTCAAAATCTGATACACCATGCTTACAAAGCGGGCAGATAAAGTCTTCCGGCAGTTCATCTCCCTCATAAATGTAACCGCATATCTTACACCGGTAACCACTCTTTTTGGTCTCCTGAGGCTTCGGTTTTATGTTTTTGTGATAATAATCATAGGTTGCAGACGTATCCTGATTCAATACCTTCGCATCCGTTACATCGGCTATAAACGTGGTATGTGTACCGCAGTCAATGCTCTCTATTACTTTCCCGGAGATCACAGCATTAGTTCCTTCGGTTATATAATAGATTCCATTTTCCGTCCGCTGGCAGTCAGAATAACCGGAAAATTTGTCGGCATCCCTTCCGCTCTGAAACCCAAAATGCTCAAATACAGCAAAGGAACTATTCTCCGTTAAAATCGAGATATTGAATTCCTTTGTTTTCTGAATCATATCATGCGTAAGATTCAGCTTGTTCACAGTTACGACTATGCGGTTAGGAGTATCGGTAATCTGCATCACCGTATTTACAATGCAACCATTATCTTTTCCATCTTTTGCTGTCAATACATATAAACCATAGCCCAGTTTAAACATTGCATTACTGTCCATTGTCTCTTTTGTCCACTCCTTTTCCAGTAGAAATTCCATCTTCCCGAAAGATCCTAAGCTTCCGAAAAAGAGTCTTTGCCAACGCCGCATACCGGGCATACCCAATCCTCAGCAAGATCTTCAAATGCTGTTCCAGGTTCTACACCTGCATCTGAATCCCCTGTTTCAGGATCGTATACATATCCGCAAATATCACATATGTATTTTTTCATCTTTTCACCTCCTTCATCTACCATCCAAAAATCAGAAATAAAACCTCACTGCCTCACAGATAGAATACAGCAAAGCCCTAATCTATATGAATCACAGAAACTGGACATCCGTCCTGTGCTTCTACCGCTGTCTGTTCCGCCTCTGCCGGTACCTGATCCACATATGCTTCTGCCGGACCATCGTCTCCCATACGGAATACCTCCGGGCATGTAGAGGCACATAACCCACACAAAATACAACCATCTCTGTCAACTGCTGCTTTCATATCAATATCTCCTTTTCTATATACATAATCACTATTAATTCCCCGTTTTATCTTATTTATGTATCAAAACGAAATTTATGTATCAGCAGATTTTTAAAACATTATAGCATGTTTTACCTGTCATTTCAATTTGTTTTCATCTTGCCTTTCCGTTCATTTCACGGTATCATAAACAGTATCTGAAACATATACTGAAAAAGGAGGCCGAACGGATGTTGAACGAAGATGACAGAGAACTTTTGGAAACAAGTCTCACATTCTGGGAAAAACTGAGTGCTTCGCAGAAGGATCTATTGATCTCCAATGCGAACCTTGTACACTATAACAGGGGGCAGTCCCTGCATTACGGAGAAAACGAATGTATCGGTGTCCTGTTCGTGAAAACCGGCACCATTCGTATTTACATCACTTCCGAGGAAGGCCGTGAAGTAACGCTTTACCGTTTGGATGAAGGAGATATCTGTGTTCTGTCTGCATCCTGCGTGCTTCAGACCATCGATTTTGACATTTCGATTGATGCAGAAACGGACTGTGACATCATCCAGATCGGTTCATCCCTGTTTTCCAGGCTTTCTTCTGAAAACATCCATGTTGAGCTATTTGCCTACAAGCTCGCTACCGAACGTTTTTCCGATGTCATGTGGGCAATGCAGCAGATTCTTTTTACCAGCTTCGACAAACGGCTTGCAGCTTTTCTGCTGGATGAAAGTCTCAAGGAAAACAGCGATACCATTCACCTGACCCACGAGCAGATTGCAAAGTATTTAGGTTCTGCCAGAGAGGTCGTGTCCAGAATGCTGAAATATTTCTCCAATGAGGGGTTTGTTTCACTTTCGCGCGGCGATATCACGATCAAAGATAAAAAGCAGCTCCGTAATATGTTATAGCGGCAGTATCCCGCATCATGCATAGTCCTGATCCAGATACTGCTGCAGCTTTTCTATAAATTTTCCGATGTGCACACCGTCAACAAATGAGTGATGCACCTGTATCGAAAACGGCATGACTGTTTTCCCGTTCTTCTCATAATATTTTCCCCAGTCAAAAATTGGCGTCGCCTGATCTTTTTTTCCCGAATCGGTATGTGAAATATTCAGAAAAGAAACCCATGGAAACGGTGAAAACTGGAACACATCGATGCCCATAGGTCCGGTAAAATATTCCTCCTGGGCTTTTGCCTTTGCGGATGCCATTTCCACATATGCTTCCATGGTTTCCAGTATCGGAACCTGAACCACCTTAAACAGTTCTGTTTCCGGGTTCAGATAGGTAAATGATGTATCGATCCGGTCAAACAGCACCACCTGCCCGTCCAGAAAACGATAACGGAATTCCTCTACTTCATTCGCACACTTCGTAACCGCATAAATAAATGCCATGGTAAAAGAATAGTGTTTTTCCCGTACCAGTTTTAAAAAGTTCGAGAGATCAAGTTCCATACTGACACAGTACTGCGGCTGTGCACTGTTTCTGAATACGGAAAAATGCACGGCCCTTTTCCAGGTATCCATAGAAATCACTTCATACTGATTCATACGCTTTCCTTCTTTCTGCAATGTCCTTCATTCCTAAACCAATTATAATAAATTACCGTACCCCATTCAAGCGAAGATGCAATTTTTACAAGAGATTCTACGACAATCGCAAAAAGAGCCGCCAGATATTTCTGGCAGCTCCATTTCATCCTTCTTTTGTTATGTAAAAACGCCTTATATTCCGGCAATCTGCTTTCCAAGACTGCGGCATTCTTCCAAAGCGCTGTCATCCGGTGCCTCCTGACAGATCAGACCCTCGCCGTTTACAACGGTTGCCCCTGCACTCGTCATGCGGTCCACCCATTCACGCATCCACTGTCCATCTCCCCAGCCATAAGAACCAAAGAGAGCGATCGTCTTACCTGCCGCGAATCCTTCCACTTCATCCACGAATGGCTCCATTTCGCCTTCTTCCAATACTTCTGCACCCATGGCCGGACAGCCAAGTGCAAATACCGTTTCTTTCTTCAGATCGTCCACGGACACACTGCCTACATCCACTACTTCCGCTTCTTTTCCTGCTTCCACAATTCCCTGACCGATGGCATCTGCCATAGACTGTGTATTTCCCGACTGTGACCAAAAAACTACGCTGATTTTACTCATATTCTTATCCTCCTAAACTGCTTCCTGCTTCTGTGTATCTTCATCGTATATATCAATGACGGTTCTGATACTGATACCGCAGGAAATCAACTGTATTAATGTTTCTTTTGCCTGTTCAAATTTCCGAAACAGTTTTATTTTTTCAGGCATATTCTCATATACCTTCCAATACCCCGTATACAGAAAATGCTTCCCTTTATGTTCAATGAATCCCTTTACGTCTTCCATCGGATAGCCAAGAAATAACCCCATCTCATGCGGAAAACTGCCTCCCCCTCTCATATAGGTTTCGTAGCGGCTCTGAAAAATCGTAAACATATGCTCCAGATCATATTCTTCATATCCAAGTTCTTCCAATAAGAATCTGACCGGATCTTCCGAAAGAAATTCTCTCAATTTGCTTTCATTATATAACAAAAATATGGTCTTCTCTTCCGTAGTACATAGGATTCGGAATGAAATACCGGTATTTTTTAAAATCTCTCTGACATAGAGCGCATTATCCTTCTGAACGATCAACAGGTTCGATAATTTCAAACCGGTGATCAGAGGTGCACACTGCAATGCCATTTGTGTCTCGATATTCCTGAGATCCATCCCCTTCACGATTTCAAATACCTCTCTGCTCATAATTCCTCCTTTCCTGTTAGTTTCTTCTAACTATTGTTTATAATATCTAATTCAATAAATTTTGTCAAGACGACTACTGATAGAAAACATCAATAACAAGCGTTCACGGCGAAGAACAAAAGTTTCATTTCTTTCACACATTAATGAAACAAGATCTTTCCTATCGAATAAAAAACACCTGCCCGGAATTCCTTCCGAACAGGTGTCTCTCAGCAATCAATGACAATGTCCGCCGCAATGCTTGCAATCACCGCCGCACTGTATTGATTTACCGTTTTTCTTATCCCGTACCATGCCTCTTATAATCAGTCCAACGACTCCGATAACTATGACTCCTGTAATAAATGTTCCCATAAGATACTCCTTTCCGCGCTTCCTCTATTTGACCTGTGCTATGTGTTTCCTGCTGCCATGCAGGGTTGTGTTCTCTCTGTAAGGCCGAAACAGCAGATAAATGAATCCTGCGATCAGCAGAAATGCCACAACTGTTCCCGCTCCAAAGGTTCCTGCCGTAAAAAGTGTGCCGACCTGATAGACACACAACGCAACCACATAAGCAAGTGTTGTCTGGTATCCGATTGCATACCAGAACCATCTGGTACTGTTCATCTCTCTTTTAATTGCTCCCATTGCCGCAAAGCACGGTGCACACAGCAGGTTGAACACAAGGAATGAATAAGCTGCAACGGCTGTCAAACTGCCTGCAAGTGTCCCCCATATTTCCGAACCGTTTTCAGCAACTTCTCCGAAGCCATAGAGGATACCAAACGTTCCGACCACATTTTCTTTTGCAATGAGACCGGTTACGGCTGCAACTGCCATCTTCCAGTCTCCCCAGCCAAGCGGCATAAAGATCGGAGCAATGGCACTGCCGATAGCTGCCAGAATACTGCTGTCTAGCTGCTCCTCTCCCAGCATTCCAAACGAACCGTCCACCCAGCCAAACCGCATCAGAAACCACAGTACGATGGTCGACAAAAGAATGATCGTTCCGGCTTTTTTGATGAAAGACCACGCCCGCTCCCACATACTTCTTAAGATATTTTCTACGGTAGGCATGTGGTAAGCCGGTAATTCCATAACGAACGGGGCCGGATCTCCCGCAAAGATTCTCGTCTTTTTCAAAATAATTCCCGAGCAGATAATTGCCGCAATCCCGACAAAATATGCACTTGGTGCAACCCACCATGCTCCGTGAAACAGTGCGCCGGCAATCAGCGCAATGATCGGCAGCTTGGCACTGCACGGAATAAACGTGGTTGTCATGATTGTCATTTTGCGGTCTCTGTCGTTTTCAATGGTACGCGATGCCATGATACCCGGCACACCGCACCCGCTTCCGATCAGCATCGGGATAAACGATTTGCCGGAAAGCCCGAATTTGCGGAAAATACGATCCATGATAAATGCGACCCTCGCCATATACCCGCAGGCTTCCAAAAAAGCGAGGAAGATAAATAATACAAGCATCTGCGGTACAAAACCAAGAACCGCTCCGACGCCCGCTATAATACCATCCAGAATCAATCCCTGCAGCCATGCCGCACAACCGATTGCATCCAACGCAGATGCTGCAAGCGCCGGAATCCCCGGGATATGAAGACCAAACAGACTCCATCCGTCACCGAATACACCGTCATTTGCCCAATCTGTTGCCCATGTACCAACTGTAGTCACCGATATATAATATACCAGAAACATCACAACTGCGAATATCGGAAGCGCCAGCCACCTGTTTGTGACAATCCGGTCAATCTGATCCGATACCGTCAGACTTCTTTTTTCATTTTTTGTATAACACTCACCAATGATCGAAGATATGTAAACATAACGCTCATTGGTAATGATGCTTTCTGTGTCATCATCGAATTCCTCTTCCAGGCGATCAATTTCATCGGAAACATCCGGTACCTGCTTCATCTGTTTTCGGATCTTCTCATCCTTTTCAAGCAGTTTGATTGCAAAAAAGCGCTTCTGTTCTTTTGGTATTTCCTCACCCAGCTTGCTTGCTACCGCCTGAATCCCAGCCTCCACGCCGGATGCGAATTCATGCACCGGCATGCTGGTGTGTCTTTGCTTTGCAAGCTCCACTGCCTTTTGCGCCGCTTCCTGGATACCGGTTCCCTTCAGAGCAGAAATCTCAACGACATCGCAGCCAAGTTTTTTACTGAGCTTATCAATGTAGATCTTATCCCCTGTCTTTTCGAGTACATCCATCATGTTCACTGCCATAATGACCGGGATTCCAAGCTCCATCAGCTGCGTGGACAGATACAGATTTCGTTCAATATTGGTACCGTCTACAATATTTATAATGGCATCCGGTCTATCCGTAATCAGATAATTCCTTGCGACCACCTCTTCCAGTGTATACGGTGACAACGAATAGATACCTGGCAGATCCATGATAATAACATCCTTCTGCCCTCGAAGTCTTCCTTCTTTTTTCTCTACTGTTACGCCCGGCCAGTTTCCAACAAACTGATTGGAACCTGTCAGTGCATTGAACAGTGTTGTTTTCCCACAGTTTGGATTCCCTGCAAGCGCTATTTTCACCGACATTGTTATCTTCCTTTCCTATTCTGATTCTCTGCATTGAATTAGTTAGTCTAAGCTAACCTCATTGCAAAAAATCATTCCACCAGAATCATTTCCGCATCTGCTTTACGCAACGACAATTCATATCCTCTGACCATAATTTCGATCGGGTCTCCAAGCGGTGCCACTTTTCTCACATAAACCTCAACACCTTTCGTAATTCCCATATCCATAATACGTCGCTTTACCGGGCCCTCTCCTGTCAGTTTTAGTACCTGAACTGTCTGCCCGCAGGCTACATCTTTGAGCGTTCTCATCTATCTATCCTTCTTTCCATTCACATTCCGTCAAATCGTAATTCGATTCGCCATATCTTTCCCGATTGCAACCCGTGAATCCTTGACATTTACAATCATGTTCCCGCCGATTTCGGAAACTACAATCACCGTACCACCTGTAACAAATCCCAGGTTCTCTAAAAAACGGCGTGTTTCTTCCTTTCCGCCGATCTTCTTAATCGTATTTGATTCGCCCTGTTTTGCCATTGATAACGGCATAGCCTCATCTTCTTTCCCATTGATTTTATTGATAAATTTTTTCATTTCCTTAAGGTTAGTTTACACTAACGTTCATTAGATGTCAAGAACTTTAAGGATCTTTTTTCTTAAATTTTTGTGTTTTTTTCCTAAAATTTTAGATACAAATCCATTTCTGCAAACGAAATATTTGAAAAAAGCTCAACAATATGTTATACTAGCTAAAATTTGTTGCAACGAACACCAGTCTGTATCATAATAAGGGGAATGTAATATGAACATAAATGAATCTGCGGAAAATTATCTGGAAACAATTTTAATCTTAAGTAAGGAATTGCCTGTAGTGCGTTCTGTTGATGTTGCAAATGAACTTGGATTTAAAAAATCAAGCGTAAGTATTGCCATGAAAAATCTGCGGGAAAAGAAGCACATCACCGTCACTGATGCGGGTTTTATCTATCTGACAGAATCCGGTAGAGAAATCGCTGAAATGATCTACGAACGACATGAACTGCTTTCATCCTGGCTGGAAACATTGGGGGTACCGGAAGATATCGCAGCAGAGGATGCCTGCCGGATTGAGCACATCATCAGCAAAGAAAGCTTCGAAGCAATTAAAACTCACGTAATCAAATAAAAATGGTGTGTCACAGGACACACCATTTTTTTATTCTAATATTAGGAAAGACCTTGTTACATAAACGTGTAAGAGTTATGACTTTCCTATAGAATAAAATCTAGCCGCACAGCTTAACGCGCAGAACAAAAGTTGCACATCCGAATAGCAGAATGCGGAAGTGTATGAAGTACACTTTTGTTCTTAAGACAGCTTTTTCTTCGCTTCCTCTTCTGTCTGCACAAAGTACAGATCCTTACCGTTATTGCATTCATAAATAAAATCGTGTAATGCTTTGCTTTTGTATATTGAGAATTCGCCAATTACAACAAGCCTCATTCCATAGTTCACATATTTCTGCACAATTTCTCCGGCCAGGCCTGTACGTAAATCAAAAAAATCTTCCGTGATCGAAGATTTCTGAAGAATCATTGCATCACATCCATAATCATATCGGATCAGTGCCAACAGATCCAGCGCGGACGAAACATCCGTAATCATTCGTTCATCTGTTTTTAAATATGCCACATTGTTCTCTACGTTTATTACTTTTTCAATCTGCATTGGGTCCCTCCTGTCACTGCATCATTTCTGAGAGAATCTTTTATGTTCTTTTTTATTAAGATTCCGCGATTTCACCCAGATTCTTTTCTTCATCCAAAACGGAAATAACAGCTATCATTTCCGTGATATAATCACAACTTCCCCACAAGAATATTTTACACTGACTTCCATTTTCATCGTACTTCATGTGAATCGTCGCATGTTCAAACAATTCATCCCTGCTGTTCATCAAGGCCAGTAATGTATTTGAAATTCTTTCAAATTTATCTTTCTCCACTTCTTTCAGATCGATAACTGCAGAAATATGGATTCTGCTTTCTTTTTTATGCCACTCCTTATTTTCTGCCGTCATCTTAATACTGTTTTCATTGAGACCGAGCTGTAGTTCATCCTGTTCAGACACCGATTCCGGATTATTTTCTCTGCCCATAAAACTATCCAAATCTGCCTTCGCAATCCGCCATTGTTTCCCTGCTTTCACTGCATTCAATCTGCCATCCGCAATGAATCCACGTACAGTTTTATGATGCAGACCCAATAGATCGGCAACTTCATAAATTGTGTAAAACTTCTGTTCCATAATTTCCCCTTTAAACTGATTATTATATATTCTAAAATAGCACACAAGCCATTATTTATCAATATGTATTTTGCACTTTATTTAACTTTGTATGATTTTATTGTTACCTTATATCATTTTATCCATTTATTCCACGCTGCTATACCTTCATAAGATTCACAACGCAATTTCACTGAAATCAATTGACGTAGAAGAAAATTCCGCATATACAGAAACTAAAACACCGCCATTTTAACATGACGATGCTTTCTTTTTTAACGTTTCTCTGTCCTCACGGGAAACTGCAGAATCCCTTTGTCTGCATCGAATAATACATCTACACCAATTGGCAATATTCCATGATTGGTACCATGTCCAAAATCATCACACGCCGCTACGGGCACATGGTTTCTCTGTCCAAATCTGACGATGCAATCTGTCAGTTCCGGATATTCCTTTTCAGAATAATGCCCAAAAAGAAGTCCTTTCACATGACTCATAAAATCACTTTGCTCAATCTGTGCCAGATGTGTGCTTATTTTGGAAGGCTCATTAAAGGATTCGTGGTTTTCCAGAAACAGAATATAATTCCTGTCTTGGTCATACGTGAAATACCTGCTCCCTAAAAGGAAAGCAAAGCGGGTCGAATACCCTCCAATCAGCGTCCCCTCACCAATCCCGCCGTTACAACACTTCCATTCGCTGTTTCTTTCAAACATCAAGGGAGATTCTCCTATGAAATGCGAATGAAACTGCCGGAAATCATAGCAGCTGATGTTTGCAAATACTCCGGGAAACTGTCCATAATATACAGGCAGACCGGTCTGTGTGAAAACAGCATTCAGGATTGTGGTACCATTGCTATAACTGCATATCAGTTTCGGATGCTTCACAATTGACGCATAATCAATATATGGCAGAAGTTCATTTCCCACATTTCCTCCGCCAAATAAAATCATTTTCACCTCCGGATCCAAAATCATTTCATTGAAATCATCTGCCCGTTCCTGCTCGCTTGCTGCATATCCATAGGTAGTTTTATAGAGGTTTTTCCCTTCTTTCACCTGAAATCCAAGCTGATTTATTCCTTTAAAAAATGTGCGGTATCTCTCCGGATCTGCCGTATGGCAAGGGCAGATAATACCAATCGTATCTCCATATTCTAATTTTGGAATCTGCATGTGTGGTTCTCCTCCATCTGTATTTTGCTCATCAAAAGGATTTTCTCTTTCCCATCACGATTGATGTTAAAATTTTCCTCCTGTATCCTACTATTATTTTATTTGATATTCTTCAACCTGTCAATTGTATTAGATATTTCTCTAATTTGACTTTTCTTTTTTGGCTATTTATAATTAAGTTAGAAAATAATCGAATTTACAAATGAGGTCTATGCGATGTTTAAACAGGAACATATTACGATTACATTTCACCTTCCGATGGAATTTCTCTATTCCCTGTTTGCACTGGGAACGGGAAATCATTTTTATAAAATGATCACGGACTTTAATTTAACGCCGAATGAAGAAATTACGGATTTCATCGAACAGTTAAAAAAAGACCTCTCCAAATTTATGGAAAGCGAACTGATATATTTTTTCGATCTGCCGGGAATCGGCTATATCTTTTACCAATATATCTTGTTACATGATGAAATAACCGATATTCCGAAATTAATCAATGCTTTTGAGGAATACACCCCGGTTGATTTTTGTTTCCGACTGGTAGAAAGTGTGTGCAAAACAAATATGCCCGCAGCAAATTCTCAGGAATATAACAGACTTCAGACTGATATTTCGAGGATGATATCTGTGGTTGAAGAGACAGAATTTCAGGATAAATTAAGACAGGAACGAGTCCTGGAATGTTTGAAAAATCCGGAAGAAACCAAGCTGAGGCTCTGCTTTTTACTGGATCGGTTTTATCGAAATCATTTCAGGCGGATTGAAACAAGTCTTACAAAAATGGGCAGTCTTCGAGCGGAAACATATGCATCTCTGTATGTTAAAAATCCGCACCAATTTTTAGAACAATATCTGAATGCAACTTCTTCCTTAAACTCCTCTTCTACGGTCTGCATAAGCTTTTTCAAGTACATCGCCTGGCATCACTATTCTTTGAATTCTTCTGAAAACAGCAGCTGGTTCATCTTAGGAATGTTTTCTAATCTGCTATTTGATGAAAATGTATCTCTGGAACGATTTTCAAATGCGTTTAAATCATTGTCGGACACAAACCGGATTGCCATCCTGAAGCTTCTGGCAGAGAAGTCATGGTACGGACAGGAAATAGCGGAGAAACTAAACATCACGCCTGCAACCGTCTCTTACCATATGGCCTTTTTGCAAAAGGCTGGTTTTATCTCTTTTCAAAGGATGGACAATCGCTTTTATTATTGTCTAAATAAAACAAATCTGATAAAATACGTAGAAGATTTTATCAGATTTATCGAATAAAAAACAACAGAAGCTGCGGTGCATCGGATGAAAAGATTACAGACTCCAACAGCACCGCATTTTTCTTTTGTCCCTGTTTTATCTATGTAATTTTTTATTTCTTTTGTGGGTAAAATGTATGATCATTTTATAAAATAATTTTCTTGGAAGAAAATGAACCAGTGTACGGATCATCTTTGCATCTGTACCGGGAACACAGACAATTTTTCCTTTTTTCATATCATTCATTGCCAGCCGGACAATCTCTTCCGGCGGAGAGAATTTCATGAGTCCTTTTTTCTTCTTGATGACATTCATTCCCGCACTTTCATGGAAATCCGTATCCATGAAACCCGGACATACCACCTGGACTTTGATAGCGGTATCTTCCAGCTCCAGATAGAGCCCCTCTGTATAATTGAGGATAAACAGCTTTGTGGATGAATACAGTACATTGCGCGGCATTACCGCAAATGCACCATCCGATGAGATGTTGATAATTGTTCCCCGGTTTCTTACAAGCATTTGCTTTAAAATATGCTGTGTCAAAATGACCACTGCGTTCATCTGTAAAAACAGAATGCTATCCATCTCTTCTTTCGTCAGTTCTGACAATACCGGCTTTAAACCAAATCCGGCATTGTTGACCAGCACTTCAATCTCATCTTCTCTGATTTCGGCAAGCAGATTCTTCAGGCCTGCCTCATTTGCCAGATCTACAATTACCACTTTGACATTTACACCATAGGTATTTTCAATATCAGCTGCATTTGCCCGGATCTTGTCTTCTCTTCTTCCGGTGATAATAAGATGATATCCTTCTTTTGCATACGCTCTGGCATATGCCAGTCCCAGTCCGCTTGTAGCTCCTGTGATTAATACCGCATTTTTCATTTACGATCTCCTTTTTTCATCATTCTATCGTTTCGTTTCCTTTTCTCATTATAATTGACTGTAATTCATTGATAGTTATTCATTCGCAAATTATTTTTTTACCCCGGTTTTACCCGGGGATTATAATATTAGCTTGATCCGAGCAATCGCTGAATCATTGCCATCGCCTTTTTCGCTTTTTCTTCCGGTGTCAGAGTATCATCATTTACAATTGGTGACTGCCCATACACAATGAATTTTGAAACGGTATCGGGGTCTTCAACCTTTAACAAGCCTTTCTCGTTTAAACGTATGATAAAGCTTTTCATATATGGCTGGAATTTATCATTCATAAGGATGCCAAGCTGCTTGTGAAACAGCTGATTTCCATCCTTATGAAAAAATTCATGATACCTCTCTTTTCCATCATTTTTAATAAATACAGCAAATATTTTTCTGAAATATGCATCAAAAGAATCTTCCTCGCTCTCTAAAACCGCAATTAAAGGAGCTATGCATTCACTCGCATATAATTCGATGGCATATTCATATAGTTCATATTTCGATTTAAAATAATTATAGCAAAGACCTGGCACAACCTGGACTGCTTTCGCAATATCTTTCATTGAAGTTGCTTCATATCCCTTATCTGCAAACAGCTTCATAGCGGTATCTGCAATTTCACGTTTTCGAACTTCCGGTTCCTTTGAAATTCTCATTTTCCACCTCCAATATGGAGTATAGTACGCGAATGAATATTTGTCAATGAATATTATTCATTGATTGAAGTTAATCGTCAAATTTCTTTAATTTCTCCTCAAACTTTAGCGTGCGATCTTCATAACCGTCAATTTTTTTATCCAGATACGTCAAGGTATTTTGAAACTCTTCGATTTTTTCCACAATTTGCTTTCTCTGTTCCAACAGTAACTCTTTTCTGACATCTGCAGTTTCATTCCCCATCTGGAACAGGCTTACATATTCCACAAGCGTTTCGATGGAAAGCCCGGCATTGCGCATACATTTGATAAAATACACCCAGCGGCAGTCCTCTTCCGTATAGTCTCTGTTTCCGCTGCTGTTGCGGTTTACCGGCGGCAGCAATCCGATCCGTTCATAATAGCGCAGCGTATCTGCTGTCAAACCATATTGTTTACTCACCTCTGCGATTGTCATTTTCATCCACTCCTTACAGACACATTTAAAATATTCTTAATATCCTGTTCCTTCAACGAAAGAAACGCCGATTGGTTATCCGAAACAAAACTGTTCTTTCTGACAGGCTTAACTCTTTTTATCAAATAATTCGCTGACTGTTTCCAAATAACTGCGGATTGTGAGGTGCTGTGGACAGACGATTTCGCATTTTCCGCACCGGAGACAGTCCGCCGCTGCGCCCCTGCCCTTTGTGTGCACTCCATAATACCAGTCACTGTTCCAATCATTGAACTGCTTCTTCGCATTATAATCAGAAAACAGATCCGGTATTGCAATCTGCTTTGGACAGCCTTCGACGCAATATTGACAGGCTGTACAGGGAATCATGTCCTGTTTTTTCAGCAGCTCCCGTACCTGCTCCACAAGCTTGTATTCTTCCTCTTTAAACGGCACGAAATCCTTCATATAACCAATGTTATCTTCCATCTGCATCAAGCTGCTCATCCCACTCAGCACCATGAAAATCTTTGGGAAGGAAGCGCAAAACCGGATGGCATAGCTGGCATAACTGGCCGTCTGACTGTAGCCGTCTAATAGTTCTTTTGCTTCATCCGGCAGGTTTGCGAGGGCACCGCCCTTTACCGGCTCCATCACAATAACTGGTTTATCATATTTTTCACATACCTGATAGCAGCGGTAGCTTTCAATGCCGGGATCGTTATAATCCGCATAGTTGAACTGAATCTGTACCACTTCTATATCCGGCTGTTCCCGCAATATTTTCTCCAATACCTCAGCCTTGTCGTGGAAAGAAATGCCGATATGTTTGATTTTACCCGCTTCCTTTAACTCCTTTGCAATATCAAATGCATGGCATCGGACATATTTCTGATAAAAGTCTGCATTCAGCGCATGCATCAGATAGTAGTCAAAATAGTTGACTCCTGTACAGGCTAGCTGCTCCTCAAAGAACGGTCTGATTTCCTCCTCTGTCTGAAAGAAATGCGTGGTCAGCTTGTCGGTAAGAATATACGAATCCCTCGGGTAACGCTTGACCAGGCATTCTCGAAGCGCTGTCTCGCTTTTCCCTCCAATATAACCATGGGCCGTATCAAAATAACAAAATCCGGCATTAAAAAAAGCATCGATCATTTGATTAAACTGCTCATAGTCCACTTCCTGCTCTTCCTTTCCCTGTTTCATCGGAAGCCGCATACATCCAAAACCTAATTTTTTCATGTCATTGTTCTCCTTTCTTCTTTTCCCAAACTATCTATTTCTAGTTTTATCTTTTCCTTTGTCTGTATTCAGCATAGCACTTGGAGTCCACTTCAAGGCAAGCATAAATTTTCTGTTATCACAAAAAATGAAAAAATAACGTAAGAGACAGTCTAAACGGTCTTTCTCCATTTAAACTGTCTCTCATTCTTTTCCAGATTCATCTGCACAAATTTCAAATCCCAGTCCACTGGATGCTCCCGTGATCAAGCCGTCTTAGCAGCCATAATTTTCATCCTCTCAGCAATGTAACAACATGAGGTTTGATGTCCGAATCATACGCTACCGTAATTCTTCGTTTATCTGATCTAGATTGCGAATCACTTTACATGGATTTCCAACCGCAATAACATTATCCGGAATGTCACTTACTACGACCGATCCGGAACCGATCACCACGTTGTTTCCGATCCGGAACCGATCACCACGTTGTTTCCGATCCGGACACCGGGGTTAATTACAGTATTTCCGCCAATCCAGACATCATTTCCGATTGTTACCGCTTTCCCATATTCAAGATGCTGCCTTCTAATTTTCGCATCCAGTGGATGGGTCGCTGTATATATGCAGACTCTTGGTCCGATCATGACATCGTCTCCGATCGTAATTTTGCATACATCCACAAAAATGCAGTCATAATTGGCATAAAAATCATCACCGATCTCAATATTATATCCATAATCGCACCGAAACGGCGCTTCGATATAGGGATTCTGTCCTGCCTTTGCAAAAAACTTCCGAATGAAGCGTTCCCTTCCCAATTCGTCCTCAATTTCCGAAGAATTATAATCCCGGCACCAGTTCTTCCCGTTGTAATTTTCCATCGTCAGTTCCTCATCCAGTATATATAACTCACCAGTGAGCATTTTCTCTTTATTTGTCAATTTTATTCCCCTTCGTTTTCTTAGTTCCTCAGCAGCTGCCTTCCACCTGTTCCGGAGGAAATCGTTCGTTTGGATGATGATAAATGCACAGATTTCGTTCCAATGTTCTTTGATATAATGGATCGTTTTTTCATAGAATAAGGAAAATCCATGGCAGGTATTTCCAGATAACCTTTTGTTACACCAGATTCGTCGGATTTCCTTCCAGATATGCTTTTAAATTGCTGCAGACAATTGCCGCACGTTTCACCATCGCCTGATTGGATGCAAACGCAATGTGCGGTGTACAAATACAATTCTTTGCATGAAGAAGGGGGTGATCCTGCGGAACCGGCGGTTCCATTTCATATACGTCTACACCTGCTCCCGCAATCCTGCCCTCGTTTAAGGCTTCTGCTAACGCACTGCTGTCAACAATCGGACCTCTGGCCGTATTGATTAAGATTGCATCCCGCTTCATCCGGGCAATTTTTTCTCTGCTGATCAACCCAATTGTCGATGGATTCTGTGGAACGTGCAGCGAAACGATGTCACAGGTACTCAAAAGTGTATCCAGATCCACAAATGCAATCCCCTCCTGTTTCTTTTGTGTCCGGCTGTATGCAACGACTTCACAGCCAAATGCCTGAGCAATTCTTGCCGTTCGCAACCCGATTGCACCTGCTCCCACGATGCCAAACCTTTTTCCTTCCAGCTCCGGACCTACCAGACCATCCTTTGTCCCGCCGGTTCGCACTCTCTCATCGCAGGGAATCAGATTACGATACAAACTGATAATGAAACCAAAAACCAAATCTGCAACCGCCGAAGTGGAATATCCAGCACAATTGGATACCTGGATTCCTCTTTCTCTGCAGTACGCCATGTCCACATGATCATATCCCGTAAATGCAACACAAATATATTTTAAATTCTTACAATGCTCCATTACTTCCCTGGAGTATTTGAAATTAGATAAAACGACTGCATCCGCATCGCGGCTTCTCTCAATTAATGTCTCTGTGTCTTCTTTCCGGGTATTATAATAAATAACCTCCACTTTATCCGAAACAGCTTCCTTTACCATATCTGTCAGCCGTTCATCGGAAATACCCAATGGCTCTAAAATCACTAATTTCATACTTAATCTCCTTTGTTATTGTTAACAAGTCCTTGCGTTTGCAATCTGATATTTATGGTCTATAACCGGTTTTATCATTTTCCGTTATTTCCCGAATCACCTTACAAGGTACACCTGCTGCCACGACATTAGCCGGAATATCTTTCGTAATTACACTACCGGAACCAATAATTGTATTATCTCCAACTGTCACCCCTTGATTAATCTGAACTCCTGCTCCTACCCATACATTATTTCCTATTTTAACCGGCTTTGCATAACAGGCCCCATTTGCCCGTTCCCACGCATCTGCTGCATGATTTGAAGTATAAATACCGACTCTGGGTCCAAATAAAACATTGTCTCCAATTTCAATACCACCACCATCCAGCATAACGCAATCAAAATTAGCATAGAAATGATTTCCTATCGTAATGTTATAGCCAAACTCACATCGAAAGGTTGGTTCAAAATGGACTTCTGTTCCAATTGATTTTAAAATCTTCTTGAGAATGATTTCACGCTCATTCGAAGATTTTCCAAAGCTTGCATTATATTCATCCGTTAAAAATATGGTGTTTTCGCGGGCTTTCACAAGCTCATTCGTCAAGTCATTATACATTTCACCAGTCCTGATATACCGCATTTGATCTTCTAAATTCATTTATAAAAACCTCCGTCTTTTCTGCTTAATAGTTCAAAAGCCTTATCGGCATCAGAGCCAATTCTATCATTTTTCCATCCCATACCCTGATGATATCCCAGTAAAAATCGCCAGATTCATAAGGAATACTTCCATCCCACTCTTCTGTTTCCAGCTGGACAACCGTCCAATAATAAGATCATACTATTTGTTTCACTTGAAATCAACTTGCAATATTTCCAGCTTGTATTGTGGCAGATACTTATTACGAATTGTCCATAAACGCAAAAAAAGTGCTATATAAGCACTCATTTCTACACCAATTCGAATACCCGCTCCTCACAGGAACAGATACCTCTGATTTTCTCTGCATCTATTACTTATGAAAGCCCGTTTGCATGAGCACAATCCAAATGTGTCAATAAAACATAGTCCAGATCAGCTGTTTGAATTTCAATTGCATTCAGCTGTTCATGGATTGCCTGCCCTCTTTCTATTTTTCCCTAATTTACCATATAAAGAATCGGAGAACCAGGTGATTTCATCTGGCCAGTACATCATACGCTCCATTTGGACGCTGGTGGGTTACCTTCAAAAACAATCAAATCTGCAACTTATCCTGGTAGCAGTGCACCTGTAACTTCTTGTTTTGATGCCTCTGCTGCCACGCTTGCAGCAGATTTGATTGCTTTATCTAAAATTGTATATTCAAGCTCGTTTATTTTTACAATTTTTCTCCATTTGATGCTATTACATCCTTATACCAATAGAAAGAATCTTTCCTGTATCGTTTGAATGTGCCTTTTCCATCATCATCCACATCTACATAGATATATCCATATCTTTTAGACATTTCACCAGTTCCTGCTGATACAATATCCAATGGTCCCCAGGATGTATAACCCATTAACGGTATACCATCTAATTCAACTGCATCTTTCATCTCTTTGATATGTCTTCGTAAATAATCAATGCGATAGTCATCGTGAATGCTTCCGTCTTCTTCTAATTTGTCATATGCTCCCAGACCGTTTTCAACGATCATCAGTGGTATCTGATAGCGATCATAAAACATATTCAGCGTATAGCGAAGTCCCTTTGGATCAATCGGCATTCTCCAAGGCGTTTCCTGCAGATATGGATTTTTGTACCCCGTGTCAATCATTCCAGTCGTAACATTCGGATCCAGCGAATTTTTACCTGCCACTAAAGTCATGTAGTAACTATATGACAAGAAATCTACTTTTCCGTCTAATAAATCCTGCTCATCATTTGCGAGGATCGGAAGCTCAATCCCCATTCTCTCTAATTCTTTTTTCTTGTAGTTCGGATAATATCCTCTGCACATAACATCCGCGTAAAACAACATTTTATGCATATACTGCTGATCTCCGAATATATCTTCCGGATCACAAGTAGCCGGATAGGAAAATATACCTGCAAACATCATTCCTATTTTCATTTCGGAATTAATTTTATGCGCATTTTTTACCGTTTTTGCACTTGCCAATAATTGGTGATATGCTGCCATCATTCTTGTTTTTTCATCTGCATCATTTGCCACTCCACCTGCTGCCCATGGAAGAAGTGACATACAGTTGATTTCGTTAAATGTCAGCCAGTATTTTACCTTCTCCTTATATCTTTTTAAAATGGTATCTGAATATTTGCAAAAACAGTCTACTGCTTTACGGTTTGTCCAACTTCCAAATTTCCCCAGGCCGAGTGGCGTTTCATAATGCGACATGGTAACCAATGGCTCAATTCCATATTTTCTGCATTCATCGAATACATCATCGTAATGCTGCAAGCCAGCCTCATTCGGGTATTCATCGTCTCCATTCGGAAAAATTCTTGCCCAGTTAATAGACAGCCGATATACTTTAAAGCCCATTTCTGCAAATAACGCGATATCCTCTTTATAATGACCATAATGATCCACTGCATTATGACTTGGATAATACAACTCGTCTTTGATCGTCATTGTATTTTCCCGTTCCTTCGATGCGCTTCCTGCAGTAAGCACGTCGGTTGTATTCAACCCTTTACCATCTGTCAGATATGCTCCTTCACATTGGTTTGCAGCCGTAGCTCCTCCCCACAAAAAATTCTTTGGAAATGCCATGTTTGTTACCTCCTCTTAATCTAAATCTGTTCCATTCGATGCAATTACTTTTTTATACCAGTAAAATGAATCCTTCCTGTAACGTTTAAAAGTTCCATTGCCGTAATCGTCTACATCTACATAGATGAATCCGTAACGTTTTTTCATCTCACCGGTTCCAGCAGAGACAATATCAATACATCCCCAGCTTGTATAGCCCATTAACGGTATGCCGTCAATATTAATCGCTTTTTCCATCTCCTTAATATGCTCGCGGTGATATTCAATTCTATAAGGGTCATGTACTGTAGAATCTTCGAATATGTCATATGCACCCAGACCATTCTCAACAATCATAAGCGGAATCTGATAGCGATCATACAGCAAACGCAATGAATACCTTAGCCCCTTAGGATCAATTGTCCATCCCCAGTCTGTCGTCTTTAAATATGGATTGGAATAACCCATATCCGGTGAACCATTCGTAATTTTGAAGGAAGTATTTTTACCAGCTACCATTGTAAAATAATAACTATATGATAAGAAGTCAACTTTTCCATCTAATAGGATCTGTTCATCTCCCGGCATTGTATCCAACACAATATTCTTTCTTTCAAATTCTTTTAATTTATAGGATGGATAATAACCTCGGCACATAACATCACAATAGAATAAATTCACGTTCATAAAATCAGTATTTGCTTCTATGTCTTCCGGGTCACATGTTGCAGGATAACTGAACATTCCACCATACATCATACCAATTTTAGCATCTGTATCAATGAAATGTAACAATTTAACCGCCCTTGCACTGGCAACTAATTGATGATATGCTGCTTGCATACGAATCTGTTCATCTGCCTCATTCGATATGCCGCCAGCCGTCCAGGGCTGCATGGACATACAATTGATTTCATTAAATGTCAGCCAGTATTTTACCTGCCCCTTATACCGATTGAAGATTGTTTCGCAATATCTTACAAAGAAATCAACTACCTTTCGATTTTGCCATGACCCATATTTCTGAACCAGATTGAGCGGTGTCTCATAATGCGAAATTGTAACAACTGGTTCAATACCATATTTTTTGCACTCATTGAATACCTTCTCGTAATGCAGCAAGCCTGCTTCATTGGGCATCTCATCATCACCATTTGGAAAAATTCTTGCCCATGCAATTGACATACGGTATGCCTTAAATCCCATCTCTGCCATTAGTGCTATATCCTCTTCATAATGCCCATAGTGATCGATTGCAACATTGCCTGGATAATTTTTTCCTTCTTCCTGTCCATTCATTGTAATTTCTCTCGGTGTCTTTGCATCTCCCGATGTCATCATATCAGACGTTGTTAATCCTTTACCTTCTGTTAAATAAGCTCCCTCGCATTGATTTGCGGCTGTAGCACCGCCCCATAAAAATCCTTTTGGAAACGCCATGTTTCTATCCTCCTTTTCTATTTACGCTGTCTTAGTCTCTTTATATAAAAATAATGTTGCTACAAAAGTAGTTATCATACCGATTGCTATTGCTATTATAAAAAAGATAATATTACTTGCAGTCGGTCCAATAAATGCCGGCAAACCAAATAGTCCGCCGCTCCCAGGGAATGCATATAAATATACATGTGTTAATCCAGCAAATAGTCCTCCTGCTAATCCGCCTAACATGCAGCCATACAATGGGGTTTTATATTTAATTGTAATACCAAACATAGCTGGCTCCGTTACGCCACCGACAATCGCTGTTATTGCGCATGAGGAAGCTGTTGACTTAAGTATTGTATTTTTTGATTTGATTGCTACTGCTGCACTGGCAGCGCCCTGATTAAAGTTCGAAATAAAGTTAGCTACGCAAATAATAGGATCGTATCCAACTGTAGCAAAACTATTTAATAAAATTGGCGTTAACCCAACATGCATTCCCGTCATAATAATGAAGGGGTAGACAGCAGCCAAAAGCATTACCGCAACAAATCCACATGTGCTGTATAACCAGCTAATTGCAGTTCCCAAGGAATCTCCAACGACTGCTCCAATAGGCGCTAATATACATAGAGTCAGCGGAACCATAATTAGTATGGTTATCAGTGGCTCCGTAATCGAACGAATTGCATCTGGTGAATGCTTTGCAACAAACTTCTCAATCTTAGACATTACATATACACTAATAATTACAGGAAAAATTGTACTTGAATAAGATCTTGCAGAAATAGGTATTCCATAGATCGATCCTGCTGATCCTGCTGTAACCATTGCTACGAAAGTTGGATGGATTAAGATTGCTCCAAGCAGCATTCCAAGTCCCATATTCGCTCCAAACTTCTTGGCAGCTGTCGCACCTACAAATACCGGCAGGAAATAGAATGCTGCATCTCCCACAAATGTTAAAGTAGTATAGGTCGGCATATCCGCTGTCAGAATACCAACTTGTGTAAGTAACAGCACAACAACTTTTACTAATCCGCCACCAATCAATAACGGAATTAATGGAGTAAGACAGCCTGCAATACTATCAATGAACAAACCAACAGATATTTTTTTCTTTACATTCTTATCCAGATTCTCATCTATCGCATCCTCCTGCTTCAGACCCGCCTTACTGCAGATCAAATTGTATGCATCACCAACTGCCTGCCCAATGATGATCTGCAATTGTTCTCCCTGCCACTGGACACCTATTACCCCTTTTATTTTCTCTATTTCTTCAATCTTTACCATTCCTTTATCTTTCAGATTGAATCTCAGCCGTGTCACACAATGCGTAAAGAAAATTATATTGTCTTTCCCTCCAATTAATCCCAATACGCTATTTGCAAGTTCTTCAAATCTCTCTTCCTTTGCCATAGCTTTATCCTCCTTATTACTTGTTCTATTTGCAATCATCATATCGCGCGCTGATATCATGCTTTTGCCATAAAAAATCCCCGCACAAAATACACTGATTTTACTTGTATTTTGCCGGGGGTAAAGCCCTATTGGTAACAATCCTCTCTGGCACATAATCGGTTGATATGAAGAACCAGATATAACATTTCTTCCTCATTCAGATCAACCTTTAACTTTTTTGCTATTTCAAATGCACATTCATACATAGCCGGATATTCAACTTTCATCTCCTGGAACAATTTATCATTGTGCATTGTAGTATTTTGTTTTTTTTTCGTTCGTTCAAGAAGATAATGCATATGCTGAACAAACCGGTAGTAGTTAAATCCTTTTTCATCTATGGTTACACCCATCTTCTGTTCCACAATCATGCGGCACTTTTCAATCATATCTTCTTCCTTAATAGATTCTGCATTCATTCTTTTATCATAATCAACCAGATGAAGTACGATACTTGCCGCTTCTTCTTCGCCCAACTCTACATCCAGATATTTTGCAATCATATCCACTGCATAATAACCAATTTCTATCTCTCGGGGATACAAATGCTTAATTTCATATAGAAACGGAAATTTGACATAAATATGTTCCTGTTTCCTCTTAATTGCAAACTGAATATGATCAGTCAACGTTATGATTGCTTTCGAAGAAAACCGATTATCCAGTTTTAAATTTGCATAATCAATAATTGCAGTTGTCACGCGAATAATATCTGCAGGTATATCTGTAATAGCACTCAAGTAGCATTCATCCACATCATAAAAGGTTCTTTCAATCTTATCCATTGGAATCTCATATGGTGGCTTCGTAAAGCCAATTCCTTTACCAAAGGCTATAACTTCACGTCCTTGACTATCTAAGCAGAGAGAAACGTTGTTATTAATATTTTTAACAACCTTCATCCTTCACCTCCTGACTATTGCTTGTATATTTTCATTACAATAGAGTCTGTATTGACTTCTCGATTATTATTACCTATTTCTAATGTATAATTATCATCCATCATCATAATCATTGGCGTTGTCAAATCAATCTTATTTTCCTCCATAAATACTCGGTCAATATGAAGCATTGCTTGTCCCTGCTTCACTTTATCCCCCACTTGAACCAACGCTTCCAAACCCTTACCATTTAGACTAACCGTATCCAGTCCAACATGGATCAGCAATTCAGCACCATTGTCTAGCTTCATTCCGATTGCGTGTTTTGTATTTGCGAGCATTGTTACAGTGCCATTGCATGGTGCACATACCATATCTCCGTCATAAACAAACCCAACTCCGTCACCCATCATTTTCTCCGCAAACATCTTATCTGGTACCTGTTCAAGCGGAGTGACTTTTCCAATCGTGATCGCATTTAAAATTACTTCTGTAATTTCTTCTTTCTCTCTTTTAAAAAAATGAAACATACTTACCTCCATAACTCGTTACAATAAAAAAACTCCAAGACATACCCAAAACAATTCATGTTTCAAGGTAAAGCCTCAGAGAGTTACAATCCTTTAATTCATATTTAATTTATGGACTAATAATAACACACGCCAAGAAAGAAATCAACTATTATATCCATTTTTGTTAAAACAGCATTATTTTATCATGTTTTTTTATGCAATATTACCAGTCGATTGCCTGACACCATCGTTATGCGGTACAATCTTTTTATTGTACTTAAAGGGGATTATCGACTATGAGAAGAATATCGAACTTTTTGCAGTGTCGTCATGCCTGATCGTTTCGGGATGAGACAAATAAGACGACTGTATCTGTAAATCTGTTTTTGACTTTCTCCATCAAAACCCATCTAAACTCTAAAATTTCATTTTTCAAGAACAAATCGCCTGACTCTTTGCGTCCTTTTCATCTACAAGATTTGCTAATGCATTTACTAATTCCTGTCTTTCCGATCTGTCCTGTATTTTTAATAATGTCATACTATCTCCTTTGCTATATCACATATACGGCTGATACAATCATTGAACCCTGAGCCTGTCTGTGGTAATGAGAAGTGCTATTTATTTTCTTCCTCACATCATGAAGCAATTTCAGAATGAATTCCCACAGGTTGTACGAAATATAAAATATATTTATGGGAACATAAGAATTGCTACTTTTAAGAGAAGACGAAAATCTTATTTTCTGGCGGGAGGAAACATTGCGCCGTATCTCACACATATTCACACATCCCCTGTTTGCAAGTCCATATATTTTGTAGAACAAAAAGAAGATCCTCTGGCCACACTGGATATTGTGACGCCAAAGGATCTGGAAGGTCAAAGGCTTATGATTGGCGGTGGTCGCGGTAATTCATTCCGCTTTAGTAGATACCTTCAACAGTGCTGACCACACAACCACTTTTACAAATATTGCTGCCGGTAATGGCATTTGTCGAAGCCCGGCCTTCTGAATAATCACACAGGTGAATTCTATCGTATGGCTGCAATTTAGTTATAAACGATATATAATATTGAATCATATCGAACTATCACCAGTAATGAAGGATTCTATTTCATTTCATTGAAATTTTTAATGTAGGCAACTAATTTTTCTACAGACATCCCGTGTTCAGCCAACAATTCGTCCGGCTTAAAATCAGTATGGAATTTCTTTGAGATACCGAAATTTTTCACTTTCATCGAACTGTCCCCATAGAAACTTGCAACGCGATGTCCATATCCGCCTTCGACCTCTCCGTCTTCCAGGGTAATAACCAGCTTATGGTTTTTCTTTAATCCCTCCAGCAGTTCTTCATCCAGCCCCGTGAGGAATTTTGGATTGATGACCGTGATTTCTTTTCCGGATTCTTGTTTATATTTTGCAGCAGTCTCCTTTGCAAGTCCGAACAGATTGCTCACACCGATGATCGCCACGTCACTTCCTGCCTGCACAATCTTTGATTTGTTGTAATTCGAATAATCTGTTGTATCTTCCTCTCCGGTTTCAATCATCTGTACAGGTACCCGAATCGCTACCGGATGTTCTCTCTGTGTTGTAGCGAATTGAAACATCTGCAAATATTCCTCTTTGCTGGTTGGTGCAAGATAAATCAGATTTGGTACATGTGCAAAAAAGGCAATGTCACATAGCGCAATATGTGTATTAGAATTCATGCCAAATACACCCGGCATTAAAACTAAAATAGTTGCCGGATTATCATTCAGGCATAAATCATGTGACAATTGATCATAAGTTCTCTGCAGGAATGGTGCAAATGTTCCGAAAACCGGTGTTCCTCCGTTTTTCGCAATCCCACTGATCATAGCCATTGCATTTTCTTCCGCGATACCAACATCGATAAACTGTCCACGTCTTACATATTCCGGACGAACCGCTTCTGTAAAGCCAAGCCCCATAGGGGTTGCTGAATTTACAACAACTGCCTTTTTGTTGTTATCCAGTAAGTCAGCCAGACTGTCAAAAATCGTTGTATCACTGCCACCGCCCCCAAACTTGGGAGACCCATCCGCTATATCAAATGGACCGCCTGCATGCCATCTTTCTCTGTCTGCTTCTGCATAAGGAAGACCCTTTCCCTTCATGGTATGAATGTGCAGCACAATCGGATGCTGGATGTCTTTTACGCTCTCAAACAATGCAATCAGCTTCTCTACATCATGTCCGTCTTCCAGATAACGATACTCTAAGCCGAATCCTTTGAAGATATTATTGCTGCTCCCGCCGTTTGTTTCTCTTAATGCTTTCAATGATTTGTAGAGACCACCGTGGTTTTCTGCAATACTCTGGTCATTGTCATTTACCAGAATAATTAAATTCTGATCATATTCCCCTGCATAATCAATTGCTTCCAGCGCCTCTCCACCGGAAAGCGATCCATCACCTATGACTGCAATAATATTTTCTTTTCCCTCTGTAAGGTCACGTCCTTTTGCAAGTCCTAATGCAAGAGATACTGAAGTTGAGGTATGGCCGATTGTGAACAAATCATGGTCACTTTCCAGTGGATTTGTATAGCCCGTCACATCATCATAATGCGCCGGATCCAGAAATGCTTCCTTTCTTCCAGTCAGCATTTTATGCGGGTAACACTGATGGGATACATCAAATACGAATTTGTCTGCCGGTGAATTGAATACATAATGCATGGCTACTGTGACCTCTACCATTCCAAGATTCGGTCCAATGTGGCCGCCATGCTCGCTTAATTTCTGAATTAATGTCGTTCTGACTTCCTGTGATAATACATTTAATTGCTCCAATGTCAGCTTTTTGATATCTGCTGGCGAATTGATTTTATCTAAATACATGTTGTCTCCATTCCGATGAATATTTCGCTTATATCAGCTCTGCCATAATAAGTCAGAGTCATGTTTATTGGGGGTACCTTCCAGAACTAAATCTCATGATTCTTCAACTCCTGTTATAAGGTACCATACTGTTCCTCTGTGACTGTTTCACACCATTCATTACTCGTATTTTCGCCGGGGCATTCCAGTGCAATATGTGAAAACCAGGAATCCGCTTTTGCGCCATGCCAGTGTTTTACTTCTGCCGGAATTGTAATAACCATACCTGGCGTAAGACTTACCGCTTCCTGTCCTTCTTCCTGATACCAGCCTTCCCCTGCTATACAGATTAAAATCTGTCCACCACCGCTTTCAGCATGGTGGATATGCCAGTTATTTCTGCATCCTGGTTCGAATGTTACATTTGCAAGAAATACGGGACTTTTTCCAAACTCAGTTAACGGATTTAAGAAAGAGGCTCCTGTAAAATACTGTGCAAAGTTCACATTGTCCTGTCCTTTCCCAAATACGTTAACCGCTTTAAAATCTGCTTCATTTTTATATTTCATCCTTATTCATTCCTCCGTTTTTGGGCCAGACTTCCCCGTCTGATGAGAATCCGCGATGAATGTCTCATTCTTCGTGAATCACTGCAGGATTTACAAAGAAATCCCATCTACCCAACTCTTTAATTCGTCTACCGATACACTTCCGGAAAACCGCTTTCCGGGTATCCACTTTGCCGTTGCTCCTGCGCATGGTTCCAGGACTTTCTGGCTGTCACCAAGACCACTTCCTCCTGAAGTTGCAAAAAGAACTATATTTTTACCGGAGAAATCATAGCTTTCCAAAAAAGTATTGATAATGGTTGGTGCCACATACCACCATACCGGAAAACCAATAAATACGGAATCGTATTGCTCCATATTCTCCACCTTTGTCGCGATTGCCGGACGTGAAGAAGCATCCTTCATTTCGAGCGAACTTCTTGCGCTTTGGTTGTGCCAGTTTAGATCTTCGCTTGTATATGGCTGCTGCGGTTTAATTTCATAAAGATCCGCTTCTGCAGCCTTTGCCAATTTCTCTGCCACACCTTCTGTTACTCCACTTGCACTAAAATATGCCACTAATTTCTTACTCATTTTAAATCCTCCTTATTTTTCCGAAGGAAACTGCGATTCCAGCCTGACGAACCGCGGATCTTTTCCTCCCAGCATGCATACTATCCTTATCCCTTATTTCGCATCAAAAGCTGTCTGCAGGATCTCTAAAATCTCCTCTGGATTTAACTTTTTATATCCACCTATCCGTACGGTAGAATTTGCAATCAGCGGAAGCATTTCCTCTGTTGCCCCCAGTTCCTTTAAGTTGCTTATCATTCCACATTCCTTTATAAATGCTTCCAATGCATCAATGCCCGCTAAAGCAACCTCGTCTTTTGTTTTTCCAGTTTCATCCACACCCCAAACCTGTGTTGCAAAACGAACAAATTTGTCCAGACCGTATGGATATATATGCCGATAATAAGGGAGCGATACTGCTGCCAATCCCATACCATGCGCACAATCCGTATACGCTCCAAGCTGGTGTTCTATCATATGAACTTCCCAATCCTGTGTCTTACTCAATCCCATAATCGGATTCATGGCGAGCGTGGAACTCCACATCAGATTGCTTCTTGCCTCATAATCCTTTGGATTTTTTACTGCAATCTTTGCGCTGTGAATAATGGAACGAAGCAGTCCTTCTATCAGGTAATCTGTAGTCACATCATCTTCACCGGAAAAATAGGCTTCCATGAGATGTGACATCATGTCAAAGATTCCACTTACCATCTGATAGGCCGGTAAACTGAATGTGTACTCTGGATTCAAAATTGAAAACCTGGGATTCATATTTGATGGAAAAACACGACCCATTTTCAGTTTTACATCTTCATTCGTAATAACGGAACCGCCATTCATTTCAGATCCTGTTCCTGCCAAAGTAAGGATAGAGGCAACTGGTACAATCTTATTTTCAACAGGCTCAAAATTAATCCAGTAACGGCTCCACGCATCGCCCTCACAATATGCCGATGCAGAAATTCCTTTTGCACAGTCAATTACAGATCCGCCCCCAACAGCTAAAATCAGATCCACCTGATTCTCTCTTACCAGTTTCACTCCTTCCATCACTTTTTTATAGGTTGGATTTGCCATAATTCCGGTAAGTTCAACTATGTTTTTCCCACTTTCCTTTAAAACAGAAATAATAGCATCATAGAGTCCAATTTTCTTAATTGCTCCTTTTCCGTATGCAAGCATTATGGTGTCACCATAATTAGTAAGCTCAGCTTTTAAATTTTCAAGCGCTTTCTTTCCGAAATAGATTGTTGTTGGATTTTGATAAGTGAAATCTAAATTCATTTTTTCTCCATTCCTGCGCATATTCGCGCAACATATTATTTATTTTGTTTTGATTACTGTAAGGATAGCTTTCGATGTTGCTATGGAATGGTATTTTTCTGCTACAATATATTATGAAAAACTTGAAAAAAATCATTCCATCGGTTATTCTGTAATTACGATACACCCTGAACCTAACTTTAGGTCAATAGTTTTTTTAAAATTTTTTTCTTGGGAGGTAACTATGACGTATTCCATCGGTGAAGTATCCGAAATGTTAAATATATCTATTTCAACGCTTCGTTATTATGACAAAGAGGGATTGCTCCCTTTAGTAAATCGAACATCCGGAAACATTCGTGTATTTGATGAAACTGATATTGAATGTCTCAATATGATTGAATGCCTAAAAACAACCGGCATGCCACTGAAAGATATCAAGACTTTTTTTGAATGGTGTGAAGATGGCGATTCTACGATTGAACTACGTTATCAGCTTTTCCTGAAACAAAAAGAGAAGACTGAAAAACAAATCGCATTATTACAGGATTCTCTTGCCAGAATCAATTACAAATGCGACTATTACCGTATTGCCAAAGAAAAGGGAACAACGAATGTTCCCGATCTGCGTGAAGAATTAGCAATGAAATATTTATCAAAGGAACATGCAAATTAGAGTTCTATCCGGAAACCGGCAAAACAAAGGCATTTGCATTTATTATTTTATTTCTTTTCATTCAGTTTGAGATAATCAACATAACCAAAGGCAAATAATTCGATTAAAACAAAAAATGAAGAAGCTGTTTGTAACCACCAGTCCTTTGGTATGGGGCTTCTATTTGTCGCCGCGTATAAATTATAATCTGCTCTTTTTGAAAGCCAGTTATTTTGAAGACTTGTGACAGAAACTACAATTGCGTGACGAATAGACAATGTATTCAATACATTTTCCAAATGTGAATTTTCTCCTGATAATGAAAAAACAAAAATCATATCGTTTTCTTTTAAATTTTCGACAATTCTTTTAAATTCATTTGATTGTGATGAAGCCGGAATAGATTGAACCATTTTTCCTATCAGCAAAAAAAGGCGAATAAACTCATCCGCCTGACTATGCTGCGTAACTCCAGTGGACATAACAAAAATGCGATCTGATCTTGTGATTTTTTCGTAAATTGGTTCCCAGCTCGCTGTTTCATTATAGGCGATTGTCTGGTCGATGGATTGGTAAATCATATTTTTAAAAGTCAAATCTTTTTCAAACAGATCTTCATCCTCCTGCCATTTTAAAAAATTACGAAGTTCACTAAAGCCCGTGAAACCTAATTTTTGTGAAAACCTTATTACGGATGATTTTGAATAATGACATTCTTTTGAAAATTCCAACGTGCTCATTTTTGTTATCAGTTTGGGATGGTCAGCAACGTATTGACTCATTATTAAATCCGTATTATTTAATTCTTGATAATGTTGATGAACCAAGTCAATAAATCTCATGGTATTCCCCCTGTACAAATTAATACATGATTGAAATGATGCCTTGAAACCATTATATAATAGGAAAACCCAAAAATGAAGCGGGAATTTCCCGCTTCATTTTTTTGCTTAGCTCAACACAGGCCACCATTGTTTATTCGCTTCTATCATTTCATCTAATATTTCTTTTGCGACTTTTGCACTCGGAACTGTTTTAGATAAAGTAAATGCCTGCCATAACTTTTGATAAGATTTTTCAATATAACTTTGAACGACAAGTTTCTCAGCGGATACCTGCTGTTGGATCATTCCCCGCTGAAAATCCGGGATTTCTCCCATACAAAGCGGTTCATATCCATATTTACTTACAATACACGGAACCTCTACCATGGCATCCTTATCTATATTTGAAATGGCTCCGTTATTTCGTACGATAAGCAGCATTCTTTCAGATGTATTAAATGCCAATGCCCCTGCCAGGCGGACGATAAATTCTGCATGCTCTCCTGCCTGGATTGTTGTGTCTTTCGCTGTCTGCGTCTCAGATATTTTTTTACATTCCGCAAATATATTTTTCTCGCGATGATCCATGACTTCATTTGCACGTGTATAATTCGGATCGGTATGTGCAACAACATAATCTGGATAAAGGTAATACTTCAAATAGGTGTTTGGCAATGTATCCGGATCAAGTGCATACGAATCTTTTGCCTTTGAAAAAGTATCCAGCCAGCTGGACTCCTCCAGCAAAGGATTTCCTTCTTCTTTTTCTGCATATCCATATTTTGCAACATGCTTTTCTAAATCTGGTTTCAGATCATTTCCATCCCTGTCTCTAAGGTCGGTCCACCATCCAAAATGATTTAAACCATAATAGCGATCAATGATTTCATTTTCATCCTCTAGACCCAGAATATCAGCAAAGGATTTTTTAATTGCTACCGGCATATCGCAGATATTTATAATTTTTGCATTCGGCCTTAGAATCCGCGTTGCTTCGGCAACAATAGAAGCCGGATTTGAATAATTTAACATCCAAGCATTCTTTGAATATTTCTCCATATAATCAATGATTTCGATCACTCCCGGAATAGATCTCATACCGTAGGCCATCCCACCGGGTCCGCATGTTTCCTGCCCGACAACGTTATATTTCAATGGGATTTTCTCATCTTTTTCCCTCATTTTCAACCCGCCGACCCGGATGTGAGCCATAACAAAATCAACATCCGTAAAGGCTTCTTCCGGTTTTGTAGTAGCTAAAAATTCTATTTCAGGTGCCCGTTCACGTACAATGACTTCGCAGGCTTTCGCAACGATGTCTTGTCTTTCGGGGTCATTATCGTAAAACTTCAGCTTACGCAATGGGAACTTATTCCGATTATTAATTAACATCATAACGATACCTGCGGTGTATGTGCTACCTCCACCAGCAATTACTACAGATTGTTTTTTTAATTCCATGATTTATCCCACCTTTTTATTCATTCATTCCTAATAGACTACATACCTTTTCTTTGACTGTTTGAACATCCATACCGATTATGACCTGAACATTTTTCCCATTCATGACAATACCCTTGGATTTTTTAACCGCTTCTAATTTTGCTTTTTCCACTTTGTCGGAATCTTTTACTGTTATTCTCAGACGTGTGAAACAATTTGTTACCAGCTCAATATTCTGTTCACCGCCTAATCCTTCAATGATTAATTTTTCATCAAAACTGTTTGTATCTTCATCTTCCTTGTCCGGAACCTTGCTATCCTCGACTGAATTAATGAAACTTGCATCTACATGATTTTCTGCAATCACAATCTGATCTTCTCTTCCAGGCGTTTTGATATTAAATTTTTTAATTAAAAATACAAATGTAATAAACCATACGCCGCTCATAATAAGCCCAATGAGAATTACAATATAAAATTTCGTTACATTCGGACCAAAAACAGAATTGACAACTGCTGTATCAATGAGGCCATATAGCATATATGTCCTGGCTCCTAATGCCCAAAGTATCGTTTCTGAAAAAGCGGTCAGCAAACTGTGAACAAGCCATAATAACGGTGATACAAATAAAAATGTAAAATCCAGCGGTTCTGTTATTCCAGCAATGGATGCAACAAACATTGACGGAAGCACCATTCCCTTTACTTCATTTTTTCTTTTTTTATCCGCGCAATAAATCAAAGCCAATGCTATTCCAACTGAAGCAAATATTTTGGCAAAACCAAAGGTCGCAAATCGTAAAGAGTCATCCAATTGTGTAATTGATCCTGCATTTGCCATCTCTGCATAAAGAATATTGACAGCTCCCGTATATACCTGTCCGTTGATTTGTGCTGTTCCCCCTATGGCTGTAAAGCAAAACGGCATCCAGAGCAAATGATGCAGTCCGGTCGGGATTAAAAAACGATTTCCAAACGAATAGATAAATACGCCCAGTAATCCAGTCGTTAAAATGATTGTTGATAGTGAACTAATCCATCCGTTTACAACCGGCCAGATATAACACAGAACAATTGCTAAAAACAAAATGACTGGAATCAATATCATAAAGGTCAGACGAGCTTCCCCATAGATACTAAAGATTGCCGGAAACTTTCGATCTGAAAATTTATTATGCAAATATCCAACCAGACACCCAATCATCATACCCAAAAAAACATTCATATCAACAACTTGAAATCCCAGTACAGTTCCCTGTCCAGTTCCGTATAAGCCCATTTCCCCACTTACAGCAAGCATATCTTTCATTGTCAGCCATGCATTGTTCGCGGCTAAGAAAAATAAAAATGATATCAATGCAATTAAAGCTGCTTCCATCTTTTTTTTGTTTGCTAAAGAGACGGCAATCCCAACACAAAAAATCAGTGATAAATTATTCAGCATTCCATTCATCATACTGCTAATCAGACTACCAAACGCCTGCACAAATGATGGCATGAATTTCAGCTGAAAAATGACTGAGAAAGCTAAAAATAACCCCATTACGGCCATGAATTTTACAGGAAGAATAACAGCTCGTGAAAATTTTTGCATAGATTCAGAGATTTTTTCCTTCATGGTTCTTCTCCTTTATTAATTTTTATTTAGATACGTATCCATAAGTTCAATATACAAGCTGGATATAAAAAATACAATTGATTTACTGTTATTAGGATCCAGGTCCAGATTCTGGAACGTAACGATATCCGGATATATTTTATTGAGGTGAAACCGCCGGCCTTTGCCGATATTTACGCTCAACATAAATCGAATAATTTATCTGTACTCTATCTGCATTTCCAACCACTCATCCATTTTCTTCTTATGAGCATATTGAAGTTCAAAACAATAGATTTGGAGAAAAGGCATCTTGGAAAAATTAGTTACATCCACTATTTTTAGAGAGACAAAAAAAAGGTCTTCTATGATTTTAAGTTCTATCATAGAAGACCTATCTCTTTATTATTTATAAAAAAGTACTTGCTCCTGACTATTTCATTTCAGCAACTACCTTTCCAACAACCTCCCCAGCTTTCATTTTTTTCAACCAAAGAGGAATCTCGCTCAATGTTATGGATGTTGTTTTCGGTACATTTATTTTTCTTTCGCTCACAAGCTTACTTAAATCCTTAGCAATTAATTGCGGTACTTGTTGTGCCATTGGACTCGAATTTGTCAGATGATTTCCAAATGCTATTTCATGTACGGTAATTCCTTTATCATAGAACTTCCATTGTTCAAAATCAGGAAAGCCAGCCGTTACAGCTATTTCACCGCCAAAACCTAATACCTCCAGATCTTTCGTTGCCCCTTCTGGCCCAATTGAACTTATAATATAATCAACACCTCGATAACCTGTTTCTTCCATAACTCTTCCATAGACGTCTTCTTTTCGAAAGTCAATCGCTATATCTGCCCCCATTTCTTTGACATATTCAATATCTCTTCCAAGACAAGTAACAATTACTTTAAGTTGATGAAGCTTTGCTAACTGAACAGCATAACTTCCTACTCCACCTGCACCTCCATGAATTAAAATTGTACTTTTCTCTTTCAAATGAAATCTTTGAAACATAATATGGTAAGCTGTAAATCCAGCTCCTGGAAGTGCCGCCGCTTCAGTAAAAGAAATTTCATTCGGAATTTTGCAAGTAAAGCGCTCAGGGGAAACTGCATACTCTGCAAATCCACCATTCGGATTATTGATTTCTCGAATATAAAATACACGATCACCCTGTTTTAAATTTTTAACCGCACTTCCTACCTGCTCAACAACTCCCGCAACATCCAACCCAAGAACTATATTTGGGGAATCCCCACTTAAATATTCTGCAGTCTGATAATCAGATGGATTTAAAGCTACTCCACGTACTTTTATTAATAATTCATCTTCTTTAATTTGGGGTTTTTCAATCTCTCTTTCTTTAAGTCCATCGATTGATCCACCTTTTTCTAATACTAATGCTAACATTATTTTCCTTCCTTTCGTGTCTCATTTTCACTTAATAAAATTCTGTTGTTCAACTTATGATTAACAAATCATCCATAAATCATATGGTTTCATCTGATTAATTGACCGAGCACTTCAAAATAATCTTTTTGACATTTTATACTTTATTATAATCTTAAATGAATTTTCTTATATTTACGATAACAAATCGTACTGTCTTATGTATCATCTCATAATGTTTTCTTTGTTTTCAAATATCTTTTATGATATATTGTAGTTACATGGAGGCACTAAATGGATCTAATTAAATATTTCAATGATGATTACAATCAATACAATACTTCAAAAAAGCATACTTCAATCGAACATACTTGTACCAATCCTGACATCCCACCGAATTATATTGCTGTCTGGGATGATTTCTCTGTGAGTAAATCTTATGTAAATATATTTCCGCACTTGATTGACCAAGTTGTTTCGAATCATTTTCATAACTTTTTTGAATTTGTATATGTTTACAAGGGAAGTTTGAAAATACATATCGATGACACTGAGGTCACTTTAGAAGAAAATGATATATGCCTTTTAAATTTACAGGCTAAACATCGAATAGAAGCCGTTGACCTAAGTCGTAATATCATTTATTACATTATGATCAACACGGACTATTTTAAAAGTACATACTTTCATCTTATTTATATACCTGCAAATGATTATATATTTGATTTTTTTTGGAATCAATTGCCAATCATAAAATTAAAAATAATTATATTCATTTTTCCAACAATCAGAATACTTCTCTCATATCCTTGACGAATCAAATTATTGAGCAAAGTTATATTAATAATTTTTATAAGAATGAAATGCTGAATTTCATTCTTTCAGCCTTTTTGATAGAATTATCACGAATTCATCAAGACTACATTTATACAGCAAGCAAAAAAGAATTGGGAAATAATAATATTTCAGAAATTATTGATTATATTAACGATCATTATAAAAACGTTACCTTAAAAGAAGTAGCCAGTCACTTTAACTATAGTAATTCCTATTTATCAATACTCATAAAAAAATATTCAGGCATTAGTTTTACTGAAATAGTTCATACCTTTCGCCTTCAAAAGTTAAGTCAATTGCTGCTTGAAACAAATCGAAATATATCAGATTTGGCTTATGATGTGGGAATAACAAACCGAACCTGGCTCAACAAAAAATTCAAAGAGCGCTACGGCCTATCTCCTTCTGCTTTTAGAAGCAAGTATAAAGCGAAATGATTGCAAAGTGCACCCTTTGCATAGTTCTTCCTATATAAGTTTTCAATTCCTCTTCTCCATAAATAACTCTAACTGCCCTGCAGCCATCGCCTCGATCTCAAACTCACCTGGATAAGCATAAACCGGTGAAATATATGAACACATCTTTGTAATATTGTAAGGTTTTTCATTATCAAGCGTTATTAATAATGCAGTATTACAGCCAAGCGACCTGACAACATCCGTCATTATAAACCCAATTAGCAACAAAGGAATCGACCCCAAAACATACGATATTTTACGATAAGAAAAAACACTTCTAAATCGCTGTAAACCGCTTAAAATATAGGCTTTTCAAGCCATTTCCTACAACTCATACGGCGTTACCTGATATACATAATAAGACGTGCAAACATGTGTTTGTTTGAGTTTGTAAGGGCTTGTAGAATCTAGGTTCTTAGACCACCAACACCAATTTCATTGAATTTGACTCCAATTTTGGCACCTGAGGATTTTCAGGTGTTTCCTTAGGAGTTTTTGGCTCTCTCAGGTAGCTACGGAAGTCAGATAGACGATGTTCTTTTTGCTTTTACTTGCTGACTTATCAGTGTCCTTATTTACAACTTTGTTCGTGTCATTTTCTGACTCTTGGAATTTGTCAAATCTTTCATGAATGCTAGCATCCGAAACATCCAATGTATAGTCCAGAACCTTTTCTAACTTCGTCATCTCCTCCTGTGAATGTTCCTTTAGCACATGCGTGTATAAGTCCATGGTCATTTGCAAGGTGGCATGTCCCAGATACTGTTGCACAGTCTTTGGCTTAATTCCTGCCTCAAAGCATCTAGTTGCAAAAGTATGCCTGAAACAATGGGGACTGAAATATTCTATTTTCTCCAACTCATCTCTGCATAGGTTCGCATTTTCCAAAACTGCCTTAATGGCATCGGAATAGGTCTGTGTATTGATTGGTGTTCCATATTTTGTGGTAAAAATAAGTTCCTCAAATCCCGCAATTGACTTAGCCGTAGTTCTTCCCATGACAACATTTCGTTGCATGAGCTGCTTTTTCAGTGCCAATGTGCATTGTTGATTCATCGGAATTTCTCTTCTACTTGATTTGGTCTTTGGATCGTCAAAATGAAAGGTCTTCTTTTCGTCCCCTTCAAAGGTCTGATATACAAGGGTTTTGTTTACACGGATAAGAGAATCTTTAAAATCGACATCTTTTAAAGTTAATGCACATACCTCACCAGGTCTAAGCCCTGTAGATACGGCAACGACAAATAGATTGTCATAAAAGGTGCCCTTGGAACACTCGAAAAAACTTGCCTGTTCTTCTGGTATAAGTACCCTTGGCTCCTTCTTATCATGTGCGCCTAATTTGATGCCCTTTGCCGGATTCTTGTAAAGCATGTCGTTAATCATGGCTTTATCAAACATATCCTGTAACAAAATCCGAACCTTGTTTCGACTCTCAAACTGTAAGCCCTTTGCATCCATCTTTTTTAGGAGCTGCAAAATCTGCAATTGTGTAATGTCCAGCAGTTTCATTTTTCCCAGAACTGGTGAAATGTGCATCCGATAGATTTCCATATAACGTCGCTTGGTATTGGCACAAATGGTATTTTCTTTGTAGTGCTCCATCCAGGTCTTGAACCATTTATCTAAGGTGATAGACGTTTTACAAAGATTCATATGATTGGTATCTTCATAGATTGCGGTATTTAATAACGTCTTTAACTCCTTGAGATCACGGCTCTTTACTTCCTGCCGCTGTCCAAAACGATTCGTAAAACGACCAACGTATCTTCCATCTTTTCTCTGCATAATTCCTATGCCCAGTTCTTTGCCATTTAAATCTTTTCCCATATACAGGCTCCTTTCATAAATGAAAACAACCTGCGTTATAGGAATCGTAAGTACATAGCAATGTATGGACTTATTATACTATAAAACAGGCTGGTTGGATTGTATTATTTAATTTTTTATTTGTAATTTTCATGAGTTGACTAAATATAACAGACACCGTCTGTTGAATTACCTTCTCAAGGATTCTCTCTAAAATCATCATAGGCTAATTCCCACTGTTCCGGTCAAGCCATTTGTCTAATAACTTCTTATTGGCATAATATCGGTTGCCGATTTTTAAGGTAAATGTGCTTGATGGGTCTTTTAGTAATTCTCTTGCTTTGGTTTTTCCTATGCCTAGATATGAGCAAAACTCTTCTAGGTTAAGTAGGGCTTTTTCGGATTGTTGGTTCATAGGGGATCCTCCTTCTTTGATTTTTGAGCAAAATAATAGCCCCAGATTATGGGGCTAACTTAGGACTAATTATTTACATCTATTTATTTCTTACATCATATGATTCAAAATACATGGCATCCATTACAGTATGTAAAGCTATCTCTTTTATGTTATCATTAAATAATTCAATTATATTTGTATATATATAATATAATCTTTCTATCGCTAAAGGATGTGTTCTTTCACTGTTATCCTTACCTGCTACTATTCTATCAACATTAATGGCAACTTTTAATAATCTGCACATTATCTCTGGAACTGATTCCTCTCGGCTCATGTTTTTTGCTTCTGTTATAAAGTCATCATATAAACCATTTGATACTTCAATAATATGGAATAATTGAAATATTTCCAAACAAAAAATTTCGTTTTGTTTATAAAATGAATACATGTTATTTTCTTTTTTACGAATTACCTCTACTATCCATTTAATTGCTTGTAAATCAGCCTCAAACTCCTTCTTTTTATTGTGGCTTAATATTTCAACACTACTATTATCATTATCTAGATTTATTTTTCGAGTGTGGGCATTTTGACAGTGCCCCAAATATATGTGTGCCAATTCATGCGCTATTACGAACATTTCAATGATAGTCATCTGATTATATAATAAGTAAAACTCATCTTTGGTCAGCTCAGCTGGCAATATTTTCAACTTAATGGCATAATTTGGATAATTATAACAATTAACTAAGTCTTCAAGCTTTTTATAGATAAATTCATTCATTTTTCCATCTGAAAAATCTTTGTAGATGAACCACTGAATTTCACAAAACTGGCTAATTACGGCTAATAATTGGGAGTGGAGAACGATTACATAGTCATCACACTGTATATTTAATATTGCAGATGCATTAACTTTATATGAAGGTAATACTCCTATGCACACATTTTTTAACTTCTTTTGAACTTCATCTGCTAATGATGCGATAAATCTTGATGCAATATTTTGAAAATAATCATCTATATAATTTTCGTCTTCAAAAATTGTTTTGTATTTTTCAAATAATTTCCCCTCAATTCCTAATTGTTTTCTTCTATACTCAGGTAAGTCTTCAAGTTTTAAATATTTAAAACTTGTTCCACTTATCAACTTTAATTTATCTAAATATTCTTTTCCTGTCATTGAACCATCCTTTACACAATCAGATAAAATTGCATCGTTGTTGCTTCCTCCTACATAAAGTTACTTTAAAAAGACAATCGCCTCCACATGTAGGGAGTGTGCGAACAAATCTTTCAAAGTACCATCATTTGATGTTCTTGGAAACTTTTTTTCTTACTCCCCACTTTACAAGTTGAATGTAGCAAGTCATCAATCACCATTTCGAACGGTGATTGATGACTTGGAAAATCTTGTTATATAAAAACCCATTAGTTTATTCTTTCCTTTGTTTATTCATCTCTTATATAGAACAAAAAGCTACTACAAATAATTTCCAATTACTGATCACTAATTTGCAGTAATAAATTTTTCATATTAAATGATTTAATTTCCTTTTCAGCCTTCTCGTATTTATATTTTAGATACCATTCAAATTTCTGCTCATGCGTAGAAATAAAAATCTGCCTATTATCAAATTCATAACGCAAAATATCAACCAATCCAACCATGTTCACATCATCTATTGTCTGAATCGGATCGTCTATCAATAAAATAGGTAAGACCTTATCTGCATATACCTGATTCATACAGAGTAAAAATGATAAAGAAACGGTTGCAAGTTGCCCTGAGCTCATATTATATAAAATATCTTGATTATCTTCCACCGAATTAATAAACTGGATGTTCTTCATATCCTCATCCGTTGATATAAAAATACTCTTTCCATTAAATTTTTGCTGCAAGATCTTAGCCGTATACACATATAAAAGAGGTTCAATATCTCGAATTATTTTTCGCTTATATTCCTTTATTCCATTTTGCATAGCTACTTGATAATTACACAATCCGTTATACATCCTAGTTAATTCCTCTAATCTATCACTTCTTTTCTTAAGTTCAAGCGTTTTCTCATTTAGTGTTTTAATACTAGAATCATAAAATGATGTTTTTACATAGTTCATTTTTAAACGAAGTTCTTCACTTGAAATAATTGTGAATTTAGTTTCATTATTATCATAATATTTTTCATATTCATGAACAAAATCTTTTGAAACTAATTGAGATTCTATTTCATCCGATACCGCTCTAAGTTTCTCAGTAATATTTTGGATTAAATTCTGATATCCAATATCAATTTCTGCGATATCCTCCTGATATTTTTCTGGTAATTGAATGGATATTTTTTGTAATAAATCCTTAACACCATTTATATTTGATTTATTATTTTTCACCTCTTGCAACTTTTTGTAATTACTTTCTGAAACTGAATCTTTTAATTTAAGTTCTATATCGACTAACAACGGATTGAGATAGTCGGTGTTAATTTCATCTTTTATTTCTCTAATTTCTTTTGCAGAATCATCAAACATGGACTGTAACAAATCTGTCTCTGCTTTAATTTTTTCAGTCAATTCCTTTTTATCCGCATATGGTGCCCCACACAAAGGACATGTATTATCGATTATTACATTCTGATCAATTGAATCATTAAAATATTTCATCAATGTTGTTCTAGTTTCAGTAATTTTAGTTACGGACTTTGATACAACTCCTTGCATTTTTTCTAAACTTATCACCTGCTCCAACTTTACTTTTATTATTGAAACAACATTTTTATCTAGCAATTTTTCATCAGAAACAAAGTTCCAGTTTATTTTCTGAAATTCTCTTTTTTTAATGTTCTCCTTCAAAATCTCATACTTCTGTTGCATAGAATATTTTTCTTCAATTATTTTTTCATCTTTTACTAATGGATAATACCTATATGTATATTCAAGCTTATTATTTTCATAAGTGATATTTTCACTACCATTAAATGCTTTAATAATGTCTTTATAAGGCTTGTTTATTAAATAATTGATACAACTTTCTTGATGTTCAGAAAAAAAGATTAACTTCTCTATTACTTCCATAGCTTCATCATATTTTTCTCCATTAAAATTTATACTCTCTGCATCCCAATATATTAATTTTTCAGGATAAAGACTCTTATAACTAATTACTCTTTCTTTTTGTCCGTCAACATTTTTAATGTTTTCATTCAATGACTTAATTTCATCTTCTAATTGTTTTTTTTCATTTTCAATTTTTGTAATGTAACCCAGACCATTTTTGGTATTTTTATTTTTTAATTGCTCAATTAATTTGTCCACTCTTTCTACTTCTTTTTGTTGCTCAGATGGTATTTCAAATAAAAAATCTAATTTTGCCGCCTTTTCTCTATTTGCTTCCTTTAAAAAGCCTAAATGTTCATCTTGTGAAATGAAACAACATTTATCAAAAAAATCTTCTATCTGATCTAAGTGGTTTTCTTTTAATATTTGCTTCTGCTTGTCAGACTCTATAATTTCTTGATCATTAACAAATAATTTCCTTTCAAATTTTTCAAAAATCTTGTAAGGATTATTTTCTTTAGATGCTTTATTTCCATTTTGTTTTTGAGGAGTATAAATACATAGCATTTCTATTGTACATTCTATATCTTCTAAACATAATCTTATATACGCATCCTCGGCTTCATCTGCAATAAGTATTTTTTTATCATATGCTTCAGTTTTTTTTACTCCAAGCTCATCACTATATTTATTAATTCTTTTTATTTTCCCGGTAAGGGCAAATTCTATAGCATCAAAAACACTAGTTTTACCATACCCATTTGGTCCGTTCAGCAAAACCATATCTACTTCAGATATATTACTGACCTTATCAAATTTGTTATCAAAAAGTTTAAAATTTTTGATTTCAAGACTTTTAATCTTCATCTGCTTTCTCCTCACTCGATATATTATTTTCAATATACTTTTTCTTTTTTATCTTATCATCAATCCAAGTGTATAAAATATTTTCATCATCAATTTTTTCTTCTAAAATGGCCATTTCATTTATTATACTTTCCCTATCAATTTCTTGACAGGCTTCATCAATAAAACTATTTATGCTCCTATACCCTTTAGAATTTTCAGGATCTAATTTATTCTTAAGTTGATATTTCTGAAAATTCAAAAACGGTAACTTAATAAATAAGTTCAGCAAAAAGTCATACTGATAATTATCTACATTAGATTTTTTATAATTCTGAAAATTTTTTTCTGTAATTTTCTCCTGACAAAGTATATCAAATTTTCCGACATTCTCACTCGCAAATTCATCCATAGATTCTGTGTATAAAAAAACATTCTTTTTAAAATAATTCAAATCTTCTTCAACAATACATATTTTTTTACTTAATTCACTAATTGTACCTGTTACTTCTGTTTCATAATATTTTTTATCATCTACTTTCAAGCAATATATACAGGTAATATTTTTATCCATATCCACTTCATATAAATCTTTATTATTCTTTATAGATTGATGAAACTCTCCTGCACTATTTTTCAACTCTAGTAATGCATTTTCATCTGTTAAAAAAAAGAAAAGATAATATGTATGATACTTTTCTTTAACAAATAAGGTATCGTATCCAGAATAATTTAAACCAATTACTTTTCTATTTTCAAATAATGATTCTATAAACTCTCGCATTTCATTTCCTCCGATTGAACATTTAAGTATTTTTTATGACATCTACTGCCTTTATAAATTGTGGTGTTTTGGGCATACAAATATTATTATTGCTCGATTCTTCGCTTGATATCATTTCTTTTTTTAAATACTTCTCTTGTATTTCACTGAAACAATACTCCCAAACAGAAGCGTCTGCTTCTAATCTAGTTGTAATTAATTGATCTGCATCAAAAATAGGACTAACTAATTCAGCATTATAATCAATTCCTTTTATAATATTCTGGACTACAATACTACTATTCTTACTTGAAATTGCAGTTAAAAATGCATTGTTTTTTTGATTATCAATAACAAATTTTGTCATATCATCTTTTTCAATAAATAACTCTTTAGGAACTTTTTTAATGATCTCAAATACTGATTCTGTTAATCCATCTGTATTTAACAAACTGCCAATACAGGTTCGTTCAGAAATTGTATTATGACATTCTGGATTTAATCCATAACATAATTTAACAAACTCCTCATCGCATAAGTTTCCCCGTCTAAACTCATTATCCTTCAATTTACATTCATTATACTTTCCATCTTCTATCAAACACTCTTTTTCGCACTCTAGTACACAATATTGAATCATATATTCATCATATAATCTTCTTAATGCTAAAATATTGGCACTTTTTTCATAATTCAAAAGTTCATCATTTAAAATATGAATTATATCATTAAATGCTATAGACTTTTCAAAACTAGCCCCCATCTGAATCGCTTTATGTCTTTCAAGAACATGCTCTCTCATTTTGTGTAACAATTTATCCGTGATAAATTCAAATTGTTCAGAAGTAATAGTTGAATCATATTGTTTATATTTTTTTACTTGCTCGACGATTTCCATAAACAACTCATTTACAGAACAAAACTTTCTTCCATTTTCATATTGATATACTTGTACATCTTTGCTAATATAAACAACACCCAATCTTTGCTCTAAAAAATCAATTAACTTTTGAAGTTCTAGTTCTAACTCATAAATATTACGCTTCTCATTTTCGCATATGTCGCTTATTTTTTTTATTAGTCCCTTATTGTATTCTGATCGATTAAGTTTAATTGGCTCTTCATTCACTATTTTTATTATCTCAGATACAATAACTTTTTCATCATCAATTCCAACTCTCGCAGTTAGATCTTTTAGCTTAGTATAAAATTCTTGTATTTCTTTAAACCATTTATTAATATTATTTATAACTTCCCCATCAAAATTTTCTTGTATTGCATTGCTTACATGTAAAAATGCTTTAGGATCTCCTAATTTTTCCTTATTATGAAACCCTTTTTCCAACATTAGCTGTACCAATGGACTATGATAAGCTCCAATTTTACTATCTTTTTGATTTTTAACTTGATGAATTGATAGGTAACATTTATTATTACTATCAACTTTTACAATTGAAATATCTTCACAATTTTCCACCTCAATAAAATATTTAGACCCAATCTCATCTAATGTCAAATTTTCTTGATCTCTTAATTCACAAATCTTTTTAACAGCTAAATATATTGCAATCTCCCCTTGATAAATAAAACCACTCCATGTAGGTATTGCATCATGAATAAAAATATTTTCCATTTTGATTTTTCCCCTCCCTCATTTTTAGAAAAAATACAATCGAAATCTCAACTTACCATTCTAAGATTTTTTTGAATGCATTCAATCTCAATGTACACTATTTTTTTACCTTCTCATTTTGAAGTATTTTTCTCAAATGCGAAAATTAGAATTGTATACACAATAATCATATTATACAACTACATTTTACAGTTTACAACAAAATAGTACATATCCTCCTATTAAGTGATAGCATAAAATGCCATCAATTTCTCCCTGTGATAGTATTTTGTACACTCACAATTCAAAAGTGATAGTAAAAAGTGCACTCACTTCAACCATCTTATCAAGACCTGCATAATCCTTTAAAAAAGTGATAGCATTTTTTGCACTTATATTTTGCTTGTGATAGCAATTTGTGGCATCACAATCCAAAAATGATAGTAAAAAGTGCACTCACTTTCATATATCAGGGGTTTTAGGGGATTTCCCCTAACTAGATTCGTCAGAGACCTAAGACGTCTCTGATGCGTATCTAGCAATGGACCCCCTAGGACTTTGCTTAATACTAACTGCAAAATTAGTTCCAATAACGGCACTCATCTCATGGCCTAATACATTTCCAATATCCACTTTTTATTATCTTTATCTGTCATTTTTTCATCCATGTCTCTTTCCTTGCAAACAATACACTCCCCACCGACATGGCAGGATACGCAACTAAGCCATCTCTGGCTTTTTGCCACCTGGTAGTGGAGTAAACTCCCCTAAAACCCAAATATTTTATATTCCCCATGGAAATTCCCCATGAATTGGCATTTTCCATTGGAAATCCCCCATGGAAAGTTCATTTCCTCATCCAGTGCCAACCTCACGTATTCCATTGGATCATCAATTGCCAATGCATCCAGTCTACCCTGTGAATTCATAGTGGCCTTAATTCCATCTTCCCATTTACCACAATCCAGTCGTAATATATATCCTGCTTCGTATACCGTTACATCAATACAATTTTTCTGTTCATTATACCTTGCATATATTCCATTCATAATAATCGCCCTTTCCAAAGACCATTATAGAATCTGATGTCCACTCCTTCATCTATAGATAAAAAATAAAATAATAAAAACAAAAAGCAGCATGCCAAAGTTCCCCACCACGGGCAACTTTAAAACACACTGCTTTCACATACATTTCATGTACCGATTCCTATATCACAGATTATTTTCTGTAATCATTTCATCGTTACAATTCATTTAATTTTTACACATTACAGTTCAAAATTCCTGACACCATTTATTTGGAGCCAAATAAATTTTTTTCTCATCACTTGATTTTTTCCGCCAAGTAACACCACTCTAATTTGACTCCTTTTTTACCATTTTTGACTCCAATTTTGACTCCTTTTGACTCCAATTTGACCCCAAAACATACGATATTTTACGATAAGAAAAAACACTTCCAAATCGCTGCAAACCGCTTAAAATCTAATGTTTTCAAGCCACTTCCTACAGCTCATACGGCGTAACCTGATCTACATAATAATTATATCCTGTTACGAATTCACCCCACTCCAGCTTATACTCAACTATCAAAACACCTACTCATTCCCTGCATTATCGGCCTGATTCATCTTCGTCCATATAAGCAAACCATAACAGGCGTTCAGAAGGTAGACCGCCCACATCGTTGTCATGATCCAGTCACCTGCAATTACCCACATTGCAACCGTGATGATATCGACAACTATCCATAGTACCCATTGCTCCCGATATCGGAGCACCATAAGTGCATTTGCTATCAGTGAAAAAGTGGTACTTGCACTGTCAAGCCATGTGGCCCTTCCTCCAAGGTATACGAGGAAGATGCGGTACAGCCATATACATAGCCCGGAACCAAGCAGAAATAATAATGTGATCCATATGGACATTTTTTTGCACTTTACAACATCCTTTGTCTCATTATAATGCTTCTTCCAAAAATACATGCCAACAAACTGGGTCGGGAGGTAATAAAGTGCGTTCAGCATAACTTCACCATAGTATTTACTGATCCACGCCACAACGACATAAGCTGCAATATTGACAAATCCCCAGTAATACTGTGATTTTTTTCCTGCCGCACATAGCACTACACAGAAAATACCGCAGATTGCTGCGACAGAGCTGATCAGAATATACCACCATGGGTTTTCTGTATCAGTAATGCCGAAATAGATAGTGAAACCAATCACCGCAAGAACTTCAAACCATTGAAATGGTGTCAGATAATTTTTCAGTTTTCCAGCTGCTTCCATAAGAACTCTCCCCTATTTCAATAAATGATCAATCAATTGTACTGCTTTTTTAAATCGCTGCTGATAGCTTCCATTGACAATTTCAAATGAAAAACCATGCTTTTGATATAGTTCTTTTATGCGGCTGCTGTATTTTTCACGGTCAGCGGCAATAACCATGCTCCTGTCACCATCCTGCACAAATTCCACATCCGGCTCAAGAAACAGAATCAAATCATAGCTGTTTAAATGCGCAATGGCTTCTGCCAGTGCCGTATTGTTTTCCTTCTCCTTACCCTCAAGAAAATCCAGGTAAAATAAAGTTATAAGGCAATCTGTATCTTCAAATAAAACGCGGTTGCTTGTTTTCACGGCCTCTGTTTCACGAATTTTATGGCAAAGCAGGATGTCGGTGAAATCATCCGGTATCATGAGCATATCCGTGCCGGAACGCTCAGATATATCCCGTCCTACTTCTTCCAGATAATTCGTGTTATAATAATTTGCAAGGTTGATCGTCAGTGTGGATTTGCCCGTACTTTCACCGCCTATGAGAAGAACTTTCTTCACATAATACGGTTTGACCACAGCGGGAATCCAGTCCCAGTGGCCATAGATATCGTTTCTGATTTCGGTGGAGGAAATGCCGTTTCGTTTTATGATATTTAGTTCGGCATCCGGATAGCATTTCGCCCAAAAGCTGTTTTCATCATAGTCACTTCCGCAGAATACGGCATCAATTTTTTCTCCCGCAAATGCCTTTACCTTTTCAGCATCGCTGTCCCAGTATGCTTCGCTGTAACCTTCCTTTGTCTCTGCATCATCTGACAAAAGAAAGATCTTCACGTTTCCGATATGCCTCGTAAGCTGATAAATCCAGCGATATCTGATTCGAATATCAATCTCGCTGCGGTTTACCCCTTCACTGATCACAATAATCAGTGTTCTGCACTGGTTCGCCGCCTCAATGATACAACGGACATGTCCCATATGAAGAGGGTGAAAGCTTCCCCCATACATTCCGCATTGGTATTTCATAGTTCTCCTCCTCGTGATTGTTTTCTATTCACAATGTGATCTGTCTCAAAAGCGTCACTTTAAATATAATTTCAAAATCATTGCCCGGCAGATTTTCATTCAGACATATCTGCAGCATCCCTTTGGGTGTGATTTTAAATCCTTCCAATTCCCTCTTGTGTTCCATGATGGCTGCAGCTTCAATATTTATATGGTCTTTAAATGGAATGACACGAATAAATCCGTCTCCTACGTAGTAGCCCGGCAGTTTCGCCCACAGCTTTCTTCTATTTCTTCACCTGGAACACTTTTCCAGATCAGTTTCCGCAGTTCCATAAACAAAACCTGTATCTCTGTGCTATCATTTTCTATGTAATCCTAAAATTGTGTATTCATAACACGATTTCCCCAGATTCTGATTGTCATTCTATTATTTTTAAGATAAAAGCAAGAGAAGAAAATTATGTAACACATTATAACATGAAACCTATTGACAGTGGTGAACTGTTTGAAATGCTTATCCCTATTCTTTGAAATACGAAAAAAGGCAATCACGTTCTCCATCTGCTAACTTCGAAGCATACGTGTTGTTGCCTTTTGTTTTATTATCTTTTGTTCTATTACCTTTTGTTTTATTACCTTTTGTTCTATTTATTTTCTACAATTGTTTTTCTGAAATCCTTTGATTTTTGACTGTGATTGGCTGTATCGAAGCCATTTATTGCTCATATCTGGTTTGAATGTCATTGTTCCACAACGTCATTCTCGATCTCTTTGATGACCTGTGCAGGCACACCTCCAACCACACAATTATCCGGAACATCTTTTGTTACGACAGCACCTGCTGCAATCACAACATTATTCCCAATTGAAACGCCCGGAAGTATCGTAACATTTCCTCCAATCCAGACATCATCCCCTATTTTCACCGGTTTGGCAATTCCAAGGTGTTTACGTCTTCCCATCGGTGACAGCGGATGATTCACCGTTGTAATCAGCGTATTCGGCCCGATCATCACATAGTCTCCGATGTAAACCGGTGCAATATCCAGAATTGTAACATTGTAATTGGCTAAAAAATTCATCCCAACATGTATATTAAGACCATTATCGCAAAGAAATACTGGCAATACCGTTGGATTCTCACCCACGGAACCAAATAATTCTATAATGGCATCTACTCTGTTCTGTTCATCCTGCACATCGATTGCATTCAGTTTCTGGCATCCTTCTATCGCATGAATTTTTCTGCTGTTCACTTCTTCATCCCAGAAATCATACGCAAGACCGGCATCCAGTTTTTCCAATTCTGTCATATATTTTCCTTTCAATCTATCCATCTGACTTTATCTATCTCACCTTATCTATCTCACTTTATCTATCTCACTTTATAATACTCTTTCTATATTTATGAAATAATTTTCCTATTACTTTTGTTTTTCGGTATCATGCGCTCTGTCATCACGATTTATTTTTCAGCATGCCGGATGTTATTTTCGATAATTTCTCTGCATTATCTTTATCAAATGTTTCCATACTGAGTGCAACCGCATCATCCTGTTTAAAAGCAGTCAGTCCTCCTTTTGCTGTTTTTTGAATATCTTTTACAACGATTTCAGCGGTTTCCTCTATTGTCTTTCCTTTGTATTTGTAATACAACCTTGTCATCCACTTCGAGAAAGACTTCCCCTGGAACATATTCTCTGCCCCAGGTGTTTTCACTGCCATAGGATTAAATAATATATATCTGATTTTTTCGACGGAATCATTCTCCGTGAAGGCAACACCAAGCAGGTCATTCAAACGACTTCCATGAAATTGAACCTTTTGTCCATTGTAATTGGTTTTAAACTGTATATCACTCCAATTTACCTGCCCCTTCATGCCTGGAGCACAGACATTCACCACAAACGGATGCTCTGCTTTTTCCATTAGTTCCTTCAGTGCATAGCTTAATACATATCTGCTCAGATAATACAGTGCAAACGTAAATTCAAATCCTTCCCCTGTTTCCGAATATCTTTCCTGTGGTTTCAGTGATGCCGCACATAGAATCAAGGCGTCCAGCGATGTGTACTTTTCTTTTACTGTCTGAACAACTCTCTGATTTTCGCTAATCAGGCTCAAATTTGCCTGCATAAACAGCAGGTTCTTTTCTTTTTTCAGTTTGGCGGCTTCTTCCTTCAGTCTTTCGCCCTTAAGATTGGAACTTCCTACTGCAATTACCTGATAGTCTTTTTTCAGGTAATACTGGACAAGCCCTTTCCCAATTCCATCTGTTCCGCCTGTTACAAGTATTGTCTTCATATCGTACCTCCAATTCAATTCTATGCTTAAATTATATCGTTGTACTTTATTTTGTAAAGTACGCAAAATTATGTAACTTGCTTTACAAAAGAAAAGTGTTTATAATGATTTTATCAACGAATAAGGAGTTCAATAATATGAAAGCAGTAGATGATACCATCTGTGTAGAATCCATCAAACGAATTATGGAAATCTTTGGAGGGAAATGGACTTTTTTGATTATGGGCGAACTGAACAATGGGCCAAAGCGCTTTAACCAGCTGCACCGGAGTCTTGGCTGCAGCACAAAATCGCTGACGGATGCACTCAAAACGCTGGAAGCGCAAGGTGTCCTGAATCGAGTTGTCTATCCTGCTTCTCCTGTTACAGTAGAGTATTCATTAACAGAAAAGGGCAGAGATTTTGAACGTGTATTTTTTGAAATGCGGGAATGGGGGAAAAAATGGCTGATTGACCAATAATCTGCAAATTCTGCTGTCTGCCGTTTATTTTACAATACCGCCATGAAAATAACATTCATAGATCTTTTCCTTCTCATAGAAAATCTCTTCATAGCCCTGAAACCAGACAAATTCTCCATCTGTTTTACAGTGATAGCTATATTCACCATTCTGATAAAATGCAGGTCCACGGTAGGGTTTATCTTCCGGCATCTCACACAATGCTTCCTTCAGAAAATCTCCGCTGAAATGTTCTCCGATCACCCTGCCGGAATAGTTCATGGACCATACCGGTATCTGCTGTCTCCAGACCCCCTCTTCACCGGAAAAGCATTCTCCGCCCAGATACGTGTCGTAGTAAAGATAATCCCCCTTCTCATACTGCAGGTCGTGGGATGCCATTCTGCAGGAAGGAACCTCCGGGCCGTGTCCGGCATAGGTTCTGGAATTCGCCTCCAGAATAAACCGGGTCAGTGACAAAATGTCGCACGTGCCTGTCTCACGCAGACTGATATTGCAGTCATCTTCATCCCGGACGATTCGGTCAATTGCAACCCGGTATAAATCACTGAGTGCAATCAGATTATCCAGTTCCGGCATGACTTGGCCACTCTCCCAATTCCCGATGGTCTGTCTTGCTACTCCGAGCCTGTCCGCCAGCTGTTCCTGCGAATATCCGTTTTTTCTTCGCAGCATTTGTAGTTTTTTATTTATTTTCATATTGCTCACCTCTGAATTTAATATGTATTTATTATAAAGGAACTCCGGAATACTTTCCACCAAATACAGCCGGCAATCCTGCCGCACCGGGCTTACATTTCTTTGAAAATATGCATGCCGCATCACACATAATCTACACAGAAATACAGATAATATCTTAAGAATTTTTGAAAACAGTCAGCAGGAAAGGAACGCATATGGCAAAAGCAGGAATGAGAAGACCGGACCCAAAGGAACCGCACGGCACAGAGAGTAATCGCAAAACACATTTTCCAAAAAATGAGGAACGGCCTGTCCCTGAAATACAGGGAAAAGCAAAAACAGGCAATGCAAAAGCAAAACCGATGCAATAAACCGCTGCATCGTATTGTACAACAAATCCCCTGTCCCACCGTTTTACGGATGGACAGGGGATTTCTGTCTTCATATTGCAGATAAATGACGCATGTTTTATTTTTCCAGAATCTTTTTTAAATCTTCTTCCGGTGTACTGATTGGGGATATTCCAAAATTCTCAACCAGGAAGTTCAATACGTTCTGTGAAATAAATGCAGGTAACGTAGGCCCCAGATAGATATTCTTAATACCGAGGTACAGCAGCGTTAACAGGATACAGACAGCCTTCTGCTCATACCAGGATAATACCATGGACAACGGCAGATCATTGACGCCGCACTCAAATGCCTCTGCAAGGGCAACTGCAACTTTAATCGCACTGAATGCATCATTACACTGTCCCATATCCATAATTCTCGGAAGACCTCCGATCGTTCCAAGATCCAGATCGTTGAAACGGTATTTTCCGCATGCCAGCGTCAGGATAACAGAATCTGCCGGTGTCTGTTTTACAAAATCGGTGTAGTAGTTTCTTCCGGTCTTTGCACCGTCACATCCGCCTACGAGGAAGAAATGACTGATTGCTCCCTGCTTTACGGCATCGATGACCTGATCTGCAACGCCCAGTACGGTCCCATGGGAAAATCCCGTCATGACTTCTTTTCCGCCATTGATTCCGGTCATCTCATGATCCTGCGGATAACCGCCGAGTTCCAGTGCTTTTTCAATCACAGGTGTAAAATCTTTCTCTTCTCCGATATGCACCATCTCCGGATAGGATACAACTTCTGTCGTAAAGACACGGTCTGCATAGCTTGGCTTCACCGGCATCAGACAGTTTGTGGTAAACAGGACAGGTGCCGGAAGTGCATCAAACTCCTTCTGCTGATTCTGCCATGCGGTTCCGAAATTCCCTTTCAAATGTGGATACTTCTTGAGTTCCGGATATCCATGCGCCGGAAGCATTTCACCATGTGTATAGATGTTAATTCCCTTGTCTTTTGTCTGCTCAAGCAGTAATTTCAGGTCGTACAGGTCATGTCCCGTAATTACAATAAACGGTCCTTTTTCAATTGTGAGCGGCACTTTGGTAGGAACTGGAGTGCCAAATGACGTGGTATTGGCTTTGTCCAACAGTTCCATACATTTCAGATTGACCTCGCCTACTTCGAGTACAACCGGAAGCAGCTGCTCCATATCCAGATTATAGCTGAGTACGGAAAGTGCCTTGTAAAAGAAATCGTTGACCTTTTCATCTTCGTAACCCAGTACCATCGCATGGTATGCATATGCCGCAACACCGCGGATTCCAAACAGAATCAGGGATTTTAAAGAACGGATATCCTCGTTTTCCTCCCAGAGCTGCTTCATATCGTAATCATCGGTATTTCCACAGACGGCCTCACAGCTGCTGCAGTTCGGCACAATTGCATTTTTTTCTGCCCGCACGTTTGCAATCATCTCTATCAGCGTCTCATCATTAAAATTCACATTTGTGATGGTCGTAAAGAGTCCTTCCACAAGGATTCTCGTTGTATTTTCTCTACGCGGATTGTTGCCGCATGCCTTTGCCAGTCCGATCAGTGCTCCTGTCAGCTCATCCTGTAGATTCGCCGTATTCGCTGATTTTCCGCATACCCCCGCATTACCGGTACACCCGCTGCAGCCTGCTGTCTGCTCACACTGAAAACAAAACATCTTATGATCCATACTTTTTACCAACCTTTCCTTTTCTCATCTTCTTAAATCTATTTTTTTATTTATTTTCATCGTCAAATGGAAAAACGACGACTAACTGCATCTTAAATTTCTCTTCCGCAAATACTGCATGCGGCTTTTTCGCCGGCATAATCAGTGTCTGCCCTGCATGCAGCAGGTACTCCTTACCGTCTACCGTGAATTTTCCGACACCTTCCAGGACGGTTACCAGCGCATCTCCGCCGGATTCATGGGTACTGATTTCTTCCCCCTGATCGAACGCAAATAAAGTGATACTGACGGCTTTGTTCTGCACAAGCGTCTTACTGACAACCTGGCCTTCCATGACACTTACCAATTCGGACAGGTCCAGGATTTCTTCCTGCTCGATATTCTTGATAAAACTTCCTTTCATGAACTTTCTCCTTTCTTTTCTCTTGCTTTTGTAACGTCATTATAATATAATAATTTTAACATTTCGGTTGTTAATACAACATTTAAAACTTTTTTTGAAAGGAATTTTTATGGAACAGTATTTAGGGACCTTAAAGAAATCAAATCTCTTTTCGGGAATCAGTGCGGAAGAAATACATGAAATGCTTTCCTGTCTGTCGGCGCGGGTCTGCCATTATAATAAGAATGAATTTATCATAAGAAACGGAGAACGGATTCATACCGTCGGAATGGTGATATCGGGAACCGCACTCATCATTCAGGAAGATTTCTGGGGAAAACGTACGATTATCTCGGAAGTTCTGCCGGGCTCTCTGTTCGCAGAAACCTATGCCTGTCTGTCCACGATACCAATTGAAATGAGTGTCATCTCAGATTCGCAGTGTGAGATTCTGTTTTTGGATTTCAATAAAATTCTGACTGTCTGCACTTCTGCGTGTACGTTTCACACACGCCTGATCCAGAATTTTCTGTCTGCAATTGCAAAACGAAATCTCAGTCTGACCAAAAAGATGGAGCACATGTCCAAAAAGACCATCCGCGAGAAGCTGCTTTCTTACCTCTCTGCGGAATCCATGAAAAGCAGCTCTTCCACATTTGAGATTCCATTCAACCGACAGCAGCTTGCCGACTACCTTTCGGTCGACCGCAGTGCTTTGTCCAACGAATTGAGCAAGTTACAGACAGAGGGAATCTTACTATATAAAAAGAATAATTTTACGTTAAAGGAGGAAATCCATGAATAAAACAGATACTCTATTGATGAAAATGATCGAATACTACGAGGGAGATCCAAAACGAATCCAGCATTTTTTAAAGGTCTACCAATTTGCCGGCTTTATAGGAAGAAATGAGCAGCTGGATCATGAAACCCAGTATATTCTGGAGACCGCCGCACTTGTCCATGACATTGGTATCAAAGCAGCGGAAGCTAAATTCGGCAGTTCAAACGGAAAATTACAGGAACAGGAGGGCCCGTCCATCGCAAGGGAGCTGCTGCTTTCTCTGGGATACGAGCCGGATGTCATCGACCGTGTCTGTTATCTGGTCGGCCACCATCATACCTATACCAATGTAGAAGGCCTGGATTATCAGATTCTCATCGAAGCCGATTTTCTGGTCAATCTCTATGAAGACAGCTTGAACAAAGATGCCGTTCAAAAAACGCTGGAACATATTTTCGTGACGGAAACCGGACGAAGCCTCTGCCGTACCATGTTCGCCCTCTAATCTGTTTTACAGGGACAAATACGGTTTTCTATGTATCAAAAGACAGCCGGCTGCATTTACCATGCAACCGACTGTCTTTTTCATTCTATAGGAAACACTTTGTTACATGAACGTATAAAAGATATGATTTTCCTATAGAATAAAATCTAAATGCGCAGCTTCGCGCGCGGAACAAAAGCTGCACTTCCTAAGTAGTAAAACGCGAGTGTGTACGAAGTACACTTTTGTTCTAAAATTCTCTGTTAAATAAAGCTCTCTGATTTTATCTCTGTCCCATTTGGTTCTGTTTTATATCATCCAGAAATTATCCGTACACACAATTTTCCGATAAGTTTCAAACTGGGACCATTTATTGTGGAAGTCCACTCTGTTTTCCTTGTCGAGTGATTTGTATTCATACAGGAAATTATCCAGATCCGCCTTTACGGTAACCTTAATTGCAAAACCTCTTTCATCCAAGACCGGAAGTCCCTCATACTGGTATGCATCCAGCGGCAGAATGTCTTTGATCTTTCGATTCCGGATCAGGACCGCAACACCATCATCTACTGCAATGATATCAAAATAATCCGGGTATTTAAAGCTGTCTCCCTCGACCGGTACATTGTCACCGACCCGATAGGTTTTCTCCGTTGTGTTTTTCTTGGAAAGGAATGCATTTTCCAGGTTGAAATAAAACTCTTCAAAAATATAACCGCCTGTTCTGATATCATCCTTTTCAAAATATGGCTTTTCTTCATCGGATTCTACACTTTCCACCACACCGCAGGCGGAGGTCATATGACTGATTCGGTCGACCAGAATCAATTCACCAAGCGTTTTATTCTTCCGGAATTCATCGACAACGAGTTTCTCCGTAAATTCCAGTTCACAGAGGGCAATCTCATTTTTCTCAATGGATGCCGTTTCCAGATGCTCTCCGGAGTTTACATCTACCTTGTATTCAATGCTTTTTACAACTCCAGGAAGCACCTTTGTTCCGAGTTTTACCAGATATTCTTTTCCGATAACCAATTTATCATCGTCCATCCACAGAAGTGTGGTCTTCACCCTCTTGCTGATTGGAAGATTACCGCTGTCTGCCAATACACAGCCACGGCTAACATCCACTTCCCGATCCAGCTGAATGGTAACTGCCTGCCCTGCAAACGCTTCCTGCTCCTCTTTATCACCGACCAGTATGGTCTTTACGGTAGCCGTCTCATTGCTTGGAAGTGTTATGATACTCTGACCTTTTTGAATTTGTCCGCTTTCAATCTGACCCTGGAATCCGCGGAATTCATGATTCGGACGGCATACACGCTGCACCGGCAGATAAAAATTCGCATTTTCCTCTGTCTCGGAAACATCTACGTGTTCCAGATATGCAAGCAGTGTCTCTCCGGTATACCATTTCATACTGTCGGATTTGACGGTTACATTATCACCCTCTGTCGCACTGACCGGAATGATTTTAACATTTTCCAGCTGAAGTTTTTCGGCAAGTTCCTCAATATCTTTTGTAATCTGTTCGAACCGCTCTTCACTGTAATCCACGAGATCCATCTTGTTGACCGCAAATACGAAATGATGGATTCCCATCAGAGAACAGATTCTGGAATGGCGTCTTGTCTGAACCAGAACACCCTGTTTTGCATCTACCAGAATAATCGCAAGCTGTGCAAAGGAAGCACCTACCGCCATATTTCTCGTATACTCTTCGTGTCCCGGGGTGTCTGCCACAATAAAGCTTCTTGCATCGGTTGTAAAATACCGGTAAGCGACGTCGATGGTGATACCCTGCTCACGCTCTGCCATCAGTCCGTCTAAAAGGAGGGAATAATCGATGGCTCCGCCTCTCGATCCGACCTTGCTGTCCAGAATCAGTGCCTTTTCCTGGTCTGCATAAAGAAGTTTGGAATCATAAAGTATATGTCCGATCAATGTGGATTTTCCGTCATCCACACTGCCGCATGTTATAAATTTAAGTAATCCATTCATTAGAAATATCCCTCTCTCTTTCTCTTTTCCATACTTGCCGCACCGCCGTCTTTATCGATCACTCTGCTGGTTCTCTCAGATTCTACTGAACTCAGGGTTTCCTCAATAATCCCATCGAGTGTATCCGCTTCGGATAACACACCGCCGGACAGCGGATAACATCCAAGTGTACGGAAACGCACTTTTTTCATCTCGGGTACCTCGCCCGGATTCAGACGCATTCTCTCATCATCTACCATGATGATATTTCCGTCGCGGTATACAACCGGCCGCTCTGCTGCAAAATACAGCGGAACAATCGGAATATTTTCACGCTGGATATACTGCCAGATGTCTTTTTCCGTCCAGTTTGAAATCGGGAATACACGGATACTTTCGCCTTTGTTGATTTCCGTATTGTATAATTTCCACATCTCCGGTCTCTGATTCTTCGGGTCCCACGCATGGGAAGCATTCCGGAAGGAAAAGATTCGTTCCTTGGCACGGCTCTTTTCCTCGTCACGTCTTCCGCCGCCAAAAGCTGCGGTGAATCCATATTGATTCAGTGCCTGCTTCAGTGCCTGTGTCTTCATGATATCGGTATAAGAGGAACCGTGGTCGAACGGATTGATTCCCTTTGCCACACCGTCCTGATTGATATACTCGATCATCTCAATGCCAAGCTCTTTTGCCGTTTTGTCACGGAACTCGATCATCTCCTTAAACTTCCATGTTGTATTGACATGCAGGAACGGAAATGGCGGTTTCTCCGGGTAAAATGCTTTCATTGCCAGATGGAGCATGACAGAACTGTCTTTTCCAATGGAATACATCATAACCGGTTTCTCACACTGTGCCGCCACTTCCCGGATGATATAGATTGCCTCTGCCTCTAATTCGTCTAAATGTGATAATCCATTCATAGTTTTCTCTCCTAATACTTATTTGAATTTTTTCGGTTTACATCAATAACTTTTATGGTTCCATCCTGTTTGCGAATCTTCCAGTGAATCACATCACCCTCACAGGCAACATTCATGGTACTTCCATGGCCGCCGATATCTGCACCGAGGAAAAAATCAATTGCACCCAGTGCACATTCCTTCACACAGGAAACGCATCCCCAGCAGTCCTTCGGATATTTCATGAATGCTTTTCCATCCTGTATCTCAATCAGGCTGCCCGGACAGACGGTCACACATTTCCGGCATCCTACGCATGCTTCCCGGTTAATTCTTATGCTCATATTCCGCCTCCTCTATGATGTCCCTTAAGATGATCTCCCATTCTCCGTCCCGGAATCTGGAATTGACATATTTATAAAAATTCTCATCTGTTTCCGGATAATCCAGATTCTCATTGAAGGAATGCCAGCGCGTTTCTTTCCGGTGAAGCAGATGGGCAATGACTGCCTTGCAGACTACCAGCCGCTCTCTCAGTTCATAAACAAACAGCAGCTCGTGCATATCGGCTGCCGGAATCTGTTCTGCCAGCTGAATCAGCCGGTCGATCTTCTCATCCGCCAGTTTTAACTGTTTTCCGTTAAACTGGTAGTTGGTCGATATTCCGCCCGCATATTCATCCATCACTTTCTGCATGGCCTCTTCCAATTCCTCTACGGAAAAGAATCCTTCCTGCTCATTGAGTGTTCTTTCATAAGTCCGGATGATTTCTGCGGCATCCCGACTTTTGGATACCTCCGCAGAGCGATTTCTTTCTGCAAACTTTTTCAGGATAGCCTCAGCTGCAATCTCTCCTTCAGCCAGTGCTCCCGTTACATATTTCTGGGGACAGCCACCTGCCACATCTCCTGCCGCATACAGCCCGTGAATCGTTGTCTGACGATTTGTATCCACCCAGTAGCCGCTCGCGGTATGGCCTCCAACGATATAAGGCTCCGTTCCCTGTATCTCCACATCCTGTTCGCTCGGATTTTTTTCGCTTTCGATCCATTTTAATGTCTGGCTTGGTGCCATGTTCAGGTAAGCTTTCAGAAGATCTTCATCCAGCTCTTTTTCCATGCCGCTGGTCTGTAAATAACAAGGACCGTTTCCAAGCTGATTTTCCCTGACCGTTCCGTAGACACGTTCGCTTGTGGTAATGCCGTACTGGTCTTCGTAGCACTCTCCCTTAGCATTGATCTGCTTTGCACGAACGCCCTGTGCGATCGTTCCGGTCGGTGCGATCGTGTCCTTGCAGCGAAGCGCAATAAAACGCATCTCAAACGATGTCATCTCCGCTCCGGCACGAATTCCCATTGCATATCCGGCTCCCGTATTAAACGGTGGATACCACATCTTGTGTCTGGAAAATCCCGGATTGTTCGGCCGGTAAAGTCCTGCTGCTCCGCCCGTGGCAACCAGCACTGCCCCGGCTTCTATCTCATATGCAGTCTCTTCTTTTATGGAAAATCCAACAGCGCCGTGTACCCTGTTGTCTTCCACCAGAAGATCTGTGATATTTACATTATTCAATATTTCTATATTCGAAGCTTCGTTTACAGCCTTTGCAAGCAGCGGTTTGAAATTCTCTCCGTTGATCTTGATATTGCGGTTTCCTCTGGCAACGTAATCCCCGTTTTCATCTTTCAGAATCACAAGACCGAGCTTCTCCATCTCCGCAGTCGTGGAATTGAACCGTTCGGCTGCAGTCAGCAGCAGATCCTTTCTCACGATCCCATTTGCATCCTTTGCCGCATAATCGACATAATCCTGCGGCGTTCTGCCTTTTACGATATAGGCATTAATCGCATTTACACCTGCCGCAAGACATCCGCTTCTTTTTATATTTGCTTTTTCCGCAATGAGCACTGAAAGACCGGACTCTCTGCTTATAGTGAGTGCTGCATAGCATCCGGCCGTGCCGCCTCCGACAATTAAGACATCCGTTCTGATTTTCTTTATTTGGAGTTCCTTTTTCATATTCATTCACATACCTTCAGACTGTTTTCTCCGGAAAGCATCCCTGGATGATCTGCCGGACATTTTATCTATTTCCTACTTGTTTGCTATTTTATTCTTATAAACATAGTTTGTCAATATGTTTATATGTTTTATTAAAAAAATAAAATCAGTTCAGCACAAATGCCAAACTGATTTTCTTTAAAGTGTTACAACTTCTTTCCCGTTCAACTCCGAATTTTCCAGTAAATATGCATTTTCATCATCATATGCATACAAGCGGTAAACAATGACACACATTTTTTCTCCGATCTGTACCGGCCGCCGCTCGAGTGAGCGCTGTGTCGTCAATGTGATTCCCTTGACGTCCAGTTCCAGTTCCAGACAATTTCCCCGGAAATAGATGTCCTTTATGATGCCTTCCTCGGAGTAGTCGATCACATCCTTGAATTTGAGATTGTCGCTCTTAAATGCCTCCACAAATTCCGGTCGAATGATTGCGCCCTTGTAATCTCCCATCTCAAAGCCTCTGAGCCTGTCATAGTTCTCCACTCTTGCAGATTCACCAATAAAAGTCGCCACAAACTGTGTTTTCGGATTCTTGTAGATTTCAATCGGAGATCCGATCTGCTCGACCCTTCCGCGATTTGTTATGATAATCTCATCCGCAACTTCAACCGCCTCATCCTGATCATGGGTAACGAAAATACTGGTAATTCCGACTTTATGAATCATATCCTTCAGCCAGCTGCGCAATTCATGACGTACCTTTGCGTCAATCGCCGCAAACGGTTCATCCAGAAGCAGCAGATTCGGATTCGGTGCAAGAGCCCTTGCAAATGCGACTCTCTGACGCTGCCCGCCCGACAACTGGTTTGGATAACGTTTCTCCATTCCCTTTAATCCGGTCAGATCAATCAGCTCATGCACCCGCTGTTTGATCTGATCCTTTGACATTTTCTGTACTTCCAGACCAAATGCGATGTTTTCATAGACAGTCATATAGCGGAAAAGCGCATAATTCTGGAACACGAAACCAATTCCACGCTTAGATGCAGCCACATCATTGACACGCTGCCCATCAATCATGATATCACCGGAGTTTGGAGTCTCCAGTCCCGCGAGCATTCTCAAAATAGTCGTCTTACCGCTTCCGCTCGGTCCCAGAAGTGCAACCAGCTTTCCTTTTTCAATTCCAAGATTTACGTGGTCGGATGCCTTAAAATCTCCATAGGTCTTATTGATATCTTTTAATTCAACGTACATATTGTCCTCCCTGTTCTTTTTCCTCTACTGCTTCTTCTTCGCCTTATATTCCACAATATTTCTGATGACCAGCACGACAACCGCTATGATAACGAGAATTGAAGATACTGCAAATGCCGCTGTGATGGAATCTGCCGAACCTGCCAGATAGAGCGCATCAATCTCCAGTGGAAGCGTAAATGTCTGCCCTCTTGTCTTTGACAGTGCATTTACCGCACCGAATTCACCGAGTGCCCTTGCGGTACACAGAATGATTCCATATAAAAGTGCCCACTTGATATGCGGAAATGTAATCTTACGGAAAATGGTAAAACCACCCGCCCCCATCAATGCGGCCGCTTCCTCTTCATCTTTTCCCTGTGCATTTAAGACCGGGATTATCTCCCGCGAAACGAACGGGAACGTGACAAATATCGTAGCAAGCACAACTCCCGGCAAAGCGAACACGATTTTGATGTCGGTTCCAAAAAAGGAGTTCAGTGACTCCAGAATCGGGGATGCCCATCCAAGTCTCCCAAACGTCATGATAAAAGCCAGTCCGGCGATCACCGGAGATATGGAAAACGGGATATCGATCACGGTCGCCAGAACCTGTTTCCCGCGGAAGGAAAACTTGGTAATCAGCCATGCGGCCGCGATTCCGAAAAATGTATTGATAATGACTGCAATCACCGTTGCAATCAGTGTCACCGTCAGGGCCGAACGTACATACTCCGTGTTCAGGGATTCCACATAAAATGCGAATCCCTCTTTCAGAGAGCTGACAATGACAGAGATCAGCGGCAACACCAGCATGATCACAATAAACAATACGCTGATCGTAATCAAAAGAATTTTTGTTCGTTTACTTTCTTCTCTGTTTCCGGTATTCGTATTCATACTGCCGCCTCCTAAACATTATTTGTACGTCTTGACTGACGCACCTGAACAATATTTACAAAAAGTAAAATCAAAAAGGAAATGACCAGCATGACAAGTGCGATTGCCGTTGCAGAGGCATAGTCCACGTAATTGAGCTTCTGCATGATGACATACGAGATAACCTGTGTATGCTCCTTTGCACTGTTCCCGGATATGTAGATGACGCTTCCATACTCCCCGATTCCTCTTGCAAAAGCCAAACCAAAGCCCGTCAGTAAGGCGGGCCGTAATTCCGGTAATATCACTTTTAAAAATGTCCTCTTTCTGCTTGCCCCAAGGATATAGGCAGCCTCCTCATACTGACCGTCCAGTTTTTCCAGGACCGGCTGGATCGCCCGTACGACAAACGGAATACCGATAAAGATCAACGCAACCGTAAGTCCGATTTTCGTATAGGACACCTTGATGCCAAGTCTTGCAAGCGGCTCTCCAAGCAGACCGGTGTCGGAATACATCTTTGATAATGTAATACCGGCAACCGCTGTCGGAAGGGCAAACGGTAATTCGATCAGCCCATCCAGCAGCCTCTTTCCCGGGAACTCGTATCTTACAAGCACCCACGCCAGTATAATGCCGAAAACGCAATTTACCAGTGCTGCGATTACGGAACACACGATACTGGTCGCAAGTGCATTTAATACGATTTTTGCCGTTACAAGCTTCCAGAATTCTGCAAAGCTCAGTTTTAAGGAATAGACAAAAACAGATGCCAGAGGGATCAGGATCAACAGCGACAATAGTGTGATCGATATGCCCATTGTCAGACCAAACCCAGGGATAACCCTGCTGCTTTTCACTTTTTTCCTAAAAATCTTCTTTTCCATGTTCCCTCCATGCCGTATGTTCTATTTTCTTATCCCATCAAACAGATTCCTAATTGCCATAAATCTCATCAAAAATTCCGCCGTCTTCGAAGAATTTCTCATAGGCAGCATCCCATCCTCCGAAATCATTGATTGTGCATAATTTCATATTCAGATCAAATTTATCAGCGTATTTCTTCAATATTTCCTCATTGGACGGACGGTATCCGCTCTCTCCGATCAGCTCCTGTGCCTCATCGGAATACAGATATTCCAGATATTCCTTGCTCACTTCCTGCGTACCGTTTTTATTTGCATTTTCATCTACAATAGCCACACTTGGCTGCGCGAGAATGCTGATACTTGGAGAAATAATCTCATATTCGTCCGGATATTCTGCAACTGTCGCAATTGCTTCATTTTCCCATGCAATCAGTACATCACCCTGACCGTTTTCCACAAATGTCGTAGTTGCTCCGCGTGCGCCGGAATCCATCACCGATACATTCGCGTATAAGGATGACATAAAATCTTTTACTTTATCTTCGTCGTTGTCAAATTTCTCACTTGCATAATACCATGCTGCAAGGAAATTCCAGCATGCGCCGCCGCTGCTCTTCGGGTCCGGTGTAATGACATCCACGCCGCTTTTAATCAGATCATCCCAGTCCTTGATATCCTTATCATTTCCCTTACGAACAAGGAAGACAATCGTAGATGTGTATGGAGAAGAATCTCCATCAAACTCACTCAGCCAGCCGGAATCAATCAGACCGGCCTGTTCGATCAGTGTAATATCATGCTCCAGTGCCAGTGTAACCACATCCGCATCGGCACCTTCAATTACCGATCTTGCCTGGCTTCCGGAACCTCCGTGGGACTGAACCACATCCACTTCTTTTCCATATTTATCTTTATAATATTTTTCAAAAAGCTCATTATACTTGGCATATAATTCTCTTGTCGGATCATATGACACATTTGTAATCGTAATCTTATCCGATGATTCGGAGCCCCCGGTACTTTCCGTACTTCCGGATCCGGCAGTCTCCCCAGCCTTATTTCCGCATCCTGCCAGTGAAGCGGCAAGTACGAGCGACAGTGCTAACGCTGTTATCTTTTTCACATGTTTCACTTTCATAATGTTTTCCTCCATAACTTCCTGATTTTGATTGAGGCAATTATATAACATAATTTCCTATAAGTAAAGTATGTTATTAGGATTATTCAGAAAGTCATGGTTTTTTATTATGTATTTTTCAAAATCCATAACGGTTTACCTATATATGGTTCCTTTGGTAATATCTATTTTGCCCCATTCTCTGTTGTATTTCAAGGCCTGGCATACTATAATCAGACATATATCGTATGTTACTATGTAGTGAGGTGAATGATGTCTATTAAACACTTGCAGATATTCGTAAATGTCTATAAAGAAAGCAGCATCACTGCTGCTGCCAAAAAGCTTGGCATTACACAGCCGGCGGCCAGTCAGGCGATCCGCGAACTGGAAACTCATTATTCCGTCAAGTTATTTGAACGTGCGGGAAGAGGCATCTGCAAAACGGAAGCCGCCAACCGCCTCTATGAATATGCAGTCCATATTTCGGCACTCTACTCTGAAATGGAGCATGATTTCGGCCAGAACTGTCAGCCGGAGCAGCTGCGCATCGGCTCGAGCATCAGCGTCGGTACCTGTCTCATGCCTTATTATATCAGTAATTTTGTCAGACAGTTTCATGTGCCGATTCCTTATTTAAAAATCGACAGCTCGGATATTATCGAACAGTTTGTCCTGCATAATCAGGTTGATTTTGCAGTCATTGAAGGAAATATCCATTCCGATAAAATTCTCTGCGAACCGCTGATGGAAGACAGCCTGATTGCGGTCTGCAGCCGCCTGCATCCGCTTGCCGCGAAAGAATCGGTTACGACTGCGGATATTAAAGAAGAACATTTTCTTCTGCGTGAAAAAAACAGCGGTACAAGAGAACTGATTGACTCCGCATTTCTGCTGCATGATATTTTGATCAATCCCCTTTGGGAAAGTACGAGTACCACTGCCATCATCAATGCAGTAACGGCTAATATCGGTATCTCGATTCTACCGGAGCGTCTGGTCGCTCCCTATCTGAAACAGAAAAAAATTGTCAAAGTCAATCTGAAAGATATCGAATTCACCCGGACTTACAATATCGTCTATCATCAGAACAAATATCTTACTTCTGACATTATGAACTTTTTGAACTTTATGAAAGAAAATAATCCGGACCCGAAGGCCTGAGCATGTATCACACCACGCTTTTTAGAAACGGCAGGTGCGGATGATCTCACAGGTCTTCTCCAGATCTTCGGCAGAATGCGCATGAGAAATGAACATTGCCTCATATTGGGAAGGTGCCAGATAGATTCCGTGATCAAGCATATCATTAAAATAGGATGCATACTTTTCGGTATCGGACTGTACGGCAGATTCATAGTCCACGACCGGCTCATGACTGAAAAACACACACATCAGAGAACCGACCTGATTGACGCAGACCTGATCTCCAAAGGCTTCCCGTGCCGCACCGGCAAGCTGAGCCGCACTCTGTTCGATTTTCTCATAAAAGTGTTTCTCTTCTTTTATCATCCGCAGTGTTTCGATTCCAGCCGTAGTTGCAATCGGGTTGCCGGAAAGTGTGCCCGCCTGATAGACGCCTCCTTCGGGTGCAACGATTTCCATAATCTCTTTTCGTCCTCCGTAGGCAGCCATCGGCATGCCTCCGCCGACAATTTTCCCAAGCGTGGTAAGATCGGGTTTGATCCGATAGTATTCCTGTGCACCACCCGGTGCCAGACGAAATCCCGTGATTACCTCATCAAAAATAAGAAGGGCCTGATAGCGGTCCGCAATCTTCCTCAGATTCTCCAGAAAATGTTCTTTCGGTGGAACAACTCCCATGTTGGCAGCAACGGGCTCCACGATAATTGCAGCGATATCTCCCCCATATTCCGTAAACAGTGCTTCCACCGATGCTTCGTCATTGTATTCCGCTACCAGCGTATGTTTCGTATAGTCGGAAGGTACGCCGAGACTGTCCGGTACTGCCTGCGTCAGGGCACCGGAACCGGCTTTTACTAAAAGGCCATCCGAATGACCGTGATAGCAGCCGCGGAACTTGATGATTTTATTTTTGCCGGTAAAACCCCTGGCCACGCGAATTGCACTCATCACGGCTTCTGTGCCCGAATTGACAAGCCGTATCCGCTCCATGGAAGGCATGTTTTCCTGTATGAGTTCTGCCAAAATATACTCTTTTTCGGTAGGTGCTCCAAACGTGAGTCCCTTGTCACATTCCCGTTTTACCGCCTCTATGACACGTTCCGGGGCATGTCCCAGTATGGCAGGTCCCCAGGAACACACATAATCAATATATTCATTGCCGTCCACATCGTAGATCTTAGATCCTTTTGCATGGTCAATAAAGACCGGATTGCGATGCACCGCCTGATAGGCCCGCACCGGGCTGTTTACGCCGCCGGGCATTTTCTGTTTCGAACATTCGAATAATCTGTCTGACTTTTCGTACATAGTTTCCCTCATTTCTGCAGGACTCCTCTAAAAGGAATCTTCTTCATCCAGCCAGCGCGCCACATCAAGCGCATGATACGTAATAATAATCTTTGCACCAGCCCGCCGGATAGCAGTTATATTTTCCATTACAATTCTCTTTTCGTCGATCCAGCCATTCCTGGCAGCTGCTTTCACCATCGAATACTCTCCGCTGACATTATAGGCTGCAATCGGATAATTCGTATGACAGGAGACATCCTTTATCACATCCAGATAGGCCAGTGCCGGTTTGATCATGATGACATCTGCGCCTTCCGCAATATCATTTTCACATTCCCGAACGGCTTCTTTTCCGTTTGCAGGGTCCATCTGATATGTTTTCCGGTCTCCAAAGGCCGGAGCGGAGTCTGCCGCATCCCGGAACGGAGAATAATAACCGGAGGCAAACTTGGCACTGTAGGACATGAGCATGGTATTGATAAACCCGTTTTCATCAAGTGCATTCCTGATATATTCGACCCTGCCATCCATCATATCGGAAGGGGCGATGATATCCGCTCCCGCCTTTGCCACACTGACTGACATCCTGCCAAGAAGTTCCAATGTCTCATCATTTAATATTTCATGCCCGCAGATCAGGCCGCAGTGGCCGTGTGATGTATACTCACAAAGACAGACATCCGCGATTATCAGTAAATCAGGTGCTTTTTTCTTCATATGGCGGATTGCCCGCTGTGTAATGCCCTGATCATCGTATGCCTGGCTTCCTCGTTCATCCTTATGCGCCGGTATGCCAAACAGCAATACCGCCGGTATTCCCGCATCGAGCACCCGGTCCAGTTCTTCATCCAGCCGGTCAATGGAATATTGGAAAATACCCGGCATGGAATCAATTGGATTTTTGATGTTTTCCCCTTCTATCACAAAAAGCGGATAGACCAGATCTGACTTGCGGATGCTGGTTTCTCTGACAAGACTTCTCATTGCTTCATTGACACGTAATCTTCTCATTCGTACCATTTATATTCACCTCTGTTTGTTTCTTTTGCTTTATAATAATTTAGTAAAATCATACCTTATCGTCATCATTCGCTATTATGATTCTCTATCATAATAATGATTTACCGCATCGACCAGACCTTCCACATTATTGGTCCATGCGATGATATCTGCATCTCCGTATTCCTGCTGCACCATATTCTGCGTTATCTTACCGATACAGGCAATCTTGATTTTTGCAGGCAGAGAAAGATTTTCCCTGCGAAGATGCTCAAAAAACTCCTTGGCACCGGAAGCACTGACAAAGACCAGACAATCCAGTTCGTCTAAGAACCGGATATTTTCAGTCAGTTCTCCTTCCACATCATAGATTGGAACATCTGTATATGCAATCTGATTTCGGTCTAAAATCTCAGTCAGTATCTCGCTGCCCTGAACTGCTCTCGGAATCAGGACGCGCTCCTGTTTCCCGATGACTTTTGAAAATTCCTCGGCAAGCACGGATACCATGTACCTGGACGGCAGAAAGTCTGCAATCAGACCATATTCCAGCAGCTTCTCCTGTGTTCCGCTCCCGAGCACCGCAAATTTTATCGGACCCAGTCTGCGGATATCCATCTGCTTTTTCGCAAGCTCCTCGAAAAAGATCCGGACTCCATTCTGGCTCGTGAAAAGAACCCACTGATAGGAGTGCAGCCGGTCCAGTTCCTCATCCAGCTTCTGCAGCTCTTTCGTGATACACAGCTTCATATCGCACACAGTAAATACTTCGGCACCTGTTTGGGCAAATCCCTTTTCGAGTTTTCCACGCAATGCATGGGTGGCAGTGATTCCGATTTTCTTACCGTTTTCCTTTGTGTATTTCAGATCGTACCCGGCTGTCTCTCCAATGACAATGACCGCAGGAGAAGAAAGTGCGCTCTCCCGGACTTTCTCCGCAATCGTGCCAAGTGTTCCCCTTACCGCCCGCTGTCTGCCGGTAGTCCCTTCCGCAATCACAGCAGCCGGTGTATCAGCCGTTTTTCCTGCCTGTATCAGATTGTCCGCGATTTCTTTCAGATTCGACATTCCCATGAGAAAAATCAGCGTCCCCTCCGTTTTTGCAAGAATTTCATAGTCACATTCCGGCCTTCCCTGTGCATCTTTCGTATGCCCGGTAATTACATGGAAACTCCGGCTGACCCCTCGGTGGGTTACGGGAATGCCGGCACACTCCGGCACTGCAATGGCAGATGTGACTCCGGGTATCACTTCATAGGCAATCCCATATTGTTGCAGGGTTTCGATTTCTTCTCCGCCTCTTCCGAACACAAACGGATCTCCGCCCTTCAGCCGCACAACCGTACCATAGGTCTGTGCGCATTCCACAAGAATCTGATTGATTTCTTCCTGTTTTTTGGAATGAATGCCGGGCTGCTTTCCGACATAGATCTTTCTGCAGTCCGGTCTTACTGCATCCAACAGCTCTTCGGAAGCAAGCCTGTCATAGACAACCGCATCACATTCCTGTAACAGTCCAAAGCCCTTTCGTGTAATCAGCTGCGGGTCTCCGGGTCCCGCACCGACTAGATATACTGTTCCCATTCCGTTTCACCTGCCTTTATCTGACGAACCAGTTCTTCCGCCAGTGTATTTCTCTGTTCGATAGATGCCGTGCCCTTTGTCCGGAAAACTTTTCCCCGCTGTTCCCACATGATCCGGATATGGACCTGCTCTTTTTCAATCTGCGAAACCACGCCGACCGCCTCGTGACAGCCTGCACCTAGCTGCTGCAAGATCCGGCGCTCAATTTCCAGTTCCAGATATGCCGTCTCATCCGAGATGGCCCTGACCAGTTCCGATATCTTGTCATTTCCGCGTCCTTCGATTGCTATAATCCCCTGTCCGCCCGACGGAATCATCTCATCATAGTCGAAGAAACGGTAAGTATAGTTCGTATCTGCCAGCAGCTTCAGTCTTTTCAGTCCTGCAGCTGCAAGAATGACTCCGTCACACTCCCCATCCGACAGTTTCTTTAAACGGGTGGAAACATTGCCGCGGATATTCCTGCAGTCCGCCTGTTCATATATTCTGCACACCTGATGCTGCCGGCGCAAGCTTCCGGTTCCAATGACCGCCCGGTGCATTCCGCTGATATCTGTATCCCGCAGGGTAACAAGGACATCCCTTGCGTCCTCCCGGGGCAGGACACCGGAGATTTCCAGATTTTCACCGAGTTCCATCGGCATATCTTTGGAACTGTGTACGGCAAGATCAATCTTTCCCGAACGCAGTGCCTCTTCGAATTCCGTAACAAAAACGCCCTTTCCGCCGAAATCAATCAGCGGCTGATTCAAAATCCGGTCTCCCGTTGTGCGGATGACGACTTTTTCCGTCTCAAGACCAGGATACTTTTCCTGCAATGCACGAATTACAAGCTCTGTCTGCGCAAGCGCGAGTTCACTCCCTCTTGTTCCGATCTTCACTTTTTGCTTTTCTTTCATACCGCAAACCTCACTCATAAGTTTGTTTTCTCAGGACAATTCCCTATATTTTTCCACCAGCTGACGGACCATCGCATCCGGTATATTTCCGTTATGACCGTCTCCGTATTCCACCAGCTCATAAAAAATCTTCCGGCGCAGCTTTGCCGTTTCAATATGCTCACAGATATAGTCTCTGTACTCAGCCAGTTCTTCTATCATTTCTCCGTAATAATCCGGTATGTGACGACGAAGCTTATCTTTTAAATACGATACTGCCGCAGGGCTGCTTCCTCCGGAAGAAACCGCAACGACCATATCTTTTTCTTTTAGGATTGCCGGAAAAATGAAGGAACATGCTTCTTTCATATCCACAGCATTGATTGGAATCCCTTTCGTTTTACACAATTTGGAGATGTGAAGGTTGACAGCTTCCCGATCCGTGGCCGCAATGACAAAATCAGCTCCTTCGATATCCTCGTCCTGAAACGCTCTTTCCTGCAGTTCAATCGACGGGTTTTTCAGTGCAGTTTCCCGCAGCTTGGGACACAGCTCTTCTGCAACCACTCGGATGTTTGCATCAAATTCCAGAATTATATTTACTTTGTGCAGGGCAATCGAACCACCGCCGACCACCAGACACTGTCTCCCGCTGATATCCACCATAAATGGAAAATATGCCATTTAAGCGTCTCCTTTCTCAGTCTCGGAAATCTTCTCCAAAACAGCCTTCAGCTGTTCGCTGTCAAGCGTCTCTTTCAGATAGTATAACATCTTCCGAAACCATTCCTCTTTCTGCTTTTGCTCTGTCTCGGTACGAAAATCCCGGATATAGACTTTTTTTAAGGTATCTTCCACACATTCCTCCAGAAGCTGACTGGCTTTTTTGAGCTCCCCGCGCTTAATCTGGTTATTTTCTTTTGAAAGTGCAGTGAAATAATCGATATCCCGCAGCTGGACCAGATCCATTTTTTCAATTGCAGGATCGATGTCATAGGGAACCGCCAGATCTATCAGAAGACGCGGTTTTTTCTCGGTTATCTTCTCTTCGTAATCCTCCGCTGTCAGTATATAATGCGGACTTGCTGTCGCACTGATCACGGCATCCGCCTGATTGATGTACGCATAACGGTCATGAAAATCCACAAACCGGATGCCGTGCATTTCCGCAAATGTCTCTTCCGTACCCGGATGATGGCTCCTGCTGGTTCCTATCACTGTGATTCCTTTGGCAATCAGATCTTTTGCAACAATTCTGCCGATCTTGCCGGTTGCACCTACGACGAGAACCAGACTCTCCTGATTTTCCCTGGCTGCTTCTGTTTTCAGATACCGCTCCGTCTCATTGGCCGTCAGGGTACCGATCGATACCGGTGTCGTGGAAAGTTTTGTTGTGGACTTCGCCTGTTTTGCGCAGTTTAATGCCCCTTGAAATGTAATATTCAATTCACTGTCCGTATATGCGCTTTCCGCGGCAGATAGGTAGGCCTCTTTCACCTGCCGGAGTATTTCGTCCTCGCCGAGCACCATCGAATCCAGTCCGCAGGTCACCTTAAACAGGTGACGGACCGCACTTTTCCCTCCGTATGCCAGACAATATTTTTTGATATCCTTCTCTTCGAGCCGTTTGAATGCCGCCAATGCATGCTCCACAGAAGCGACCGCTTTCTTCGCACCCGTAAAGTAAATTTCACTCCGGTTGCAGGTAGATACAACGACTCCTCCCGTGATCTGCTTCTTTGTAATCAGATCTGACAGAAGCCGATTCTGTTCCTCTATGGAAAATGAAAACTTCTGCCGGATCGGCAGAGGTGTCTTCTTATAACTGACACTTAAGCAAAACATTGCAAGCCTCCTGTTGTTTGGCAAATTTTATCACATATACTTTACTACATAATTCGGACAGATACAAGCTGTCGCCTGTACCGAATCACATTTTCGAGAACAGACGTGTACTGCGCACACCCCTTGTCCTATTCCAGGACAAAAGTGTACTTTATACACTCGCGCATTCTACCGCTTAGAAAGTGAACTTTTGTTCCGCGCGCGAAGCTGCGCATCTAAATTCTATTCTATCGGAAAGCCACAGCTTTCCTACGTTGATGTAATAAGGTCTTTCCTAATAGAATTAGAAAATATGAGGCGCCAAAAGCAGAACCACTTTTGACGCCCCATCTTACAATCCTGTTTTTATTCCGTGATCACAATCTCATGTAGAGTCACGTTTTTATCCCGGTCAATTCCAAATGCTTTCAGAACCGGATTACCTTCCTCCTGCAGGGAAAGAATCAGATATTCCATAGAAGCATCATACGCCAGACGCTTATCTTCCTCAGAAGGTCTTGACGGCGACTCCGGATGCGAATGAAAATTGCCGAGAATGGCTACCTGATTCGTACGGGCATCCTTGACCGCCGCAAGCTGCTCTCTCGGGTCCATCGAAAAATGTTCTCTGCTCGCATCGATATTGGTAAGCAGATACACTTTTGTCACAGTCTTTTCCTCACCGTCCACCGTTCCCGCAAGCAGCCCGCAGGACTCATTCGGAAGCCCGTCGATACAGTGTTTTAAGATCCTGTCATAGTGTTCCTGTTTTAATTTCAGCATAAGAATTCCCCCAGACTAATTTTTCATATCACATTCTGCCTGCTCATAATCAATCAGTTCTGTGATTTCCGGATGTTCTCCGCAGACAGCGCAATTCTTATCTTTCGGCAGCGTAACCGTGCGGAACTGCATTTTCAGTGCATCATAGGTGAGCAGTCTTCCCGTGAGAAGCTGTCCCTGTCCGATGATATATTTCACCGCTTCCATGGCCTGAAGGCTTCCGATGACGCCGCCCATTGCGCCGATGACACCGGCCTGCTTACAGGTCGGTACCGCATCTTTTGGCGGCGGATTCTTGAATACGCAGCGGTAGCAAGGGCCTTCGCCCGGCACGTAGGTCATAAGCTGTCCCTGAAAGCGGATGATTCCCGCATGGGAAAATGGTTTTTTCGCCATGACACAGGCATCGTTAATCAAGAACTTCGCCGGAAAGTTATCGGTTCCGTCAATAATGAAATCATAGTCTGCAATCAGCTCCATGATGTTCTCGGAAGTCACAAAGGTACGGTAAGTATTGACCTTAACCTCCGGATTGATTGCTGTCATGGTCTCAGCAGCGGATTTTACTTTTGCCTTACCAATATCTGCTGTGGAATGAATAATCTGACGCTGCAGATTTGACAGGTCTACTTCATCTGCATCGGCAATTCCAATCGTACCGACTCCTGCTGCTGCCAGATACATGGCAGCCGGAGCACCAAGACCACCGGCACCGATGATCAGCACTTTTGCATTCAATAACTTTTTCTGTCCTTTTACGCCCACTTCTTTTAAGATAATGTGGCGGGAATACCGTTCGAGCTGTTCATTTGTAAAAGCCATTATTCAGCTCCTCCTCCCATAAAGTATAAAAATTCCACAATATCTCCTTCGTTTAACGCCGTGGTCGCAAAGTTATCTTTCTCTACGAACTCATCGTTGCGTGTCACTGTCACATATTCCGGATTATCAATTGCTTCTTTTTCAATCAAAGTGGCTACGGTAGTTCCCTCTTCATATTCTTTTTTATTTCCTGCTACGGTAATTGTCATCGTCTTCTTCCTTTCTGATTCCTAAATGATATGAATAAATGCCTGCTCGAGTTCTTCCTTCTTCACTGCTCCGGTGATTCTTGCCTTTTCCTCACCCTTATGGAATACGACTACGGTCGGAGCCGACATGATCCGGTATTCTTCCACCAGCTGCTCGTCATAATTCACATTCACCTTATACAGCTGCAGTCTGTCTTCATAAGTATCTTCGATCTCACCCAGGATACCGGCCATTTTCTTACATGGGATACAGGTATCCGAATAAAAATCCACAAGAACCGGCTTTTCTCCGTTTAATACCAGTTCTTTAAAGTTATCGCTGTTGATTCTCTGTGCCATACATTACCTCTCTTTCCCGGTATCTGTCTGTTTCCGGCTGCTAGTCTTCCACCTTGCGCACGATCAGCGTATAAGTTCCATCGTCATTCTGATTGAGCTTTAACACCTGATGTCCCTCTTCTTTGATACTTCTCGGGACATTCTGCACCGGTTCTCCGTCATTCATGCGGATTGCAAGAATCTGTCCCTCGTCCAGTTCCTCCAATGCCACTTTTGCCTTTACAAAGGTAACCGGGCAAACTACATCCGTGATATCCACGGTATCATCAATTTTAAAATCAGCCATGATATGCCTCCATCATCTTCTCATAAAAGAATTCTTTTCCCTTGCGGTCCAGTGTAAATTTAAAGCGTTCTCCGCTGTTTCCATAATCTGAAAAAAACTGGATTGCCGCATCTGCCACACGCAGAAGCTGTTCCTCCGAAGTAATCAGCGGAAGCGGTGATTCACCCTTGCTTACCGTATTTCCAAACAATCCGCCGAAAGAAACAATGTAGGAAGACTGTGTGTCCCATGCATCGGTCGGGCAGGCTTTTGCACATCTTCCGCAATAATTGCACTTCTCATAATCCACATGAATCTTTCCGTCTGTGATGGTAATGGCATCCTGACGGCAGGCCTTTTCACAGACACCGCATCCGATACACTTATCTTCTACCCATTTCACATCGAGCGCACCCTTGATACCAAAATCGTTTTCTTCTGCTTTCAGACAGTTATTCTGACAGCCGGTCACACCAAACTTGAATTTATGCGGAAGTTCTCTTCCGAAATAACGATCATTGAGAATTGTGGCAACGCGAAACGTATCAATATTTCCACTCGGACAGACCTCACTTCCCTGACAGGCGGTTACCGTACGTACTCTCGGACCGCAGACGCCAGGCTTACAGCCTCCTTTTGCAAGTTCCTCTTTTACATCGTCAATATCATTTAATTTAATAAACGGAATCTCCACACTCTGTCTGGACGTAAGATGTACGTGTCCGTCTCCGTATTTTTCTGCAACCTCAGCTATTTTCTTCAGATTTTCTGCCGTAAGTTCTCCGCCGACCACCTGAAGTCTCAATGAAAAGTTATCTTTCTGTTTCTGGCGCATAAAGCCGCCTTTTTTTAATGTTGCGTAATCGACTTTTCCCATAATTACTGTTCTCCTTTTATTGCATTTTTAAAATCCTGTTCCAAATCCGCTATATCTTCAATTCCCACGCTGATACGGATCATATCATCATATACACCGGAGGAAAGCTTTTCTTCCTCACTCAGATGTGCCGCTATGGTGGATGCCGGATGAATGACCAGTGTTTTGGTATCTCCTATATTGGATAAGATAAACGGAATCTTGAGGGAATTGATAATCTGATAGGCCCTCTCTTTGCTGCCCGCACGGAAGGTGATGATTGCACCAAATCCGCCACTGAACTGTTTTTCTGCTATCTCATGATAAGGACTCTCTTCCAGCCCCGGATAGTTGACTGTGACAGCTTCATCCAGATCTTTTAAAAAGTGTGCCAGACGCATTGCGTTTGCGCACTGCCGTTCCATACGCAGCCCGAGTGTCTCAAGCCCCAGGTTATTCAAAAATGCATTCTGCGGGGACAGACATGCACCGATATTGCGGAAAAGGCCATTTCGAAGTTTCGCAATATAGGCCATTTTCCCGAATTTCAGATAGTCTTTCATTCCCGGATACTTTTCCGCTGTCCAGCGGAAGCTTCCTCCGTCTGTCAGAATGCCGCTGATTGCATTACTGCTTCCATTTATGTACTTGGAGGAGGAATTGACGACAATATCCGCTCCCAGTTCCAAAGGTCTTACAAGACACGGCGTCGCCACCGTATTATCCACGATCAGCGGAACTCCGTGGCTGTGTGCAGCCTCTGCGACTGCCGCAATATCGGTAACATCCAGCTTTGGATTGCCGATTGTCTCCGCAAACACGACTCTGGTCTTCTCGTTTATTAATCTTTCATATTCTTCCGGTGTGTTCTCTCTCACATAATGCGTGGTGATACCGAAAGCTTCCAGATCATGAAACAGTTCCATGGTTCCGCCATACAGCCCGGCTGCCGATACGATTTCATCTCCGGAACACAGAATATTTAACAATGCATTCGACAGTGCTGCCATTCCAGAAGCACAGGCAACGCTTGCGATTCCATGTTCGAGCTTTGTAATTCTTTTTTCAAAAGCTTCTATCGTCGGATTGTTAATTCTTGTATAAGAAAATCCCATTGCCTTATTGTCAAATATTTTTTCCAGTTTTTCCGCACTCTCATGAGAGAAGGCACTCGACTGATAGACCGGCACCAGGGTAGCTCCATGGGGATTTCCATCCTCTACCGCATGCAGAAGAGCCGTATTAAAACCATATTCTGACATTTTATCTGCTCCAATCTTTCTGACTATTTGTAAAGTGAAGTGGACAAATAACGTTCTCCGCTGTCCGGTAACAGTACCACGATATTCTTCCCTTTATTCTCCGGTCTGCGTGCAAGTCTGACCGCCGCATCCAGTGCCGCACCGGATGAAATGCCGACCAGCAGACCGTCTGATTTTGCGACTTCTGTGGAACGATCGAAAGCAGCCGCATTTTCTACCTGCAGAATTTCATCCACAATATCCAGATTCATGATCTTCGGTACAAATCCAGCTCCGATTCCCTGTATCACATGCGGGCCCGGTCTGCCGCCTGATAAAACAGGAGAAGACGCCGGTTCAACCGCTATAATTTTAATATCAGCTTTTTTCTCTTTCAGTCCAAGTCCCGTACCGGTAATTGTACCGCCGGTACCGACTGCGGAAACAAAGATATCGATATTTCCATCCGTATCTCTCCAGATCTCTTCCGCAGTCGTAGTTTTATGTATCATTGGATTGGCCGGATTCTCAAACTGCTGCAGAATTACCGCATTCTGATATTTTTCCTGCAATTCATTTGCCTTTGCAATCGCACCCTTCATGCCTTCGTGTCCCGGTGTCAGAACTACCTCTGTTCCAAGTGCATGCACGATTTTTCTACGTTCCACGCTCATCGTCTCCGGCATGGTCAGGATCAGATGAAGGCCTCTGCAGGCTGCCGCAAATGCCAGTCCGATTCCGGTATTTCCGCTTGTAGGCTCAATCAAAATGGTCTCACTGTTAATTTTTCCTTCTTTGATTCCCTGTTCAATCATTGCATCCGCTACCCGGTCCTTGACACTTCCAAGCGGGTTGAAGTACTCCAGCTTTGCTATAATATGCGCCTCAAGATTCTGCTCTTTTTCATAATTTGTCAGCTCTAAGAGCGGCGTGTTTCCGATTAAATCTGTTAAATGCTCTGCTATTTTAGCCATATATGCCTCCATATCACTTTTAACTGTGCACCTGATTTTCTGCACGATAATACCTTTTTTACCAAACTTGTAATTATCATACTTCCTTAAACATACTTTGTCAATATGTTTATATGTATATTTTACTGTGATGGCCATACCAAATGCGACGGATAGAGGGGCAGTACATCAAGGATTTCTTCGGTTGATGCACTGCCCCCCCTGTATTCTATTCCCGTTCTGTGGCAGACTTTCCTATATTACATAATTGTCTGCACCTGCACTGTCATTGACAAGATCTGCAATTGTAATTCCTTCAAAATAGTCGTTGATCAACTTCTCCATATTCTCCCACATCTTCAGTGTTTTACACTCTCCAGACCGGACGCACCGGTTTGGCTTTTTCTCCAGACAGGCAACCGGTGCAAGGGAACCCTCCGTAAGATGCAGGATTCTGCCGACCGTATACTGTTCCGGAGGCTGTGCCAGTTTATATCCGCCGCCTTTTCCGCGCAGGGAATTGACCAGTTCGTTTTTACTTAATATAGACACAATGGATTCCAGATACTTCTCGGAAATCTCCTGTCTGTTCGCAATATCCATCAGTGGAATATACTCTCCCGTATTGTGTTCCGCAAGATCTATCATAATTCTGATCGCATAGCGTCCCTTGGTTGATATCTTCATATTTCTATCCCTCCATAAACATACATTACCACATGGTTTATATTCTTTTCAAGGGTAATGTTTGGATTCAAACCATTTTATTCTGTGCCTCTTTTACTGCAATATACTGTCCCAGCTTATGGATCCGTGCTTGCGCATGCTCAAACAGCAGCTCATATGCGCCGCACAGACCGTTGAGTCCTATGGTTCCATCCATACCCGTTTCCCGCCATCTGCGGCAGCCTCCTCTGCACAATGAAAAATGACGGCATTTCTTACATTTCGTATGCACTTCTTCCGAAGCCGCTACGAATTCTCCCGCCTTTTGGGATTCTGCCAATGACTGAAAGGATTCCTGCAGACTGCCAAGCCGCCATACATCCGTACAGTAAAAATCACATGGATATACGCTTCCGTCACCTTCCACCACAAAATAGCAGCTGCAGCGGCCATTCATCCCGCATTCTTCTGCCGGATACCCGGCTGCCATCTGTGCAAGATTGGAAAACATACGGATATCCATCTGCGATCCTCTGCAAAAATCCGCATACCAGAGGTCAAACATCTCACACAGAAATCTTCCATATTGTTCCGGCGCGACCGCAAAGCTCTCCGGTTTTCCGGAAAGATCTTCTGCACCGCCTGTCGGCTGATTTCTCTTTCTTTCGTCCATGCAGGGAATCAGCTGCAGATAACGGTACCCCTGCTTTTTAAAAAATTTATACAGATAGCCGGCCCTGTCCGCAGATTCCTTTGTGATGACGCTTACAATATTATAATCGACATGATACTGTTCTAAAAGTGCCGCGGCTTTTATAATCCGGTCAAATGTCCCCCTGCCCTGTACATCTTTGCGGTAACGGTCATGCAGCTTTTTGGGGCCATCCAGAGACAACCCCACGAGAAAATGATTTTTTGCAAGAAAGGCCGCCCAGTTCTCATCCAGCAGGATTCCATTGGTCTGTATGGTATTTTCTACGATCCGGTTATTCGTATTATACTTTTTCTGAAGCTCCACCGCCTTTTCAAAGAAGCCGATTCCCGCAAGCGTCGGTTCCCCTCCCTGAAAAGCAAATGCGACATAGTCTCCGGCGTAGGCAAACGCCCGAATCACCAGCTGCTCCAGTGTCTCCTCTGTCATAAATCCCTTGCTGTATGCTTCCCGGTTGCTGCTCAGACATTTATAAAAACAATATTCACAATCGATATTACAATTTGCAGAAGACGGTTTGATCAAAATACTTGCTGCAGACATGGCTGTCTCCTTCTCTTACTCTCTCCGGACGGACCTGCCGCTTTCTAGTCAATCGCAAACAGCTCTTCCAGATACTCTTTTTGGTTCACTATAAACGGAGCTGCCTGAATTGTCAATTGATCAATCCAGCCCGGATATGCAAACGGGAACGGCAGCTCATCCACAATGGAAGAGGTCACGCTTGCCTTGATACCGGCCCGCGCTTCCATCAGAATGATAAATTCGCTGATAACCGCCTCCTCTTCGATCCTGCCATTGACAATGAGACTGATCCGTGCGGTCTGATCCTGCTGCATCCGAAACTGTAGTATAAAGTGGTTTTTTCCGATCGGTAATTCACCGGAACGGATCGTCGTATACGTTTCCCGGTGGCAATTGTAGGTATAATAGAGTCTGTTGTTCCTGATATACAGAACATAACCACCAAAGCGATGACCTGCGGCGTAGAGAACACCTTCTTCCTCTCCGGTTCGCTCCAGTTCTATCGTTATCACATGATTTCTTCCGCGGAAAATCGTTGCAGTCGGAACATCCACCGGATTTTGTATATTTTGATATCGAAAAGACTGTTCTTCCAGCAGAAATGGATTGGATTTGAGAGCATCTTCCATTATTTTTTTGTGTCCGGACAAAAAAGATCCGTATCCCAGTGGCAGAACCTGATATTTCCCCGCCTCCAGGAACCACCAGTGCAGCAATTCTTCTGCCTTCTGCGGATAGACACCGATTAAGTTTTCCACTTCCGAATAATCTTCGTCCGTATGATAAAGCTCCCAGTCATCGCTTTTATAATCATCTTTGTACATATGATTGCATACCAGTTTCCAGCCGTCCTTCCAGATGCCCCTGTTTCCGATCATTTCATAATACTGGATCTGCTTTCTCGTCGGCTCCTCTTCTGATACAAAGGTGTATTTCATGCTTATCCCATGATAATCATACTGCGCAACCCCTTTGATCGTTTCCGGCTTACGGATTCCCAGTATATCCAGAATCGTCGGCGCAAGATCCGTAACATGGTGATACTGCTGCCGGATACCGCCTCGCTCCCTGATCAGTGCCGGATATCTCAAAATCAGCGGATCTTTCACTCCTCCGGAATGTACAAAGGTCTTATACCATTGAAACGGTGTATTCCCGAGATTTGCCCAGCCAACCGGATAATTCATATTGGAATATTCCGTTCCCATTTCATCCAGATGCTGATAAGCCAGTTCGATTTCATCCCTGTCGAGACTGAAGTTTGTCATTTTGTCCTGATTGAAGAGACCCTGCTTTCCGCCTTCCGCACTCGCCCCGTTATCGGACAGAAACAGGATGAGTGTATTGTCTTTTTTCCCGATTCGCTCAAGATAATCCAGCAGACGGCCGATATGCGCATCCGTATGCTCTAAAAAGCCCGCAAAGACTTCCATATAACGTTCGTATACGGTTTTTTCCTTTTCACTCAGTTCGTCCCACGGCTTCACAAATTGATTGCGGGCACTCAGTTTGGCATTCTGCGGAATAATGCCAAGTTCCTTCTGTCGCCGGAAATACTGTTCACGCAGAACATCCCAGCCCTCTGCAAATTTGCCTCTATATTTCTCTATGTATTCTTTTGGAACCTGATGCGGCGAATGCCCGGCTCCCAGTGCCAGATGCATATAAAATGGCCGGTTCGGATAAATCGTCTGATGCTTGTTGATGTAATCGATTGCATGATCCACAAGGTCTTCGGTCAGATGATATCCCTCTTCCACGCTTTTTGGCACATCCACTCTTGTATTTCCGCTGACCAGATCCGGATGATACTGATCTGTATAACCCTCCAGAAATCCATAAAACTGGTCAAATCCCCTTCCGAGCGGCCAGTGTGTGAACGGCCCCGCTTCGGTGATATCTGAAAATGGAGCCAGATGCCATTTCCCGACCATAAAATTCGTGTAGCCATATTCATGCAGAACTTCTGCCGTATTTGCATAATGAAAATCCGTATAGCCCTTCTGGTTCGGATATTCCCCTTTGCAGTTATCCGTAACGGTGCAGACGCCCACCGCATGGTGATTGGCTCCGGTGAGCAGAGATGCTCTTGTCGCAGAGCAGATTGCTGTCGTGTGAAAATTATTATAACGCAGTCCTTCATCGGCAAGACTGTCAATATTTGGTGTTTCGATCGAGGAACCATAGCACCCCAGCTGTGCAAATCCAACATCATCCAAAAGAATCGTCAGCACATTCGGCAGCTCCCCGGAAACCTTTTCTTCCCGCTCGTAGCTGCTGCTGGAATTTACCTGTTCCAGTTCTATTTTCCCGTTAAACCGCTCCATTTGTATCCTCCTTTTCACCCTCAGGCGTTCCTGCCTTTTCCCATAAATAGTAATGGAATCTCTTCTGTACTTTCAATCCAAATATTTGCAAACGTTTTCACCATTTGGAATTTCAAGTGACCCGGAAGTGGATTTTTTCCCTTTTCAGGCACTTTTTCCTGTCTTTTTTCACACTTTTTTTCTGGATTTTGCAAACGATTTCACAGATAGGTTTTGTATTTACAAAGGGGATTCATTACACTGAACCTATCATCAGACTTAAGAAGGAGGAATTTCCATGTGCGAATATTGCTATAACAGAAACAGCAAAGACGCAACCGCTTTTACCAGACAGGTAAATCTGCAATTTGCAGAAAAGTTTCAGCTCGACCCTGAAAACTGTACAAACTCCGAATACGAATGGGCATCTGCCGACTGTATTCTTCCATTAAAAGATTATACCGTTTCCATGCCTTACGGGAAACGGACCGTAGGCGTATCTTCTTATTCTTTCTATGAAGAAGACGCTGTTCCGGAAACCGTACATCCAAGTCTTTGGATGAACGGAAAATGTAATTATCAGTCGGGAGTATTCGAATTAATTCCGGATAAAATTTATCAGGTCAGGGGATTTGATATTGCAAACATTTCTTTTATTCGTAGTCAGACCGGATGGATTGTCCAGGACACGGGCACTTCGGTAGAGGCTGCCAGAGCAAGTGTTCTGGCTCTCGAACAGGCATTAAAAGAAGATATCCAAAATCACGTCCGGGCAGTCATTATCAGTCATTCCCATATTGACCACTATGGCGGTATCCGGGGAATCGTAGACGAACAGAATGTCGGAAAACCGGAAGACGGCAAGATTCCGATCTATGTTCCTGCCGGTTTTGATATTGAAGTCGTAAAGGAAAATGTATTTGCCGGAACCGCTATGCTGCGCCGCGGAGCTTATCAGGGCGGCTCATCCTTGCCGTGTTCTCCGAAAGGTACGGTAAGTTTTGGGCTCGGTCTTATGGGAGAGCGTAATGTATATAATTCCTATATTACTCCGACCGATTTTATCGATCAGGACGGTCCGATCTTAATTGACGGAATCACAGTTGATTTTCAGCTCACTCCGAATACGGAAGCGCCTTCGGAGATGAATAATTATTTTGTGGAATACCGTGCTCTGTGGCTGGCGGAAAACTGCTGCGGTACGTTACATAATCTCTATCCGATTCGCGGAGCCCAGCTCCGGGATGCAAGCGGATGGGCCGGTTATACGCTGGACGCTCTGAAAAAATTTGGCGACAGCAGTGACATTGTATTTCAATCCCACAACTGGCATCACAGAAATACTTCTGCCCATCCCACGATGGTAAAGGACTATCTGCTAAATCAGGCCGCCATTTACAAATTCATTCATGACCAGACGTTGCTCTATGCAAATCAGGGCTATACGGCAAAGGAGATTGCCCGGATGATAGAAGTCCCGGAAGAATTGCAGAAAAACTGGTATACAAGACCGTATTACGGTTCTGTGCCGATGAATGCAAGAGCCGTTTTCACCAAATACCTCGGTTTCTTTAACGGCCATCCCACAGAGCTGGACCCGCTCACCGAAATCGAAGAGGCTCAGACCTTTGTGGACTACATCGGCTCGGAAGAACGTGTTCTGGAAAAGGCAGAGGCGGATTTTCGGAATGGAGATTACCGCAGAGCCTCCCATGTGACAGCAAAACTCGTTCTGGTCAATCCCGGGAATGAAAAGGCAAGACTCCTGTGTGCGGACGCCTTTGAGCAGCTGGGATACCAGTCCGAATCCAGTATCTGGCGGAACGCCTATCTGCAGGGAGCCTTTGAATTGAGAAACGGTATTACGGCCGGACTCACTTACCTCACCGGTGACAATGGCAAAAAACCTTCCCTGAATATCACCAAGATGGACACCGCAAGAGAAATGTCCGTAAAACAGCTGTTACAGTTTCTTGGGATTGCCGTTGACAGCCGCAAAGCTGAAAAAGACGATATACGTCTGAATCTCATCGTAACAACTTCTGCCGGTCAGGAATCCTACTATGTACAGCTTTATCACGGCGTATTGCTCTATCTGGAAGATTACCAGAGTGCCGAAGACGGCTGTGTCAAAGCTGAATTGACCAAGAGCAGCTTATTCAAACTATTGGAGCATGACATTGAAAGTGTCCGATCGGAAATCACCGCCACCGACTTCTCGGTATTTGAAAGACTGCAAAGCTACCTTACCGACTTCAGCCAGACCAGCGCATTCGCCATTATTGAACCCTAAGAAAACGTGTGAGGTTTGTTATTTACACATAAGCAAGATATTTTTCACATCTTCGCTGGTAAGGGGAACGAATCCGTTTTGCAGCTTTCCAACAACGACAGCATGTTCCGCCATGGCATCAAAATGGCACTGATCGATTCCCAATTCCGATAGCGTCATGGGGACACCGAAGCTTGCAAAAAACTCCCGTGTCCTTTCGATTGCTGTCTCTGCAATTACCATCTTTGGCAGCCTTTCATCAATGTCCCATACCGCAACGCCATATTGCACAAACCGATCAACTGTTTTTTCAGAAAGCACGTACCGCATCCAGTGCGGAGTGATGATTGCCAAGCCTACACCGTGGGTGATATCGTAATAGGCACTCACTTCGTGTTCGATGGCGTGACAGCTATATGCAGGAGCCAGATTTCCCAAAGCGATGAACCCATTGTCGCCCAAAGAACCCGCCCACATGATCTGGGCGCGCGCTTCGTAATTGTCTGGTTCCCGCATGGCAATGGGCGCGTATTTTATGACAGTTTTCATCAATGCTTCGCAGATTTTTGCGCCCTCGTATACTTTGCCGAGTTTGGGATTTGGTTCAATACCGCTGCATTCCAGCACGCTGAAATTCTTCAAAACATCGAGTGCTCTGTCATACAAGCCAATCTTTTTAATACTCCCGCCACCATAAACCATCAGAATCTTTTCACCGTATTGCTTTAGATAATTTGGCAGCATATCAATTTGATCTTTGCCAAATAAAATCTCAGTTCCCATGTTAAACTCAAAATTTTTCATCATCTACGCCATTCCTTACCTTTAAAGCTGCAATCGGCCAGTTGGCTTGTATTGCAATGTCTTTGAGAAGTCTCGCTTACTTTATGAGTGATCTATTACGCCGCACAACTTTCGGGCATACTCCCGGGCACGCGTTTCTTTGTGTTCATCCATAAAGGCAGCCTGATATCCGAGATCACGTTCTGCCAGCATCCCCATATAGGTAAGCTGTGAGTGCCTGCAATACCGTTCCATTCTGCTTTCAAAAAGATCGGCTCCTTTTTCCGGCTGGTAGCCGCAGGTCGTTAACAAAGCTATTTTCTTTCCTGCCCAGAGTGCGGGTCCTTTCTCATTTCCATAATATTTGTTCATACCGTAGACCAGACGGTCCAGCAAAGCCTTCATCGGAGGTGTGCAGTACCAGGAATAAATTGGCGTTGCCAGAACAATCATGTCCGAAGCAAGGATGCCGTCAAATAGTTCCTGCACATCATCCTTATACCGGCATCCGAATTTTGACCAGTCAGTTTGACATGCTCTGCAGGCAGTGCAGGGCTGAATGTTTTTGTCGTACAACCAGATCACTTCAGATTCTGCTCCGCAGTTGGAAAGTTCTTCCGCAAAAGGCTTTAACAGAGAAGCTGTATTTCCTGTTTTTCTTGGACTACCCATCAAAATATAGTATTTCATAAACATCACCTCCTTAAAACACGAGCTGCACCAGCAGCATATATACCAAGGTTCCTCCTGCAATGGAAAGAAGCATCTGCTTTCTCCAGTAATGAAGCCCTACCGTGAACGCAATGGCAATCAGCTCCGGGATTCCGTGACTTCCGGCAAGAATATTTACATCCCTGAGACAATATACAACGAGCAATCCCAATACTGCTGCGGGTAATACTTTTCCCAAATACTGTATATATTTTGGCGTCGGCCTGTTTGCGGGAAATAAGATAAAAGGAAGAAAACGTGTTGCCATCGTACCCAAAACCACCACCGCAACCGTCATGATTTGTTGACTGATACTCATTGTCATTGTACCACACCTGCTTTCACAAACTTCCCTTTGAGCAGACACAGAGCCAGCAGGATCCATAACATTGCCGGTATCATAAAGTTGCTGCTTCCAAACAGAATCAGACATAACGCGGAGATCCCCAATCCGATCAAAGAACTTTCATGGCTTTTTTCTTTCATCCACTGGTCCAGAAAGATAACTACAAACAGCGCCGTCATGACAAACGAAAGGCCGTTTGTATTAAACTGAATCAGACTGCCGAACAGACCGCCCAGAGTAGCACCCAGCACCCAATAAACATGATTCAGCAGCGTGACAAAAAACATAAACCAGCTCTGACCGACGTCCTCGGGAATATCTGCCGTGCAGTTGATCGAAAAGGATTCATCACACATACCGAAAATCAGATAAAATCGTTTGAGTCCCGGAACCCTGTATTTCTCCAGCATAGCAATACCGTAAAATAAATGTCTGGCATTGATCATCAGCGCCAATGCCAATGCCTTCAGCGGGTCAAAAGCCCCAAGCAACAGACCTGCCACCACAAATTCAACCGAACCGCCAAAGATGGTCAGGCTCATCAGCATGGGGTATAAAAAATGAAAGCCCAAAGCATTCATATAGATGCCATAGGCGATCCCCAGAAATACAAAGCCCGCAAAAATAGGAATTGTACTGGGGAAGGCTGCTTTGAAAGCCTTATATAATGTTTGTTTTTTTGATTCCAAATGTACCGTCCCTCATTTCAAATATATCGTTGTACTTTAATATTTTAGCATTGAAAATCCATACACTCAATGATATAATTGTATGCATTACAATATTGTTGGAGGATTCTATGCCGATAAACTCTTTTTTGGATTACCACATGTCATGGAAACCGGACAGATCCATGTTGAAGCGACCGGTATATCTTTCGCTTTCCGATTTGCTGGAACACGATATTGCAAACGGATTGCTGGCACCGGGTACGAAGCTTCCACCCCAGAGAGAACTGGCGGATTATCTGGATGTCAATTTCACTACGATCACAAGAGCCTACAAGCTGTGTGAACTCCGGGGACTGATCTATGCCGTAACCGGAAGCGGCACATTTGTATCTCCAAACGCCGCACGCTCCGTTACGATTTCACTGGATAACGCACCACAGGAACATATTGAACTTGGTTTTGTCGCATCTTTTGAACAATGCAATCACATGGTTTCGGATACTGCGAAAAAAATCCTCAAAAAGCGTTATCTGGAGCAGCTTTTTAATTACGACGATCCCACCGGAATGCCACATCAAAAAATGGCGGGGCTGAATTGGATGCAGTCTTTCGGTATTTATGCCGAACCGGCGGATATGGCGATTGTATCCGGTGCGCAGAATGCCCTGGCGATCACATTGTTTGCCCTGTTTGAACCGGGAAGCCGCATAGCGGTCGACCGTTATACCTATTCCAACTTTATCGAGCTGTCCAAAACCTTTCATATCCAGTTGGTACCGGTTTCTGGAGATCATCAGGGAATGCTGCCGGACGAACTGGAAAATCAATGCCGCCAAACAAAAATACAGGGCATTTTTTTGATGCCCTGCTGCTGCAACCCCACAACGATTATGATTTCAGACAGACGGAAGCAGGAGCTGGCCTCTGTGATCCAAAAACACAATCTGATTCTAATTGAGGATGATATTCATGCTTTTTTAACTGCCGGAATCATGGCGGATTATCAGCGTCCCCTATATCAGGTATTGCCGGAGCAAACAATTTATATTTGCGGGACGTCCAAATCTCTGTGTTCCGGACTCCGGGTTGCTTACATGGTATTCGGCAGGCAGTTCAAAGAAAGAATTTTACAGGCAATTTTCAATATCAATGTAAAAACTTCTTCACTGGACGCAGAGATTATTACAGAGTTGATTTTGTCGGGACAGGCCAATGAAATTGTCCTTGCAAAGAAAAAACTTGCCCAAACTGCAAACGACCTGTTTTTTAATCATTTTCCACAAGCTACAAAAAACGGACATCCGCTCAGCTTCTTTCGATGGCTTCCATTGACAGAGAAACAAAACACGGATCGGTTACTGATCCATCTGCAGGAGAAGGGGGTGCGCGTATTCCATTCAGACCGCTTTCTTACGGCATCAAATAAACAGAACAGTTTCCTCAGAGTCGCGCTTGCTTCTACGAAGTCTCAGGATGAATTGGAAAAAGGACTCCTGATCTTAAAAGAGAATCTATAACCCGCACCGTTTCGCTTTTGCCGCCCAAGTTTCGGGCAAGAAAAAGCCGTAGGACCAAAAAGTCCCACGGCTTTTTCTTCTCTTTTCTTTTTGCCTAGCCGGTTACGCCGTAACGATTTAAGAATTTCTTTCCTAAAAATAACAGCAGCCGGTCCGCAAGAAATCCAACCATCCCAAGCAGGACGATTCCGACAAAAATCCAGTCGGTACGGTAATAGAGTCTCGATGTATAGATCAGATAACCGATTCCTTCACTGGCAGCAAGCATCTCTGCCGCTACAATGGAAATAATCGCACCGCTTAAGCCCAGCCGGATTCCGGTAAAGATATTCGGCACTGTTGAAGGAACGATAACGGTAAAAAAGATCTTTGCTCCGGGGGCTCCAAGCGATTCTGCCGCTTCCACATAGGAAGCGTCCATCGAATGCACACCGGTGATTGTATTGATCAATACCGGAAAAATCGTTGCATAAAAAATCAATGCGGTCTTAGATCCTTCGCCTACGCCAAACCACATCAGAAACAGTGTGATAAATCCGATGGCCGGTACAAACCGGAAAAAATTAAGCAATGGCTCCAAAAGCCATCCGAACTTTTCAAAACGTCCGATCAAAAGACCGAGCGGTATGGCAAACACGATTCCAAGCGACCAGCCCTTGATCACACGGATCAGACTGATCCGGATATCCTGAAACAGAATTCCATTTTTTGCAATAGACGGCACGCCCTGTATGGTCTTCCACGGACCCGGCAGAAATGTCGGAGAGGTAAAATGTGCAGCCACGCTCCATATCAGCAAGAGTAACAGCCAGGTTATGACACCGATGCGCAATATCCGCAAAAATCCTTTTTTCAGCGGATTCTTCGGTTCATCTTTCCCAAGCTTACTATATTCATTATAACTGTTTAGACCCAAATCTGATTTTGTTCGATCCATCCTTTTTCTCCATTCCCCTGATTATTTTGTCTTCCACACTTCATTCTGTATGCTGTAAACTTCATTCTCATTGTAGACATACATGCGATAGACCATCAGATATACATGTTCTCCTATTGTAATATTTTCTTCATCCAGAGAACGGCTGGCACGAATTTCCAGATTATCAACCCGCACTGTAATTTCCGATACATTTCCACGAAAAGCAACATCCGTCACAACACCTTTCGTCATAAATTCTTTCTCGGAAAGCGGTTCCGTCGTTTTGTATACTTTTACGAACTCCGGACGGATAATTGCCTTTTGAAAATCTTTTTCCGAATGAAATCCCTTTAACACTGTGTAATCAGCGAGTACCTGTGTCTGACCGATAAACTGCGCCACAAACGGTGTCTTCGGATTTCGGTAAATCTCGTCCGGTGTCCCGATCTGTTCTACTTTTCCCTTGTTTGTAATGATAATCTCATCCGCAACTTCCACCGCCTCATCCTGATCATGCGTTACAAAAATACTGGTGATTCCGATCTTTCTTATCATATCTTTCAGCCACAGACGCAATTCTTTGCGCACTTTGGCATCAATTGCCGCAAACGGCTCATCGAGCAGAAGAACCTGTGGATTCGGTGCCAGAGCTCTGGCAAAAGCCACTCTCTGGCGCTGTCCGCCGGACAACTGTGTCGGGTATCGTTTTTCCAGCCCGCTCAGCCCTACAAGCTCCAACAATTCCTCGACTCTTTGCTGAATCTCTTCCTTTTTCTTTTTCTGGACTTTTAGTCCATAGGCGATATTGTCATATACGGTCATATAAGGAAACAATGCATAGCTTTGAAATACGAATCCGATTTTCCGCTTGCTGGCCGAAAGTGCATTGACACGTTCTCCGTCAATCCAAATCTCCCCGGAATCTTCTTTTTCCAGGCCGGCGAGGATGCGCAGGATCGTTGTTTTTCCGCTTCCGCTCGGTCCAAGCAGTCCGACCAGCTTTCCTTTCTCGATTCCAAACGAAACATCATCGGATGCCTTAAATTCATTAAAATATTTATTCACATGTTTGAGTTCAATATACATTCTTTTCACCTCACACGGCTGTAATATCCGGCCCATCCCATTTTCCTTCGAGCGTCACTTCATCCGGGTAATAGATTCGGATTACCAGAGAAAATTCGTCCTCATCGGTCGGCACGGGAAGCCAGTTTGCCTTTCTTTTTTGATCCTCCGGTTCCTCACGGGAGAGAAAGATATCAAGTGAGCCGTCTTCGTTTTTTATCCGCTGCTCCAGATCATAACTGCTTACCGTATAACGGTTCCCAGCATTTTTTGCAAGACTCTGGCTCGGTTCTCCATATACGGTAACGGACCAGAATACGGCTGCATGCGGAAATCCGTCTTTTGCAAAGTGAAGGATATAATTCCGCTCACTCTTTAATTTTTCTCCGCTGCTGTCCGTATAGGTAAACGGATAGATACAATCCGCCGACAGATTGGCTCCATAGCCGATGTAAGCGGTCTGCGCACGCAGCAGATAGTCATTCCCGTAGGCACCCAATCCGTTATAATAGTAGCTCCAGTTGTTTCTTTGTGTCTTTTTGTCGTTCTTGTAGTTCCGAAATAAGGAAAATGCCGCCTCCTGCGCATGTGCAAGAAGCTCCTGCTTCTGCGGGCTTAAACTGTTATAGTCAAAACTTCCTGTGGTCTTCTCATAGCCGAAATATGTAAAGATTGCTTCGATGTGCGGATCGGTAATCGGATTCACCAAGGAAGACTCTGCAAATACTTTCAAAAATAAGGAGATATCCAGCGTATCCATTCGAATCACCGGCGGCACCTTTTCATCCACCGTTTCCGGCGAAACACCAAGAAGCTCTGCAACCGTTTTCGTATCTGCTATTTTTTCCGGATACAGCGGCTGAAAAATCATCGTATCCTGCAATTGATTGACAAATGCATAATCCGCTTCTCCCCTTGTTTCCGTGCGAACCAGAAAATGATTGATGGAATCATCGCTCCGCACAATTTTATAGTTTTCATATCCTTGCGGAATTTCATCGTCCTGATATAGAAATAAATAGTCTCCCTCTGCCATTTCCGGTGTCCTGGTTCCGATGGAAGCGATGACTTCCGTATAGGCGTTCATCACCTGAACCAGATAATATCTTTCCCGTATATCTGCTATCCTGAGCAGATACGGCGTATTCTTCAGCTGTGTAAACCCGATGGAATACAGGGTATCGCGATTTGGTCTTACAATCTTTCGATCCTGCTCGGTCGGGAACTGCCGCAAATGATAAAACCGGTCATCCCTAAGCTTTCCGGCATGCGTCAATTCCAGCATGACCAGCGGATAAGCATAGGTATATAATTCCGCAGCTTCCTGAATTCCATATTCCAAATGTCCCATACGCTTCTCCTTTATTTTTACTTAATGTCGACACGGTCCGGATATAAATCTTTGATGGCATCCGGATAAATAAAATCTTTTGCATCATAATCGAGATCGTAACGTCCCTGCTCTTTTGCCCAGCTGTTGATTGTATTTAAGGAATCAATTGACTGCTGCTTCAGATCGATCAGAAGATCTGCCTCTTTTAATCCTCCAAGAAATGTCTCTTGTGGAATTGCCAGTTTCTCGGAAACAAGATCGGCAGCTGCCTGGCTGTTATTCGTAATGTAATCATAGATTTCCTGATTTGCCTGCAGAAACCGTTTTACAACATCTTCATTTTTCTCCAGATAGGATTCGTCCGCAATATAAAACATATCCGTTGTGACGCCCAGATCTTTCAGGCTCAGTTCTTTCTGGGTAAAGTCAAGCGCTTCTGCCATCGTAGCGGTCTGACCGCTGCCGAAGAATGCTGCTGCTTTTCCGGATTCGTAAAGTGCCTCCATCTCCGCCGGGGAAGAAGTGTTTAATATTTCAACATCTTTCAGATTGTATTGTTCGATCAGTGATGAATTATAATAATCCCATACGGTTCCGGTGACTGTCGCAATTGCTTTTCCGCTCAGATCTTCCACACCGGATGCCAGATCTTTGTTAATATAGAGATTTGTACCGGACCCGTTTCCGGTTCCCAGTCTTGTGAATATTTTTAAGGTATTCGAATCCGCTGTGGCTCCAAGTCTGTTCACCCAGGCATAATCCGCTACCATTCCGATATCTGCCTGATTCAGTGTAAGGGCATCCACTGTATTGATGCCTGCTGCAAACTCTGTCGTCTGTACATCGAGTCCGTATTTCTCATAGATTCCTGTCTCCTGTCCAATCAAAGCTGCCTCCTGTGTTATGTTGGCAGTCATAACTGCCAGCCGGATCACATCTGTCGTTTCTGCAGTCTGCTCACTTTCCGTCTCTGCACTCTGCTCACTTTCTGTTGCTTCGGCTGTGCCCACTTCTTTTTCGCTCCCAATATTTGCAGTTGCCTGCGAATTGGATTTTCCGCATCCGGAGAACACGAACGCACTTCCCAGAACTGCCGACACCAATAGTAATAATAATTTCTTTTTCATAATTTTATCCTCTTTTCTACCATGTTTTATCGTTTCCACTCAATCCCCGTTTTTCAGGCTCTCTCCGTTTCATCCAGTCCTCTTCTGCTACACGTGATAGAAACCTCTGTTTTTTGTTTCATATGATCAGCCCCTTCCTGTAAGTTGTTTTCTTATTTATAAAACAAAAATGCCGTTCCATCTATATAAGATTGTGAAAACGTTTACTCGCATAGGCTTGTTTTCTTCTTTTTCCCCCTCTTTTTGCAGGTTTTTACCTTCATTTCAGGTGGAATCCGACTCCAAATGCGGGTTTTTGTGAAAACGTTTGCAGAATCTTCCCCTTATTTTATCGGGCTTTTCTATTTCCGCCACAGCTCTTTTATGATATTCTTGCATCTATAGATGCAAACGTTTTCAAAATCGAAGGAGAAACTGTATGCTTCGCCCGCATTTTAACGTGACAAGGTCTATCCGAGCGAATAAAAAAAGCAAAGACATCTTTCCATGTCTTTGCTTTTTCATAAATTGCAATGATTCTTAAATATAATAATCGATCATACTGTCTTCCACAGAAACGCAGCTGCCGCGGACAATCAGCTTTCCTTCGAGCTCGGTCCGCACAATTCCCTTATGACCGCCGTTCATCCGGTCAAGCAGAAGATATAAGGCAAATTTCCCCATTTCTTCTTTTGGCAGCCGGACAGTTGTCAGCATTGGTTTCGTATACTGTGCCTCTTCGATGTCATCACTTGCAATAATCGACGGCATATAATACCGGTTCTTATATTTGTTGAGACATTTTAACATTCCGATTGCAATGATATCATTTGCACAGTAAATACCTGTCGGACAGTCATCCTTCTGAAGCAGCTTTTCCATCACTTCAAATCCGGCAGCCTCTGTCTGCTCTGCTTCTATGACATAATTGGCATCCAGATCAATATCATGTTTCAACAGCGTTTTCTGAAATCCCTTGTATCTGGTTTCATTGTGACAATCGCCCACGTAGCCGATATTCTTATGACCGAGCCGAATCAGATATTCGACCGCCATAGTCGCCACTTTACAGCCGTCACAAAGCACTTCATCCACTTCATAATTTGTCGAATTTCGATTGACCGATACGACGCTTTTATATTTCTGATTCAGTTTTTTTAAAGCTTCTTTGTTACATTTTCCTATGATAATCAGTCCATCATTTTTCTGATCTGATTCCTGATACATCTCCTCGATGATATGGTCCATGTTTTCCATCTTGCACTTCTTGTCATTGGAAAAAATCGGCATATACCATACTTTCGAAAGGATGCAGAACTGTTTGTGTATCTCACTCTCGATAATCCGGAGCAGTTCGCTGAAAAACGGATCGGCCTCAGAAGTTCCCATTCGCGTCATAAGTACATTGACATAATAGGTCTTCTGGCCCGCCGTTGATACGCCGAGTTTCAGATTGCGCGCAGCCTCATTCGGCACATAATTGAGCTCTCTGGCAGACTTCCATATTTTATCCCGTAAATCCGGCGATATGCACTTGTAGTTCGGATTATTCAAAACTCTGGATACCGTTGCAGCCGAAACGCCCACTTTTTCCGCAATTTTCTTAATCGACACCGTTTTTTCCTCCTGTCAAACTTCCATACCGTTTTCGTTCAGTGATTCTTTAATATCTCATCATTCATACTTCCGGTACGATATCCGCCCAGATCAAGTGTCACATAGGAAAATCCCATCGCCTGAAACGCCGTCTGCACCTGATCGGAAAACTGGTCGCGGAACATTCTTTCAAATTCTTCGCGCGCAATCTCAATCCGTGCAATTTTTCCGTGAATCCTCACTCGTACCTGATGGAACCCATGATCTAACAGGAACTGCTCCGCCTGATCTACCATATGTAGCTTCTCTTCCGTAATCTCCTCACCGTAGACAAATCTGGAAGACAGGCATGCAAAAGACTGTTTGTTCCAGGTTCTCAACCCCATTTCGTGAGAGAGCTCCCGAATCGTCGCCTTATCCATTTCGGCATAACGAAGCGGACTCAGCACAGCGAGCTCTTTCACTGCCTGCAGACCGGGACGGTAATCTCCGTTATCATCCAGATTGGATGCCTCCGCAACATATGGAATCCCTCGTTCTTTCGCTATATCCCAGATTTTTGTAAACAGTTCCTGCTTACACAGATAACAGCGGTTGACCGGATTGTGTGAAAATCCCTCAATCTGCAGCTCTTCCGATTCACATACGATATGTCCGATTCCCTCTTGTTTGCAGAACTCCGATGCTTCTTTTAATTCCCGTTCCGGAAAAGAACAGGATGCGGCTGTCACCGCAAGTACATGATTCCCAAGAATTTCATGGGCAACCTTCAGCAAAAAGGTCGAATCCACTCCACCTGAAAACGCAACTACCATATTCTCCTTTTCTGCCAAGTATTCTTTTAAAATACGCAGTTTTTCTTCTTTCTCCACCTGTCAGTCCTTTACTATGAATAACGTACCGTATCCGGCATTTATTTTTGAAATGTTTTCAATGCATCTATTGTGTTCTGGATCAGTTCGTCCAAAGACCAGCCCAGCATATCTGCACCGCGCTCGATGACTTCTCTGGAACAGCCGGCCGCAAAATTTTTACTCTTGTATTTCTTCTTCACTGATTTTAATTCCAGATCCTGCACACTTTTTGACGGACGCATCAGCACAACGGCTCCGATCAGCCCTGTCAGTTCGTCAACCGCATACAGAACCTTTTCCATCTCGTGTTCTGGTTTTATGTCAACCGTAAGCGCATATCCGTGGCTTGCCGTTGCATGAATGATCTGCTCTTCCACGCCCCGTTCCCGCATGATTTCCTGCTGTTTGATACAGTGCTGCTCCGGGTAGCGTTCAAAATCAAGGTCGTGCAAAAGTCCCACGAGTCCCCAGAAATCAGCTTCTTCCTCATAACCCAGTTTTTTTGCGAAATAGCGCATCGTTTCTTCTACGGTGCAGGCATGCTCCAGATGAAATTCATCCTGATTGAATTCAGTCAATAATTTCCACGCATCTTCTCTTGTCATGTTAGCTCCTTTCACCCTCTGTGAGATCTTTCACCACTTCTGCTGCAATCATAAGCCCTGCAACAGACGGCACGAACGCAAGACTTCCCGGTATATCTCTCCGGTCCGTACACTTGTGTTTCGTACCCGGCGGACAGATACAGTTTGTACGGCAGCTGATTGCCATATCGTCAACCGGCCTGGTAGGCTTCTCCGTGGAATAGACTACCTTCAGCTTCTTCACATCCCGTTTCCGGAGTTCTCTGCGCATGACCTTGGCAAGCGGGCAGACACTCGTCTTGTAAATATCCGCGATCTGGAATTGGGACGGATCTTTTTTGTTCCCGGCACCCATACAGCTGATGACCGGTGTCCGTACACTCTGCGCCTTTTGTATGATATCGATCTTAGCCGTAACCGTATCTACGGCATCGACCACATAGGAATACTGAGCAAAATCAAATGCATCTGCTGTTTCCGGCAGGTAAAAACACTTATGAATATTCACCTGTGCCTGCGGGTTGATATCCAGAATCCTCTCCCGCATGACCTCCGCTTTATATTTTCCGACACTGCTGCGCGTGGCAATCAGCTGCCTGTTAATGTTCGTAAGGCATATTTTATCATCGTCGATCAGTTCGAATGCTCCGACACCGGTTCGTGCAAGTGCCTCCACGACATATCCTCCGACACCGCCGATTCCGAATACCGCAACTCTTGCATTGCTTAATTTTTCCATAGCTTCTTTTCCCAAAAGCAATTCTGAACGTGAAAACTGATTCAACATAATCCTCTTTTTTACTCCAATCTCTTCTACCGGTAATGATTTTCTCTCATTTACATACTATTTAAAAATGTTTACTTAGTATTTTCACCCGATTTCATTGTTTTGTCAAGATTACTTTGGGATTTTCACGGTAAAGGTACTTCCCTCGCCCTCTTTGCTTTGCGCTTCGATTTTTCCGCCATGCGCCTCTACGATTGATTTTGCAATTGCAAGTCCGATGCCCGCACCGCCGGTCTTTCGATTTCTTGACTTTTCCGTCCGGTAAAACCGCTCAAAAATATAGCCGATCTCATTTTCCGGAATACCCATTCCGGTATCCTGCACCGAAACGATGGCCTGCGTCTCATTTTCCTTCAGGCTCACCGTGATTGTTCCATTCTCAGGGGTATATTTGACTGCATTGGAAATCAGATTCAACAATACCTGTGTCATCCGGTCTCTGTCCGCTGTAACAATCACCGGAACTCCGTCAATCCTGCAGCTCTGATTTTTCGCCTGCAATTCACCCGCAAAATTATCGGTCACCGACTCTGCTATTTCTCTCAGATCGACCTTTGTCCTGTACAATTTCAGATTGTCACTTTCTACTTTCGCCAGATTTTCCAGATCTTTCACGATATTCGTGATCCTTAAAATTTCCTCATGACAGCTGTTTAAACGATCCTGGGTAGGTTCCCAGATTCCAAGCATCATCGCTTCCAGATGCGTTGCAACCGATGTCAGCGGGGTACGCAGCTCATGGGAAACATCCGCAGTCATCTGTTTGCGCAGATGTTCCTGCTCTTTTAGTTCGGATGCGAGCTGATTGACCGAATCCATCAGTTCATCGAGTTCTCTTGTCTTTGTTTTTCCGGCAAATGCAATCTCATAATCGCCTTCTGCGATCTGTTTTGTCACCGCGATCGTTTTGGTAACCGGTTTTGTAATTCTCCGAGCAAACAGAAAACCGATAAAAACGGAAAAAAGGAGTGAAAAGATTCCCGTGCCGATCAGTATCTTATTGAGTGACGATAAAAATCGCGAATCGCTTTCACTTAGAAAATACGGACCGTAATAACTCAAACTGATTTTTCCGACTTTCGTTCCGTCCTGCGTAAGATCATAATCCTGCGATACGAACTGTCCGTTCAAATCCGGAACCTGCTGTTTCATGCGTGTTGTAATATCATTCATGATCTGATGGCAAAGCGTCATGTCACATTCTTCCGCATCCCATATTTTTTCCCCGTCCATATCATATACTTTCATGATATAACCGTCATAAAGTGCATACATACCGATATTATGAATATACGTGACATCCCATTTCTGAGACGTTTTTACATAGGCCTGGCTGATAGCAGACACGAATTCCTTGGAATTCTGACTCTGCTGGCCGGTAAGATACGACTTAAATTCCGCATTGATAAACTGATTTGCAAGAAAGCTGATCAAAGAAATGGTAAGCAGAGATACAAATGCAATTGTCAGAGATAACTGTGTTTTGATACTTCTGCTTCTCTTCATTATTCTCCTCCGAATCTGTATCCTTTTCCATGAATGGTTCTGACATATACCGGTTGCTTCGGATCATCCTCTATCTTCTGACGCAGATTTTTAATATGGCTGTCAATGGCTCTGTCATACCCGATAAAGTCTTCTCCAAGTGCGATTTCAATCAGTTCCTCTCGCGTAAAGACTTTTCCCGGATATTTGATCAGAGCCGACAGGATATTCATCTCACTCGGCGTCAGTTTTACCGGCTGTTGTTTTTTCTTAATGATATTCTGCTCAAAATCGACCAGCAGATCTCCGTTACAAAAAGAGTTCTTTTTGAATAACGGAACAAGATCGTCACTGCTCCTGCGGAGAACTGCTTCGATTCTGGCATGCAATTCCAGCAAACGAAATGGTTTTGTCATGTAGTCATCTGCACCGATCTGTAATCCCTGCAGCAGATCTTTTTCTTCCACTTTCGCAGTCAGCATGATGATCGGTACTCTCGACTTCCTGCGAATCTTCCTGCAGATGTCTTCGCCGGACATATCCGGAAGCATCAGATCCAATACGATCAACGCAATATTTTCCCGCTCAAAAAGTTCCAGGGCTTCGGTTCCACTGTCCGCCGTAAACACCTCGTATCCTTTGCTGCGCAGCAGTGATTCCACCACTTCGAGAATCTTGTGTTCATCATCTACCACTAAAATATTTTTTACTGTCGGCTGCATTCCGTCTTTCCTCTCCATTCATACTGCGATTCACTATCATGATTATACCCGTCTGCTTCTTATGAATCAATATCAAATGGTTTCAGAAATTTGTATACTTCTATTTCCTTTCCTTTTCCGTTCATCATCTGTACGGTCGTATAGTTCCAGCCCTCAACCTTTTCCGGATTCACACCCGCATCGATGAGAATCTGCGGATCTATTACAAATACAATATCTTTATCGTTTTCTTCTATATCCTGTGCCCATTCAAAAGCAGCATTTTCCATATTAATTCCAAAATGTCCCAACGATGTGTGGAATCCAAGCAGTTCACGGCCGGATTGCTCAAATGTCTGATATGCCGAAAGTGCCGAATCCGCTTCTGCCGTACTTACATCATCGATATTTTTCCCGATGATCAGCTTATCTTCGTCCACCATTCCTTCCGGGAGCAGGCTCGTGTCTAACCCCGCATTCACAAATGGTTCCAGATCCGTTTCCAGACTCACATCATATGTTGTATCTGTATAATCCTTACTCCAGTGAAAGGCAGTTGTTCCATCCGGTGCCTCCAATGTCCAGGTATCTTCCTGCTCTGTCACAAGATCCGGTACCGTATTCAATATTTTTTGAAAGGCGGTAACAGATCCGCTTCCTATCACGTCTAATTTATCGTATCCTGCTGTAAAAACCGCAACAATAAGAACCGCGCATAGAATTGCACCGGTTATTTTCCATTTTTCTGATTTCTGCATTTCTTTGTCTCCTCTCCGGTTCTATTGATAAGGTTTGAATTTACGTAAACGAAGTGCATTGGTCAGCACGGATACGGAGCTTAAACTCATGGCTGCCGCGCCGATGATCGGATTTAAAAGAGGTCCTCCGAACAGATAGAGAATTCCCGCAGCAACCGGTATTCCAAGGGTATTATAGCCAAACGCCCAGAATAAATTCTGACGGATATTTCGAATGGTCTGCTTGCTCAGATGAATGGCTGTCGGCACATCCATCAGATCACTCCGCATCAGTACGATATCTGCGGATTCCATAGCCACATCCGTTCCGGAACCAATCGCGATTCCAACATCTGACTGTACCAGTGCCGGTGCATCATTGATCCCGTCTCCGACCATGGCAACCATCTTTCCCTCTTTCTGGAGTTTCTTGACTTCCTCTGCTTTATCCTGTGGCAATACCTCTGCCAGTACCCGGTCAATTCCAACCTGTTTAGCAATGGTTGCTGCCGTTTTTTTGTTATCACCGGTAATCATGGCTACTTCTATTCCCATTTCATGCAGTTTTTCAATTGCATTTTTGCTGCCCGGTTTTACCACATCAGCAACGGCTATGATACCGGCAATGCGGTTGTCCAGTGCAATATACATCGGCGTTTTTCCCTCTTCTGCAAGACGATCCGCAGCTTCTTCCAATTCTTCAATCGGAATATCCCGTTCCTCCATCAGTTTGCGGTTACCGATCAGCGCCTCTGTCTCATTGATCACCGCCTGAATTCCACGTCCGGTAACTGCCTCAAAACCATCCACCTTAAACAGGGTAAGATCTCTTTTCTGTGCTTCCAAAACGATTGCCTCGCCCAACGGATGTTCCGATCCCTTTTCCGCAGATGCAGTCAGCTGAAGCAGATATTCATCCGCAACGGAGGATACTGCCACAATATCCGTCACCTCCGGTTTTCCCTGGGTGATCGTTCCTGTCTTATCCAGGACAATTGTATTGATTTTGTGCGTCGTTTCCAACGCTTCCCCGCCTTTGATCAGAATGCCGTTTTCCGCACCTTTCCCGGTTCCGACCATGATTGCCGTCGGAGTTGCAAGTCCGAGCGCACACGGGCATGCGATAACCAATACGGAGATAAAGATTCTCAGTGCAAATGAGAAATTCCCGGTTCCGATATACCAGCTGATCCCAGCAATCAATGCAATCACGCAGACGATCGGCACGAAATAGCCGGATACAATATCCGCCATCTGTGCAATCGGCGCCTTCGAACCCTGCGCCTCCTCAACAAGCTTGATAATCTGTGCCAATGCCGTATCATTTCCGACCTTGGTCGCCTGAAACTGAATCATTCCGTTTTTATTGATTGACGCCGCATATACCTGGTCTCCGGCATTTTTTTCAACCGGAATGCTCTCTCCGGTCAGCATGGATTCATCAATCGAAGTTCTTCCCTCGACAACGATTCCGTCAACCGGTATCTTCTCTCCCGGTTTTACCAGCAGGACATCTCCGATTTGGACCGCTTCAATCCTTGTCTCGATTTCCTTCCCGCCGCGGATTACGATTGCAGTTTTCGGCGCGAGCCCCATTAATTTTTTAATGGCCTCTCCCGTCTTTCCCTTGGATCTGGCTTCCAGAGATTTTCCAAGTAAAATCAATGCAATGATGACGCCGGCCGTCTCAAAATAAAGTGAATTGACCGCTCCGTAATTTCCCTGTGTAATGGAAAATACATTATACCCGCTGAACAGAACGGCAGATGTCGTTCCGATCGCAATCAGGGAATCCATGTTCGGACTTCCCTGAAACAGTGCCTTGTATCCGACCGAATAAAATTTCCGTCCTGCGATCAGAATCGGAATGGTAAGAAGCACCTCAATCAGTGCATATACCAACGGATATTCCATCATACTCATGAAACTCGGTACATTGAGCGGAATCCATGAGATCATCGGAAGCATGGCAATGATCAGAAGCGGCACCGCAAAAACGGTTGCAATGATAAATTTATGCCACAATGTCTGAATTTCTTTCTCTTTGCGCAGTTTATTCTGATCCGCCTCTTCTGCATTCGCGATCTCAATCACCTGATAACCGGTTTTGATAATCATCTGTTTAATATCGGAAAGTTTCAGAACCTGCGCATCATAAACAACCGTCGCTTTCTCTGTCGCCAGATTGACATTTGCAGTCTTCACACCTTCCATTTTCTGAATTGCTCTCTCTACTCTTCCGGAGCAGGCCGCACATGTCATGCCGCCAACCGCAATTACTCTTTTTTCCATTCGAAACCTCCTCAAGGATTTATACTGTTACTTTTACTGTGCTTTCCAGTTTTCAAATATTTTTTCATATTTTGTTAAGAACGCGTTGGAAATTGTAATCGAATCGTCATCGGTCGTTCTGTCTTCTTCTAAGATTGGAACAGGATTACATCCGTTCTTAGATTCGCCCACATCATTGAGCGTGAATGTGTTTCCGCAGTTCTGGCACACCAGGTTATCACCATCCTGAACATAATAGCCGCGTCCGGAACTATAGCAGACCTGACAAGTATTAAATGCCGTACGGATGCTTCCATCCGGTGCCTTCACCGCAAGGACTTCCATATTCGTGCCATCAACCTCCGCATCATAAAAGGTGGCTGTTTCCGATAAATCGGAAATCGGAATTTTCAGATCTCCCTCGTCTGTCTGGGCGTTTGTATTGACTTCCGCCTTTTTTGTACTCGCAGTGTTCTGGTCCCCTTTCTGATCCTGCCCGTTATTCCAAACCAAAATTCCGACTACAAGACAAAGAACCACACCTCCTGCCAGAATCGGCAATCCGCTATTTCCTTTTCCTTTTTTGTTCTGCTTTTTCATTGATAAAACCTCCTGTTTTATGATTATTCTGTTACGGTGATTGTACTGCGGATCATTCCCATCCAGCAGCTATAGGTAAACTGACCTGTTTCAGATGGTGTGAATTCAATCACATTATCACCGACCTCCAGCGTCTTCTGGATTCCATATTCCTGGATTATGATTTGCCCGTTACACCCATTTATCGTTCCCTCTTCGGCCGTTATCGTCCATTTTACCGGAACTCCCTGCTTTACCTGAATCGGTTCATACCTGCCGGATGAGAGCATTGTATTCACCAGCTGTACACCGTCTACGATCTCCGGCTCTGCCGTCTTTGTTTCACTCTGATTTCCAGCCAGTGTAGAGATACCTGACAGGCTCATACCGCTGCTCAACATGGAGATTCCGAGAATGACGACCAGAAAGGCTCCCACCGTCATAACTTTTTGGGTAAATTTCTGACTCAAGAATTTGCTGAGAGCTCCAAGTCCAAACATCAGCGGCACCGTACCAAGACTGAACAGAAACATGGAAAGGGCTCCCTTGAGCGGACTTCCCGTCGACAATGCATACAACTGCATGGCCTGCAACGGTCCGCAGGGCATCAGTCCATTCAGGAGTCCTACATAAAACGGGCTGTTGCTTCCGTTCTTTTTGCGATAGATTTTCGAGACAATCGCCTTCGGCATTCTGGGAATGAATTTATGCAGTGCCGGAAAAAGATGGAGCATATTCAAGCCCATGATAATCATAAAAATTCCTGCTGCTATCTGTACGGCACCCTTTGCTCCGCCGGAAAAACTGATCACGGACCCCAACGCGCCGACAATTCCTCCGATTGCGGTATAGGAGATGACTCTTCCCAGATTATAGAGAAAACTTGGTTTGAGAATACTCCGTTTTTCCTGCCCCTTATCACGGATATCCGTATACGGCATACACTGTGACAGATTGATTCCTCCACACATTGCAATGCAATGTACCGATGTCAGCAATCCGATCAGGAACAGCATCCCGTATCCCATCCCCTCCTCTGCCTTCGGAAAGGAATAAAAAATATTCAAAAATCCCAGATGCTTCATCAGCAGGTAGATTGCAAACAGGATCATGATGATTCCCAGCAGATCCGTCTTGCTCTGCTCCTGCTTTGGAGCAACTACCTTGTAATCCAGCTCTTCTACAATCCTTTCGATGTCCTTCCTGTCGATTACATCCGAATCATAGCTCACCTCTGCTTTCTGATTCGGAAAGCTTACCTTCACGCGCAGGATTCCAGCTGTATCTGACAATTTTTTTTCGATTCTGTATTCACAACTGGCACAGCTCATACCTTCAATGTGCAATACAATGTTTTTTGTCATTTCTGCCACTGCTTCTCCTTTTCCAGCTTTTTCAGATACCGAATTACCGACATTGTGTCTGTATGTATCTTATAATGCTTATTTGTAGATTTTATGTAGAAAAAAAAGAAACCCTTTTCCGGATTTCCTTTCCTCTGTACTATTAATTTTTATTATCTTTGTTACATTTCATTCAAAAGACCCTGAATTCCTTGTTCCCGGAAAATCTGTTTGTAATAACCGATTTCATCCTGGATCAGGCTGTCGATTACCTCCATCCCCAATAATTCCACCGGTGCCTTGTCGTCGGTGAGAATATAATTTCCCTTTTGATACACCGTCATGTTCGATGCGATTTCGTGCATGAGGTCCTGTAGTTCTTTATTTTCCATCTTTGATACATCGTTTTTGAAATTCCCGACCGCATCCGAATCCGAAACCGCGAACAGCTCTCTGTTCGTAGAATTCGGCACATCCACCGTATATACGCTGTCAAAAACATTTGCAATCGTATCGGAGAGATAGGAATTTATATTTCCTTTTTCTTCGGAGTGCATGTTCATATTGACCACCATAACTCCATTATCCGTAAGATGCTCCTTCACCATGTTAAAAAATTCAATCGAAGACATCTGAAACGGTATCGTAATATCCTGATAGGCATCTACCATGATTACATCATATTTCTGATCAACTGCCTGTAAATAGGCTCTCCCATCGTATGTGGCTACCTGAACGGCATCCGGTAGGTCAAAATATTCATTGGCCAGATCCGTAATTTTCTGATCGATTTCAACACCTTCGATCTTCATATTATCAAAATAATGCAGGCATTGTCTGGCAAAGGTGCCCGTTCCCATTCCAAGAATCAAAACATTTGACGGTTCTTCTCCACCGATTCCGGCCAGAACAGGAGCCGCCATCGCATAGTCATAATACATTCCGGTTAAAGAATGGTCTTTCTTTGTAATCGACTGTACGCCGAACAGTACGTTTGTGGACAATATGACACTGTCATCCGTTTCCTTTACCTGCAGATAATTGTATACCGACTCTCCCTCATAGGTCAGATTTTTTTCCCAGAAGGCAAAGCTGTCCGAAGAGCCAAAGAAACTGCAAAGCAGAAACAGAACGACCGCTGCCACACATTTCACCAGCTTTTCTCTTCGTCCCCAGAAATAGATCAGGCTTAACAGCATCAATATTCCAGAAAAAATGAGAAATGTGATGGACGTTCCCACTGCCGGAATTGTCACAAATGTCGGTAAAAAAGTTCCGATGATACTGCCGATGGTATTAAATGCCCCCAGTGTCCCTACGATCTTGCCGCTGTCATCCAGACGATCCACGGTATATTTTACCAGAGACGGGGTCACCGTACCAAGTAAAAAGAGCGGAAACACAAAGATTACCATACAAGCCGCAAAAGCTGCCAGAACAAGAAAATTGTGATCTACCACCAGTACGAGCAGTCCGGAGATCCCTATGATGATATATTTTCCGACAAGCGGTATTGCCGCAATCCAGATGGCTGCAATCAGCATCCGCATATAAAGCTTGTCCGGATTTGGATTTTTATCCGCACTTCTCCCTCCCCAGATATTTCCCAGCGCCATAGCGATCATAATCGTTCCGATGATGATCGTCCAGACAATCTGGGAAGAACTGAAATATGGTGCCAGCAATCTGCTTGCTCCAAGCTCAACAGCCATAACAGACATACCAGCGAAAAATTCTGTCATATATAGATAAAATTTATTTTTAAGAATACCCGGTCTTTCCATGTCAGCCCCTATTCCGCCTATTTTTTGTCCTAGATTTCTGTATCCCTCAGGATTTTGAAATCTCTCCCTCATGTTCCATTGCAAGCAGTCCCGAAAGAATTTCTTCACAGATCTGTGCCACGTTTTTCCCATCGGTGGCGACGGTGAGATCTGCGGCTGCTTCATACCGCTCCCGGCGCTTATCCAGCAGTCCCCGGATGAATGCAACATTCATGTTACCGTTCAGGATTGGTCTTGCATTGCTGTCCTTTACACGCTCATAGACCGTTTCCGGCTCTGCAGTCAGAAGAACGATTTTTCCGCTTTTCCTCATATGGTCCGCATTTTCTTCCCGCATGACGACGCCTCCGCCGCAGGATACAATAATGCCCGTTTTCTTTTGCAAATCGATCAGTGCATTGCTTTCAAGATCACGGAAATAATTCTCTCCCTTTTCTTCGAAAATCCGGGCAATCGGCATTCCCTGCTGTTCAACGATCATCTGATCCATATCCACGCGTTCCCGATCCAGCCTGTCCTTTAGTTCATCGGCAATCGTACTCTTTCCGCTTCCCATAAATCCAATCAGAAAAATATTATAATCGAAATTACCTTTTTTCATCCGCTTCTCCTCTGTTTTCTCCAAATTCTCAGGCTATTATAGCAATATGCATCCGGATACACAAGGTATTTCCCGCTTTCTGCCTCCTGCATCAATCATACATCCCCTTGTGGAGAAGGGTCAGAATGGCATGCAGATCTCCCGCATCCATCTGTCCCGGCGCCGAAGCCGCCCCTGCCGTTCCAAACGTCAGTGCCGAACCGAATACCTCGCCGCAGAGCCTGCTGATGAGCCCCTCTCCCGCCATCGACATTGTGATAATCGGGCCGTCGGCATATTCCGATGCCATTTCCTCGGTCGCCGCAAGCAATGTAAGTACATCTTTCTTACCGTTTGGCATAACGGCAATCTTTGGAATGTCTGCGCCAAGTTCCTGCATCCGGCGCAGCCTTCTTACCAGCTCGTCCTTTTCCGGAGTTTTCTCAAAATCGTGATTGGATGCAATCACCTTCACGCCGTGTGCATGTGCTTCTGCTACAATCTTACCAAACGCCTCTTCTCCGGAAAAGAGCTCCACATCCACCAGATCGATCCAACCGCAGGATACGGCTTTTTGATTCAGCGCAGTATACTCAGCCGGTCCCAGATCTTTTTCTCCGCCCTCTCTTTTGGTTCGGAAGGTGAACAGCAGCGGTGTATTTCCGAGTATGCGCCGAAGTTCCCGCAAGACTTCTTCTACTTTTGTAAAATCGGATATGTCTTCAAACCAGTCCGTGCGCCATTCCACAAGGTCTGTTCCGACAGCCGGAAGCTTTTCTGCCGCCGCAAGAATCTCTTCTTTGGTCTTTCCGGTCAGAGGAATGCAGATTTTCGGGATTCCCTCTCCAATTCTGATCCCTCTCACTTCTACTATCTTACCCATGATTGTTTCCTTTCATTACCTGCACGGATGGTTCCCGTCTTATTGAAAAAAGAGTTCTTTTACCTCTTCGACCGGCATATCCTGTCCGGTGTAAAGTTTGAAAGCCGCAACCCCCTGCCAGAGCAGCATGCCCTTTCCATTGATACAGATACAGCCGGCTTCTTTGGCTTCTCTTAAGAGTTTCGTCTCCTCCGGGTTGTATACCGCATCCGCAACCACAAGCCCCGGGCGAAAAGCACTCAGATCCTTGACCACACTCTCATTCTCCATTGGTTTCATTCCTACAATAGTCGCATTTGCAAAAATATCACTGGACTGTATTTCTTTGGTCATCTGCGCGATGTCTGCAATATCATAGACATTCACAACGATACCCGGTACTTCATTCCGGATTTTCTCTGCGGTTTCAAGCGTTCGTTTAAAAAATGCATCTTTGATATTAAAAATACTGATTTCCCGTGCGCCATCCAGTGCACACTGCACCTGAATTGCAGTAGCCGCACCGCCGCCGCCTGCAACGGTAATTTTCTTTCCACGGACATCAATGCCATGGTCACGGAGGTTTTCTACAAAGCCCTCACCGTCTGTGATATATCCGGTCAGCTTTCCATCGTCATTTACAATGGTATTTACCGCACCGATAATTCTTGCGGCCGGAGAAAGTTCGTCCATATATTTGAATGCCTCACTCTTGCACGGCATTGTCACATTGCATCCCCGCATCTGAAACGTCCGGATGGCCGCAACCGCATCTTTTACCTGATCCACATTGATATCAAAGGCCACATAGACGTAATCCAGTCCCAGCTTTTCAAAGCTGTAATTATACATAGCCGGCGAACCGGAATGTCCGACCGGTGAACCGATCAAAGCCAAAAGTCCTGTGTGTCCTGATATTCTATTTTCCATTTCTGATTCCTCCATCCTAAGTTTAAAGATATCATATACTTTTTTATTTCAGATATCAATACTCTTTCACTTTAAATCATAAAAGTGTCTATTTTTCCTGCACTACGCCATCTTTGGAAATTGCAATTCCATCGGAGATGCTTTCCAGATACTGATACAGAGAAGCCGCATCCTCCTCGGACATTTTTTCCGTACGTCCAGCCGCCGCATATACGGGAACCAGCCGGCACTCCACACTCGAATCCGGATGAAGGGTCACTTTTACCGCCATGGACCTGTCTATTTCCGAACCGAAAATGAAGTTTCCAAGACTGTAATAAATCGGCTTTCCATTGTAATATTCCACTCCCTGCAGGCAGTGCGTATGACAGCCGATCACAAGATCTGCCCCTGCATCAATATATTGTTTTGCCAGACTTTCCTGATAGTCCTGCGGATAGGCTTCATTTTCCACACCCCAGTGAACAAAAACTACGACGTAATCACATAGCTGTTCGGCCTCCTCTACCGCATTGCAGAGTGCCGTGCCATCATAGGTCGTAAAAACACCCGGTACGGAATTATCCACGTTCCAGTCACTGACCGGTATCACACGGGAAGCAGCCAGAAAACCGATCTTCCTGCCCTGCACCTCTATCGTCTGCAGCTCCTTTGCACGCTCTGCACTTGCCCCGGCGCCCGCATATTTGATACCGGCATGGTCCAGCGTTGTAAAGGTATCTGTCAGGGCATCTTTTCCATAATCCAGGATGTGGTTATTTGCAAGCGTTACAATATCAACGCCCATCTCAAGCAGTGCCGTTACATACGCCGGATCTGCCCGAAACGTGTACTGTTTGTCTTCCATCGGCGTTCCTCTTGTGCTGAATGGAAATTCTTCGTTCACCATCGTAATATCTGCCTGATTCAGTTCTTCCCTTACATCCTCCGATACGACATTTTCAATCCCTCCACTGTCATAGCTGGCAGAAAAGGAGTTGGCAAACAGTACATCTCCTGTAAAAATCATCGTAATATCAGAAGCGTTCTCTTCTTCCGTTTCGGTTCCTTCTGAAATTCCCTGCTGGGTTCCCGGGGGTTCTTCGGTCTGGTCCTCTGCCTGGTTCACCACCTCTGTCTGTTCCTGTGCTTCTGTTTCCTGCCTGTTCGGTTCGCTCGCCTTCCGCTCTTCTCCCAGCTGATTTCTCCACCAGAAAAAACCTGCCAGTATCACAGAAACAATCAATACCAAAATTACGGTCACCGCAATATGTTTTCTCATCTGTTCCTCCATATGAAATTAACCTGTACTGTCTGTATTTTAACAAGCTTTTGTTCTGCCTGCAACTTCTAACACGTTCTCTTCGAAATCTGGTATGGTCATATTTTTAAAAACTGGCAGTTTTTAAACAGACACATTTGTTTTATCCTATCATCAATCACTTTGATTGCAGAAAGGATCTATTCTTATGAAAGATACGAAAAAACTGATTATTACGTCTCTGATGGCTGCATTCACCTGCGTTGCCACAATGATGATCAAAATTCAGACACCTACATTTGGCTACATTCATCTCGGAGACGGGCTCGTCCTTCTGTGCGGCATTGTCCTCGGACCATTCGCCGGCGGTCTGGCTGCAGGCATCGGTTCGATGTTTGCCGACATTTTTTCCGGTTACGTGACGTGGGCGCCGGCCACTCTGATCATCAAGGCTCTCACCGCTCTGATAGCCGGATTATTATTTCACCGGTTACAGCACATTTCAAAACAAAAATTTGCGCAGACTGCAAGTGTCATTGTAAGTGGCCTGGTCGGAGAAGCCATTATGGTGACCGGATATTTCCTATACGAGGCAGTATTTGCGGCAGTGGTCAGCGGTTCCTTCAGCAGTACCGCACTTGCGGCTGGCTTCGCTTCTTCCGCTGCAAGCATCCCGTTCAACATGGTGCAGGGAGTTGTCGGAATCATCATCAGTCTCCTGCTTCTTCCGATTCTATCGAAGGTGGAAGATATCCGGAACTGGATTACGATTCGCTACTAGCCGGTCCGAACTGTACATTGACAACCATAACAAAGAATGATAGTGTAAGTGTGCTGTACGACTGACGGAAGTGGAATGAACCACAGGGAGTACAGCACTTTACAGAGCCGACCGTCTGGGCATGATGCTTGGAACAGTGGGCTTTTTTATTGCTTCCAAATGCCATTTCTGCCATTTGGAAAAAACTGAATCATGAGCAGAGTAGGATTTTGTGCGTAAATCTTTGATTTGCAGTGCCTTCTGAACGGGGAGTTGTCAGAGGGACGAAAAGCCTTTGCAGGCTTACGGTACAAGGTCCGCATCCCGCTGCTACATAAAAAGAAGCTCTCTGACTGCGATGCCTCTTGTTATGTAGCTGTGCTGCATAACAGGAGGTGTTTTTATGCGTAAAACATAACGATCTGTTTCACGGTAAACTTTCAACAATCTGAACCAAACGAAAGGAGCAGTTAAATGGCCAAATCATCTTTCTATGTGCGCCGCATCACAATTTCTGCGGTATTTCTCAGTATTTCTCTTGTTTTAAAAATGACATTTTCTTTCTACCTGCCCATATTTGGAGAAAATGGTATCAGAGTCGGAATTTCAGACATTTTTTCTATCATGCCGTCGATTCTGTTCGGACCTGTTTATGGTGCCATTGTATGCGGGCTCTCAGATCTTTTCGGATACCTGCTGAAGCCTGTCGGAACTTACATTCCCCTTTTGACACTGGTTGCAGCAGCCGGTGGGTTTATCCGGGGTGGATTATGGGCCGTCCTGCGCAATCAAAGTGATACAAAAATGAGAACCGTAATTGCAGTTTCTTCCGCTCTTTTATTGCTGGCAGGTATCTGCAATATTGCATTCTTGCGCGCCGATGGCGTTCATCGTGATTTCTACAATCAGGTGCAGACCAAGGATATCCAGACAGACAATATGCACCTTGTCAGCAAAATGCTTATCACCGGTACGATCGGTACAAAAGATCCCGCAGGGACTCTGGCAGCTTACATTACTTTCGTAACATCCGGGATGATTGGCAGCGCTATTCTAGGCATTCTTTTACTAGCTGCCGACTTTTTTTTATCAAAGAAGCTCCTTAATGACGCACGGAAAGGCCAGATCGCCCATTTGCTGGTTGTTCTGATTAGTTCCGGTCTCTTCGTGACCACCTTAAACACAGTGGTACTGCGCGAGACCATTTTCACAGCATGGAAAGTGCTGCCGTTTTCAGTCGTATGGTTTCCCCGTATAGTCAAAGAAATTCTGAGTAATACGGTGTATGCATATTTTACTGCCATGCTGCTGGGTGTTTGCAAAAAGCTATCCATTGATTCGCATCTTAGTTCCAGGAAAAAGGAAAACTCTGATTTTCATACGTGAAAGGAACAGAGTCTATGGAATAAAAAAAGACTTCTGGAAGCCGCCCCACACTAATCATGTGGGGCGAATTTCCAGAGCCTCTGTCAAAATTACAGCTTCTTAATACGTTCCAATGCTGCCACCGTATTGTCATAACTTCCAAATGCCGTCAGCCGGAAGTAACCCTCCCCGCTTGGTCCAAAGCCGGAACCCGGTGTACCAACTACATTTGCATTTTCCAGTAAATAGTCAAAGAAATCCCAGGAAGTCATTTTCTCCGGTGTCTTTAACCAGATATAAGGTGCATTGACACCGCCGAACACTTCATAGCCTGCATCCTTCAATCCCGCTTTAATGGTTCCTGCATTTTTCATATAATAAGCAATCTGTTCTTTTAACTGCGCTTTTCCCGCATCGGAGTAAACAGCCTCTCCTGCCTTCTGTACAATATAAGGAGCCCCGTTGAATTTGGTGCCATGACGTCTTGCCCACATATCATGCAAAGACACGTCTTTACATTTCAGTTCTTTCGGAACCACGGTGTATCCAAGGCGTACTCCGGTAAATCCGGCATTTTTGGAAAAACTCTTCAGCTCAATCGCACAGGTTCTTGCACCTTCACATTCGTAAATGGAATGTGCGACATCATCCTCAGAAATATATGCTTCATAGGCACCGTCATAGATAATGACTGCCCCCACTTTATTTGCATAATCCACCCATTCCTGCAGCTGTGACTTGGTAATTGTGGTTCCAGTCGGATTATTCGGAAGGCAGAGATAAATTATATCCGGTGTCTCTTTCGGAAATTCCGGTACAAAATTATTTTCCCGCGTACATGGCATGTAGATCACATTACTCCACATCTCCGTCTTTGTATCATATGTACCCGTTCTTCCAGCCATCACATTGGAATCCACATAGACCGGATACACGGGATCACAAACTGCGATTTTATTATCTACAGAAAAAATCTCCTGAATATTACCGGAATCGCTTTTTGCTCCATCCGATACAAAAATCTCATCGGCGGAGATTGCACATCCTCTGTCGGCATAATCATTTTTTGCAATTGCATTGCGCAGGAACTCATAACCAAGATCAGGCGCATAACCGTGGAATGTCTCGGCATTTGCCATCTCATCCACAGCCTTATGCAATGCGTCGATGATTGCCGGTGCGATCGGCTGCGTCACATCACCAATTCCAAGACGGATGATCACTTTATCCGGATTTTCAGCCGAAAATGTATTTACTTTTTTTGCAATATTACTAAAAAGATAACTTCCCGGCAATTTCTGATAATTTTGATTTACTTGAACCATATTTTCTCCTCATCTCTATTTTGTATACTGAATAACAGTAATAATACCATTTGTCTATTGTTGCACAGCCCTATTGATTCAGCAGGCTCAATACCATCTGCGCCGTTTCCACGAGACTGGTTCCGTTATCCATGCTTCGCTTCTGCATATAATGATGTGCCTCTTCCTCTGTCATGTTATTTCGTTCCATCAGAAGTCCTTTTGCGCGCGTGATCAGCTTTTTCTCTTCCTCGCTTCTCTCCTTTGGAACGGAACGCTCCTTCTTCCTCTTTCTGGTAATCGAATAGGACATCATTTCGAGCGTCTGCACAAGTTCATGCACCTTAAGCGGCATTGCAAGGCACATCAGATCCTTAATCTCCCTCTCATTGCAGATTTGCGGGGATGCGACCAGCAGCATCTGAAAATTGGAAGGAAGATATTCATACAATTCGTTGTACATCATATCAACGAAACGGTAATTGCATATCAGAATCCCGCCTTCCAAGGTATTGGCAAACTGCAATGCCTGTGAACCCGTAGTTACAACAACATCTACAGGAAATCCACTTTTCACCAGTATTCTCTTTATGCTCTCCGCATTGTCCTGTTTTGGGAATGCAACAATTATATTAATCAAAATCGTTTCTCCTAAGTATCATCATTCTCATCTTCCCTCTATGAAAATACTATTTAGATTTTGTACAGATATTCGTCCAGTTCCCACTGTGTAACCTGTGCACGGTAATCTGCCCACTCTGCTTTTTTTGCTTCCGCATACTTCTGTGCGATATGGCATCCCAGCGTTTCCTGTATATAAGAATCCTTTTCCATTTCCTGAATCGCCTCAAATAAATCCGCAGGGAGAGATTCGATACCCAACTTCTCTTTTTGGGAACTGCCCAGCTCAAATACATTCTCCTTTACACTTTCCGGAGGCTGGATCTGATTCTCGATTCCATCAAGCCCGGCAGCCAGGCAAACGGCCAGTGCCAGATATGGGTTTGCAGCCGGGTCCGGGCAGCGAAGTTCCACTCTTGTCTCTGCTCCTCTGGAAGCCGGAATACGGATCAGAGGACTGCGGTTTGTCATGGACCATGCAATGTGAATCGGCGCTTCATAGCCAGGTACCAATCTCTTGTAGGAGTTGACCAGCGGATTCGTAATCGCCGTCATACCCTTCATGTGTTTCATGATTCCGCCAATAAAATAATATGCTTCTTTGCTTAAGCCAAGTACACCTTCCGGGTTGTCAAAAATGTTTCTGCCGTCTTTCGATAACGACATATTGATGTGCATACCCGAGCCGTTGATGCCGTACTTCGGTTTCGGCATAAAGCTTGCAAACAGGCCGTGACGCTTTGCGATTGTCTTCACTGCCAGTTTAAATGTCATGATATTATCTGCGGTAATCATAGCTTCATCGTATTTAAAATCAATCTCGTGCTGTGCTGATGCCACTTCATGATGAGAAGCCTCTATTTCGAATCCCATGTCCTCAAGTGTCAGCACCATATCTCTTCTTGCATTTTCTCCAAGGTCAATCGGTCCCAGATCAAAGTAACCGGCCTTTTCATGGGAAATTGTCGTAGGCTGTCCGTCCTCATCCGTATGAAACAGGAAGAACTCACACTCCGGTCCCACATTAAAGGTGTAGCCGAGCTTTGCGGCCCGTGCGATCTCTCTTTTTAAGATAAAACGCGGATCGCCCTCAAACGGTGTTCCGTCTCCACAGTATACATCACAGATGATACGTGCTACCTTCCCCTGCTGCGGTCTCCATGGGAAGATGCAAAACGTATCCAGATCCGGATAAAGATACATATCAGATTCTTCAATTCGGACAAATCCCTCGATGGAAGAGCCATCAAACATACACTTATTATTCAATGCCTTTTCCAGCTGGCTCTTTGTAATTGCCACATTCTTCAACGTGCCGAAGATATCGGTGAATTGCAGTCGGATAAATTCTACATCTTCTTCTTCCACCAACTGTATAATATCCTGCTTCGTATACTTGCTCATATGACTTCTCTCCTTATTATAATATATATTCTTGATTCTATTCGAACCGGACATTTTCAAAATGGTTCCGGTCTATTCGCTTTTCTGCAGATATGCCAACACCTCTTTATATGGCATTGTTCCTCCAAACAGATCCAGTGCACTGCCGATCGTCACATTCAGCCTGTTTTTACCAAGCTCTTTCAACTGACGCAAATCATCAAAACTTCCGACTCCTCCTGCATACGTGACGGGTATCCTGCCCCAGTCTCCAAGCATTTGTGCCAGCTCTGTTTCAATTCCGGAGGCCTTCCCCTCCACGTCTACTGCGTGAATCAGAAATTCATCGCAGTAAGCACTCATCCGATCGAGCAGCTCCGGCGTGACCTTTTCTTCCGTAAATTTCTGCCAGCGGTCTGTGACGATGTAATACGCCTCATCCTTTTTCCTGCAGCTCAAATCCAATACCAGATGCTCTTTTCCCGTCAATTTACTCAACCGTTCCAGATGATCCGAATTAACGGTTCCATTCGAAAACACATAAGATGTTACGATGACATGACTCGCACCCTGTTCCAGAAAATACGCGGCATTCTCATCCGTAATCCCGCCGCCGATCTGAAGTGCTCCCGGATATGTATGTAAGGCGCCAAGCGCCTGCTCCCTGGTCGCTTCGTAGAATTCACTTTCCGGCGGATTCAGTAAAATAATATGTCCGCCCCGGATGCCGTCTCTGCGGTAAAAATCAGCAAAAAAAGCCGCATCCTCGTTGGCAACGAAATTCTCCTTTGCCTGATTGCCCGCATCTTTTAAACTGCCACCGACAATCTGCTTTACTTTTCCATTATGTATATCAATACAAGGTCGAAATTCCATCTTCCAGACTCCTCCGCCTTACTTTCCAAAAAAGACAACGTTCACTTACACAAATGACACCGTTGTCCATAGCCTAGAATAACATAAATTACATTGACATGCTATACTTTTTTTGCTAAAATTGAGAAATTAAAACCCTAAATACCATACATTAGATATAAGAAAGAGAGGAAACAAGAAAATGGGCACAATTATCGGCGAAGGAATTACGTTTGATGACGTATTATTGGTACCAGCTTATTCCGAAGTAACACCTAACATGATCGACTTAACAACCTATTTGACCAAAAAAGTCAAATTAAACATTCCTATGATGAGTGCAGGAATGGATACTGTTACGGAGCATCGTATGGCAATTGCCATGGCAAGGCAGGGTGGTATCGGAATCATCCATAAAAATATGTCTATCGAAATGCAAGCAGACGAGGTCGATAAGGTGAAACGTTCGGAAAACGGAGTTATTACGGATCCGTTTTTTCTTTCCCCTGAACATACATTACAGGATGCCGAAGAATTAATGAACAAATTCCGTATTTCCGGTGTCCCGGTTACCGAAAACGGCAAACTGGTCGGTATCATTACCAATCGTGATCTGAAGTTTGAAACAGATTTTTCCAAAAAAATCAAGGATTCGATGACTTCAGAAGGATTGATTACCGCTCCGGAAGGAATTACGCTCGATGAGGCGAAACAGATTCTTGCCAAGGCCAGAAAAGAGAAACTTCCGATTGTAGACAAGGATTTTAATTTGAAGGGTCTGATCACGATCAAAGATATTGAAAAACAGATTAAGTATCCGCTCTCCGCAAAGGACGAGCAGGGAAGACTTCTCTGCGGTGCTGCTGTCGGTATCACAGGCAATACGATGGATCGCGTTTCTGCACTCGTGGATGCACATGTAGACGTTATCGTTGTGGACTCCGCACACGGTCATTCCTTAAATATCTTAACTGCTGTCCGGAAAATCAAGTCTGCATACCCGGATCTTCAGGTCGTTGCAGGCAACGTGGCAACCGGTGCCGCTACCAAAGCTCTGATCGAGGCCGGTGTTGATGCCGTTAAAGTCGGAATCGGACCTGGTTCCATCTGTACCACCCGTGTGGTTGCCGGTATCGGTGTTCCTCAGATTACCGCTATTATGGACTGTTACGATGCCGCAAAAGAAGCTGGTATCCCGATTATTGCAGACGGAGGTATCAAGTATTCCGGTGATATGACAAAAGCACTTGCCGCCGGTGCGAATGTATGCATGATGGGTAGTATTTTTGCTGGATGTGATGAAGCTCCGGGCACTTTTGAGTTATATCAGGGCAGAAAATACAAAGTATACCGTGGCATGGGTTCTCTTGCAGCCATGGAAAACGGCAGTAAGGATCGTTATTTCCAGGAGAATGCAAAGAAACTGGTTCCGGAAGGTGTGGAAGGCCGGGTTGCATACAAGGGCAATGTGGAAGATACCGTCTTCCAGTTAGTCGGTGGAATCCGTTCCGGTATGGGCTACTGCGGTTGTCCGACCATCGAAGATTTAAAACAGAACGGTCAGTTTGTGAAGATCACTGCTGCTTCTTTAAAAGAAAGTCATCCGCATGATATTCATATCACGAAGGAAGCTCCAAACTACAGCATTGACGACAATCGCTGATATAACGTCATAGGAATAGGAAAACCCGCTGGAATATGCCTGCCATACTCCCGTGGGTTTTCTTTTTTTCTAAAATACGGGTTCCGTATCTTATTTCGTTGTATTTGTTGTGTTATTGTTTGTGGTAGTCTTATTCGTACCGTTTGTCGTGTTATTATTGGTGTTATTGGTTGTGTTCTCCGTAGTGACGTCATCTACTGCATCCTTTACATCTTCTCCGGCATCTTTTACGGCATCTCCTGCATCATCAGCTGCATTCTCCACATCATTAACAACGCCATTATCCGTAGACTTTTCTGTAGTTGTGGAATTATTATTCTTGTCTGTATTTGTATTATTGGTATTTGTACCGCAGGCTCCCAAACATAAGGTTAGTGATAAAACAAGAACTACTGTCATCAATAAAGATCTAAACTTCTTCATATTGTTGTCTCCTTTTCTTTTTTTCATCATTAGTGTAAACACATTTCGCGGATTTATGCACCGACGGTTTTTCATTTTACCTTCCATTTTTTTCAAAAAAATGCAACTTTTTATTTACGCATTTTCGGTTCGAAAATCAGGGATGCCAGGTAACCAAACACAAGTGCCGCACTGATTCCAATTGCACTCGCCGTAAATCCTCCCATAAAAGTACCAAGAAAACCATCGGTATCCACGGCTTCCTTTACACCTTTAAACAGCACATTTCCGAAACCAAGCAGCGGCACGCTTGCACCTGCTCCCGCGAAATCTACAAACGGTGGATAGATGCCGAGCGCTCCCAGAACCGCTCCCAGACATACCAGCAGCACCATGATACGCCCCGGCAGCATTTTTGTTGTTTCCATCAGTATCTGTACAATTGCACAGATCAGGCCTCCCACCCAGAAAGCATTTATATAATCCATTATCGCTGTTTCCTCCTATTCCTCATATTCCAGGACGACGCCATGGGCGATTCCCGGTACATTCATTCCTTCATTGTAACTGACAGTGGAGAGCAATGCTCCCGTAGGTACAAACAGCACCTTTTTCAATATGCCCTTTTCTATGTGAGGCAGAAAATGTGCACTCATAGTCACCGCACTGCAGCCGCAGCCGGAACCACCGGAATCTGTACCCTGCATATCCTTATCAAAAATCTCCACACCGCAGTCCGTATGCACACCACTGATGTCATAGCCTTTTTCCTTCAGCAGATCAATCAATATTTTCTTTCCCACATAGCCAAGATCTCCGGTAATAATTTTGTCATAGTCTTCCGGTTTCGACTGAAAATCTTCGAAATGCTGCGCAATCAGTTCGCAGGCTGCCGGTGCCATTGCAGCACCCATATTCATGGAATCCCGAATGCCGTAATCGACAATTTTTCCGGTCGTGATTCCCGCTATCTTTACATGAGTCTGTTTTGTTCCAAGTAAAAACGCTCCGCTGCCGGTGACCGTCCAGGTAGCAGATACGGGTCTTTGATTTCCATACTCCAAGGGAAATCGAAACTGCTTCTCTGCGCTGGCAAAATGACTCGATGTCATTGCCATCACCAGATCAGCATAACCTCCCGCCACGCACATTGCTCCAAGTGACATCGATTCTCCTGCCGTAGAGCAGGCACCATAAAGACCAAACAGCGGAATACCATAATGCATGATTCCAAATGAAGTCGCAATTGTCTGTCCCAAAAGGTCACCTGCAAAAATATAGCGCACCTCCTCCGGCTTTACATTTGCTTTTCCCATTACGATTCCGGCTGCCTCTTTCTGTAAGGTACTTTCCGCTTCTTCCCAGTTTTCTGCCCCGAATTTATCATCCTCACAGATCATATCAAAACATGTTCCCAATGGGCCTTCGCCCTCTTTTTTACCAACCACACTGCTGCTCGCCTGTATATATGGAGGCTTATCAAAACGAATACTCTGTTTTCCAAGCATTTGTGACATAATGAACCCTCTCTTTTCTTTTTACATTTATTGTGGCAGTTTTTTCAAAAAAAATACGCATTCCTGTTATTGTGCTTTTACACGTTCATGTAACAAGGTATTTCCTATTACAATAAAAAAGATATGAGCATTTCCTCATATCTTTCTTTCCTCTTCTATTTTTTCAATTTTTTTCATTAATATACTCTGGTTGTCCATTTTGTACAATCCCAGACCTGAGTGGCCAGTCCCTCATAGAATTCCGGTTCATGGCATACCATCAGAATGCTACCGCGGTATTTCAGCAAAGCTCTCTTTAATTCTTCTTTGGCATCCACATCCAGATGATTCGTCGGCTCATCGAGCAGCAGAATGTTCGTCTCCCGGTTCAGCAGTTTGCAGAGTCTGACTTTAGCCTGCTCTCCTCCGCTTAAGACTCGGACGAGACTCTCGATATGTTTCGTCGTCAGTCCGCATTTTGCCAGTGCACTCCGCACTTCATACTGAGAATATCCAGGAAACTCCTTCCAGATTTCTTCAATGCAGCTGGTCTGAATGTTCTGATCCATTTCCTGCTCAAAGTATCCGATGCTCAAATAATCTCCAAGTTCCACCGTTCCGCTTAACGGTTTTTGGAGTCCCAGAATACTTTTTAACAGCGTTGTTTTTCCGATTCCGTTCGCTCCGGTCAGTACAATCTTCTGTCCGCGCTCCATCTCCAGATTCAGCGGAGAAGACAACGGTTCTTCATAACCGATCACGAGATCTTTCGTCTGGAAAATAGTTCTTCCGGGCGTTCTTGCCTCGCGAAAAACAAACTCCGGCTTCGGCTTTTCTGCCGCGAGTTCGATGACATCCATTTTGTCCAGCTTCTTCTGCCTTGACATTGCCATATTTCTGGTCGCAACCCTGGCCTTATTACGTGCTACGAAATCCTTCAAATCTGCGATTTCCTTCTGCTGCCGGTTATAAGCCGATTCGAGCTGTGATTTTTTCATCTCATAGACTTCCAGGAACTTGTCATAATCTCCCACATAACGACTCAGCTGCCGGTTATCCATATGATAAATCAGATTGATGACGCTATTGAGAAACGAAATATCATGTGAAATCAGAATAAATGCATTCTCGTATTCATTCAGATAACGCTTCAACCATTCGATATGTTCCACATCCAAATAATTCGTCGGTTCGTCCAGCAGCAGGATATCCGGTTTTTCCAGCAGTAATTTTCCCAGAAGCACCTTCGTTCTCTGCCCGCCGCTCAGTTCCATCACATCCTTGTCCAATCCGATATCCAAAAGCCCCAGTGCTCTTGCTACTTCTTCCACCTTTGCGTCAATCATATAAAAATCATGTACCGTTAAAAGATCCTGGATTGTCCCAAGTTCTTCCATATAACTTTCCATCTGCGCATCATCCGCATCGCCCAGCTTCTCGCAGATTTCATTCATTTTCGCTTCCATCTCATACAGGAAATCAAAAGCCGAAGAGAGAACTTTCTGGATCGTCATTCCCTTTTCCAATGCTGTATGCTGGTCAAGGTAACCGACACGTACATTTTTTGCCCATTCAATTTTTCCCTCATCCGGCTGCAGACTCCCGGTTATTATATTCATAAACGTAGATTTGCCTTCTCCATTTGCGCCGATCAGACCGATGTGTTCCCCCTTGAGCAGCCGGAACGACACATCGTCAAAAATCGCACGATCTCCGAATCCGTGGGTAAGATGTTCTACACTTAATATACTCATACATTTCTCCTTGCTTTCCTAATCTTTTATCTCATCGTGAGAGTCTTTCTTATGCTATCACAGGAAGCAATGTTTTTCAATCTTGTTTCTGATTTCGCAGCTTCGTGAGCTACGGGAAATTTATTCCAGACAGATATTATCAATCCCCACTTTTCCACTCTCATCTTCCGGAAATGCAATTGTAATTTTTCGGATCTGCGACAAATCTACCGTCCTCTCTTCGGAAGTAAAATCCGCCGTTGGAACACAGATGGTCTGATACTCATGCTTATAGACAATCGTTCCCGTCAGATACTGCAATTTTCCCAGCCGCACGGGAAGTGACGGATACACCGTCACATAATCTGCAGTATTGAGGTACGCCGTATTTCCATTCACATCGGTAATCTCCAGCACCGGTTCTACCGTCTTCCCCTGATCGTCGCTTCCGTCCTCTTCTTCCATATTACAGATATCAAAAGCAAGATTTTTGTCCGTCAGACTGACCGGCTCCGTAAAAGTCAGATGATAGGATGCATCATCGGTATTTCTCCATTTCAGGCGCAGGACATAATTTCCCCTCGCCCCGCCGCTTTGTTCCGAATACCGGCTCATTTCCTCCGTCCAGGTACTCATATGCTGCGCGGATAGCTTCACATTCGCATCGGTCGCCGTATGCAGATTGGAATCTTCTTCATAATCACAGAAAATATCCGCATCCGATTTCTGGTACTGCTGCACATAGATGGTCTCAGGCAGACAGGCACTGTATTTTGCATAATCGGTCAGCAGATCAGCATACGTATCCGTATTCTCCAGCGTCTTGTCGAGAAAGACCTTTGCACATATTTTTAAAATACTCTGCTGTTCTTCCGTTGTGATAAAGTTTTTTACATTTAAGAAAGAGGCTGCCGGTTCCGGCAGGTCAAAGCGGCCCCACAGACTGTTAAACTGCCCATGATTCGCACCGGCGATATAGAGCGTCGATTTGATATACTCCCCCGCTCCGGTAAACGTTACATGACTGTACTGCGTGGTTCCCATATTTTCACTGACATCCTGATCGTTTGCACCCTGCAGCTGCAGGTAATTCACATCCTGAAGCTCCACCACATGGTCCGCAGGCATGTACTGGTTCACCGTCGGTGCGATTGCAATTACGGAACGGATGTTAAAATGGTACTGAAAATCAAACATTCCGTTTTCCGGATAGTAATCATATCCGTTAAACAGGCAGGCAGTCGCAACGGCCTCACCGCCTCTCGAATGGCCTGCAAGTGCGATTCGATCATAGTCCATCTTTCCATAGAGCGGATTTTCTTCCTGGTTGTTGTACTGCTGGAGCTTTCTGATATTTTCCAGCAGCAGGATCGCCCTTGCGTCATTTTCGTTGGAAAGCCCGTTCAGGACATTCTCATCCACAGAGACCACTACATATCCATAGGAAGCCAGATATTCTCCCAGATAGTCATAACCCAGATAGGACTCCGTCAAAATACTGTGGTTTCCGTGAATCAGAAATACGACCGGACATCCGGATACCTCTTTGGGATACCACACTTTTCCCGCTATCGCTGCGTTTTCCACATCATATCCAAAAAAATGTTTTCTCCGGATTCCTTCCAGACCGTCCGGTTCTGCCACACAAAAAGACAAATCGATGGTCCCGGATTCCAACTCGACATCTTTTACCGGGCTGTATTCCAGCGTCTCTACCGTGTAATCTCCCTGCTGCATCTGTTCCTGAAATTCTGTAATCTCCTGTGCCCGCTGCACCTTTGGATTGAGTCTCAGATATTTTTCAATATAGATATCTTTAAACCCGCTGCTCGCGATCAGCACGCAGCCACCGATAAACACAGCTGCACTCAGCATCAGACTGATGATAATCGTCGGCGTATGCACTCTGTTATGAAAAAAAGCCCACAGAGCACTGCCGAGTATAATCATGATGACGCCAAACAACGCTCCGATAATCACGCTCGCAGTTTCTGAAGATCCGATCGAGCCACGCGTTGCCAGGCTGGCGGATATACTGATGATCAGCACCATATAGATGAGATTGCGGATTCCCAGTTTTAAAATCTGTCGGATCAACCAGCTTATCAAAGGGACTGCCAGGCTGGAAATGATAAACGCAAGCAGAATTCCTATCACAAACGCCGGCACAGTCTGCGGAAATAACTGCGACATTCCAATACCGGACAGAAAACAGACAAGTACCGTTACAACGAGATACAGACCTTTGTCCGTCTTTTCCCAGTTCCGCTTCAGATAACCTCCAAATTCTGTTCCTGCTCCTTTGATTCCATTCCAAATAGCTGCCGTCCACTTCTTCATCCGGTAAATGTTCCCCTTCTATTTCATTTATTTTCATTTATTTTCATTTCTTTATTATTCTTACATGGTTATGCTCAGCAACGATAACATTTCGACTTTACGAGAGATCCGCAGTCAGTATCTGCACACTCCGCGGCTCCAGTATGATCGTATTGTCACAGACTGCGTATGGCTCTTCCACGATTCCGGATTCCAGCCACGTATCTGCAATGACTCTCCATGCGCAGTCCACCGCAATCTCAGGCAGACGGAGCGTTTGTTTTTCCCAATAGGCATTGATTGCGATATAGACCACATCATCCCCGGCTCCATCGATTGTCCTGCCTGCATACATGACACCGATCACATGGGAATCCCACTGATCATCTGCCTTCCAGGGCTGAACTCCGTGTATACTGATGGACGGAAAATGCATGCTGCACATCTGTGTATTTTTCCGGATCACTGCATGTTCCTTCCGGAATGCGATCATAAACCGGAAGAAATCATGAATCTCACGGTAAGTATCCAGACGCGACCAGTCCAGCCAGGAGATTTCGTTATCCTGACAATATGGATTATTATTCCCGTAACTGGTATTACAAAACTCATCTCCGGCAGGAAACATCGGTGTCCCACGGCTCACCATCAGTACCGCACAGGCGTTGCGTATCAGCCTTCTGCGCAGACGGTTCACCTCTCCATCTTCTGTCACTCCCTCTGCCCCGCAGTTCCAGCTCCGGTTGTCATCGGTTCCATCCGTATTATTCCATCCATTTTCTTCATTATGCTTCCAATTATAAGAATACAGATCATACAGGGTAAATCCGTCATGGCAAGTCAGGAAATTGACCGGTTCGTTATGCATCTGGATCGCCGGATTATACAGATCATGGGAACCGGTGATCCGGATAGCGGCAGTCTGTGTTACACCCGCATCTCCTTTCAAAAAGCTGCGCAGGTCATCCCGGTATTTTCCGTTCCATTCCGTAAAACGGTTCCAGGACGGAAAACTTCCAACCTGATACAGCCCTCCTGCATCCCACGCCTCGGCAATGAGCTTTGTCTTTCCAAGGATTGGATCAAACGCAAGACTCTCCAGAAGGGGCGGCCTGCTCATTGGAGAACCGTCCTCGTTGCGCCCGAGAATAGACGCAAGATCAAAGCGGAATCCGGCCACCCGGTAGGAAGTTACCCAGTAGCGCAGACATTCCAGTATCATCTGCTGTACAATCGGATGGTTACAGTTGAGCGTATTGCCGCAGCCGCTGTAATTATAATATTTCCCATCCGGCGTCAGCATATAATAAATATTGTTGTCAAATCCCTTAAACGAAAAAAACGGACCGTTTTCATTTCCTTCTGCCGTATGATTAAATACCACATCGAGAATCACTTCCATCCCATTTTCATTCAGTAATTTGATCAGCTGCTTTAATTCATTTCCCTCACGGTTGTATTCCGCGTCTGCACTATAACTGGTATTCGGCGCAAAAAAGCTGACGGTATTATACCCCCAGTAGTCCAGCAGTTCCCGGCCGTTATACTCTCTGTGCTGACGAACCTCATCAAACTCAAAAATGGGCATCAGCTCCACCGCATTGACTCCCAGGTCTTTCAGATAGGGGATTTTTTCCATCAATGCGGCAAAGGTGCCCGGTTTCGTTGTAATCGTTGTATCCGCTTTGGTATATCCTCTCACATGGAGTTCATAAATAATCAGATCCTCCATCGGAATATTCGGTGCTTTAAAATCTCCCCAGTCGAAATCATCCTTTACGACACGTGCCTTGTAACAGCTTCCTTTCGGAGCTGGTCTGCCCCATATGCTCTGTCCCGTCACGGCTTTCGCATAGGGATCGAGCAGATTCTTTTTCCGGTCAAATATAATTCCCTTCTCCGGCTCATACGGGCCATCCAGCCGGTATGCATACTCAAACTCTTCGATCTGAAGTTTGAACACAATCATGGAATATACATTCCCAATCCGATAGTGTTCCGGAAACGGAAGCACCGCAAAGGGTTCCTCTTCCATTCTGTGAAACAGAAGCAGTTCGCAGGCAGTGGTCTGGTTGGAATGTACCGTGAAATTCACGCCTCCGGGAATTGCCGTTGCGCCATTAATCTCGTAAAAACCGGGTCTCACATCAAAGCCTGCGATATTATCAAATGGAACCAGGTGTATTTTTCTGTTTGAAATCTGATTCATACCATTTCTCCATTTCTACCAATCATCTCTGCTTCTATTTTAACACATTTTTCCTGTTTCTAATACTGCTCCGGCATTATAATTGCCGCAATAATATAAGCGACAATTCCGGTTCCGGTGCAGGCCACCAGTACCCAAATCAGACGGATAATCGTAGGATCGATATTAAAATACTCTCCGACTCCCCCGCAGACTCCGCATAACACTCTGTTACTATTAGATTTATATAGACGTTTCATATCACTCATTTGATTTTCCTCTCTTTCCTTATTGTATACGATAATTGTATATTTATTTAAATTCTACACGAATCGTTCCCACACCGCAATCCAATGCCATGTCTTTTCCAGCATCATGATCAATATCTTTCTCACTTCCCAGCGAACTGTAAGTATCGTTATCAATCGCTATTTCCCCGATTCCACAGTCTATACTGTAATTATAATCCTCTTTTTCTCCCACCAGTTCCATCGAAAGCGTACCGACTCCACAGCTTCCGGATATGTCCCCGTTTACACTGCCGTCGATGTCTATCTCTCCGACTCCGCAATCAAGTTCCAGATCTCCGACGCTCAGATTTTCCAATTCAATGGTACCGGCTCCAACCGTTGCACTCAGCTTTTCTTTGACGGAAAAATATGCAATGTTCGCTTCACCCGCATCAACGGAAAGCACTGCCTTATCTGCCGCCAGGTTCTCGTAGGAAGAATCTACTTCACCGGCCGCAACATCGATATTGATATCCTCAAGCTGCATTTCATCCGGTAAAAGAAGTTCTACTTCCACATGACGGTTGATATAATAGGTCTTGGTATGATCTTCAATCTGAAGCGTATCGCCATTTAATCCGCAGTCCACAGTCCCATTCTTCAAGTATACGTTCACTTCCACTTTATCAGAACTGCTCTTTCCGATCGTCAGTGTACCGGCATTCATGGCAATGTCCAGATTCTTTACCTCATCCTTATCATAGGAATAAGCATTGTTTATCACAGAACTACTGCTGTCATCATCGTCCCAGTTCCAATCCCAGTCTGCAAAACGGCCGATCCAACTGCTGATATGAGAGCTCCCGGTGGCAGTTTTCACATCACCGATGGTAGCTCCGAATGCCGCTCCGACGACACAGAGTATCACTCCCCCTACCGCAAATACTGCAGCAATGCTCAGACATATTTTCGTAAATCTGCTCATACTTTACACCTCTCTCTCTTTTTTTGAAACGGCATTCTGCACAGCTTCACAATACTGCGGATCAGCCATGGCAGGAACCTGCCGCAAAACAATACCAGCAGAGCCAGAGCCAGGACTCCAAGTGCTACCAGCAGGATGCCGATTCCCATCATCATAATTCCGGAAGCCAGACCCCCGGTACAGAGCCTTAGTATTCCGGCACCAAACAGCGCCGTTCCTCCGACGATTCCTGCAATTGTAAGCCCAAACAGTGCTGCTGCAATTCCTATGAGCAGTCCAAAGATTCCCGCAGCGAATCCGAAAATACCACCCAAAAGCCCGCCCCACACCGGAATGGTCAGTACTGCAAGCACGACAATCAATAGAATGAGCAGCGTCTGGTTTTTATCTTTCTGTGCGGTCGAAGCCCTCTCCGGAGCTGCGGGCGGTATATTTTGACCTGCATCCCGTGTGTCCCGGTAACCATGTTCCGTATATTCACCGGCGGCATCCTCTTTGAGTCCGGCTTTGATGGAAGCAGCCAGTTTCTCCGGTGATTCCAGTTCCCGGATAATCTTTTCTTCGTTCTCTTCTCCCGCATCTTCAAAATAACTGGTATAGTAGGCCAGTGCTTCTTCTCTTTCCTCCGCGGAAATATCCGTAAGCAATTCCTCTAACCGTTTCATAAACTCCTGTCGATTCATACTGACTCCTCTCCCGAAAACATCGCAGATATTTTCGAAGAATATATTTTCCATTCTCTTTTGTACATGCTCAGCTGCTTTCCGCCTTGCTCGGTTATCTTATAATAACGCCTGTTTCTTCCGCCACATTCCAGATCGTATGCTTCCAGACAGTTATCCTTCTGCAGTCTCCGCAAAACGGGATACAGCGTGGATTCGGATACTTCAATGGCAGTCCGCACATCCTGCGTTATTTTATAACCATAGGTGCCTTCCTCTTCCTTTGACACCGCCGCCAGAACAACCGCATCCAAAAGAGCTGCGCCTGTGTTAAATACCATGCAATCACTCCTTTTTCTTTTCTGATACTATTTTTTGTACAATGTTATTTTATGTGTATTACTATTTGTTATTTAATACTATATGATATATAATATTGTTTTGTCAATAGTTATTTCTTCTTTTTTAAATAAAACGAATTTATTCTTTCCGAATCTTCAGAATTCCAAACATACTTGACGCATCTGGTAAATTCTACTAAGATTAGTTTACTGGACGGAAAGTTTGTTCTGACCGTTCAGACCAACCATATCAACAGCTCTTCTGAAATCAAGTATTTCTGAAGTCAAGAAAAGGAGTGTTTCTTATGAAAATCAACGCAAAACAAATCACAACGACTGCCATCCTTCTGGCAATCTGCATCGTCAGTCAGTTTTTCAAGAATACCAGTCCCTATATTACCGGACCGATCATCAATGCCTGCCTGATTCTGGCCGCTCTCAGCGTCGGTATGACCTGTGGTATTATTCTGGCTGTCATTACGCCTGTAACATCTTTTTTTATAACGGGCAACCCAATTATGGCAGCCATGCCGGCAATTATCCCATGTATCATGATTGGAAATATAATCCTGGTAGTTCTTATCTGCCTGCTAAACCGTAAAATACAAAGCAATGCCTCTCTCGTTGCAGGTATGCTTGCCGGATCTGTTTTAAAGGCTCTGTTTATGGGCGTTGTCATCTCTTTGATTCTGGTTCCAGCTCTGCTTCCGGCTAAGATGAGTGCAAATATGACAGTGATTCAGATGACTTTCTCCGTAACCCAGCTGATTACCGCATTGATTGGAAGTGTCTATGCCTATATCCTCTGGATTCCGTTAAAAAAAGTCCTGGCAAGTGAATCCTAAGCATTCAAGGCAGAGGAACCTGTTTTTCCAGAACAAAGGTGTACTTTGTACACTCCCGCTTTCGATACATAGATCGTACAGCTTTTGTTCCACGCGCGAAGCTGCGCATCTAAATTTTATTCTGTAGAACTATAGGAAACTCATAACTTTCACACGTAATGTAACAAGAGCTTTCCTATAGAATAAAAAAAGCTGCCGCATCTGTTGACAATACAACAAAAACGGCAGCTTTTTCTCATTCCCGGGCCGAACCAAAGATCTCTTCAACGGCCTTTGGCAGTTCCTGCAAAGAATGAATGGCGGGTACGGCTGTATGAATCGTTCCAAACCCATAGGCAGCGTGAATAAAACGCACTCCCGCTTTCCTGCTGGCATCATAATCTCCCTGAATATCACCCACATATACGGCATCCGTCAGATGACTCCGCTCCACTACTTTTCGGATATTTTCACCCTTATCCACTCCGGTATTTCCAAAACACTCCCTGTCTTCAATAAATTCCCAGAGTCCGTAATAATCCAAAAAAGCCTCAATATATCCACTCTGACAGTTACTGACAATATATAAAGGATATGACTCCTTTAATTTCTTCCATGTGTCCTCCAGCCCTTGATACAAAACTCCGCCGTGTGCACGCAGATACGCATTCTCCGCTTCACAGCAGCTTGCCAGCAGACCACTTCTTTTCTCTTTCGTAAGTTCCGGAAACAGGATCTGCGCGATATCATCCATCGTCTTTCCCATAACACGGTGAATATCCTCCACTGTGATGACGCAATCCGGTGCATATTCCTCTGCGATCACCTGTGACCATGATTCTGCAATACCCTCTGCAGAATCCCATAACGTTCCGTCCATATCAAAAATAATTCCCTTTTTCATTGTTCTGCGCTCCATTTTTCCGTTGTTTTCTGTTTCAGCATCCGCAACCTTACAACCTGCTGTTCTCTTCCTTTTTCCCTGTTCGAAACAGCAGCATACATCTTGCATAATTTTATGGTAAAATTTAAACTTTTTCAACAAATTTTTCCCAAGTTGTTGTATAATAATGCTCATAATACATGTATAAGGAGATTTCGCATGAGTCAGGAAAAAGTAGATCGTTATAAACAGCAGAAAAAAGACCGCAAGAAAATTATGAAAAAAGAAAAACGCATACACATTCTCGGATGTGCTGCCGCAGCTGTCATCTGCCTTGGAATCGTTGGATGGGCAGGCTGGTCAGGATATACTGTCTATGAAAATAACAAGCCGGTCAGCTACACAGAGGTAAATATGGACGCTATCACGGATTATTATTCAAGTCTGGGAGTGGAATGATGAAAACAGGTGATATCATACAACTTGCCGTTCTTGTTCTGTTTCTCCTACTCTCTGCTTTCTTTTCTTCCGCAGAAACTGCATTGACAACGGCAAACCGCATACGAATGCGTACACTTGCCGAAGAGGGAAATAAACGTGCTGTGAGGGTACTTGCCATCACCGGTAATTCCGGAAAGATGTTAAGTGCCATCCTGATCGGTAATAATGTGATTAACCTGTCTGCATCCTCAATTGCTACTTCGCTTGCTCTCAGGCTTTTCGGAAGCGTGGCTGCCGGAATCGCAACAGGTATTCTCACATTGCTGATTCTGATTTTCGGAGAAATCTCTCCCAAGACCATCGCGACCATTCACGCGGATGAAATTGCGCTGGCCTATGCCGGCACGATTGATTTTGTGGTAAAACTGTTTACTCCGCTTATCTTCATCGTCAACTCTCTTACCATGCTCTTTTTAAAGCTGCTTCATATCGATGCGAATGCTAAGAAAAGAGGAATGACAGAGGACGAATTGCGGACCATCGTCGACGTCAGCCACGAATCCGGCGTAATTGAATCCGATGAACATGAAATGATCAATAATCTGTTTGATTTTACTGATTCGGAAGCGAAAGAAATTATGATTCCCCGGATTGACATGACATTTCTTCCGGTGGACGCTACCTATCAGGAGGTATTGGAAACATACCGTGAGGTGAGATATACCAGATATCCGGTGTACGAGAATTCCAATGACTATGTGATTGGAATCTTAAATATCAAGGATCTTCTGCTCTGCCAGGATCAAAGCCGGTTTTCGATTCGCGATATTATGCGCAAACCTTTCTTTACTTACGAACGAAAAAATACGGCGGAGCTGTTTTCCCAGATGCAGGAATCTTCCATCAATGTCGCAGTTGTCGTAAATGAATATGGAACAACCGCTGGTCTCGTGACCCTAGAAGATCTTCTGGAAGAGATTGTCGGTGAGATTCATGACGAATACGATTACAACGAAGAGGAAGATGTCTTTGCCATCAATGAACGAGAATATCTGATTCTTGGTTCCATGAATCTGGAGGATCTCTGTGATGATCTGAATATTCATCTGGAATCCGAGGATTATGATTCTGTCGGCGGCTATCTGCTCGAACTCCTCGACCATCTGCCGCAGGAAGGCGAATCGGCAACTGCGCCGGACGGCACAGTATTACGCGTGGATAAGATGGATAAAAACCGCATTGAAAAGGTTTATCTGAAGCTTCCCGAAGAAAACACGGAAGACTCTTTCAAAAAAGGACTGTAAAATTACACAGTCCTTTTCTTTTTTTATTTCAGATTCACGTCCCATCCTGCATCCACGATCTTCATACATTCCGCGTTTCGTCTTCCAGCTTGCTGTTCATAATCTTATGGAAATCCGGGTCTTTTGGCAGGTTCAGATCAATGCCGCGTGTCCGGGAAAGACGTACAAACAAAATCTGAATGACCAGAATGTATTCCAGCATCAAAAACTCCGTCTCTTCCGTAAAATCCAGAGTAAGATTCCGGTAATGATTCTCCTCCAGTCCAATTCCATACTGCCTGCAGCCTTGCTGCTCATAATAACGGTAAAGTTTCATGATGCGCTTCTTATAAGCTCCCGGCTCTGCCAGATACAGAAAGGACATGGATGTATCCACCGCGTTGTACATTCCATGCATGAATTCTTCTGCTTCGTATCCTCTTACCGGGAAACGGCAGGTTTCAGAAAATTTCAGCACCCCTTCCAGCATGGTCGCCTTTTGGGTTCCGTAACTTAAGATCACGAGATTCCTGCATGTGGATAGTTCATCCTGTATCAGCCCGTACCAGCGCTCTGCTGCCGAAATGACCTTTGGCATATGTGTAAAAACCGCACTCAGCCTGTTATAATAAGCAGCCGCCGCATCTGGCTCCAGTGTACCCGATTGCCTGCCCAGTTCGACTGCAAACAGGAGAAATGTCAGAACGGTTGCCGTATACCCCTTGGTCGTCGCACCGGCATCCTCATAGCCACATTCCACGTAAATCGTTGCATCCGAATACTTTGTAATCTCCGTTTCGTATTCCCCCGTTACCGCTATTGTGGCAAAGCCGCGTTTTACTGCCTCTTCTAAAATCTGAATACTTGCCACACTGGTTCCCTGCTGCGAAATACTTACGATGATAGCATCTTTTTCAAGATAATCCAGCTCTTCCAAAAAGGGAACAGGGTATACGGCATGTACCCGTATACCCAATACCTTCTGCATGAATTTTCTTGCAGCGACTGCGCTATGATAAGAGGAACCGGACCCGGTAAGATAAATATCCGCTATGTTTTTTCCTTTCAGCAGTTCCAGCGCCCGGTTCAGAATCTGATTCCGCTCTGCTAAAATCCGTTTCAGGATTTCCGGTGTGTCATAAATATATTCCAAGGCATTTCCCTGATAGATCATAACGTTTTATCCCTTCCGTCTTTTATTCATAATGCGTGCCGTATCCAAAAGCTCCTTCGTAGCTGCAGATTCTTGCGGCGAAGCCTGCTGCCGCCTCCAGGCTCTCACGGATTGCAGCAGATTGTTCCATATTCTTTTTCATCCGATCCGTATAACCGATCAGAAAAGCAGTGATCAGAGAATCGCCCGCACCCATCGTATCTACCACTTTCTCCAGCGGAGCAGCCGGCTGCATATAAAATTCTTTTCCGTCATATAAAATACAGCCCTTGGCACCACGCGAAGCCGTTGCCAGCTTCGCTCCGTAAGAAACAATTTTTTTCAGATGCTCTTTTGCCTCTTCCCCGGTTCCGTCAAAGGAACAGAACGCATAATCCACAAATGGTACGATTCGTTTATAATATTCATCAGTAGAATCATCCGAGAAATCAAAAGAGATCGGAATACCCGCTTCTTTTATCTTATACAGCTCCTTTTCCGTAAAGCAGTAGTTTCCGGTGTGTACCAGATCAAACTGCCGGATATATTCCAGGTCAAAGCGGTCTAAGACATACGGATGTTCGCCGCGCACGCCGCCTTCATTGCAGCCCAGGAAGGTACGGTCTCCGTCTACAAGTGTGACTCTTGCCCATCCGTTTTCTCCTTCTAACTGCCTGCATTTGACTGTTTCGATTCCGAGCTTATTTAATACCGAAATCACGTATTCCGCATTCCGGTCGCTTCCGAAATATCCCATATAGGCAGATTTCTCTGCCCCAAACATGGTTGCATAAGCACAAAGATTCACACAGTTTCCTCCCGGATACATCGTTTTGATATGCTCATACTGATCTACCACATTGTCACCAAATCCCAATATATTCACCTGATACTCAGACATTCTTTTTCCCTCCTGTTAATATTCCACAACACCCATGTATCTTCTCATATCGAGCGGATGCTGACGTTTATTCTGTAATGCCGTTCTGTAAGCCACACTCATCGCATAAAACAGCATTGGGCAGAAATATTCCGAGACGCTTGCATCAATTTCTGTAATTCCAAGCTCCTGCGCATCAATGACTTCATATTTCTTTCCATATTTTTGCAGAAAATTCTGTGCCCTTTCGTCCATGGTACGTGCGGTTCCTGTTCCCATAAGAAGGATATACAGGTGATCGGCATCCGTACATTCGAACGGTCCGTGGAAATATTCGCCTGTGTGCAGATAACAGCAATCCATCCACTGCATTTCCTGTAACGAGCAGATGGAAAATCCATATGCCTGCGAATAAGATGCACCGGAAGCCATGATATATAAGAACGGTTCGTCCGCATAGGCTTCTGCAAATAACCAGGTGCGGTTCTGTACCTTTTTGACTGCCGTCCGGACAATCCCGTCCGCTTTTTCCAGGCCTTCCTTCACCGCTTCGTATTTGGTATAAGAAGCTTCCTGTGCATGCAGCAGTTCATTTAAAATCCGCATGACGATTCCCTGCGGCCGTTCCTTTTCATCGGTACTGTCAGACCAGTCGTATACGACCGGATTCATCTCTTCACCCGCACAGATGGACTGGGCATTGTGTGTCATAGTGATAACACTGGCACCTTTTTCGATTGCAAGTCTGGCTGCCGTAACCGTCTCATTCGTGTTTCCCCCATGTGAGCAGAGAATCACCAGTGCCTGTCTGTTCAAAAATCTAGACGGTGTTACGACCAGTTCTTTTGCGGTCAACCAGTGTGCATGCATGGTCTCCGATTCCGCATTCACGAAATAATATCCCGGATACAGATCTACTAACGAGCCTCCACATGCTGCAAAAAACACATCGCGAATGCTTCCTTTTTCTTCTACTATTTTTTTTACTAATTCTTCTGGTCTGTTCATTTTTTACTCCTTTATTTTCCTGTGATCGTTTTTCGAGTCATTTTATTTACATTCCTGCGGAAATCGTACAGAATACCAATGCGATGATAGTCAGCACTACAAACAGCTTCCAGAATGTTTTCCACCACTTTCCAAAGGAAATTCTGCAGACTGCCAGTCCCGCCACCGTTGTTCCGGCTACCGGACTCATCATATTGGTCAGCTGATTCGCATATTGTAATACCGTTACAGATGCTTCCGGATTCACCCCATGAAGGTCGCACAGCGAAGACATAACGGGTGTTGTAAGTGCTGCGAGACCGGAGGAGGATGGTACCAGGAAGGTCAGGATCGACTGTACGACATACATGACACCTACAAATGCTGCGTTTCCGGTACCTGCTACGGCATTTGAAAGTGTATTCAATACCGTATCGATGATTTTTCCGTCCTGTGCAACAACCAGGATACCACTGCATAATCCGATCAGTACGGCTGCAAAGACGATATCCTTGACACCGATTACAAATTCTTCCGCGATTTCTTTTTCCCTCATGCCACCGGCAATTCCCATCAGGATTCCCATTCCCAAAAAGCACATGGACAGTTCATTCATATACCAGCCATATTTAAGCAGTCCCACAATGACCGTAATCATTCCGACGATGAAAATACCAAGTACCACCTTATGTCGCAGATTAAAATCGTCGCTGTCCATATTCTGAATTTCAAATTCTTTTCGTTTTGCCAAATCTTCCTGAAAGGTAATGGAACTCTCCGGGTTTTTCCGCACCTTTAATGCCCGGATCGTGACAAAACTGATCACAACAGCCATCATGACTACCCACTGAACCATACGGAAAATCAGCTGCGGATTTCCGTGTATTCCGGCAATTCCCTGTGCAATCAGCACATTAAACGGATTGATCGTCGATGCCGCATACCCGGTAGATGCACCTACGAATACGACCATAAAGGTGGTCATGGAGTCGTATCCCATCGCAAACATGACCGGCATCAGCAGCAGATAAAACGGCACCAGCTCATCTGACATACCATAAGTCGTTCCGCCGAGCCCGAACAGAACCATCAGGATCGGTATAATCATGATCTCTTTCCTGCCAAGCTTCTTTACGATTCTGCGAATACCCAGATTCAAAGCGTTTGTCTTTGCCATGATCTGGAATACACCACCAATGATAAGAACAAATGCGATAACTTCAATTGCTGCCTGAATTCCTTTTCCCGGTGCCATCAGAATCTGTGCGATTCCCTGGCGCAGACTGTTGCCGTCCGCATCCACTTTCGGTACGGCCTGATAAGTTCCTGCTACTGCAACGCTTCGGTCGCCGGCTGCCGTACTGATCGTCGTACGCTCAAATTCTCCGCTCGGCAGAATCCACGTCAAAACCGCCACAAAAACAATCAGTATGAATAACATGGTATATGCATGCGGCATATGCATCCTGTGTTTTTTTGTTGTTTTCTCTTCCATTGTTTTTTCCTCTCTCATCTACATTCACTGTTTTTGCTCAAATCTCATTGTTGATAAACAACTTCCCCATCCACCATAGTCAGTACAACTTTTGCTTCTCTTACTTCTTTTCGTTCTGTCTTCAACAGATTACGGTCAAATACGGTAATATCTGCGAGCTTTCCTTTTTCCAGTGTCCCAAGTCTGTCCTCCATTCCAAGATTCCGCTGTCCTCCGATGGTCCATGCCTGCAGCATCTCCCAAACGGTAATCGTATTTTCCTGCTGGAACGGTTCCACCTGTCCATTCAGATATCCTCCGCAGGAATAATAAATGGATTCCGGCAAACTGGTAAACAGCAGCGGAAGATCCGTCGCTCCGCTTAAATTAACGCCCTCGTCTGCCATCTTTCTTCTGTTCCAGTAATATCTTCCTCTCTCCTTTCCGATTGTTTTTTGAATATTGTCTTTTATCACTTCTCCCGTATCCAGAGACATGATCTGGAAATAGAGTTCGGCTGTGACACCGAGTTCCCCCATTTTCTTCAGGTCTTTGGGATCGGTAAATTCCATATCTGTTATTGCATGCCGGTTGACAAGCCTTCTATCTGTTTTCCTGCACTTATCATAGATTGCAAGTACTTTACCAACGGCTGCATCTCCCTGTGCATGGAGCGAATAACGGAATCCTTCCCGATCAGCCGCAAGAACCTCCTGCTCTATCCCTTCGTAATCAATGGAAATACCGCAGCAGAAATCCTTTTCCTCATATGGCTGCTTTAAATCTCCTCTGAAATCGGCAATCGTTCCGTCCGTCATTCGGTTAAATCCCGAAAAGCGAACCTTATCACCGGTAAAGGTATCTCGCATCCGTTTCGCATAATTGAGATCCATCGGTGCTCCCACAGGCTGAGACATGAAAAAAATTCGCAGTGTCATCCGGTCAGAAGCTTCGAGTTCCTTCAAATAATCGGTAAAACCGTAGTAATCGTCAAATCCCATTTCTTTGACACTCGTTACACCTCTGGCATTCATCTTATGCATATAGTCTGCAAATTCCCGCTCAATAAACTCCCTGTCATTTAAATATTCCCGCATGATCCGGTGATACGCTTCCGGATAACAGGTCTCCGGTGTAAACTGATATCTCTTTCTTGCGGAGGAATTTAAAATGCAGGTACTGCGATCTGCACTGAAAATAATGACGGATTTATCCGGCCATTCCTTTTCCAGCATTTTTGCAGCTGATTCCCCATCCCACAGATTCGGATTCCAACCATGGCCAAACAGTACATTGGGTGGCAGTTTCTCATGCTCATACTGTTTCAAAATCCGGCGGCCTGCCTCATTGTCGGTAACTGCTGACGTATCCGCGCCGATATGATAAATCGCATATCCGGTAAAAAACGTGTGCGTATCTGTGATTCCCGGCATGACCAGTTCTTTCTCATATTCTAGAACCTGATCCGCATGGCTTAACAGCTCCGGCTGCGGCTCTCCAAATCCACATTCAGCTATGCGGTTCCCTTCGATCCAAAGATATCCGGCATGCGCATCCATGCTGCATCCATCATATAAATAATTTGCAATTATCATTGTTTTTTTGTTGTTTTGCATCCCTTTCCCTCCTTGAATCGTATTATATCATCTTATAACGTTATATTACAATAGACTTTCTGCAATTGTTTATTTTTTGTGATAATCGCCAGTTTTTTTCTCTGCCTTTTGTATTCTTTTCACAAAAAAAAGAAGAAAACTCTGTGTAAGGAGTTCTCCTCTTTTTTGAAACATCTTATGATCGAAATCCGTTTCCGGCACGGAAACAAATCCCCTGATCCAAACTATATCGATATCATATAACGGCTGCCTACGATAAATTCCCTGCTCATATAGAGCGGATTGGCCTGCTCATCTTCCATATAGCTGCTGAGTATCATGATCGGTTCTCCGACGAGTATCTGCAACAACTCCGAAAGATTCTGACTGGCTGTTCCGATCTCGATCGTACTGCGGCTTTTCTCAGAGCCACTCACGTGATACTCCTCCTCGAGCAGACGGAATAAGGAACCATTCTCCAGTTTACCTGCATCAAATCCCGCAAACCGGGAAGTCGGCAAATAGATATGCTCATTAATTACAGGAATACTGTCTGCCGATAGGATACGCTGGATATAAATCAGCCTGTCCGCCTCTCCCAAATGAAAGAAACTCTGCTGCCAGTCTTCCGGTTGGATGATATCGCAGGACAGCACATGGGAAGACGGTTCTCTTTTGTTGATTCTACAGGCATCTGTAAAACTCATATTGCTCTGCTGTTCTACCTTTCGATAGATCTTCGGAGCCTCCACAAAAGTTCCCTTTCCCTGATGCTTTACCAGATATCCCTGGGTACATAATTCTTCAATCGTCCTTCGCACCGTAATCCGGCTGACATCGTACTGACTCGCAAGCTCCGGTTCTGTAGGGATTTTTTCTCCATATTTATAAACTCCCGTATGTATCAGCATCTTTAATTCTTCCATCAGCTGACGATATAAGGGATGATGTGATGATTTTTCTAATGCCATATGCTTTCTCCCATATTTGTTAATAGTTTACATTATAGCACTGTTTCATAGGATCATCAATGCCAACCACATCGGGGTACTCTGCACTTGCCTGCGGGAACAAAGATTGCAAGGTGCTTTCCTATCGAATAAAAAAGAGACTTTCCCCATCTCCCCTCTGAGCAATCTCCGAAGGGGGAGGGAAACAGTCTCTGCTGTCTCATACAAACCTTTACCGATCCAAAGTTTTATTTTGCGTAATTCTTGTATCCGACTTCCTGAAGCTTTTGATCTTTTGCGACAACTTGATCTTTGAGATTTTCAGAATAATCTTTCAATCTTTGCAGTAAATCCGCATCGGAAGTTGCGAGAATCTTTGCAGCCAGAATTCCTGCATTGGCGCCTCCGTTGATTGCAACGGTTGCCACCGGTATGCCGGTCGGCATCTGAACAATCGAATATAAAGAATCACGTCCGCCAAGAGATGTCGTATGCATTGGAATACCGATTACCGGCATTGGGAAGATGGCTGCACACATACCCGGAAGATGAGCGGCCATTCCTGCTCCGGCAATGATTACTTTCATTCCCTTTTCCTCTGCAGATTTTGCATATGCAAAGAATACATCCGGTTCACGATGTGCAGAGATAATGGTCATCTCATACTCAATTCCTAATTCCTCCAAAATATCAGCTGCCTTTGCCATTACAGACAGATCTGAATCACTGCCCATAACGATTCCTACTTTTGCCATAATCGTATCTCCTTTGCCTTTTCTTTGAGTATAGTATACACTGTTCTCTCAGGAAAATGAAGTTATAAATAATTATCACTTTTATTAGCTTCACTAATTAATGGCTGATTCAGTTCCTCCGTACCTGCAACGACAAACAGTCCGTCCCGGATGATATCCGCCGTAGAACCGTCTGCCCTTATCACGGTAATACAGTCCAGTTCATCGTAAGGAATCGTGATATCGGTGTGGCAGTTGAAATATGCTTTGCTCATATCCTCTGCGCGCAGTGCGGAAATGGCATTCTCCCGTGCCACAATCTCCTTTCCGTCCGGATTGTAAGTTGCCGTATCCTCTTCATGAGAATAGCAGGTATCACCGACTGCAAAATGCGGTCCTGTCTTTTCGGCAATCAGAATTGGAAGTTTATCTGCAATGGAAAAATCCCTCGCCATGCGGTATGCCGTTGTATTTGTACCAATCGCGAATTCACCCATCGGCAATGCTTCATGGTACATCAGTACATTTTCATAGATATATTTTCGGTTCTCCTCTTCCGAGGCAAAATTCTTACAGGAATAATCGGTGATCATTCCGTCAGCAAACGTAATCTTTAAATCAATATATTTCAGCTGATTCAGGTATACCTGTGAGACATGGAGCACTCCATTGGTACCCTTTAATACCGGTGAGGTGAATACCTCTCCGACCGGAATATTCACATCCGCCACACAGTTTTCGAAGATGGTTTCTTTCTGCGGCTGCTTCAGCGGATAAAGAGACACGGTCAGATCGGTCTGATTACTTCCCTTTCCGGTCACATGTGCCTGGGTACCGGTATCCAGTACATCGATGATCTTCTGCTGCATATCCCGGTAAAGTACATAATCCAGGGTATTCAGCTCCACGGTTTTTGCAAATATCTCTTCAAACCGGTCTCCGATTGACGGAACCGGATATGCGATAATCGTAAAACTGCGTTCCTCGCCCGGAATATACTGATTTGTAATCTGTCCGGCCATGGATGCGTAATATACATTCAGTTGATTCTGCTTTTCGTTATAGTGCAACGCTTCTTTCCTGTTCTCCGGCTCAAAGGCAGGCTCTCCGAACACCTCGATCACAGCCGGGCCACCGTGTCTCTTCGCCAGATCTTTGTAGTGTTCATATGCGGTACGCAGTGTTTCCAGTCGGCGTTCCACAAATGCCTTATCCAGGTACAGGGCTCGGTCGGATTTATGATCGTAATCAAACTGTCTGTTCGGAGATTTGGAAAAACAGCCTCTCTTTGCATTTCCTCGATTAGCAAAGGACGTGACGGCATCCCGGTATATCGTAGATTGCAGGCCAATCTCTGCAAAGTTCTTCACTGCTGCACGTACCATGCGCTCCATTCCGATCGGGTAGTGGACACAAACTGTGGATTTTATCGTGATATCCTTACCTGTCGTCTTAAATCCAATGCGGTATCCCTCCGTATAAGTATCTGCCATTTTCTGAATCTCTGCCGCATCAAAGGTATTCATATATTCTGCCATCCGGATTTCATCTTCACTGATGTATTCACCGTAACGATAGAGATAACGTAAATCCGTCAAATCTGCATGCAGCAGCATTTCCGTAAAGAAATCATTCGAAGGATCCACCATTTCCCGAACGCCCTGTTCGGAGAAGATCTCACTGTAATCATGGAAAAACCAGTAGAGCACCTGCTGAAGCTCCTGCGCAGTCGTGCCCTCCTCCTCTTCGAAGCAGGTATATACCTGTGAAAACAGTTCACAGAGAATCGTATAATTTAGTTTTCTACCCTCAAAGGCGTAGGAGATCAGCGCACGAAGCTCCGCATAGAGCATGCACAATACAGGGCCGCATTCCTCTCCGAGCACTTTGACTGCATAGACCGGATTAGCATAGCTCTGTCCATACCGTTCCGATTCGATATCCGCATAGAGCCTGTGATTTGTTTCTATACATTCCTCCATAGAGCGCCTATCCAGCTCACCGGATTCTTCCTGTTTTAAAATCCGATACGTATCCAGAATAAATCCTGCTATCCGGTTGAAATAATCCTGATAGTTTTCCTGCACGATATGTTCAGACGCGATCTGCCCGATACGCTCTGTCACAAGCTCCAGACGTTCTCCTACTTCTTCGTTTTCCGCTGCAAATATCTCCTTATATCCCATCATCACTCATCCTTAATATTTCCATTCCCGATATTTTCTTCAATCAATATCTTCACATACTGCCATAGCTCCTGTGAACCCTCGTTCGTCCTGGCATTGCGTCCCATGATCTGCGCACGCTTCACGCCGTGCTCCTTCCAGGACTTGCCGCCTGCCATATTGGTCAGCAGTACCGGCTGTATCTTATCAAGTGTATTGGCAAAACGGGCCTCCGGTGTTTCCATGGCTTCGAACTCATCCCAGAGCGCACGAAATTCCATCCCCTGATCTTCCGGCAGAATTGCAAAAATCCGCTCTGCCGCCGCAAGCTCTCTGATCCGCTTTGTCTGATTCCCTGCCTCATCATAGGCATAGGTATCCCCTGCATCAATCTCAATCACATCATGAAGCATAACCATTTTCATGGTCTTTAATACATCTACAGGTTCATTCGCGTACTCTGCAAGAAGAAAGGCCATCAGGGTAAGATGCCAGGAATGTTCGGCATCATCTTCCTTTCTGCTCCCATCTGCCAGATAGGTCTGACGCAGGATGGATTTCATCTTATCCATTTCCAGAATAAACGCAATCTGTTTCTCTAACCGTTCCATCCGATTCCTCCTAAATAAATGGTGATCCAGACTGCCAGTGATATCAGGGAAACACCCAATGATGCATACGGAACCACACGAAAAGTCTCCTGTTCCCGGATACTCATCACAGCAGTGATAAACGCAATGACAGAGATAAAAAAGCCAAGTATGCCCGCGCTTCCGATATAGATTCCTGCATTCCCTCTGTTCGAATAAGACAGATAAATCAGGACTCCACAGGCAGCAAATGACAGAATGGAAAGTATGATTGCCACCACTCCGCGGACAGAATGCGTTTTCTCTGTAAATTTATAGTTATGTCCACCACGATTTCTACGTGCCATTTCTATTTTCTCCTTAGACGACGGCGCAAATAGTCTGCAATCAGGAAACAACAGAATCCGATTGCGCCGCCGATTGTATTCAGTATCAAATCATCGACATCAAAGCTTCCAACCTTGGATATCAGCTGTACGGTCTCTACCAGCAGGCTGAAATCAAAACTGAGCAGTATTACCCGCCAGAAATGACGGCTTTTGTGTGAAAGCAATGGTATCAACATTCCATACGGGACAAAGGCGATCACATTTCCGGCCAGATTCGAAAATACCGCAAAGTTTCCCAATGCCTTTCGGTATTTCAAAAATCTGTGTATCTCTTTCAAAGGTACAAGATTATAGTGATAGGTTCTTCCCGTATAGGTCCTTCCCGTTATCTCTGCAAAAAACAGGAAGTAGAGCAATAGTATCAAATATACTCCAAACAAAATCCAAGCCAGGATACGGAGTATTTTTCTAATCCTGTTATTCACCTTTTCTTCCCCATCTGTTTCAATCAATTTGCGCCATATTGCTCATAATATCTGTCAATTGCAGTTTTTATTGCATCATCAATAACGATCTTCCCCTCATACGGTATATTATGAAGGCATTCCGTCACTTCTTTCATGGATACGATGGCGCGTGCCGGGAAACCATATTTGTCCTGAATTTCATCCAAAGCACTCTTGTCTGTTTCCAGGCCCTTTTCCATGCGGTTTAGCGATACCATAAGACCGAGGATCTTTACATCGCCCTGTGCCTGAATAATCGGAAACGTCTCGGCAATCGATTTACCGGAGGTTGTCACATCCTCAATTATAACCACTCTGTCTCCATCCTTAATCTTGCTTCCAAGAAGAATACCGGTGTCACCGTGATCCTTGGCCTCTTTCCGGTTTGAACAGTAGCGGATTTCTTTTCCATACAGTTTGCTGAATGCAATTGTAGTTGCTACGCTAAGTGGAATGCCTTTATATGCCGGTCCAAACAGGACATCAAAATCAGTTCCGTAATTGTCATGGATTGCCTTCGCATAGTATTCTCCCAGTTTTTCAAGCTGCGCACCGGTTACATAGGCTCCTGCATTCATGAAAAACGGTGATTTTCTTCCGCTTTTTAAGGTAAAGTCTCCAAATTTCAAAACTTCACAATCTACCATAAATTCGATAAACTCTTTTTTGTAAGCTTCCATCTTTAAATATTCTCCCTATTTAAGCCATTTTTCAGACCTTTATAATGTTGTTTTTACGAGTTACTACACCGTTATTATACCATTTTGCCATGAGGCTGCCATTCCATTACTGCAAACAAAGTATCGTGCATTCATGACTGGAAAGATTTAAAGATGATTCTATGAATCATTGCATCTAATGATTCCGTCACCATTCCATATATACGATGGGTAATAATAAATAGCACAGATATGCTAATTATTATAGCATCACCGTGTGACTATTTTCAACCCATAACCATTTAAATTAACTTGTCTGTCAATCCATTTGGCAAGTTTTTACTTTTCTTCCACCATGCAAGAATGCCTTTCCCAGCGGAATGCAAAAACACCACCTGCATCTGATACAACAATTGTCTCAAATGCAGGTGGTAGAAAGGACTGTTCAGATTGCATCCGATCTGTTCGGACATAAATGCTTAATTGCTGCTTTTTTCGAGATCAGCGATATTAAAATAAACGGTATACCGTTCATCCGTAATATCATATAGAGGCACCAAATTCATATTCTGCGGCTGGTACAGCGTTTTATAATTTCCCTGCTTCCACGGAAAGACGCCATAAGTATGCTCATATTGCGGCATCAGAACTTCTTCTATTTTTTCTTTGTCGCAGTATAATTTTCTTTCCCCATCGCAGATACCGGCCAATACAATCGGTCCTTCCATGAGCGCACAGGTATCCGGCTGGTCAGGCAGCGGACACAATTCCAGCTCCGCCCGGAAGAAAATCAGGATCTCATCTTCCTTCCACTTCCGACAGAGATTGATATATCCATCAACGATTTCACAGGTTTTTGCCTGCTGCTGATTGATGATCAGGACCGGCTGCCCCTTCACCCACTTCGGGACACGCAGAGAAAGCGTAAATTCTGTCTCTTTTTCTGCGGTAACCTGAAATTTCAGTGACCATCTGGACATCTGGCTCTCATCTCTTTCATCAAACAACGCAAGGTCATTGTAATATTTCATATTCACACTTTGTACGATATCGACGTTAGTCTGATCTGTGTTCCATTTTAATTCCGATGGAATATACTGACTTACAATCAATCGCTTGTCTTCTTCGTAATAAATCAATGCGTTATATAAGGTCTGTGCCTGTACCATTGTACCATGGCAGCACCAGAAATCACGGGTCTGTGTCCCCCACTTTTTCCTGCCGCCCGCTTTCAGCGGAAGGAAATACGCAGGCATTCCCGTTTCTTTGTTTTGCTGCGCCAGAAACCCATTGTACAGATTGAGCTCAATGTAATCTGCATATGCTGTATCTCCGGTCCACTTGTAGAGATAAGAGGCCGTTCTTACCATATTATAAACCGTACAAAACTCCTGATTTGATTCGCTGAGAAAATGTCCAAGCTGAAACGGCTGCGTCCAGTATTCTCCTGCGCCCTGTCCGCCGGTGCAGTATGCCCCACGGTCTGTGACCGCACATTTCCAAAATGCTTCCACAATCTTTCTCCACTTGTCATCGCCAGTCACCTCATAGAGTTTTGCCGCTCCATGTGACCATGGAATGCTGGCATTTACATGACAATTGGTCAGCGTATCTTTTCCTTCCTCCAGATCCTGAAAAATACGTGGATTACTGTATCTTTTGGCAAGTTCGAGATATTTTTCCTGTCCGGTAATTTCAAACAGCGTGATCCATACCTCCAGCATACCTGCTTCTTCTCCCTTGTAAATGAGATCTGGATTCTTCTGTAACATTTTTTCTGTCCAATTTACATACCAGTCACTCAGGTTATCCAGAATCTCAAGTGCCGTTTCATTCCCGGCATCCATGTAACAGTGCATCAATCCGAGAATGGTTTTGTGCATGACATACTGCGGTGACCAGATATTCTGAGACATTTCGAGTTTATCGAAATACTTCTCCGGAATTGATCCTACCCATTCTCCGCCATTTCGTTCCTGACACCTGTGAAGCTCCTCCACGATTTTATCCAGCTTTGCCTTTAGTTCATAGTCCTTTTCCGACGCGAAGATGGATGCGGCCGCTGAAAGCCAGTGCCCCAGGAAATGCCCTCTCAGCTGACAGGTAGGAGCCTCCCATCCCCAATGAATCTCATCCGTGTCTGGATCGTGAAGCGTCTGCAATCCGGGCAGGATAATTGCTGCTTCCAGATAAAAATTCTGAAGCAGTCCTTGATTTTTCAGCCGCAGCAGGTAATTACGGTTCAGATCGTATCTTTCACGAAAAATACCTGGCAGCAGTTTGACATTTTTTGACTCGATCAGTTTTAGCATCTTTTTCCCTCTTTTCCCGCATTTTGAAAAAAATATCATTTTCTTTCTAAGATAGACATTTTTTCTTCCATGCTTTATTATGTATCTTAATTATAAATCTAATCGCTTCCCAATCAACTTACAGAAGCGGAGAAAAGGTGGTGAATTCTTAGATGCGTTACTTTCTATCCGATCCAATGCATCCTCTGAAATATATTTCTTGCGGGAATCTTATAAGTTATGAAAATTTTCTTCATCATAGACGTAACTTGGATGTTAATGTTCTGATCATGGTCATCGAAGGAACACTGTATCTATCTCAGGGCGGCGTACCATATGAAGTCGGGCCAAACCAGTATCTATTGCTGAAATCTCAGGAAGAACATTTTGGCTATCAGGCATCGCCCGGAAGATTGTCCTATCTCTGGATCCATTTCTACATGGAGAACTCCACCTGGATTCACGCCGGCAATGCTTCTCTGGAGCAGAACCTGGAATCGATGCGAAACAGCCCCGATACCTGCCAGCTGCTTCTTCCGGAATACGGCAATTTTTCCGTTACACAGAAAGCACCTTTATTATTTCATCAATTACTGGATTTATCCCGGCAGGAGATGTTATATTCCAGTCAGATTATGAATTATGCACTCAACCTGTTAGCGATGGAGATCACCCGTGAGTTCATGGAATTTCACTCCAATCGGAAGAAACAGATTCATCCGAAGGTGACAGAAATCATGGAATGGATCAAAGCAAATTATCATAACGCGATCTCCATCTCTCAGCTTGCGGAAGAATTCGGATATAATCCGGATTATCTGTCTGCTCTGTTCCATCGTTCCACGGGACTCACGCTCATCCAGTATATCAATAAGATTCGGATTGACAGTTCTAAGAATCTGCTTGCCAATAATGATATTACGATGAAAGAGGCTGCTTATTCCTGTGGATATCAGGATGAAAAATATTATATGAAACTCTTCCGGGAACAGGAGGGCATGACCCCATCTCAATACAAAAAGGCTTTTTATCAAAAAATGTTCAATGAGCAGAAAGATGTGTAACCGCGATCTTCTATCATTCTCCCACAATATGAATCTGGCACATTTTCATCGTTTCCAGCGCAGCCTTGTGCGTAGCGGGTGTAACTCCGGCACAGCAGCCGGCATCGACTGTAATATCTGCATCGGGGAACATTGCCTTTAAAATCAGGGCATTCGATACAACGCAGATATCGGTGCAGAGCCCTACCAGTTCTATCTGCTCCAGCTTCAGTTCATCCCAATGAGTCCAGCCGAATGTAGGTTTATCAATGTATCTGCAGCCGTCTGTTTCCAGCCCTTCTGCAATCTTCCAGCCTTCTGTTCCCAAAATGCAATGCTCCACCGGAAGCTCTTTGCCTTCGGCTGTCTTCAGATAATCCGCTGTATGCGTATCTCTGGTGAAAATGATTTCATCGCCGCGGTTTTCATATTCTGCAATTTTTCGTTTGACATTTGGCACAATGCACTGTGCTTCTTTTGTCCCCAGGGAGCCGTCAATAAAATCATTCTGCATATCTACCACAATCAGTGTTTTTTTCATGAATGAATCCTCTTTTCTTTTTTCAAACATATTTTCATACAGTCTCATCCGATTTTAACAGAATAAAAAATCTCGTACAATACCCCGTCCCAGATTTATCTCTTAACCGGACCTTATTCAGAATGATACCGTTCATTTTCTTCCTTTTTGTTCATAATAACCGTTTTCGACAGAAGAAAGTGAGATAATTCGTCAACTATAACCTTGACGTAAAGGTTAAGGATTCCTATAATTTTTGTTTGGAGGTGCGATATGGAAGAGAATTTTTACCGAATTGAAGAAGTTGCCAGACGTACAGGTCTGACCAAACGTGCGATTCGTTACTATGAAGACATGGAACTGATCCAGCCCCAGCGGACAGAATCACAATACCGTTTATACTCGGAAGAGGATATCGATAAGATAACCCGGATCAGATCCTATAAAGACAGTCTTGGATTCAGCTTAAACGAAATCAAGGATGCCTTTCAGCTGGAATTTGTGATTCGGAGTATTTCGGCCGGTGAAAAAACAGATCTGGATGCAATCCAGAATTCCATCCAGGCAATTGAAAACCAAATTCAACTGATTGAAAAAAAGGAAATAACCATGCAGAGGGTGAAAAAAAGATATCATGAAATTTTGCTGGAGCTGAAAAACAAGTGTGAAGAACTATAAAAAGACGAGATTATTTTACTTAAATTAAGAAATGGAGATAGGAAAATGGAACAGAAAAAATATAAATGGATTGCTCTCTCCTGTACGTCCATCGGCGCATTTTTTTCCGTGCTGAGCGGAAGTACCCTGATGATTGCTCTCCCTGTTATCATGAAAGATCTAAACGCCGGAATGGCAGTCGTTACCTGGGTTCTGATGGGCTATATGCTCAGTATGACAATTTTGGTTCCTGCGATCGGAAGAATTGCCGATATGGTTGGAAGGAAAAAACTCTACGTCAGCGGCTTTGCCCTTTTTACACTGGCTTCCCTGCTCTGCGGCATTTCACAGACCGGCGTACAGCTGCTGATCTATCGGCTGATTCAGTCAGTTGGCGCTTCATTTATGGTAGCAAACAGTACCGCTATCGTAGCAGATGCCTTTCCGAAGCAGGAGCTTGGCAAAGCAATGGGCATCAACAGTATGATCATCAGTATCGCCTCTATTGTCGGGCCGGTACTTGGCGGATTTTTGATCAGCATTGGCTGGAGAAGTATTTTCTATATGAACATCCCGATTGGCATCGCCGGTACACTCTGGGCCGCCTTTCAGCTAAAAGAAGGGGAAATTGAGAAGAAAAAACAGAAATTTGATTTTGGAGGAGCTCTTACCTTTTTGACTGGCATGCTTTCCCTGCTTCTGGCTCTGTCCGTGGGCGGATTTTCCGGATGGAAGAACGGAATCGTAATCGGTCTTCTGGTACTGGCAGTAATTCTTCTCTATCTGTTCATTCGTATCGAAAACAGATCGGACGAACCGATGCTGGATCTGCGCCTGTTTAAGACCCGTGTTCTGGCTTTCGCCTATGCCAGCAATCTGCTCAATGGCATCGCAAGAGGAGCAGTTACCTTCCTTTTGATCTTTTTCTTTCAGGGTGTGAAAGGAATCGACCCGATCACAGCCGGAATATTGCTCGCTCCTTTTGCGATATCTATGATGGTGGTATCACCTGTCAGCGGCTTCCTGTGTGACAAATACGGCGCAAGAGTATTAAGCTCAGCCGGACTGCTGATTTCGGCGGGCGGATTATTCGGAATGATGTTTACCACAAAAAATACTTCCATTCTGGAATTAACCGTATGGATGTTTATCATGGGATTTGGTTCCGGTATGTTCTTTTCTCCGAACACTTCTTCCATCATGAGTCTTGTTCCTGCCGACAAACGCGGAATTGCTGCCGGTGTGAGAACCATGGCAAACAATGCCGGCAGTGTACTCAGTATTGCGATCTCCATGGCAATCATCTCTTCCAGTATTTCTCCAAAAGCGATGCAGGCATTGTTTATCGGGACACAGGTCGGCTCAAAAGGAATTGCCGTCGGACAGTTTATGGCAGGTCTTCGGATGGCATTTACAATCTCCTTCGTGTTCAGTATCATCGCAGCCGTTATTTCCTATCTGCGGGGCGCAGAACCAAAATGGGATGAAATACCATTTGCAGAGAGTGAAAAACAGCTTTCCTGATTTTTCGTCTCCTATTCGTGGACAGCTCCAATCAGCTCCAAAATATCTTCGATTCCATATCTGCCCATATATTCTTCGATTCCTTCCAGAATCTCCAGTGTAGCTGTCGGATTGCTGAAATTTGCTGTTCCGACCGATACCGCAGACGCTCCTGCAAGCATCAGTTCGATTGCATCCTCCGCCTGCATGACACCACCCATTCCGATGATCGGTATTTGCACGGCCTGTGCCGCCTGGTACACCATGCGGACCGCAATCGGATGAACTGCAGGACCTGACATGCCGCCTGTCTTATTAGCAAGGGCAAATTTCTGCCTGTGGATATCTATTTTCATCCCTGTCAGGGTATTGATCAGAGAGAGTGCATCGGCACCACCTGCTTCCGCCGCTTTTGCCATGACAGAAATATCTGTTACATTCGGACTCAGCTTCATGATAACCGGCTGCTTCGCATATTTCTTAATCTCTCTTGTGATCGCCTCTACCGCTTTTGGATCCTGACCGAAAGCAATCCCCCCCTCTTTTACATTTGGGCAGGAAATATTGATCTCCATCATATCGATTTTCTGATCCGCAAGTTTTTCCACGACTTCACAGTAATCTTCGGTTGTTTTTCCACAGACATTCACAATGATCTTGGTATCATAATGCTTTAAAAACGGAATATCCCGTTCGATAAACAGGTCAATGCCCGGATTCTGAAGACCGATGGCATTGAGCATTCCCCCGTAGACTTCCGCCACACGAGGCGTCGGATTGCCTGTCCACGGTACATTGGAAACACCTTTTGTCACAACCGCTCCAAGCCTGCTCAAATCCACAAATTCACAATATTCCGCACCGGAACCGAATGTCCCGGATGCAGTCATAATTGGGTTTTGAAATGTTACACCGGCAATCGTTACTTTCGTATTCATCAGAACTCCACCTCCCGTGCCAGAAATACAGGACCTTCCTTACAGATTCTTTTGTTATTTACGTTACTGTGCTCATCTTTATTTTTGGATTGGCAGACACAGGCAAGACATGCACCGATACCGCAGGCCATCCGTTCCTCCATGGAAATCCAGCACTCGATATCATGCTTGTCCGCATATTCTTTTATTGCCCGCAGCATCGGAGTCGGGCCACAGGCGTAGATGATGTCTGCCGTCAGTCCGTTTTCACGGATGGCATCCAATACATTCCCCTCTGTTCCGGCACTTCCGTCTTCCGTTGCAATATACACGCTGCCCTGTTCATGAAATTCTTCCAGCAGAAACATCTCATCCCGAAATCCAAGTACAATCTGCTTCTCACAGTCCAGTTCCTTTGCCAGCTGGAGCATAGGCGGAATACCGATTCCACCTCCGATCAGAAAAGCCTTCTGACTTTTTCTCGGGAAACCGTTTCCCAAAGGCCCGACAATTTCAAGCTGATCTCCCGTATGCATTTTGGAAAATTCCTTTGTGCCGTCTCCCGCCACACGATATACGATTCTGATTGCCCCGTCCTCCCGGTCTATTTCGCAGATACTGATCGGTCTTGGCAGAATCCTGCTTCCGTCCGTGCAGTAGATGGAAATAAACTGACCGGCCTTTGCGGCTCCTGCAACAGATTCGGTACGAAGCCAAATACTGTAAATATCATCTGCAATTTCCTCCTGCCGGATGATAATTGCCTGTTCTTTATACTTTTCTGCCATGTCTCCCTCCTATTTTACGGCCTGCAGTGCACCGTCGATATCTGCGATCATGTCGAGAACTGCCTGTCTGGATGCATCTGCAAAATTCTCTGCACCAAACTGTGCATACTGCTCCTGCTTGTATGCGGCAATGATTCCTCTGGAGGAATTCACAATGGCACCGAGTCCGTCTTCATTGAAGTAATGCACCAGATCCGCACCTTTTCCTCCCTGTGCTCCATAGCCAGGTACTAAAATGAAGCTCTTTGGCATCACTTTGCGGAGTGCTTTCCCCATTTCCGGATACGTTGCTCCGACAACGGCTCCGATATAGCTGTAGGAATCGCCCATATGGTCTTCTCCCCATTCAGCTACCTTACTTCCGACATATTCATAGAGCGGCTTCCCGTCGATCAGCCTGTCCTGAAATTCTCCGCTGGACGGATTGCTTGTCTTTACCAGGATAAATAATCCCTTTTTCTCTTTCTTGCACACGTCTACAAAAGGCTTGATTCCGTCAGAACCCAGATATGGATTTACCGTCGCAAAATCCTCGTTAAAAGCGGTAAACACGTTGCCTCCAACCTGCACTTTTCCCAGATGCCCGACTGCATATGCCTCGGACGTGGACCCAATATCCCCACGTTTGACATCTCCGATTACAATGAGGTCTTTTTCATGACAGTAGTCCACGGTCTTCTGAAAGGCTTTCAATCCTTCGATTCCAAACTGTTCATACATCGCAATCTGAGGCTTTACTGCCGGAATCAAATCATACGTACTGTCAACAATGGCTTTGTTATACTGCCAGATTGCTTCTGACGCTCCTTCTAAAGTCTCTCCGTATTCTGCGAATGCTTTTTTCAAAATATGCTCCGGTACATAAGACAGCATCGGGTCTAATCCGACTACAATCGGTGCATTTGTTTTTTTAATTTTTTCCACTAATTTGTTAATCATGCGCTTCCCTTTCTCTTCCATTCATCTGTATCAATATCTGGTATCTATCATATTGTCCTATCCTGCATTATCTGGGCAACATTCATTATCTCATATCATTCAGCACGAAACTCTAAGATTGGTCCTGACTGTCATATACGACTTTACCGCCCGCGATCGTCATGCGGACTTCTCCACTCACATTTCTTCCGTCAAATGGCGTATTTTTCGACATGGACCAGAATTTACTCTTATCGATCCGGTATTCTCTGGATGGATCAAAAACCACAATATCAGCGGCTTTTCCTTCTTCCAGACTTCCTTTATCCAGACCGATTACTTTTGCCGGGTTACAGCTCATTTTCTCCGCCATCTGCATCGGCGTCAGATAACCTCCGAGTACCAGTTCCGTATAAGTCAGGGCCGCTGCTGTCTCAAGTCCGACAATTCCAAACGGTGCTTTCTCCATTGTCGCATTCTTGCTCTCTTCCGTATGCGGTGCATGATCGGTTGCGATCACTTCCATAATCCCATCCCGCAGCCCCTGTTTCAGTGCTTCCACATCTTCCCTTGTTCGGAGCGGTGGATTCATTTTGTAATTCGTATCACCCGGTATGATATCTTCCGAGGTCAGAGTAAAATGATGCGGGCAAACTTCCGCCGATACGGATATGCCGTCTTCTTTTGCATGCTTCACCATAGCCACACTGTCCCTGGTCGAACAATGGCAAAGATGCAGATGCACTCCCGTATCTCCTGCCAGAATGATGTCTCTTGCCGCAATCACATCCTCCACGGCATTTGCAATTCCCCGTAATCCCATTTCTCTGGTATGTGCATCCGCATTCACGCAGCCTCCATTGACCAGATTGATATCTTCGCAATGGGACAATACGGGAATCCGATGCCTTGCTGCAATCACCATGGCATCATGCAGCAGCTTTGCATCCATGACCGATTTTCCGTCCTCGCTGATTGCAGGTATTCCTTCCTGTATCATGCCTTCGATATCTGCCAGCTCGTCCCCTTTTTGTTCCTTCGTAATGGCACCAACCTGCAATACATTGATCAGTGCAAGATCTGCCGCTTTCCGGTGCACATATTGAATGACCTCCGGATGATCTGCCGCCGGTCTGGTATTTGGCATAGCAAGCACGGTGGTGTACCCTCCACGTGCTGCCGCCCGTGCGCCGGATTCAATCGTCTCCCGGTCGGTAAAACCCGGATCACGAAGATGTACATGCAGGTCAATCAAGCCCGGCATGACAAAGCAGCCGGCTGCATCAACCATCTGGTCAGCTGCTTCTTCACAGTTTTTTTCTCTTTTTGCAATGCGGCCATCCCGAATGAACAGATCCATTATTTCGTCGGTATCCGTCGCAGGATCTATCACGCGTCCATTTTTGATTAAAATTGTCATTTCCATATTCCTCTTTTTCTGATCGGCATTATCTGCCGTTCCAGTGATCATGAAAAATTTACATATAGAATTATATTATCATACTGAAAGTATCGTAGCAACCGCTTTACGGAACAAAGATTGCGCATTTTTTCATGCAGCGTTTTCTGAGTATCCGAAAAAATTCTTTTTATACAGAAAAAGGCAGAGCTCTTTGCCGGCTCTGCCCTTTGTGTAACTGTATTTGATTTCCTACATTTTACTGTCTCTCATGGATTGTTTCTCATGGACATATTTTTGGATATCAGATGCGTTGACATATTTCTGTGAACCGCCTTTCTGGACTACAACCAGCGTCGGCGCCTGCATCACACCGTATTTTTTCACAAGTTCCACATTTTCTTCCGCATCAATCAGGACATAGTCTTCTTTTGCGCGTTTTAACATCTCTTTTGCCACTGCACAGTTCGGGCAGGTCTTCGTCGTAAACAGATATTTGATTCCCTGCTGTGGCTCAATTTTTACGTCATTCCCTTTAATCGTCACGAGACTGGCGGACACGTTTTTTAAAACAGAATGTTCGACGTCATATAACGTTCTGTTTTTGTATTCCTGAAGCTTTCCGTCATTCCAGTTCTGAACCGGGCGATAGTATCCGGTAATCCTGCTGTAGACCTCCGCCTTTGCTCCGCAGGTCGGACATTCAAAATGCTCTCCTGCGATATAGCCGTGTTCCTTACAGATGGAATAAGTCGGTGATAACGTGTAGTACGGCAGCTTGTAATTTTCAGCAATTTTGCGAATCAGACTTGCAGCTGACTGCCAGTCCGGAAGCTTTTCTCCCAGAAATGCATGAAATACCGTACCGGATGTATATAATGTCTGCAGTTCATCCTGAATATCCAGTGCATCGAAGATGTCCGAGGTATATTCCACCGGCAGATGGGAACTGTTCGTATAGTACGGCGTATCTCCCTCATAACCGGCGCAGATAATATCCGGAAACTGTTTTTTATCATGCTTAGCCAGACGGTAGGTCGTAGATTCTGCCGGAGTTGCCTCCAGATTATATAAATCTCCATACTGCTCCTGATAGTCGGACAGACGTTCCCGCATATGATTCAGCACATCCTTTGTAAACTGCTGCGTCTGCACATGCGTAAGGTCTTTTCCCAGCCAGTTTGCATTTAAACCGACTTCGTTCATTCCAATCAGACCGATTGTGGAAAAGTGATTGTCAAAACCTCCGAGATAGCGTTTCGTATACGGGTAAAGTCCCTCATTCAAAAGCTTTGTTATAACGCCCCGCTTTATTTTTAAGGATCTGGCTGCTATATCCATCATCTTATCCAGCCGTTTATAGAAATCCCCCTCATCGGCAGCCTGATATGCTATACGCGGCATATTTATAGTTACGACACCGACTGAACCCGTACTTTCTCCTGAACCGAAGTATCCTCCTGATTTTTTCCGAAGCTCCCGCAGATCCAGCCGAAGCCTGCAGCACATAGAACGTACATCGCTTGGCTGCATATCACTGTTTATGTAATTGGAAAAATACGGTGTTCCGTATTTTGCAGTCATCTCAAACAAGAGACGATTATTCTCTGTATCTGACCAGTCAAAATCCCGCGTAATGGAATAGGTCGGAATCGGATACTGAAACCCGCGTCCGTTTGCGTCTCCGTCAATCATGGTCTCAAGAAAAGCCTTGTTTACCATGTCCATCTCTTCTTTACAGTCCCTGTATTTGAAATCCATTTCCTTTCCGCCTACGATGGCCGGAAGTTCCGCCAGATCATTCGGAACAGTCCAGTCCAGTGTGATGTTGGAAAATGGCGCCTGCGTTCCCCAGCGGCTTGGTGTATTCACACCGTATACAAAGGATTCAATGCACTTTTTCACTTCCGGATAAGTCAGTTGATCCGTCTTTACAAACGGAGCAAGATACGTGTCAAAGGAAGAAAATGCCTGTGCTCCTGCCCATTCATTCTGCATGATACCAAGAAAATTGACCATCTGGTTGCAGAGTACGGATAGATGTTTCGCCGGTGACGAGGTAATCTTTCCCGGTATGCCGCCCAGTCCCTCCTGAATCAGCTGTTTCAGTGACCAGCCCGCACAATATCCGGTCAGCATCGAAAGATCATGAAGATGGAGATCCGCATGGCGGTGAGCCTCCGCGATCTCTTCGTCATATATCTCGGACAGCCAGTAATTCGCTGTGACTGCACCGGAATTACTTAAAATCAGTCCTCCAACAGAATAGGTGACGGTGGAATTCTCCTTTACACGCCAGTCCTCTACTTTCACGTAACTGTTAATGACCTCTTTATAATCCAGAATCGTGGATTTGAGATTGCGCATCTTTTCCCGCTGTTTCCGATACAGAATATAGGCTTTTGCCACTTCTGTATACCCGGCCTGCTCCAAAACCGTTTCCACACTGTCCTGAATATCTTCCACATGAATCTGACTGTTTTTGAGTTTTTCCTGAAAATCCGCCGTCACACGCAGCGCCAGCAGTCCGATAATATCATCATTGGACTCCATACTGGTCGCATCAAACGCTTTTGCAATCGCATCCTTTATCTTATTCAGATTAAAATCTGCAATTTCTCCATCCCGCTTTACTACCTTAAACATCGATTTCCCCCGTCCTTTCCTGCTCGTTCACACTATTGTTCCGTTTTATATTCATTGTAACAGAGAAGCCCCGGAGCGTCAACGCAAAAATACTATATCTAGTATTGCAAAGTTTTGTGCAACATAGATATAGTATTTTGTCAATTACATCCGTTTTCAGTTATTATTCTGCATTTTGCAGATTTTACCGTATAATTCGGAAGGAAGATATGCCTTTACAAGTGTTCCCTCCGGCAGATACTCCTCTTCCACCAGTTCACCCTGCGTATGAATCTGCTGCAAAAGAGCACTCTTTTCATAGGAAATCAGCATTTCCACATAATTTTTACTCTCCCTTAACATCTCGGCCAACGCTTCTTTGACCTGCTCAAGCCCCTGCCCTGTTTTTGCCGAAATACGGAGTGTATGATCGGCTCTTCCGTCACGCATCGGGTTACCGGATTCGGTCTTATCCTGTTTATTGAAAAGTGTAATAATTTTTTTCCCTGTTACACCGAGATTCTGTAATGTCTCATACACAATGTGCATCTGCTTTTCCGCCTGTGGATTCGAGGCATCTACAACGTGAATAATAAAATCGGCGTATTTCGCTTCTTCCAGTGTACTGCGGAATGCATCGATCAGATGATGCGGCAGCTTCCGGATGAATCCAACGGTATCGGTCAGAAGAACCTGCTGATGCCCTGCCAGTTCCAGCATACGGGTCGTCGGGTCCAGCGTTGCAAACAGTTTATCTTCCTCAAGTACCCCTGCATCGGTCAGATGATTTAAAAGTGTTGATTTACCGGCATTTGTATAGCCGACAATCGCAGCCACCGGAATTCGGTTCCGGTTACGCTGACTGCGTGTAATCTCACGATGCCTTCTGACCTCCTTCAGCTCCCGGTTGAGCTGGGCGATACGATTATTAATCAGTCTTCGATCCACCTCAAGCTTTTTTTCACCGGGACCTCTTGTTCCGATCCCGCCTCCGAGCCTGGACATGGAACGGCCGAGCCCGGTCAGACGCGTCAGGCGGTATTTCAGCTGCGCCAGTTCCACCTGAATCTTTCCCTCACTGGTAGAAGCCCTTGCCGCAAATATATCCAGAATGAGCAGCGTCCGGTCCATTACCTTCGTCTGAAGCAGATCCTCGAGATTTTTCAGCTGTGCCGGAGAAAGCTCGTCATCACAGACAATTCCCGTTGCATCCCGTTCAAGCAGCATCTGACGGATTTCTTCCACCTTGCCGGTTCCCACATAGGTTCCCGGATGTATCAGCTGTCTGTTCTGAATGATCGTGCCGACTGCTCTCGCACCTGCAGTTTTCACGAGTTCTTCCAGCTCGCTCAGAGAATCCAGTGTATCATCCCCATCCTGTTCACTGACACCAACCAGTATCACATTTTCTGTGAGCTCCTCTATTTCATATACTTCTGCCATCTGTCACATCCTTTTTTCTTCTATATCCATGCTTACAACATAAATTCTGTTACTACCTGTACAATCCCATCTTCATCGTTGGATGCCGTGATATAATCGGCCACGGCCTTCACCTCAGGCTGCGCATTGGCCATGGCGACACCGAGCCCTGCAAAATCAATCATCGACTTGTCGTTAAAGCCGTCCCCGCAGCATATCATCTGTGTGCGGTCCATGCCAAGATATTCCAGCAGTCTTTCCAGTGAAAATGCCTTATCGATCGATTGCGGCATCATCTCAAGGAAAAAAGGTTCAGAACGGAAGATATTCAGTTCCCAGCCGAACTTTTCCCGCATGACACCCTGAGTGTGGAGAATCTTGTCCGGTTCTCCGGTAAGCAGGAATTTATTCACGGGATAGTTTACAAATCCCACAAAATCTTCCACTTCCCGCGTCGGTATCCCATTGATTTTTGACTCGAGCTCGATGTATTCATCGACGCCGTTTCCGAGAATGATCTCACTTTCCGTATAGGTCAAAATTCCCACCTGTTCCCCGACTGCTGCCCGATAGATATCCGGCACAAGTTCCATCGGAACTGTCCGGTTATAGATTACTTCACCTGTGCTGTACTGGATAATCCTTCCACCGTTAAATGCCAGGATATATCCGCCGAAGCGATCCAGCTGAAGTTCATCCGCAAGCTTTACGATACCCGGTGTCGGGCGCCCCGATGCAAGTACGACCTTCTTCCCCGCACTTTGTATCCGCATAAGCACCTCTCTGGTTTTCGGTGTAATTTCTTTTCTGGAATTGGTCAATGTACCGTCCAGATCCAGTACGATCATTTCATATTTATTTTTTCCCATATTGTATTTTTCTATCCTGTTCTCCGGTAAATCTGTACAAACTGCTTCTTAGGAACGCGTCTGTAAAAATTCGTATTCCCGCTGTGCTTTTTCATCTTTCGGATAATCTTTCAGATAACTTTCCATCTCTTTTTTTGCCGATGCAAAGTCACCGGAATATTCGTATGCCAGAATCAGGTTCTGCTTCAAAGACTGTTCATTTTCGGGATCTTTTATCTTCAACGCCATTTCCAGATAAGAAATCGCTTTGTCATAATTCTCCTTGTCCATCGCAAGCAGTGCAAGACTCTCAAGCACTTCCGGATTATCGGCATTGTTCTTTACATAACTTTCATAGCACCCCTCCGCCTTGTCGTCATCGCCCTGGGCTTCATAAAGCTGCCCCATATAAAGCTGTGCATCCTCACTGTCTTTGTCTATCGCCTTTTCCAGCTGTTCCTTTGCCTTATCATAGTCTTCCGTCATCAGATAGATACGTCCGCGCCAGGTATAGTCCTCCGCACTCTTTCCGGATATGTCAAGTGCCTGTTTCAGATAATCGGAAGCCTTGTCCTTCTCATCATTGTCCGAAAGCTGCTGTGAAATCTCCGCATACAGTTCATAATTATCGGAATCATATTTTACCGCAGACGCAAAATCTTTGAGGGCTTGTTTTTTCTCCCCCTGTACCAGATACAGGCTTCCTCTCAGATAATACGCATCTGAATTCTTTTTGTCGTATGCCAGCAGATCGGTATAGGTTTCAATCGCATCATCCGTTTTTCCGGCTTTGTACTGTGCCTCCGCCTTATAATAGCAGATATCCAGTTCTTCCTCATCGATGGTTGCAAGAGACTGACCAAGCGCACTGTCAAATGCTTCAATGGCACCCGCATAATCTTCGTCTGCCATGCAGTTGAGTCCAATCTGACGGTATGCCTCCTGATTCTCCTGTCTTTCCTTATTTCCGCAGCCGGCCAGCCCAAGCAGGGCTGCCAGCATGATCAATACTATTTTTTTCTTCATATCTTTCTATCTATGCCTTCCTGTTTCTGCATGTAGCAAATAGTCTCTCCATTATAGCAGACTATAGATTAAAAATAAAGATGCCAAGCAGAATCAGTGCATTTCCCGCCAATTTCTTTTTTGTGATTTTTTCTTTTAAAAATAGATTCCCCAGCACCATGACAAAAACATAACCAAGAGATTCTATAACCGGTCCATATTTATACTCGAGACCGCGAAATGCAATAATTGTGAGAATCGTGGATAACACCATCATTCCATAGCCCGTGACCACGCGGACATTCAGATACTCTTTGAGCATATTCTCATGTTCCTGTCCTGCACTGGACTTTAGGATTATCTGCGAACAGGATGCAATAAAAACAGATAATACCAGAATCCAAACCGAATCACTCATCTTCACTGTTTACGATCATCGTGCCTGCCATAACAATGATCACTCCTATTATATTTTTGACGGTAACTGATTCCCGAAAAATCACGAGTGCAAATACGACAGACCAGAGCAGTCCAACCGCCCGGTTGGCATATGCAACGGTAATTGGAAAATGCTTGATGATCTGCTGCCAGAGAATCGCATAAACACCGAGTATGGCTATTTCTATTCCATAGAGAAAGAAAAAGCGCAGACTGAAAAAATCCTCCGCTGAGGCAAATTTTGCCACAACCGTGGAACAGCAGTAAATTGCGATAATCACTTGCAGGATTACGATTCTTTTTACGAGATTATACTTCGTATTGTTCATAGTCATGTAGCAGCCACCTGATATCATCCTTCTTTTCGCATGCCAGTATATAGTAACCGTATCTTGTAGAACTATCCTCGATTTTGTGCCCGCCCGGCTGTTCGATCGGACTGACCTCACAGATCAGTTCGGGATGTTCCGCGCACAGGCGTTCCCATTCTTTCACATTCTCTTCTTTCATGATAAAACGGATCAGCGCATTCTGCGGTCTGCGTACTTTCTCCAGCATCGGCTTGTGCCCAAGTGCCACATCCAGCACCATTTTCAGATAATCGTAGCCCGTAGAGAGTTGAACCAAATGAGACCCGATGCAGTCTCCGCCCATTCTGGCACCGATTTCTATAATACGTATCTTTCCCTCCGGTGTGATTTTAAATTCCGAATGGGTTGCACTGTCCGTTACGCCGAGTGCATCCAGTGCCTTTGTGAGCATATCCTGAATCTGACCAGTCATCTCCTGTGATACACCCGCCGGTTCAATGTGCCCGGTTTCGATATAATCCGGTGCACCCGTTGTGGATTTTCTGGTAATCGTCAGGAATTCATGCTTTCCATGCCAGGAGATTCCTTCCATGCTGAATTCCTCTCCTGCTATGTATTCTTCTGCAATTGCTCTCTTCTCAAAAGAAACCTCCATTGCAGCCCGGATTGCCGGTATCAGTTCTTCTCTCCGCTCGACCTTATGAATTGCACGGCTGCCGGAACGATCGGTCGGTTTGACGATCAGCGGAAATGAAAAATTCTCCAGCAGATCAATATCGGCTTCTTTTTCTATTACCGCGAACTTCGGTGTTGGAATGCCTGCTGCCAGAAACGCCTGCCTCATTCGGTATTTATTCGTCGCCTTCCGGGTACATTCCATGGAGTTTCCCGCAAGATGCATCTTTTCTGCCACATAATTCACAGCCACTGTTGCCAGATCGGAGGCTATACTTGTAATTCCATCCACACCGATCTGTCTGCATTTTTCCAGTATCTGATCCTGTTCCACTATGCTGATCGGATAAAAGTGATCTGCTGTCTTTTCTCCGATATCACCGGATTCCCAAGCAAATACATGGGTTTCATAGCCTTCCTCTCTGGCTTTTAAAATCAGCGGATTCTGAAAACTGTTCGCTCCGATAATTGCTATTTTCTTCTTTCTTACCACGGGCTGTTCCCGGTAAAAATCCAGGACAGATGCTACAACGAATTCTGCATCCTCCGTGCTCATATCGTAGTAAAGCGGAAGCCGCAACAGGCGCTCACTCTCCGATGTCGTATAGACATCCTGCCCGTGGAATCTGCCGAAACGCCGGCCGGCAGCCGATGTATGAAGTGGAATATAGTGAAATACGCTTTGTATTCCGCGTTCTTTCAGATAGGCAGACAATTGGGTACGCTCTTTCAGACCTGCCGTTTTTATATAGTACATATGTGCATTGTGCGTACATTCCTGCGGTATATGCGGACGTTTGATTCTTCCCCGCTTCTCTAATTCTTCCAATCCTCTATGATAAAGATTCCATGTAGCAAGTCTGTTTTCATTGATTTTATCTGCTTCCAGTAATTCTGCCCACAGATATGCGGCATTTATCTCACTTGGGAGATAGGAAGAACCGTAATTTACCCAGGTATATTTATCTACCTGACCACGGAAAAACCGACTGCGGTCTGTTCCCTTTTCCCGGATAATCTCCGCATCTTCGATCCAGTCCTGTCGCTGAAGCAGAATTGCTCCGCCTTCGCCCATACTGTAATTCTTTGTCTCATGAAAGCTGTAACATCCCATGTCACCAAGGGTTCCCAATGCCCGCCCGCGGTAGGATGCCATGACACCCTGTGCCGCATCTTCCACCACGATCAGATGATGTTTTTGGGCAATCTGCAGAATGGTATCCATTTCGCAGGCAACACCTGCATAGTGCACGGGAACAATTGCTTTCGTTCTCTCCGTGATTGCATCCTCGATCAGCCGTTCATCGATATTCATCGTGTCCGGCCGGATATCCACGAATACAATTTTGGCACCACGCAATACAAATGCATTCGCCGTCGATGTAAACGTATAGGACGGCATAATAACCTCATCTCCCGGTTCAATCCGGCATAGCATGGCGGCCATTTCCAACGCAGAAGATCCTGACGTGGTGAGCAATGCCTTTTTACTGGTAAAACGCTCCTCCAGCCAGCTGCTGCACTTTTCCGTAAACGCTCCGTCTCCGGAAATTTTATGACTGTCGATTGCTTCTTTTACATAGTTCATTTCCGTTCCGACCAAAGTCGGTACATTAAATTCTATCAATTTTTCATTCCTCGAATTCTTATTATGCTATTAATTTCAGACTATAAACCGGCACTGCTAAATAAAATACCGCCAGTACCACATAAATGACCGATTGCATCCGGCGACTGCTGCATCGATCCAAAACCGTACAGAGCCCTCTCGAAAGAAAGTAAAAAAGCGGAATCAGCATCGGCATCACATAGCGCCCCTGAGGCTGATAATCATTGCAGTAAGAATAGTAGATGCTCAATCCAATTGAGATCATGATATTGACCACAAATACCCATTCCACCAAAATCGCCGTTCTTTTCTCTTTCCAAAGCAGTGTCAGACTTCTGGAACGCCGCACGTCAAAGAGTCCCCAAAGCCCTGCGAGAATCAGCAGTCCATATGGCAGATACAGCATCAGTGGCAGGCGGATGTCCGCCTGGCCAAATGTTGCGATAAAGCTCACAACCGTTGACAATATCCAGCTTTTCACAAACAGCATATGGAACAATGATTCACCGGTATGCAGCGGATTGGCAATATTGGATGGCTTATATCCATCCATCGCATATTGCTGTGCATAGGAATTTGATGTCCGCAGTCCCAGAAAATCTCCATCATACAGAATCGCACTTCTTACAAACCACCAGCCCGCAATCAGAAGTGCAACAGCGGTAATCAGAAATGCTCTCTTCCAGATCACTCCTCTGTGTTCCGCAAACATTTCCTGCTTTCTTGCACTGATAAAATAGACAAATACACTGGTCAGCAGATATCCATAGGCATTGTAATAGGAAAGTGCACAGATTCCAATGGCACCTCCCAGCAGAATACAGTTTCCCATCTTCCATCCATCCTGAATGCCGCGCAGCCATGCATACAGGATCATGGCGATGGAAAACAGTGCCAATGAATCATTATTGATATAACTGCCGAGAAATATCACCTGCGGCAGCATTGTAATTCCAACGATGAACAGCCACCTGTGTTTCGTCTGTTCAAATACCCTTTCGGCGATCTTTATAACAAAATATGCCATTCCGGTCATGCACAGTACACTCGTAAGACGTGCCGCAAGATAAAATGACACTACTGAGTGTGTAAACAACGCGATTATTTTCATAAAGATTGCACTTATCATATAAGCGAGGATGGGCGTAAATCCATAAGAAATCCCCCACACTGGATTGCGTATTGCGGGATCACCGCCATTTGGCAGCTTTCCATGCAAAAAAATATAATTGCAGATGTCATACTTCATCTTCTCATCAGGCACACTATCTTTAGGCTGAATCATCGCCCAGAGTAAAAGTAGCAGAAAAAATGCCCCTAGATAGCAGAATTTAGCTTTGGTGTTTATTTTGTCTGAATGAACCATCTGAAACTTCCTTTTTTAAACCTTTCTTTGTGATAAGTGTTGGAACCAAACCTGTGCTATTATACATCACTTTTTTTGCGATGGGTGAAAATTAAGGAAATATTAAAAGAATATTTTTCGACATTGCTTTATTATATTACAAAAGGAGTTTATCACATGTTAAAGCTATCAATTATTATACCCGTTTATTTCAATCAGGATAATCTGCTTCCTCTTTATAACGATATACGCGAAAAAGTTCTGGCACATCTTGACACAGATTATGAAATCATCTTTGTAGACGACGGTTCCAAAGACAATTCCTACGCTATCATGCAGGAGCTTGCTCGGCTGGACCCCCGTATCCTGTTGCTGCGGCTCTCCCGTAATTTCGGAGAACATGCAGCAATTCTTGCCGGTCTGAGCAAATGCACCGGTGACTGCGCTGTTCGAAAGGCTGCTGACCTGCAGGAACCTTCCGAATTGATTCTGCAGATGCTGCGAAAATACCAGGAGGGCAATAAGGTTGTCCTTGCCACCAGGGCGGACCGGGACGAGCCGGCCACACAAAAGGCATTTTCCAATCTCTATGCCTATATCATGAAAAAAGTGGCACTTCCAACCATGCCCAAAGGCGGATTCGACAGTTTCCTGATCGACCGTCAGATCATCAATCTCTTAGTCGATATGAAAGAGAAAAATACCTCCCTGATGGGACAAGTCCTCTGGAGCGGTTTTCAGACTGCCACCGTTCCCTACACCAGGCAGCAGCGGAAAATCGGAATTTCCAGATGGACCTTTTCCAAAAAGATCAAACTTGCCATGGACTCACTCGTCGGCTTTTCCAGCTTTCCGCTAAAAATGGTCAGTGCTGTAGGTTTTTTTACCTTTCTGCTTTCTCTGGCTCTGCTGTTTATCACACTTTACCGCAAACTGACAGGGCTGATTACAGCAGAAGGATATGCCTCTCTGCTCATTATTATACTCATGGGGTTTGGACTTGTTATGCTGTCCATGGGCATCATCGGAGAGTATATCTGGCGTATTTACGATTCAACCAGGAGGCGTCCTCCATTTATCATCGACGACCCTTCTGTGAAGGACAGAATTTAAGTGTTTCATTTGCAGGCTGCTGAATTATGAAACATCTTCAAACACAAAAAGGGACAGATATTTCTATCTGTCCCTTTTTGCTATAAAGGTTGGAGAATACTTTATTACAAATTTTAACTGATTGTCAATTAGTTTAATTTCCAGATATCCTTGTTATACTGCTCAATGGTTCTGTCAGAAGAGAAGAATCCTGCCTTGCTGATGTTGATGAGCATCTTCTTTGCCCATTCTTTCCTGTCTTCAAAGTCTGCAAGCATTTCTTCTTTCTTTGCTCTGTATGTCTCCCAGTCAAGGAGAGTCATAAACCAGTCTTTGTTGATCAGTTCTTTATAAAGTCTCACCAGATTCTCTTCCTTTCCGATCTTTAACAGCTCATCGCTGATGATGAAATCCACTGCTCTCTTGATATCGGCATCTTTTTCATAGAACTTTTTGGAAACATAATCTGCTTTTGCATAGTGCTCGATTACCTGATCCGAAGACTCACCAAAAATGTAAATGTTGTCTTCACCCACAAGGTCTGCAATTTCTACATTGGCACCATCCATTGTACCGATTGCAACCGCACCGTTTAACATGAATTTCATGTTGGAAGTTCCGGATGCCTCTTTGGAAGCAAGTGAAATCTGCTCGTGAATATCAGCTGCCGGAATCAGTTTCTCAGCCAGTGTTACGTTGTAGTTTTCTACCATAACAACCTTCAAATAAGGACTTACCTCCGGATCATTCTCAATCAGCTGCTGTAAGCAGAGAATCAGATGAATGATATCTTTTGCAATAATGTAAGCAGGTGCTGCTTTTGCCCCGAAGATTGCCGTAATCGGTCTTGCAGGCTTCTTTCCGGCCTTGATTTCAAAATATTTGTGAATGATATAGAGTGCATTCATCTGCTGTCTCTTATACTCATGTAATCGCTTGATCTGAATATCGAATACGGAATTCTCATCGATTTCAATTCCCTGTGTTGCTTTTAAATGGTCTTTCAATTCTACTTTCTTAGCATCTTTTACAGCGAGCAGTTTTTCCAGGACTGCATCATCCTCTGCAAATTTTGCGAGTTTCTCCAATTCCATCGCATCTTTCTTAAAGCCCGGTCCGATCAGCTCTTCGATCAGTGTGGTAAGGCTCTTGTTGCAGTGCAGCAACCAACGGCGGAATGTGATACCATTCGTTTTATTATTGAATTTTTCCGGATAAATCTTATAAAAATTATTTAATTCGGAATCTTTTAAAATCTCTGTATGCAGATAAGCAACGCCGTTTACGCTGTAACCGTAGTGGATATCCATATGTGCCATATGAACTCGTTTCTCTTTGTCAATGATAGAAACAGAAGGGTCCTCATATTTAGCAACGACTCTGTTATTCAATTCATAGATGATTGGCATGAGCTGCGGAACTGCTTTCTCCAAATAAGAAATCGGCCATTTTTCCAGTGCTTCTGCCAGAATTGTGTGGTTGGTGTAAGCACAGGTCTTGGAAACAATCGAAATTGCTTCGTCAATCCCGATTCCTCTTTCCATTAACAGACGAATCAGTTCCGGAATTACCATTGAAGGATGGGTATCGTTGATCTGGATGGTCGCATACTCTGCAAGATCATGCAGCTTGCAGCCTCTTGCCACCGCTTCATCCAAAATCAGTCTTGCGCCGTTGCTTACCATGAAATACTGCTGGTATACACGAAGGAGGCGTCCCTTGTCATCGCTGTCATCCGGATATAAGAACAATGTCAGGTTCTTTGCAATGTCTTCCTTATCAAAATCGATTCCATCGCCTACGATACTTTCATCGATCGTCTCAACATCAAATAAATGCAATTTGTTTGTTCGGTTGTCATAACCGGTCACATCGATGTCATATAATCTGGAAGTAAGTGTAAATCCGCCGAACTGTATCGGATAGCTGATATCGGTTTTTGTGAGCCAGCTGTACTCCTCAATCCATGGATTTGTTGTCTCTTTCTGCAGATTGTTCTCAAATACCTGCTTGAATAAACCGTAGTGGTAATTCAGACCAACACCGTCACCATTCAGCCCAAGTGTTGCGATGGAATCGAGAAAGCATGCTGCAAGTCTTCCGAGTCCGCCGTTTCCAAGAGACGGTTCCGGCTCTGTTTCTTCTATCTCACAGATATCCTTTCCGGCTGCTGCAAGAACATCTCTGACTTCGTCATAGACACCAAGATTGATCAGGTTGTTGGATAAAAGCTTCCCGATCAGAAATTCTGCGGAAATATAATACAGTTTCTTTTTTCCTGTCCCGCTCTCTTTCTTCTCAGCCATTTCCTTTACCATCTCAAGCAAAGCGAAATATATTTCCTCATTGGTACATTCTGAAATCTCTTTCTTATATCTTTTTGTTACGATTTCTTTTAAATTCATGTTACGACCTCCATATTGGAAAATGTTAGTATTTCTCTGTTCATACCTGCATTATCTAACATTTTTTCCACTTTTTCTTGTAATATTACAACATAAAGTAGTACAATACTATCATACATTGGCTTTCGTTATTTTGAATAAAATGTATGTGCAAAACTTGTGTAATTATCACAATCGCCTTAATTTTCCTATATTTTAAGGACATTTTAACCAAATTGAGAGGTCTTTTTTTATGAATATATTAGAATACGAAAACTATCAGGAGAAAAAATCACATGGTCCCGAGGAATTTCCTTATACGACATATCCATGCTCCATTCCGCTGGATTTTTCCTGTGTTCCGGCGCACTGGCATGAGGAAATGGAGCTGATCTATATCAAAAAAGGAAAAGGATTGATTACGGTCGATCTGGAACAGTATCCGGTGACCGCCGGCAGTATCCTCTTCATCATCCCGGGACAGCTGCACTCCATTAATCAATTTGAAACGGAATCCATGGAATACGAAAATATTATCTTTAAGCCGGAAATGCTTCTTACCAGGCAAACGGACACCTGCAACAGCAACTACTTCCTTCCCCTGCTTGACGGCACCCTGCACATTCCCACACTTTTTGCACCGGGCGTACCGTATTATGAACAGATTGCTTCCTGCATTGACAACGCAGACGAAATCTGCAAAACGTGCCCTCCGGCTTACCAGCTGGTGATAAAAGGGCAGCTCTACCTGATGTTCTATATACTGTTTTCCAATTGCTGTGAGAAACAGACAAGGCATAAGGACAATAAATCTCTCGACAAAATGAAACAGATCATTAAATATATTGAACATAATTATATGGAAAAAATTACGATTGAGACCATGGCGGAAGAATTGGGTTTAAGCCAGTCTCATTTTATGAAATTTTTTAAGAACACGATGGGTACGACTTTTATCGACTATTTGAATGAATATCGGCTTACGATGGCTTCCAGACTTCTCATCTCTTCCGAATCTTCTATTTTGAATATTGCCGCCGAAGTAGGATTTGACAATCTTTCCTACTTCAACCGGCTGTTTAAAAAAAGATTTGCAGTAACCCCGCGGGAATACCGCAGAAAACTTCAATAAAAAATTCTGTTTAAATTCCATGGGCATTTATTAGACAGTATTTTGACTATTTCAAAGAAACGTATAAAGCAACTGATTTCCATTACAGAAAACCACGCAGCACATGATATCGTTTTTATCAGTGTCTTCTGCTGTTTTACGGGACCGCTGTTATCTGGCGAGCAGAAGAATCTCTTCCTTTGGAATCGCAAGCATATTCGGATAGCGGTGCAGTTCATCATAGATATTTTTTGGCATTTCCCATCGAAGCAACCCCTGCGCCTGCTCTGTTCTTACCATCAGTATCATGCTGAAAACATTTTCGGTCACACTCAAGATCTCATACTTCAAAAACAGCGCCTCTGTTTTGTCTGTCACGAGATGTGCCGGCTGAATCCGTTTGGCACGGATACCGACAAAAGCGATTTCTCTGCCGACAGGCTCCGCTTCAAATTCCAGACCAAACTCCGGTGCTTTTACCCGTCCCGAAGACATCTCTGCCGGGCAGATATTCTTACATCCGGTCAGCAATGCATCCGCATAGGTTCCGGGCTGACGGTACAGTTCCTGTCTGCCGGATATCGGCTCATTTCTGCCATGATCGATTACGACCACCCGGTCACTGATCCGGTATACCTCATCCCGGTCGTGTGAAACAAACAACACTGTCTTACCGAATTTTTCAATTGCCGCAGCTACCTCCAGTTCCATCTGCCAGCGCAGATAGCTGTCGAGTGCGGAAAACGGCTCATCCAGCATAATGATTTCCGGTTCGGAGACCATCATGCGAGCCAGCGCACAGCGCTGCTTCTGACCTCCGGAAAGCTGCACCGGATAATGATTTTCCAACCCTTCCAGGTGAAAAGCCGCCAGAATGTCTTTCAGTTCTCCCATTCGATTTTGGGGAAGGACCGTACAGATATTTTTTTGAACCGTCATATTCGGGAAAAGCGCATAATCCTGAAACAGATATCCGGTCTTTCTTTTCTGCGGTGGCAGACAGATTTTTTTTTCCGAATCAAACACCGTCTTGCCGTTTATTACGATTCTCCCGCTGTCCGGCTTCTCGATTCCTGCAATACACCGCAGCGTCATGCTTTTCCCACATCCGGAAGCCCCCATCAGAGCGACCGTCTCATCCTGCGTCTCAAAACTGACGTCCAGCCGAAAGTTATTCAATTTTTTCCGTATTTCACAGTACAGGGACAATCTCAGGACTCCCTTCCGAACGACACCCGTTTTTCAAATACATTGACTACCAACATAACTACAAAGGATATGATCAGATTGATCATCACCCACCGCATTGCCTGTGCATCCTGATTTGTCTGCCAGAAATAGGCAACTGTTGTAGATATGGTGGCCGTCCTGTTCGCAATGTAACCGGCTACCATACTGGTCGCCCCGTATTCCCCAAGGCCTCTTGCAAATGCGAGCACCACGCCCGCCACAATTCCTGCCTTACAGTTTGGAAGCAGGATTCTCCAGAATATGTAGGTATTCGAGAGACAGAGTGTCTTTCCGCTTGCAATGATATTGGGATCAAATGCTTCGAAGGAACTTCTTGCGGTGCGGTACATCAGCGGAAATGTCACTACCACAACCGCTGCAATCGCCGCATACCACTTCATCGTAATGGTCGTATGGAAATATTCCGATACGAATTTTCCAAGAGCACTTTTCGGCGACATCATTTTCAGCAGCAGAAATCCGACAACCGTAGGAGGCAGCACCATAGGTATTGTAAGAACCGTATCCAAAATTCCCTTGAGTGTTCCCGGAAGCTTCACCACATAGTATGCGAGAAAGATGCCGAGAAAAAATGTAATGCAGGTAGCGAGGAAAGAGATTCTCAGAGAATTCCATAAGGGAAACAGATCCATATATGCCACCTCCTTTTCTGTATCGGGACCTTTCTGTTTTTACTGCTCCGGAACGATCAGAACGACTTCATTATTCAGAAGATCCTTCACCGTATCCGCATCGATGTAACCTTCTTCCTGCAGGGTGTCCATCTGCTTTTGTGCTGCAGAAAAGAAGATGTCTGCGGCTGCTCCCTGTTCAATCTGTGTCTGCAGCGTTCCGCTGGAATCAAAATTGAAGACCAGCGTAATATCCGGATACTGCTCGTTAAAAAGCTTCTGAATCGCCGTTAACGATTCCGTAAGGCTTGCAGCCGCAAAAATATTTAAGGTACATGCTCCGTCGACTGTCACCTCCGTCGGTTCTTCCGTCGTTGCCATTTTGAAACCGACTTTCTCAAATTCACTGACTGCCGCATCCGTAAGAAGGAAATTCAGGAATGCCTTTGCCGCTTCCGGATTCTGTGAACTGCTCAAAGCTCCTGCCGGATAGAGAACCGGCGTATTCAGGGAATCCTCCGGAGCCGTGCAGACAACCTGAATGCCCTCTGCTGTGGCCGCATCCGTCGCATACACGACACCGCAGTCCACGGTACCTTCCTCCACCTGTGAGAGAACTTCTTTTACATTGGTACCATAAGAAATCTTACTCTGTATCGCATCCCAGAAACCCAGATTCGTAAAAATCTCTTCCGAATACTGTCCGACCGGCACATCCGAGTTGCCGAGGGCGATCAATGATACCGCATCTGTGTTGACATCCTCAAAACTGGAGATACCAGATGCCTGTTCCGTTGCAGCCTCAGATGAAACTTCCGATACCTCACTTTCCGTTTCTGTAGATGCATCCGGCTTGGTATTAGCAGTGGAAGCATTGGATCCGGAATTTCCGCATCCGGAGAACAGCAGTGTTGCTGTCAGGAAACAAGCCAATAATTTTTTTACATTTTTCATAATAAAATCCTCCTTTTGAAACAAAACCAAACTTTGTTTTTTGATACGCAACCATTATGTATTGTTTTGTTGTGTTTTATATATTTTCATTATAAATATCTGTGCACAATTGTCAATATTCTTATTTATTTTCAGCATTAATGACGAATTATTTTTACGTTTCATACTATATTTTCACAATTTAATGTATTGATTTTGGAAGGAATATCCTTTTTTATTTGATTTGCTTGAAATTTATGGACGCAGGATACTTTTTTTGTTATAATACCTTTACAAACAAGATGAAATAAAACAAAACAGGAGAATCTTATGGAAGAAAAATTATATACGCCTCAGGAAGCTGCGGATATTTTAAAGATTAAAAAAAATACGGTATACGATATGATAAAGAAAGGGACACTCACTGCCACAAAAATGGGAAAACAGTTCCGTATCAAAGAATCAGACCTGCGGGAACTTCTGAATCCTTCCGGCAGTGCAGAGTCCAAAAGCACAGAACGGCATCTGCAGAACAGACCGGCTGCTTTTACGGGAAATATCGTCGTATGCGGACAGGATATTGTTTTGGATATGCTGTGTTCCGCCGTCAATTCCAAACTGGGAAGCGCCCGGTTTGTCCGTTCTTATGAAGGCAGTTATAACGGACTGCATTCCATGTACCTGAATGAAGTGACGGCAGCTTCCGCCCACCTCTGGGATATCCGGACAGACACCTACAACCTGCCTTTTATCCACACGCTGCTTCCCGGTGAGGAGGTGCAGCTCTATCATGTGTTAAGCCGCCCGATCGGTCTTTATGTTGCCAAGGGTAATCCGGCACAAATAACCGGCATTCGTGATTTTGGAAGAAATGACATTACAATTGTCAACCGTGAAAAAGGCAGCGGCATCCGGATTCTGACCGATTCTTTGATCTGCGAATACGGAATCGATAAGTCTCTGATCAACGGCTATGACCGAATTGTAAATTCCCACCTTGCAGCTGCCGCAATCGTAGCAAAAGGCGGCGCAGACTGTGCAGTGGGAACCAGAAATATTGCAATGCAGTTTGCAAACATAGATTTTGTCTTTTTAAAAAATGAGCAGTATGACATCGCCATAAAAGCTTCCGATATGAACCGTCCCGAAATCCGGACCATGGTAGAAGTTCTGCAGTCGGAATCCTTCCGGGACGAGGTAAGCACGATGGGATGGTATGATACAACAGACATGGGAAAGCGTCTTTTATAAGCTGCTGTTGCACAGGGAACAGTTCGCGCAGTCGGCAGGTGAACAGCCCAACGTATCGGTCGGCAGTTTTTGTACCGTAAAGCCTGTGCCTTCCATTGGGTAGGTGTACACGCTGCCGTTTTCAATGCGCACTGTATCTTCCTCAAAATCGAAGATTACTTTCATGGCAGTCCGCACTTTCCGGTCATCATAAAGCGGATGCTGTTTTTCCTGCGGTTCGAGGATCAGGAATTCTTCCTCTTCCGTCTGCACCATGATTCTGTCTTCCACCGTGGAAAAGGCAGTAAGCCTTCCTTTTTCATCAAATACGACAGAATTGCTGTCCGCATGAACCCCTACCGCATCCGGATCAGATGCTGAAAAAGTCCCGATCGGCGTATGCAGCGGCAGTGCTGTCTTTGGTTCCACCGACTTTAATTCCCCGCTCTCATAGAGGGAAAATCCGATGCCTGTCTCTATCTCTCCAGCCGGTGAATTCACCGTAATCGCCTCTTTCGGATACAGCGTAATGCTCTTGATATCTCCGCTTTTATAAAAGCAGATTCCGTTTGTATATGCAGAAAAGGACCCAAAATCAAATTCAAAAGATAGTGGAATATTGCACTTTCGCTCTTCTTCTTCCGACCAGAATCCGCTGATCTGGCCATCCGACACAAAAATCCGGTGCAATTCCCCGGTCGGATAAAAGGTTACATACTCTGCCGGCAGTGTCCCGATTGGACTCTCAACCTCTGACTGCTCTTCCAGCATGACCGCTTTTATGACCCCGTTTTTGTGAAATTCCACCGATGGCTTGTGCTTCCTTCGTTGGGATTCGGTATAAAAGGGCACCAGTTCTCCGGCATGTGTTACGATCATATTTTTCCCTGTCAGCTTTACACTCTCAAGTTCCCCCGAAGGATAAGTCTGAAAAGAAGATACATCACCAAGGATTCCGAACTCCATCTGTACATGTGACTCGTCAATTACAAGATAATTCATCATATCGATCCCTCCTGACATTGCCGGACCGCAATCCGCGCAAAAATTCCCTGCTCTGTCGTCTGCGTCTGTACCTCCCAGCTTTCGTCACGCGCAATCCAGGGCGGAACGTGGGAACAGAGCAGCCGCAGCTCCATAAATGGTGTTGTATGTAAAAATTCCTGTAAAATTTGTTTGGTAGAAAGCTCCGGATGCGTCTTTTGAATACGGAGCAGATCCAGGAAATAGATGCCTGGGATCTCCGATTCCACCGGTTTTATCTGTTCTGCATCTTCCAGTTTCTCCTGTTGTTCTTGCTTCATTTCTTCCAGATCCAGTATGATTCCGTTGAGCGTTTCCCTGGAATAATCGGGAATCGAAAAAATCAGAAATCCCTCCCTATCAAATACCGCATAGGGAATTCCTGAAATCTCTCCAAAAGCCACTGTTTTGCATTCTTCCAAAATCTCTGTCAGATGTTTTGCCGCTTCTCTGACCTTTGACGCACCGGATGGCAGAATCCGCTCATAGTCAACGGTTTTCTCCAGTACAAAATCCCCATTCACTCTTAGAAATATTTGAAAACAGACACAGTCATAAAAATTGGCCATGTTTCCGTTCTGATCTGTAAATACCGCAATTCTTTCCATGTTCCCCCGCCTTTCACTGTTCGATCTCAATGACATTTCCATGAATCAGTTTTGCCAGAAATTCACCGACTTCATATTCCGCCTCATCCCGGTCAACACCGAGCTTCTCGGCTACGGCAAGTATCAGCTCTTCCGTATTTGCACCTTTCTCCAGTCTGGTCCAAAGGAAGATACAGGCTTCATTGACCGAAGGCAGCCCTGTCAGTGAACCGTTTTCACTGTCTTTTTCATAAAAGATGCAGAACTCTCCACCCAATTCTCTTAAAATATAGCCTTCTTTTAACTTTACTGATTTTATATTCATATCGCCCTCCTATAGGAATTCTTTTTTGCCCGGACGGAGTATCCCGGACAGCAGTTCTTCCACCTTAAGCACATTCCGTTTGTCAATACCGGTGTCGAAATGAGATTCACAGGCATGAATAAAATCATACATATTACAGTTTCCGGCTCTTTCTCCAATGCCCAGTATCGTGCAGTCGATCGACCCAGCACCCATATTTGCCATTTCCAGGGAATTTGCAACAGCCATACCAAAGTCGTTATGCTCGTGTGCCTCGATCATTACATTGGAATGGCTGTGTATTTCTTTTACCAGTTTCCCTGCCCGAAGCGGTGTGAAGATACCAACTGTATCCGCGAGCCGGATGTTGTGGATACCCAGCCCTTCGGCCAGCAGCGCAAGTTTTATCATAAATCCCATGTCTGCACGTGAAGAATCCTCAAATCCGAGCGTTACCTGCACATGAAAATTGTCTGCTATCTCTGCACACTCCATCAGTTGTTTTTCTACCCATGCCTTATTTTTATTCAGTTTGGAATAGATCTGCACATAGCTGACCGGCACTGCCACATGGATGATATCGGGTTTCTGTCGGCATGCCTCCATGACATCAGCCGGATTCAGCCTGCTCCAAAGAGATATGTTCGCACATTTTTTTCGCTGCATAATTTCCGAAAGATATTCCCGTCCTTCCGTCTTGCGGTCAAAAATTCCGACCTCTATTTCAGACACACCAATCTCATCTAAAGCCAGCGCCAGCCCGACCTTATCCTCCGGGAGAAAGATCACCCCCGGACACTGCTCACCGTCCCGCAGTGTGGTGTCCACAATCTTAAGTTTCTTTCTCATAAAGCTCGTACCTCCCTGCCATCTCTATAAATTCTTCTTCTGTAATGGCGGTTCCCCTGGCCCTGCTTTTTTCCTTGATCATCTGCAGCAGCTCCTCTGCATGATCCTGCAATGCACTTTCCATATTCAGCTTTTTGATTTCAAAATCCACAGAGCTTTTTCCCGAATGTTTTCCAAGAATCACTTCTCTTTTCAAACCAACCAGTTCGGGAGGATATGGTTCGTAATTGGATGGCTTTTTTAAAATACCGTCCACATGTACGCCGGATTCCACATGAAAAATACGGTTTCCGACTACAGGTGCCATCGGTGATACCGTATCCTCCAGCACCTCTTCCAGCCAGCATTTTAACTTTGAAAAGTTCTCAAAATTTCGTTTTACCATATAGCGGTCAATCACATGGAGTGCCATAAGAATCTGCTCAGTCGATGCTTTATTGCCGATTCCGAGAAGGGAAGATACCACGGCATATCCTTTATTCTGAAGAAAGAGGACTGCAATCGCCGTTGCACAATGGTAAGTATCTTCCGGACAGAGTATCAGCTGTTTGAGTGAAAATCTCTTTTTCAACGACTCCAGTCCTGCACAGCATCCTCCAAGCAAAAGATTATCCAATCCTGTAACCTTCAACAGCGCATCCTCTGCAACAGGTACGATCCGCAACGGCTCTTCCATGTCATTGATCTGATAAGCTTCTATTTCTCTGTCTCCGCTTCTCTGCTTTGGCGTAAAATAGTATTTGATTTTTTTATCTTTTGGGTAATTCTCATTGATGTAAGAAATGGGATCCACTTCGAGGTAATAGTTCATTCCATCCGGCAGGTTTCCTTCCAGCTTTTCATATAAGGCAATGGAAATCTGCAGGCTGTTGATACCAATCCCCCGCATGAGTTCCACAAAATAACAGATCTGTTCCCGGGTGAATGGATAATCATCCAGCATGCATAATGTAGCATCTATCATTCTTATCATAGATATACCTCCAGTCCCCATTCATTTAGATCATCAGGTCTTCTACCGGTGTTCCTCCTTCAAAATGCTCATCAAAGATCCGTTCCACATCCTCCGGCTTTACATTCCCATACCAGACTCCCTCCGGATAAACGACTACAATCGGTCCCTTGTCACAGATGCCGAAGCATCCGGTATTGTTTAAAACCACATCTCCGGAAAGATCCCGGTCTTCGATCTCCTGCATGAATGCCTGCACGAGATCCACGCTTCCCTGCTGAAAACAGTACCCTTTCTGCTGTCCGTTAATTCTGCAGCTCGTGCAGATAAATACATGATATTTTGGCTGAATCATAACATTTCCCTCCTTTTATTTTACATCTCTGCCGCAGCTTTTTCTACTGCAGACTCTATTTTATCAAATACTGTGACTGCTCTTATTCCCTTTTCTTTCAAACGTATTTTCGGAGTCTCTCCGATTCGCATGGCAATCACACTGTCACAATCCCGAAGCACGGTCAGAATTTTGGTGATTTTATCTTCTGTTTCTCCACAATCTTCGATTCCATTGCAATATTTCTCCACATTTCTCTTTTCCAGAAAACGTACCTCTCCATTGTCATATTGATAGATATAGAATTCTTCCGCATGGCCGAAATGCAGATCTACATGAATCCCGCTCTTTGATGCAATGGCAAATTTCAGTTTCTTCTCTTCCGGTTTCTTTTTCTCCTCATTCAAAAATCCACCGAGATCCACGGAGAGATCATTGTCCAGTGTTCCAATGGCATCCGCCCTGCACTGTTTGCAGTGGAACATCTGTCGCATAATCTCATTGCAGCTGTTCCGCAGATTTTGAATTTCTTTGTTGCTCACCATCGGAAGATGTTCAAATGCACTTCCTTTCACCGGTATAAGCTGCATGATATTCGTGATATAGCAGCCCATGTCTTTACAGGTCTGTACAACCTGCGGAATGTGTTCCTCATTGATGCCTTTTAAGGTCACAATATTCACTTTACAGATAATACCGTGTGCGAGAAGAATTTTCAGACCGGAAAGCTGGTTTGATACCATGATAGCGCCTGCGGCATCGCCCTCGTATCGGTTCCCCAGATAATCTATGTATTTATAGATTTTGCCGCTTATAAGCGGATCTACCGCGCTCATGGTCACCGTCACATGCGTCACACCAAGCTTTACAAGTTCCTCTGCGTAAAACGGAAGCATCAAACCGTTTGTCGAAAGACAAAACGTAACGTCCGGATCGTACTCACGTATCAACTCCAGTGTCTTTTTTACCTCCGGATAATTTGATGCGAGTGAATCGCCCGGACCGGCAATTCCCACGACCTTCAGATTCGAAAGCTTCGCTTTGACCGCCTTATAACGCTCCAGTGCCTCTACCGGCGTCAGAATCGTACTTGTAACTCCGGGCCTGCTTTCGTTCGGACAGTCAAACTTGCGGACACAATAGTTACACTGTACATTACAGGACGGTGCCACCGGGAGATGGATTCTGGCAAATTGATGCCCCGCACAATTGTAGCAGGGATGCTCCATTGTCTTTTTGAGAATATCCGCCGGAATTTCATCCTCTTCCTCTTTCTTCTTTTCAATTGGAGTTCCCTTGTAATAGGCATCATAGACAGTTTCCCGGAATGAGTTCTCCGTAACGGAAAGCAGTGCATTGGTAATTTCATCCAGAAAAGAAAGCGACCCTTCATAACCAAGCATCCGAAGCCTCTGCCCTCCAATCCGATCATGAATTGGGAAAGCCCGCCGCACAAGCGGAATATGCAATTGTTCTTCAATTCTCCTGCCGTCGGAATTGCCGATCATGACATTTGCTTTATATTTGGCAGCGTACTCTTCAATTTCTTTGAAATCGGTATCATCCGATATGATATAGTCCTCCACAAAATATCGTTTTCCCGTATCTGCAATTGAATCCTCCACATGCTGCTTCAGATTCGGACAGACGCTTCCCGTGGATACGGCTACCGGCATGATTCCGTTTTCTGTACAGAGCCTGACGGCTGCAATGACAAATTCCGGCTCTCCATAGATTACCGCACGGCCCGCAGAATTATACTTGTGAGAATCAATCATTCCGTCCAGATATCTGCTCCTTGCCTCTTTGATTTCTTCCGGTATCTCTTTGCCGGATAATTCGGCCAGGAGTTCATAGAATGCATCTGTGGCCTTCAATCCCACCGGAGAAAGAATTTTCTGATAGGGAACCTGATACTTTTCATACAATGTCTGTGCAGGAGAAACTTCGCTGTCTATATCAGATATTTCAATCGTGAATCTTGCACCTGCCATTTTTTTCAGTTCCGAAATATCGGTTCCGCCTTTCGGCAGTCTCGAATACTGCTCGAGATGGCCGCCGTCCAGATTTTCGGAGATATCCGGAAGAAAGATTGCATCTATGCCAAACATCCGGAAGATGGATTTTAAATACCGGATATCTGCCGGACTCTCCGGCGGAATGATCACATTGACTTTTTCATTTTTTTCCGTATCCATTTGCAGCTTATCCGCTACGGCATTGACCGCAGCCATATAACCTTCATACTGGGTTCCGCCATAGCCAGGGGAATTTACCGGAAGAAGCGTAATGTCCCGATACTCCGGATTTTCCTCATAAAAACGTTCCATGATACCGCCGACGTCCTCTCCGATTGTTTCAGCCAGACAGGTGGTCATGATGCCGATGACCTTGGGATGATACAGTGAAATCAAATTTTTCAGTCCCTGTTTCAGATTTTTTTCTCCGCCATAGACGGTTCCCTGCTCGGTGAGCGAAGAAGATGCGATATCGACCGGTTCATTATAGTGAGTCGCCATATGCCTCCGGATATAGGTGGCACATCCCTGTGAACCATGCAGTATGGTAATACAGTCCCTGATTCCATAGAGTGCGGTTGCAGCACCCATCGGCATGCACATTTTGCAGGGATTGGTATTCAGATTTACAAGTGAATCAACTTTCGTTTTCATACACATCCCCCTTTCACATATTGCCAGACCGGACTGTTAATGCTTTCATTGATCTCTTTTGTAAAATTATAGACACCTTCAAATCCGGCGAGCGCATGTTTTCTTTCGTGATTGTGATCACAAAACGCAATGCCGAGTTTATAGGCCAATGGCCGCTCTTTGACACCTCCGACCAGTATGTCGGCTCCTTTTGCTTTCATAAACGCCTCCAGTTCCGCCGGATTCGCATCGTCTAAAATAATGGTATCTTCATCTACCAGACTCTCTATTATCTCATAGTCCTCTTTTTTGCCTGTCTGTGTCCCGACCAAAACGGTCTTCATTCCGACAACCTCGAACTGACGGATCAGGGAGATGGCTTTAAATCCTCCTCCTACATAGATGGCGGCTTTCTTTCCTTCGAGATTTCTCCGGTATTTCTCCAGAAATCCATCGAGTTTTTCCGCCTCGGCTGTGCAAAATTCCAGAGCTTTTCTTCTTGCCTCCTCATTTCCCAATGCCTCCGCAATCCGGAGCAGCGAATTTGTCGTGTCTTCGATTCCAAAGAAGCTTACTTTTATGTAGGGAATCCCGAATTCTTCCTCCATACGGTTTGCAAGGTAAGTGCTCGAACCCGCACACTGAACTACATTCAGAGATGCCGACGTCGATTGTATCATTTCATCAAAGTTGGCATCACCGGTAAAAGAGGCAACGACCGGAATCCCGATTTTTTTTAAATAATTTTTTATAATCCACATTTCCCCGGCCAAATTGTAATCTCCGAGAATATTGATGCCCTGTATTTTCTTCTCGGACTTGTGCGGCAAAAGCAGCTGCATGATGGCATCACATGCCATGCGGTACCCGGTTGATTTGTTTCCCGAGAATCCGGGTGATTTGACCGGAATCACCGGAATCTTGTATTTTTCCGACATGTTTCTGCATACCGCATCCACATCATCACCGATGACGCCTACGATACAGGTGGAATATACAAAGATCAGCTTCGGCTTCTGCGCCTCTGCCAATTCTTCGATTGCCTTCGTAAGTTTTTCGGCTCCCCCGAAGATAATGTCCGTCTCCCGAAGATCAGTGCAAAAGCTGTTGCGGTAAATATCTTCACCACTCGTTAAGCTTCCCCTTATATCCCAGGTGTAACTGGAGCATCCGATTGGGCCATGGATAATATGATATGCATCTGTAATCGGATTTAGGACTACCCTTGCTCCGCAATAGACACAGGCCCGCTGGCTGACCGCTCCTGACACGGAATCCGTGTCACAGCGCATTCCGTCCCCGCAACAGAATCCATCGTGTTTTGTCACAATCGATTTTTCCCTCTCATCAAGAATATTGATACGTTCCGTATCTGCCATCGAACACACTCCCTTTCCCATTTACGCAAAGGGGGCAGGCTCACGCCTTACCCCCTTCAGTAAATGCATATTACATAACAACATCAAAGTCTTCGTCTTTTGCATCCTCATCCTGTCTATCCATAAGTGCATTCGTAATCTTCTCCACATAGCGGATTCCTCCTGCATATCCGACAGACGGCTGAATCGTATTTCCATACCGGTCAAGCACCGGGAATCCCATTCTTACCATTGGGATATCCTCTGCTTTTGCAATCTGTTTCCCATAAGAGCTTCCGATCAGAATATCCACACTCTCATTTTTGATCAGCTGATGCAGATAAAAGAGATCTGTGTCCGCCTTGATCACGGATTTCTCCGGATCTACTCCGTGCTCCTCAAACAGAGCCTTTATCTGTCTAACAAAATCCTCTTTCGGTGTACCTGTAATGACGTATTTCGGAACCATACCCATTTCGATACACAGTGCGGTGAATCCGTATACAACATCCGGGTCTCCGTAAATTGCAGCCTTTTTATTATAGGTGTAGGAATGCGAATCCAGCATCAGATCCACAAGTCTTCCTCTCTCTAATTCAAGCGCCTGTGGGATTTCCTGCTGCGAAATATCGCGCAGAGCCATTACATATTTATCGGTGAGTGACACGCCTACCGGCATCGGAAGCAGGGTAAACGGTACCTTATGCTGCTTTTCCAGATATTCTGCCGGTTCCACACTTGTAATCTGTCCGAGTGCAATCAGTTTTTTCACCGATCCCAGATCCTCAATATCTTTGGCCGTTGTGCCTACCCCTTTCGGGAAATACTTATATTTTCCAGTCATTGGTGTTTCGAGTATCCCCTCATGATCCGGGAAATATATGTAATCCACACCCATAAGTTCTGCCACACGCTTCAATTCCCTGTCATCTCCGGGATTTACCCATCCTGGGAAAATAGCTGTCTTCGTATTTTTCTCATCGGTCTTTTTAGTCATATATTTCATGAATCCGATCATCATATTTGAAAATCCCTGAATATGCGAACCTTCATAGGATGGAGTACTTGCCCACAGTACTGTTTTTCCCTCTTCGATTTCCAGATCGGCGATATAGTTTCCGACATCATCTCCGATCGTCTCCGACAGGCAGGTCGTATGAACAGCAATAATGTCCGGCTTGTAGATATCAAATATGTTTTTAACAGATGTATTCAGATTACTTCTTCCTCCGAATACAGATGCGCCTTCCGTGAATGAACTGGAAGATGCGATTGCCGGCTCTTTAAAATGACGGGATAATACCGTTCTGTGATAGGAACAGCATCCCTGTGAACCATGGCTGTGCGGCATGCAGCTCTCCACGCCCAGTGCACAGAACATTGCACCCACCGGTTCACATGTCTTACATGGATTGATCGTGACATGACGATCCTCCATGATTTCCTTTGGTGTCAGATCTAACATGCAGTTTCACCTCCTACTGTTCCCTCTACAAGAGGTGTTGTTTTCCATGGCGGTGTAATCAATGCCCATGCGTTCGTATAGATACTCATTGTAACATCATGCCCGAAGATTACCGCTCCGTTGAATCCTGCGTAAGGTCCTGAATAATCATACGAATGCATCTGTCTGGAAACAACTCCTGATTTCTGGATTGCATATTTGTCCTTGATTCCGGAGAAGAAGATATCCGGCTTCATGGTTTTTATCAGTTCGTCTGTTTCGAACATATTATAATCATCCACAACTACATATCCCTTTTTCATATCCGGGAACATACCGTCATAGGTATCAAGCTCTACGCCTTTTTCCTTCAGTTCCTGAATCTGTTCCTCCGTATAGCGTTCATGGAATAATGCTTCATCCGGGGATACTGTGATCTCTTCAATATTCTTACTGTCCGCATCCGGTTTGATGGAAGGTATGATATCACGGCCTTCATAATCATCCCGGTGTGCAAATTCATAACCGGCAATAATTGTCTCTACGCCGAAATCACGAAGCAACGCCTGATAATGATGGGAACGAGAACCGCCTACGAAAATACCGGCTGTTTTTCCCTTCAGCATGGACTTGTAATAGTTAATATCATCTGAAATGGTCTCCAGCTCCTCCGCTATGACCTGTTCCGTTCTTTCCATAAGATCCGGATCATGGAAATACTCTGCCATCATACGAAGCGATTTGCAGGTTGCCCCAATTCCGATAAAATTCACTTTCAGCCAGTCGATACCGTATTTTGTTTTCATCATCTGTGCCACGTAATTGATGGAACGATGACACATGACGAGATTTAAATCCGCAAGATGGGCATTTTTAATGGTCTCATAGCTTCCATCTCCCGTGAATACCGACACAACTTCATAACCGATTTTTTTCAGAATCCGTTCCTGTTCCCAGCCGTCGCCTCCAATGTTATATTCGCCAAGAATATTGACCGAATATTTTCCCTTTGGTTTTTTATCTCCGGAACCGATAATCTGTCTCATCAGTCCGTTATTTGCAATGTGATGGCCGGCAGACTGTGATACCCCTTTGTATCCTTCGCATGAAAATCCGACTGCTGTGATACCGTATTTTTTCTCCACACGTCTTGCTACAGCCTGCACATCATCACCAATTAATCCGATCGGACAGGTAGAGCAGATAAAAATACATTTCGGATGAAACATTTCCATGATTTCATCAATTCCCTGCTCCAGTTTTTTCTCTCCTCCAAATACGATATCCGTTGGTCTCATATCTGTACAAAATGAATATGGTATAAAATTCTGCTCGCCCTCATAGGACGGCTTTGCTTTATTCCTTCTTGTTCCCCAGCTGTAAAATGCACAGCCGATCGGTCCGTGGGTAATGGTCACCGCATCTTTAATCGGTCCAACCACAACGCCTTTACATCCTGCATAACAGCAGCCTCTTGCTGTCAGTATACCTGGGATTGCACGGGTGTTGGCTGTGATCGTGTCCGCTTCATCCCCGGTTTCAAGCTGTGTTATGTGGCCTTTTCTGTTTTTAAAGACTCTTGAGGAATACTTTTCCAGAAGATTATCTCTCTCTTTCACTCTGCTGCACCTCCCTAATATGCTTCTGCCGTAGATGCACCGTCTCTTACACGATAGGATTCAAAGATCGGAAGTATAAAGACTCTTCCATCCCCCGGATGCCCTGTCTGATTTGTTTCAATAATGATATCTACCGCATCCTTTGCTTTGTCATCATCTACAATTATGATAAACACCCGCTTTGGAATCAACCTGATTGCTTCTGTAAGATTTTCTCCGTTTGCATCCAGCGGAAGTTCACCGGTAGCAATTACAAGATTTAAAAGTTCCGGATCAATGCTCTTTTTCCCTCTTCCCAGACATTTCCGGCAGCTGAAAGCAGGAAATCCACCTTCCGCAAGGGCTATTTTGGTTGCATTTACCTTATTGGGACGAATAAAAGCCATAATTTCTTTCATATTGAATTACCGCCTTTCTGTTATAGTCCTGCTTTTCCGGTACTTACCGTATACGCTTCTTCCACAGGAGATACAAACACACGTCCGTCTCCAAAGTTTCCCTGACCTGTTTTTGCCGTACGGAGAATAATTTTTACCAATGCATCCTTATCTTCGTCATTACAAAAGATAAGCAGCATTTCCTTCGGTATCTCATCATAGTAGAAATCATCTACCCGGATACCTCTTTGTTTGCCCCGACCAAATACATCCATTTTTGTGATTGCCGGAAATCCTGCCTCTGCCAGTTCTGTCATAACTGCGCCCGCCTTCTCCGGTCTCACAATTGCTCTTACCATCAACATAATGAAAATCCCCCTCTCTTAATCACTGATACCATATTCCATAAGAATTGTCTCAAGTTCATCAATTGCCATCGGCTTTGGAACAACAAACATGTCATTTCCTTCAATCTTTCTTGCCAGATCACGATATTCATCTGCCTGCGGCTCTTCCGGGCTAAAATCAATGACTGTCTTTTTATGTATTTCTGCTCTCTGTACTGCATTATCACGCGGAACAAAATGAATCATCTGGGTTCCGAGTTTCTTTGCAACCGCTTCTACCAGCTCGGCTTCACGGTCTACTTTACGGGAATTACAGATCAGACCGCCGAGACGTACCGTACCGGTCTTTCCGTATTTTGCAATACCTTTTGAAATATTATTCGCTGCATAAAGTGCCATCATCTCACCGGAACATACAATGTAGATTTCCTGTGCTTTTCCTTCACGAATCGGCATTGCGAAACCACCGCATACAACATCGCCCAAAACATCATAAAATACATAATCCAAATCGTCCGTATAAGCACCCAGCTGCTCTAACAGGTTGATGGAGGTAATAATACCACGGCCTGCACAACCGACACCAGGTTCCGGTCCACCGGACTCTACACCTCTGATTCCTTTAAAACCTGTCTTTAAAACCGCGTCCAACTCAATGTCATCGCCTTCATCTCTTAACGTATCCAGTACCGTCTTCTGTGCAAGACCACCCAGTACAAGTCTGGTTGAATCTGCTTTTGGGTCACATCCTACAATCATAATGTTCTTGCCCATGTCTGCAAGACCGGCTGTCAGGTTCTGCGTTGTTGTCGATTTTCCGATACCGCCTTTTCCATAAATAGCTACCTGTCTCATAATCATTTCCTCCGTTTCTGAAACAGAAAGGCTTTTTAATCCCTCTTTCGAAAAGATTAAAAAGCCACTCCGTTGTGAATGAATATTCAGTTACTCCTGTCATTAACATAAAGACATCTTAAATGTTAAATTCATGATAAATGATATTTCTTCTCATCACAATACAGGTAATTGTACAAAAACGATTTCATCGGTACTTGTTTTTTGTGAATTTTTCAGTATGCATTCCCTATTACTACTACACTTTTCACAATTCACAGATAGCTATTACGGATTCTCTGCACAAACTCACAGGCAGATTTCCCAGTTTACGAACGTATCGTTATTTTATAGGTTGCCTTTATTTTTTTATTTTCTTTGGAAGTTGCCGTAATGGTCACCTGATGCCCAATCCCCTGTTTTTTTGCCGTAACCTTTCCATTTTTATCCACTGTTGCATATTTCGGATTGGAAGATTTCCACGTAACATCTCTGATTGTGGCATTGGAAGGTGATATCACAGCTTTCAGTTTCAATGGTTTCCGCACTGTCACTGCACTGCTATTTGCAGTGATACGGACTTTCGTAACCTTGCGGATAATGGTAATCTTGCAAGATGCCCTCACCTTGGAACCGTCTTTTGCAGTCGCCGTAATTGTGACCGCATGACCGATACCTGCCTTTTTTGCAGTGACCTTGCCATTCTGATCTACGGTTGCATATCCGGTATTGGAGGATTTCCACGTAATCTCCTTATTTCCTGCTGCCGAAGGACTGATGGTGGTCTTTAATGTCACGGTCTTTCCGGAATAGATCTGTACAGCCGACTTGCTCAATTTGATTTTGGACACATAGGCAGCAAAGGTAGCTTTTACGGTTGTGTTTGCCGTAATTCGAAACTGTGTGCTGCTGCCCTTTATCTCGGCCTGATTTACCAAAAATGCTTTTAAATAATATCCTGTGTCCGGAGTGGCTTCCACCGTTACCAGTGAACCCGGCAGCCAGCTTGCTGCTTCTGTCGTTACAACACCATGTCCGGTACTCAGATCCGTGATTGTGTACGGCTTGTTCGTGAATTTGGCACAGTACAGGTTTTGATTCTCTCCGTCCGCCGCGATACCAAGCAGATACTGTCCCACGACTTCTCCCTTAAAACTCTGATCATCGATTGCCGTTATGAAATTATAAGCGGATTTCTGATATGACTTACCGGAAATACTGTACGTAAATGTATCTCCAAGCCCTTTGCAGGGAATTCCGCTATATAAAATATCATTCCCGACAAGACCCATATTCCCGCTATATAAAGTAAGATTTTTGCCGTCATGGCTGACGATTTCACTTGTATAAGGCGTCAGACCCGTACTGCTGTCGCAGATACTCCAGGACGTCCCATTAAACAACAGATTGGAAGGACAGGTATAGCTTCCCTCTTTCTGCTCTGCCTCTCCCAGCGTGTAGAACAGCTGGTTACCTACCTGAATACATTTTCCTGCGGCTCTTCCGGACGGAAGCGAACTTCCAGTTGTCCATTTCGCCGTCAGCGGATCATATCGTTTTACCAGGGTACTCAGTGCTTTTTTATTATAGTCATAACCACCCAGCAGATAAAGGTTTCCATTGTAAGCCGCGAGTGTCTCTTCTGAAATATGATCATATTCATCCGGCAGTTCTCCGACTACTCCGGTACTCATGGTTGCAATGTCATAGTAGACAAGCGCATATTCTTTGTAAGTGGTAGACAATTCCTCCAGACTCGCTATCATATAAAGCCTGCCGTCCAGGTACGCCATATTTGATGCCAGTCCTAAAATGCCGTCTGTAATCTCTGTATTCGGGAAAAAGGACATGCTGCTAAAATAAGCCGCCACTACGGAAGAAGCTGAGAGCGTTCCCGCTCCTTCCTCAATGGAAAAAGTATCCAATGCCTGATTGATCGAATCATAATAATAGAGCGTATTTCCGTCTGTCACTGTCTGTCCGTCCAAATCCAGCAACTCTCCAACCTCGCCGCTGTCTTTGATCTGTCCAAGATTCGTATAAGTATCTTTCCCCTTGACAAGATAGAGTTTTTTCTCTGCCGTACCACGTCCTGTCGTCACGGATACCGTCACAATCTGATCCACATAATCCGCTCCCGAAAAGGTAAGTTCTCTGGAAGAAACAACGGTTCCGGCTACTTCGGTTCCATTGATTTTCAACACAGTATCATCCTGCCGGAACCCGTAGCCATTGAGCTTGACCGTATTATCCTGCTGCACCTCGGCTGAAGTGATAAGCGGCACCGGATCCTCTAACTTCGATAAATCCAGAATTCCCCCGGAAACTGTTTTTCCCTCCATTTCAGTCGTTTTGCGAACGCTTGCCTTCACCATATTACAGATTTCGTCCGCAGTGCATTCCGGATGCAGTGCACTGACCAAAGCTACCGCTCCCGTTACAAACGGAGTCGCCATCGAGGTCCCGCAATAATAGTCAAAATTGCCGAACTGTGCCGCTTCATTCATATCCTGTCCTTTTGTGATCCCAAGATCATCCAGATATACCGTATAATCTCCGTCGTATTCGCACAATACCTGCAGCACAAGCATACGGCTCTGTCCGCTTTCGGAAGATAGATCCGCGCCGGAATTCATACTCAGATGAGACCAGTAATTGCCCTCTCCATCTATGCCAAATGCAACATCCGACTCGCTGTTCTGATAGTTTGACGCTTCCATCTGCGTATACTCCGTCTCGGAGAAATCATACACCTGCAAATAGGATGGAATCTTAAATTTCATCCCCCAAAATTCTATTTCCTGCGTTGCTGCCGGTCCGTCCGCTGCAACCATTGCACTGATCGACGGACTTACCTTAAGATTGTCCGGAAGTGTGTACGGCACCGCCACATTCACAATATCCCCTGCTTTGGCATTCGAAATGGACACTGCCAGTGCCTTTCCTCCATTGTCACCAAAATACTTTGAGGTCACCACACTGCTGCTATAGCTTACACTGCTTCCGGCTGTCTTGATACCGGTAATTTTGGTATTTTCCGGTGCGCCGAATTCTGCAGCACTCTGACCGTCTGTAATCACCGATCCCTCTTCATTATAGTCGTTGTAATTGGAACAAAGTGTATTCCGCAGATCCTGTGTATAAATTCCAGGATTAAAGCATGCATAACTTACCGTCGAAAGAATATCGGTTCCGGGTGCTGCCAATGACACACTGCTTTTTCCATAATTTGAGAAACTGGCAAGGGCATCATTCTCATTGCTTGCAGCGACCGTGATCAGATACGGACTGTCCGAACTCCAGATCCCGTCTGTAATTTCGTCGTCGTTCTGCCCTTCATTTCCTGCTGCGAACAGGGAAACCGCTCCCATTTTTCCCAATTTATTTACCAATATCTCAAATGTTTCACTTTCTGCTGTGCCCCAGGAATTGTTGACAGCGACCACATTTGCGCCAAGCTTCATGGCCCGGTAGATATAATTGTAAGCCGCTACCGCACCGCTCAAAGATCCAGACCCGGAATCATCTAAAAATTTGACCGCCATGATCTTTGCCTGCTGATTCACACCACTGATTCCGGAGTTGTTATTTCCGGCTGCAGCGATGATTCCTGCGCAATGGCTGCCATGTCCGTTATCATCCATTGGGTCTGAATCTCCATTGCAGAAATCATACCCATAGGTACCTGCCAGCCTGCCCTGATACGGATTCACCCACATATTTGGTGCAAGCTCACTACTTGTGTAATCTGCTCCCGTATCCACAATGGCAATGATTTTTTCACTGCCTGTCACGGAGGAAGAATTCCAGACGGAATCCACATTGATATCATCATCTGCAGTTCCGGCATTCTGTCCTTCGTTACTGAGTCCCCACTGCCACTTGCTGTAGGTATCATTTGTGATGCTGTCTGTATAGCAGATATAATTCGGTTCTGCAGACTCTACCATCTTACTCTGTTTTAATTTGGATATCAGCTGGTCTGTGCTCAAAGTATCCGACTTCACCAGCGCTACCGTCACATCATCCGATGCATCGGTCTCTCCATTGCTTCCAGTTGCATCCACCTGCGCAGAGGAATCTTGCGAACCAAAATCCCAGGAATCCACAACCTGCATGTCCCCTGACAGCCCAGTGGCATCTACTCCATCCGAAGTAGTCCGATCTGCAAAAACAACAATTGCCTCACCGTCTATGTATTTCTTTGTATCCTTCTTTTCTTCCTGCAGTTTTTCAAGAATCTTGGCTTCTGTCTGTTCTGACGTCGTCACTGCCGTGCTTCCCTGCTCTGTCGTAGTCTCCTGTCCTGCTGCGGTCTCGCTCTCTGTTGTAGTTTCTGTTGCAGTTTCAGTTTCAGTTTCAGTTGCGCGTTCCTGCTCCGTTGCAGCCTCTGCTGAGTCTTTTACACTTTCTGTGGATGGCTCTGCCGTACTTTCCTGCTCTGTCGCATTCTCCTGTTCCACAGCTGTCTGCGAAACAGTCTGTGCCCCTGCCTGTCCTTCTGCGAACGACTGAAACGGCATTGCTGTAACAGTCAAGACACATGCCAGTCCCGCTGTCGCGATTTTCTTCCAAAATCCTCTCATGAATCTTCCTCCATGTTTTTATTTTTCATTCTTTCCCATTATATAGGATGGATTGTCCGAATAAATTAAGAATCTTTTAAGCCGGAATTTTCTCGCCTGTTAGCAATCATATCTCGCACAATCAGACTTTTTTCGACATATCCCCAAGATCATCAAATGCTGCATTTTTCTATAATTTCTTTACACTGCTCCAGGAACCGTACTTTTTAACACTTTTTCCATCTACCGTAACCGTCTTATAGGCCCTGACTCTCACATAATACTGTTTTCCCTTGTTCAGATTCTTTATAGTGCCGGAAGTGGTACTGCTCTTACTGACCGTTACCGTCTTTGTTTGCTTGGACGAAAACTTGCTGCCGGTAGAATACTGAATCTGATAACCGCTTGCTTTTGTATCTTTTTTCCACTTCACGGTAAACTGCGTCTGCTTCTTTGATTTCAGATAAGTAATACTCTCTTTTTTCGGGGTAACATAAACTTGAATCGTCTTAGTCACCTTCTGATAGCTGTCTGTCTGTTTCGCAGTTATTGTGATGGTTGTGTAGCCGGTTCCCTTTACTGTCAGTTTTCCTTTTTTATCTATGGTGGCTACTTTGCTGCTTCCCCCGTTGTAGGATATTGTAGTCTTGGCTTTTCCTCCCAGACTAAACGATGCAGTTCCATAAGGCACTGTAATCGTGTCATTTTTTACGTTCTTACTGCTAAAGGAAATGGTCTGACTGCTCCGAATGTACCAGGCGGTTGAAAACTTTGCATTTGTAACAGTATAATTTACCGTGTCGTATTTCAGTGTAGCAATTGCAGCATATTTTCCGGCAGCTTTTTTCTTATTCCCGGAATAGTTTACAGTTACTCCTACAGGCACATTTTTTAAGGTAACCGCCTGATCCTTTTTATTATAAGTCAGAGCCGTATTGCTCCATGTGACTTTACTGGTATCAATCACAGCTTTTTGGATCTTAAATGTTATAGTCTTGCTTCCGGTGTAGCCGTTTTCCTCTTTTCCCGTCACGGTAACAGATGCCGTACCGGCGTTGATGTTTTTATCATAGGATACCGTGTAATTGTCCTTTTCCAGTAACTTGGAACCGTCCTTTATAACAATCTCCGGTACTATAGCCTTCCCTGTGTATGTCTGGTTCTGAATCGAAGATATTGTGCAATCAGAGATATTCTTTGTCACGTTCAGTTTGAAGGATCTGGTAAGGATGGTTCCATTGTCATCGATGGTGGCAGTAATGGTTGTTGTACCCGGCGATAAAAAGGTTAACAACGCATATTCCTTGTCAGTTTCATCTTTCTGAACAGTTGCAACAGCGGGATTGGAAGTTTCCCAAACCGTTTTTGCCCAGTTATAGGCTCTTTCTGGTGTGGTTATATAACTTATCCATTTTGTGTTATTTTCACTATTAAGAGAAACTGTATAAGCTGTCGGATTGCTGGAACCACAATATAGCTCCGTCTCTGTAATTGCTTGATAAACGGTTAAAGCCACGGTTATGCTGTGCCCGCTTTCATCCGTGCCTGTAATCTCGCAGTCGCCGACCTTTAAAGAAAAATTCTCACACCCGCTTGCCTGAATTTTTCCAGTTTTGCTGTCTACCGTTGCAATATTTGTATTAGAACTTTTCCACGTGATATTATCTGTGGAATTTTCCGGAAGCTGCTCATAATCACCGCCTAAGTAATATGTCTCACCTTCATGCAGTAAAAGTGACGTCTTTGTGTTTGCGCCATTCCATGTAAGACTCGTTGTCGGAATCAACGGATAATTCCCATCTGTACCCATGACAAGGATACTGGAATCCGGTGTGTTGCAGAATATATTTGTATTAATGGCATCTGCAACGTTCTGATTTTTTACCAATACGTGGCAGCCGGATGGCATGTTAAAAAATATTTGTTCTGATAATAAGGAAGGAGACGTTGTGTGCCTTAGATAAAGATCAAGTTTTTTCCGTGCATAACCAAAAATATGATTTTGTAATTCTCTAACTGTTTGAGGAACATACAAACGCTCCAAATTTTGTGCATTACTAAATGCACATGTAGTAATTGAATTCACAAAGATTGGAACAACAAAATCAGCATCTGTTTTGGCTGCCGGATACGCATATAAAGTAATCCCTTCCGACACATATTTATAAAGTACACCATCTATTGTAAAATAATAGTTATTCTTATCTGCTACATTGATACTACATAGAGAAGTACATCCATAAAATCGATCATATCCAAGCAATACCATCGTGGATGGGAAAGCAATTGTACTCAGATTCTTACAGTTACCAAAGGCATCATCCCCTATGCTCACGATGCCTTCGGATACAATTATTGTTGACACAGGCTTATCATAAAAAGCTGCATCTCCTATCTCTATTACCGGATAACCCCCGAGCGTTGTAGGAGTCACAATCTCTGTATCGGTACCGGTATACCCGGTAATCGTGGCATAACCAGCATCTACCGTATAAGTATAATCACTTTCTTCATTTCCTGTACTCTCTGCCTTTGCCACTGTCCCCAACATCCCACTGTCATATTCCGGTCCGATTCCCGATACTAAAATTAAAACAGATAAAAGCAATGCACACATACATCTCTTTTTCACACTCAACCCTCCTTTATAGCATAAATAAATGTTACGAAATTTACCTAAACTTTATTATAATGGATACTCGCTTTCTTTTCAATCACTATGCCTAACTAACAAATGATCTAGATGGCTGTTCATCAACGATACATAACAAGGGATTCAGTCATCGCTGAATCCCTTACAACTATTGTCTGCAGGATGCAAACTTTATACAAAAATCAGAAAGTGCAGAGCTATTTTTAGAATTTCCAATCCCTTTACTGTCAACATAATCTTTTACACCCTCTGCCTGCTCATGGCTGAACACCCATATCTGTTCCGGAGGTGTCTCCCATGTTCCGGAACCTGGTTTTTCCAAAGTCACCTCCTGGCCCAGTACAGTATCCTCATAGGTATCTACATTAACTCGCCTATTGTTCAGCACTTCTGTCAATTCCCTATAATAATCCTCATCCACCTTCCATATTGAAACAGCAGAAAGCGTGTCCAGATATTTTTTGCTAATGAAGCGAACCTTACCGGCATCCACCTTTTTAACTGCGGTGTCTGCAATATGAACTGTTACCATCCTATCTGTAATATTTCCTGCAGTATCAATCGCACGGTAATTAATTGTAACACTCCCATCTGTCGTAAAGGATGTGAAATCTGTCACAGTGTAATCGCTGATAAAAAAAGAAGTCTTCTTTCCATTTCCGTAATCCATCTTTTTTCCATCTGGCAGTTCACCGTCTTCCTCATCGGTTGCCGTTGCTTTGGATAACAGTTCCTCCTCTGTGATTCCCGTCGTAGCCGTCGTATTCTCTGCTTCTTTCAGAGTATAATACAGATCATATGCCTCAATCACAGGCCCATAATCCCAAACCGCATAAAGATTTACGAACTGTTGACCATTCGTATTTGTTTCAATCAAATTTTCAAGTTTTAAATCACTCAAAGAATAAAATGGAAACAATACCGAGCTTGAACTACCGAGAGAAAGCAAATTCTGTGTCTGCTTTTGGGGGTAGCTACCATAATCTGATAAAGGTGCTCCGGTTGTAATCGCTCCCTTAACATTTTTTGCAGTACTATATAGATTGCTTGCTGCTATTTCTTCTCCTAGATTGTAAAATACTAATCCGCTATTTTCAACATTCGTCTTTAAACTCCACTTTACAACCTTAGCTGTCGTCTCTTCTATTATCTCTTCCCCAGTTTCTACATCGGAGTAACTATTCGTAACATCTTTTTGGAAATGATCACTTTCATCTGCGTCCTGATTGTCGCTGAATAAATATGTGCTGCCCATTGATATGTCATATTCCGTAAAATCTTCTCCGGCAGACTGTTCATTTCCAATATAGGCTATATTAAAGTTTTTCTGCCAAAATGCGTACAGTGTCAGATCATTGTTCTGCTTGTATATATATGTCATTGGATATGTATCACTAGTGCCATCGGATTTCATATTCCAATTCAAAAAGCGATAGTAGGAAGCATATGGTTCTGTACTAACAGATGGTATTACATATTGATATCCTATTGTATCATTTGGCAGTGTCAATGTTTCACACCAGTATTTTTTCTGATCTGAAGGAAAGTTCTTAACATCTACGTCAACCACATTACCGGAATCGTCCTTTTCATCTATATTTTTCTTGTACGTTACCGTATACTCTGTGCTGATTACAATCTCTGTATCTGCAATATCATGATTGATATTGCCTGCTTTCTTTTCGATAGCAACTACATCATCATCCATATAATCACCCGGTCTTAGGAATCCACCGTTGGACAAGACGAACCGGTAGCTGGAAGTATTATAAAACAATGCCACAGAACCTTTTCCACTTGTATAATTAGTTTTCACAACTGTATTTCCTAAACCACCGGTTATGTAGTTTGTTTCTCCGATTATCTTAGGTAGTGTACCTCCTGTTTTATTGGTTGGCGTAATCTTAGCTACCGTGCCACTTGTTGTCAGTGCCCCGGTAACGGTTATTACTTTACCGCTTCCGGCGCTGGTATCATACGCCAAGTATACATCGTTATTTGTATTTACAACTGCAGCACCAGACATATTGAATGTACCATTTTGATAGATGCCATGTACATTCCCGGAAATTGTCCCACCGGTCATGTTGATGGTTCCGTTATTATAGATTCCATATCCACTGTCTGAGACGGTGTTGCCTGAAATGGTTCCTCCACTTACCTTAACGGTTCCGGCTGTATTATTGTAAATCCCTTTTGTACAATAACGGATCGTTCCGTCTGAAATATTTAAAGTCCCACTATTTATTATACCGGTAGTCAGATTGCGGCTTGCCGTACTACTGCTAAAAGAGGATGTGCCAATCGTATAGCTTCCACTGATGTCCACACCGTCACACGTTACCGTCCCGTTACTTACATTGATTCCATAAGTTGCCGTACCAAACACGACACCACCTGTCATGCTGATTGTAGCTGCTGCATTTGAATTGCTGATAATCGAGGTACTTCCAGTTCCCATGTACCAACCGCCAGTTGCTGTGAATGTTCCGGTATTAGTGACTGCTGAACGGTCTCCACCAAACAAAACAGCTGTTGCGTTTATATTTAGTACTCCACTGTTTTTAACACTTCCACTGCTGTTTTGGTCCGTCACAAAGGCACTGGAACTTGTATATGCAGAAAGACCGATCCTGGCAGCTGCGGTTATGGTCGTCGTCCCGGAACTTGTTACGCCGTATGTCTCATTGGCATAGATATAAACATTCTTATCTGTAATGGATAAGGTACCGCTGTTACTAATCCCAGCCGCGCCATTTTTATAAATACTTCCACCGGAAATAGTTGTTGTTCCGCTGTTACTGATTCCATTCAATGTGTTCTTATAAATTGCAGCATCTGCATCTGTAACAAACAGTGCACCACTGTTGCTAATCCCATTTTTCTGACTGTTTGTAACCTTGCCCTGCTTGACTGCGATGCTGCTGGAAGTCGTATCATTGTCGATTCCAGTTACAGCACTGTCGACATAACCAAAGTATTCCGTTCCGCTTATGGTCGTTCCGGCCAGTATGACTGCATAAGGATCATCCGAAGAGTAAGTTCCGGTGGAAGTGTTGTAGATTCCTGTTGTAAAATGCTGTGAAGTATCCTTGATTAATCCGGATGCACTCACATCGTAGTTGCCAAGGATGCGTCCTTTGAGTATACAGATACCACTTCCTGTGTTTCGGATCGCGTTATCTGCAGATCCATAAATGGTATATGGATATACAGCAGAATCGCTGCTGTTCAGTGTGATATTACCGGAATTAAACGTCCCACTGTTATTGATTCCATAATCTGCAGAATCGCAGAACAGGAGCATATTCGAACCGGCATCGATTGTAGTTGTTCCGGTATTTTTGATCCCGGATGCTCCGGTGGATGCATAAATTCTTAGCGCACTGCTGATAGACATTGTTCCAGAATTAATAATACCGTATGAAGCATTTTGATCAGCTGTATAGTCGCTGGTACTCGTGTAAGACGAGAATCCTATTCTCGCACCGGCAGAGATATTCAGATTCCCTGCATTTCTTATGCCAGCAGCTTCATTTCCATAAATATAATTATAGGCCGTTGAGATGTTACAGGTACAGTTGCTTCCTATCTGGATTCCAGCTGTATCTTTACCATTATATAGCTGCACTACATTTCCAGAAGTTCCTCCTATGTTAAGTGTATTGTTTATACTTGCACTCATACCGTTAAGTTTTAAGGCTGCAATATTGCTTCCATAAATACCAGTATTATCATGTACCGATCCACCGGTTATATTTAATGTGCCGCTATAATTCCATATTCCCCCGCCGGTCTCCCCTTTATTTTCGGCTATTTCTCCACCGCTTACGGTCACAGTACCGCCCTGGTTGCCGATTGCAGCTCCACCGCCCTGAAGAATAGTCAAATCTGTCTTGTCCGTCAGTTTGTTTCCGGATATCGTGCCGCCACTCATATTGACCGTTCCGTCATTATGGACCGCGCTTCCGATTCCGGCATTGGACTGTCCACTGTATGTAACAAAATAGTTATTTTTCAAAGTGGCGTCGTCGCTGATATTAAGTGTCCCTCCTGATGTCACATATACGAGGAAACCATTATGCTTTACATTGCTTCCATTTCCGTTTAAAATTGCGTTTCCCTGAATGTTCAGGGTACCACCAGCGTACACATAAAACATGGACAGCGTATTGTTATAGATATCTTCTACATGCTCGGTATTACTGATATCAAAGTCCGTTCCAAGTAACATCTGTTTACCGCCTGAACTTGTCACAGTAACGGTTGAATTGATCCGGTAATAATTATTTACAGTGATACTTGACGTCAGATTGATCGTTGTCGTCTGGTCGATTGGATAGATGATGCTATTAATGGACACACCGTCTTCCTGTCCAATCAGCCCCCAGTCATTGTACAATCTCAGAGAAGCTTCATCGGCTACGTAATAGGTTGCCTGATCCGCATTTTCTGTTGTTACTTCTGCTTCAAATATTCTGGACATAATATTCTGGAAATATTGTCCTAGTCTTGCAGAAAGCAATTCTCTATCTGAATTTGAAAGATTATTATAGAATTTTTGAAGTTTTTCAGTTGATAAATAGTCCATGCTCTCATAAAGGTCTTTGCTTGACTGGCTCTGCCACTGGTTTGCAGCATTCGTATCGGAAAAACTTATCTTACTTGCTTCCACCTCTACTTCATTTTCTGATTCTGCAGTTAACTGCTCTGCCGCACTTGTTGCGGCTGCTGCTGTAAGCGATGTCAACTCCGATGATTCCGCCTTTACCGACAGCGTTCTTTTTGCATTGAGCACATTATAAAATTCATCCAATTTTTCATAAAATACATTGAGATCTTGCTCACTACCACTTTCCGCATAAGCATGCAGTGCATCCACCACCGATGTGCCTGCAGAGTCTATGGCATCATTTCCGATATTATGATAGGCAACAGGTGAAACATATCCCTGGCCATTAAAATAACGTACTGTCACATACCCTGCCTGAATATCACTCTTCAATTCAGCTGCTTTAGTTTTTGCGATACTGACAAGTCCTGTTGATGCGTAGACGTTCTGTGTTTCTGCTACGCAGTTTATATCATTTACAATATCTCCGTAAGCTAAACAAGCTTCCATCTCATCTCTCTGTACTTCTGTCAGCTCTCCAGAATCAGCAAAATTCGTAATTGCCTGCGTAGTATCTTCTATTTGTACCTCATTTCCATTTTCCGATTGTATCTCAGTCTCTTCTTCATTATCGTTCGCATCCTTTTTATCCGAGACGGGATAAGTGTAAGACCCAATCAAGCCGCAGCCATATTTCTCATCCCAGCCGGCATCACCTAAGTCTTTTGCCGTGTTCCTGATATAGGTATCTGCCTCATCCGGAGACTTTATTGCTCCTGCTGCCATCTGTTTCGCCAGTTCTGCCGTGACAAACGCAGCTGAATACGAAGTACCGTTTACCGTCTCTGCTGCTCCATCCAGTCCGGTGACAGCAATTTCCTCCCCATAAGATACACAATCCAGCGTACTCCCATGATTAGAAAATGAAGACAGCTCTTTCTTCTCGTTTACGGACCCTACTGTAATAACGGTGTCCATGTTTGCCGGTGCATACCCAGCCACATCATCATTGTTATTTCCGGCAGATGTTACAACAACGATTCCTCTGTCATGAGCCTCCTGTACAGCTTGATTCAACAGCGCAGAGCCTTCCATATTCTTTGTACCCATAGAAATGTTCAAGATGTCCGCACCGTAGTCCATGGCAGACTCCATACCGAGATATAACTTTAAAATGGTACATTTTCCACTTGCGTCAGCAATTTTTACCGGCAGAAGATTCACCTGCTGCGGCGTAAGACCATCATCAGAAAAGGATTCTGACAGAATTCCAGCAATCTGCGTTCCATGGCCGTTTTCATCTGCACTGTTCGTTTCCGTCTGCACTACACTCCCGCTTGAAACGGGTGTCCTTAAATAATAAGCAGTTCTTTGATCAGTCGTATTGATGCCTGTATCAATTACCGCAACTGTCACACTTGGATCATCCTGCTCCGCTTTATCATCCTGTGCATTCGTATCTTCTGTCGCATCAGCTCCGCTTTCCGTTTCCGTACTGATTATCGCCTCTGTGCTGCTTCCTGTTTCCGTTCGGATTTCTGTTCCAGCTTCTGTACTTACAACAGCCTCTGTATCCAATGCCTCTGAAGACATTTCTTCCGTAATCTCTTCTGTTGCAGATTCTGTATTTTCTGTTTTTGTCCCATCCAGACTTTCTGTTTCCACTACAAGATCCGGTTCCACGAAATCGATTCCTATCATATTCTGAAATACATTATAGGCAGATTCAGCTGCAGAACTGTCTGCATATGATAATGCATAGATGCCGTCACCAATAGCAATGGCTATCTCTGCTCCCAGCTTATCAAAATCATCTGCACCACTCTTAAGAAGCAAAGTTGCAGTTCCAAAATCCTCTTTTGCAGCATCCGTTAGATTTTTGTCAGCATATAGCTGTTCCACCTGTTCTATATCTCCCATTACAACAGGTTCCGACTCCGTTTTTGCTTCCACAATATTTGAATTTTCCAAAAAGTCAGTGCCATTATATGGAATGATACTCATCGACACGAAAAACGCTAAGCATGCCACCAGACATTTTTTTAACATTATTTATAGCCTCCTTTATCGTGCTATGAACTTGGCGGAAAAATTATAATCTTTATCTGCAGTCAAGTCAGAAATATCAACCTGGCTGTCATCTGCTTTATTCATCCAATACAAAAACTCCTGATCTTCTTCCTCGGGCTCCTTAGGCTCAATCAGCGCATTTCCCTCCAGAATAGAGTACGACTTGTATTTTTCTCCATTCACCCAGAAATTGATGGTATGATAAATTTCGTCCTGCTTTATGCTCCGGTCAAAAATCACTGTTCTCAACACACTGACAGTTCCGGTATTTCCATTTGGGTGCGTATACTCCTCATCCACCTCAACCGAGAGCAGCCCTTTTTCCATGTCCTGTTTTAATATCTTAACAGTGATCTTGGAATCGCTATTGTACTGTATGAGAAGCGTTTCAAGAAAATCTGCTATAAATTCATCACTGTTATTAATTGTGTATGCCTTTTGCTGCATGACGTTTTGCAAAGATGTCTCAATTGCGTCTGCCAATGCATCCGTATTCTCAGACTGCCGCAACGCTCTTCCGCTGATTGTAAGAATGATCATAAGGATGGCAAGCGCTATGGCAAACATCACAAAACCCTTTACTGCTTTTCCCATATTTAACTCCCCTGCTTCGCCCGATTGACCGGAATCTGAATCTCTGCTGTCGTAGTCTGATTCTTAGTGTCTGTCGCCTCAATCTGAACGGTATAGATGCCGCTTATGCTGAATTGAAATGTGTCCGTCAAACCGAGTTCTTCCGTCAGCAGCTCTGTATCATTTTTATCTTTGATACTCTGTATTTGAACATCACTGACCTCACTCCCATCCGCATCCAGGCATTGAAAGAACTTGCACAGCACAATATCCTGATTTGTAATAATAGAAATCCTGTTCATGGCATCATCATAGGGATAATACACAATTGTCGGTTTTTTCCGACCCATAATATCGGATGTAACGACTGCATCTGTATAAGCCGTATAATCAACACCGTCTGTATTGATCTTGCTGGCGAGCACATTTCCAAGTCCGTAAGTACCATTTCCGGCAGGCAGGCCAAAAAAGACCAGAAGTATGATTGCAATTCCAATCGTCAGCTCAATCCCAATATCCGTCAGGGAACTGATCACTTTTTTTAACATATTCTTCCTCTCCCAATTACTAACACGCCGTATCTGTGAATTTCAAAATCAGGTCATATAGCGGACCGCTAAATATCATCCATTTCAGCAGCAGAATAACAGCTATGGCACTTGCCATCCCCAATACAAATTCTCCGTATTTTTCAATTAACTCTTTTATCATCAGTCATCACCTCAATATCCGGATATTGCAGCGAGCGCAGCAAAAAACATGACAGCAATTGCGGTGCCGATCGCACAGTTCAAAATTCCTTCACCCAGTTCTTCTATTAATTTCTTTATCATCTCTACATTGCCTCACTCATCGGATATACCCGCGTCTGGTATGTTCCTTTTCAATATTTAAAATCGGTATGCTGTACTTGTAATCGAGCAAAACTTCCGCCATGACGATATGCTCTGAACTGGAAAGCTGGTTCGTTCCATCCGTATAGGAATATGTATTTTTTCCTCCGTCTTCGTCATAGAGCGTGATTTCCATGGTGTATCCATTCTGACAGGCCTGCACCCCGCAGGCATTGATCACATCTGCCGAAAAATTGCTTTCTGATATTTCTTTGACGATATCCGACTTATATGTTTCGGCAGCTGTGGCTGCCTGCTGCCCGTTGATCAGATCCACACCAAGATATGTCAGCCATGCGAATACAAATACACAAAGAATGATTTCACCTATTTGCTTCATCGATACCTCCTAGTAAAATGCAGAGCCATTCAGGACAGCCAGGCAAATCAGAGCCATGTACACAAATATCACAATTGTCCCCGGAATTGCCGGTAGATTAAAAAACAGCTTCAGGCTTTCCATGGTATCCTGATTTTCCATGGCCTCCGCTTTATCTGTCATTTTAATGGTCCTGGATATGATTTCCGCAATTTGTCTTTCCGGTGTTCCGTTGCTTCCGACAGAGACAGCATAAAGTGTGCTCATAGATGATTCAATCGCTTTGGAACGAAGCGGGCCTAAAAATTCCTGATACGGAATTTTGGAATCCGGATACATATTCAGGTCTGCTACCAGCTTTTCTAAAGGTTCCTTTAAAACAGGCGATACTCCATCCATTGTCTGTCTGATTGAATTTCGCACATTGTTTCCCTGCAATAAAAGTGCCATTTCCATTAACCACTGTGGATATGCAAATTCAATTTCATGTTTTAACTGTTTTTTTGTCATGGAATAGCCGATTTTATGGTCAAACAGTGCAAGAATCAACATTATAGTTCCAATTACAATGCCTATCATATTTTTTGTGGTAATACTGTAGAAAAGTATCAGACATGGAACGATAGAAAGTATCAGACTTCGCCTGCTCTCCTTCGCATTGTCAAAATCCAGGACCATATGATAGTCCTTACGGATCTCTTTCTCTGAACGCAAGGTCAGTTTCTGAAGCAGATCCACATTTAAAGAGCAGTTAATTTTAATATAAATAAAGAGTTCCGAGAGAATGAGCCCAGCTGTTGCAATCTGATATGCAGGCATGGTATCTATGCTCATATTCATCTGCCTCATATTTGTAAATGCCAGTGTAAGCCAACAGATAAAAACGACTGCAACAATAGATCCGGTTGCCTCCACTCTCTTTGCCTTCTGATCTTTAATAAATTCTTCCACACGGTTCTCCCACAATTCCCTGTCCTTCTGTAACAGACCGGAAGTTCTTTCATATTCTCCTCCGTTGGTTTCCACATTCAGGATAAATTTGTGGAGCGTGCGAATCCTCTTACAGCTGTATTTTTTTTCGATAATTGCAAGTGCTTCTTCCTTGATATCTCCTTCACTGAACTGTGTATACAAGATATAATCAACGGCCTCATCAATGGCCAGCGCCATAGGTCCGTCCACAATTGCTTCTCTTGTTTCCTGCAGTGCATTTAATATTTTGGGTTTAATATCAAAAGAGCTTAACATCTGTGATATATACATACTGACTTCAATATATCTTGCCTCTTCATACCGCTGTCTGTATGCACTTGCCAACACAACCGGAAGACATAAAAAGCCGCTTATTACAATCAGAATTATATAACCAGGCTGCAGTTTGAAGGGAACACAAATTGCAGCACAGCCCAGAATCATAAGCAGGTAATAAAACAAAATTCTGCTCGGTTTCATTTCATATCCGCATCGGTTGATTTCCTGTTCCAGATTTTTAAAATTCAGGTAATATAAAAAATCCGGTATTTTCTTGCCGTTTCTTTTAGCACTCTGTTCTTGCCGTTTCTTCATATGTTTTCAACTCCTCTTGGATCACATGACAGGAGAATGGGTCAGTAATTTCCTCTACCTTAAATTTTGTCAGTATTGTTTCTGGGATATCTTCAAAAATTAATTTTCCGTTTGATACAATCATATCAATTTTATACTTATCATCTTTCATATAATAGGCGCAGATCTGATCGATATATCTCTTTTTCCCTTTCCAGCGCAGGAGTATTCCAATATCCAGGCACTCGTAAATGTTGTATGCCAGTCTTTCCGCATCATTTCTGTCACCCGTCATACTCAGCATACGATTTGGTATTTTTCTCACATCATCAGAATGTATGGTGGAAATGACTCTCGCTCCTGACATCAGATTTTCAATCAGATTGACAACCTCTCTCCCTCTCGTCTCACTCAGCATAATCCAGACAGCATCCTGCCTGAGACATGCTTTTAATAACTCGGAATATCCCACCTGCTTATTGACTTTCAGCGATACACAGTCATGATCCGGATTGATATTCTTGTAATGCCACTCCGGACTGTCTTCCAGTGTAATGACCCGCTGTTCGTTCGGTATATAATGTGAAAGAAATCTGGCCCATTCTGTTTTGCCTACCCCCATCTCTCCGCAGATCATGATATTACATTTTGCCAATACGCAGTTCACGAGAAACTGCAGTATCTTATCACTGCAGTATCCGGCATCAATTACCTCACGCGCAGAAGAAAAACGCAGCTTTTCCGATACCTTCCGGATACAAATACTCCTTCCGGTTCCCGCAACTACCTCGTGTATAATGCTGATCCGCAGGGTCTCCGTCTCTGCTTCCAAAACAGGATCCTGGGGTGTAAAATAGCCATTGACACTATCCGCCACGCGCTGACAGAATTTATTTAAAAATTCCATTGGAAGATTTCGTTCCACAATGACTTTTTCCCCGTAGATATTCTTAATCCAGAGTTCTGTTCCGTTGTAATCGATATCCGTATAGAAATCATCCGTGATATAATCCCAGAATATTCCAAAATCTTCCTTTCCCAGAATTACCTTTCTGTCTTTTGTACTTACTTCCATTTCTATTGATTCCCTCTCATACCTTTCTCTTCTTTAATAAAGAATGACAACCGACCTCTACCTCTTTTTTGCTATGGAGTTGTCGTTGTTGTGGTATGCGTTATGGTACCTTGCGCATCATCGATTACTTTTTCTATTGCGCCGCCCAAAACACTGCTGTTGTCTGACCCTATAATAAAAACCGCCAATACAACCAATGCCGCAATCACTGCAATCAATGCGACTGCACTTCCATGTTCATTTAAAATCTTTTTAATCATGCTTTTTTCTCCTTTGTTATGGTTTGTATTTTTCTAACACGGCAAGCACCTGAACATTACTGTACGTGTCATGTTTCAAAATCTGAATGGCTTCTTCTTCCGTATACTTATCGCGGTACGGTCTGTCGGATGTCAATGCGTCATATGCATCGATGGTTCTTAAAACGTCTGCATACAACTCTGCTTTTTCTTTCAATGGAGGTTTCGGTTTGAGTGCCGGCTTATCTCTTCCGTGATGATAAAGCACAATTTCACAGATCTCATCATCAAAATCCATGTCTTTTAAAATGTGATACCCTATGTAAGAATGCAAATCCACGACCTCCCGCTCTATTTCTGTCAGGGAACCCGGTTTGTTCAGCACAGATTGGGGAATCAAAATTTTTCCGATATCGTGCAGCAAAGCTGCTGTTTCCAGCAGACGGATATCCAGATTCAGTTCTTTTCCAACAACCGTTGCTATTGATTTGGCCTGCACACAATGTGACAGCAACTCCCTGTCCATTTTCTGCAATGCATCCTGTATCAGCTCATTATTTAACATCTCTTAACCACCTTCTACCGGCCTTGTTTGCATAACAAGCGGTATTTTCGATATAAAACTATATCCTATCATCCAAACCTCTATATCCAATCTGGACATTCAGAGCATACAACCACATAAATATGTGCGCAATTTGGGAGCGTACAGAAAAACCTTCATATTAATAAAGCAAGGATTTTTTTATACACGAATTTCCAGGGTAGAAATATGAGGATTTTCAATATAGATTTTTAAACAGGGGATTTTGATAAAATGCTGTTAGAGATAGATAATGCATCTCAGACATCGTTTCAAGAATGGATGTGAGAATGAAATAGATAAAGATTGTTTTAAAAGCAGCAGGCGGAAAAAATTATCAAAATTTTTCCGCCCTTGATTCCTTTTTCCGATAAATGCCACATTTGGTTTGGGAAGCAACAACGTCCTGGCAAGTTTTCCGTAAAACCCACCTTCATTCATCTGAATCGGCTTTTCTTATACAAACAGATGATAAACAAGACATGCTGTACAGTCCATAGCATCCTGCCGCTTTATATATGATAACTCATAACTACTTTCCCCTTGTATGATCTTGGTGAAAGAACGCTTGCTCCAACAGATTTCATCTAACACAAAACCGCTATCAGCAAGAGACCCACACCAATATTATACTTTACAGATATCTTAATGTATTTCCGCATTGAAATAAATTAGTTTTTGTCATGTATTTTTGTTGGTATTTGTTGCTTTTTGTAGCTTTATTCCATATAATGGAAGTATGTAATATGATTTTGGAGGTATTTATGGATAAAAAGCTCTCGGTTCTACTTGTTGAAGATGATCAGGCTGCATGTAGGGATATCATCGAATACATAGAAGAATTAGATGATATATCTCTAATTGGTGTTACCAACAATTCATCAAAAGCCATTGACTATGTCAAAGACTATTTACCAGATGCAATTATACTGGACTTAGAACTTCATAACGGAAGCGGAAACGGTCTCATTATGCTGCAAAATCTCAGACAGCTTTCCCTGACGGTTTCCCCTTATATATTAATCACAACAAATAATTCCAGCCCAATTACTTATGAATCCGCACGTCAATTAGGTGCTGATTTTATCATGTCAAAACATCAGGAAGATTATTCTGCAAAGAATGTCATCGATTTTTTACGGATGATGAAATCGGTCATTTATAATCGAGCTAAGGAATGTTCCGCGATACATTCTACGACCGAACCACCAGAGATGAAAGAAAAAAGAATAGTACATCGGATCTGCTCCGAATTGAATCAGATTGGCATCAGTCCAAAGGCCATCGGATACCAATATCTGATTGATGCCATACAGCAGCTTATAAAGCAGCCCACCAACAATTTATGCACCATCATTGGGAAGAAATATGGCAAGACAGAAGCCAGTGTGGAACGAGCCATGCAAAACGCAATCAATAAAGCATGGCGCAGTTCTGATATTGAAGACCTGTTAACTTATTATACCGCCAGAATCAGTTCCGAAAAGGGCGTTCCTACCATTACGGAATTTGTTTATTATTATGCGAATAAGTTAAAGAATGAATATTAAAAAACAAGCCACACAGAATGTGCAGCTTGTTCTTCATTCAAATTTTCATTAATTTTAAAATGGAATCTAAAAAATACTTCATACACATCACTCCTTATTTCTTTTTCATAAATTTTACGAGAAATAAGAAGATTTTTATGTTTGTTACTGTCTTGCATTTTGCGTTAGAATTCGTTACTTTGAGAGGTGCTAAATACTATGCTATTAACGTTAATCAAATATTCTGCCGTTATAATATGTAGCTTTTACTTATATCTAAAGTTACTTAATATAAAAATTGCGCGATCAAAATTTATATATTGCCTATTATTTGTTTCATTATTGTTACCAGAAATATATTTTCTAAGAAAATTTGCTCCCTCTCTCACAATATTTACAATGGTTATGATTTTCTCTATTTTTACAAGCAAAATTATAAAAACACCTTTAGGTCTAACTCTGACTGTATCAACGATTTCATTCGGTTTAGCTAATCTTGCCTTTTTAATAGCCGCCGCTATCATATCTGCTCTCGGTTATTTTTTTCTGTTACTGACCGCTAAACAACTTTCAGATTTATCTACTATTATTTATGCAGTTTTAATTCAATTTTTAATGGCTGCCCTTCCTTTTAGATTTAGACGTTTTAAAAAAGGAATGCCATTTTTAGTGGAGTATGGCTCTCAAGATAGGGGAATTTATATCAGCATTTTACTATTGTCCGCATTCTCATTTTTTGGTATTAAAAGTGATACTGATCTTATATATATCATCCCTTTCTTTCTATGTTCGGCCTGCGGCCTGACGCTCCTTTTCTGGTGGCGGCAATCCATTTCCAAGAACTATCTGGAAAAAGTCAAAGCAAAAGAGCTGGAGGAACTTCAGGTCATCATACAGGGAAAAGACGCCGAACTTGAGCAATTAAAATACCACAATAACGAATTATCCAAAATCATACACAAGGACAACAAGCTGATTCCGGCAATGGAATATGCTGTTCGGGAATATCTCCTGTCTGCCGAAAGCGAAACAGAAATAGAAACAAGCGTAAAGAGAGCAAAAGAATTGCTGGAACAGTTAGAAAGCATGACCAGAGAACGTTCCGGTATCCTGAATACATATGAACACAAAAATAAAGTACTCCCATCTACCAATGTTCCATCCATTGATACGCTAATGTCCTACATGCTGCAAAAATCAAACGGCTATCAGATCGAGTTCGATTTAACCGTATCCGGAAGCGTAAAATATCTGGTTCAAAACATTCTGGATGAAACAGATTTAAGAACATTGCTTGCAGATTTTATGGAAAATGCGATTATAGCCACGAAGCAATGCGAACGCAGAAAGATCCTCGTTCACATAGGAATCGTTAATGAGATCTATACGATCGATGTGTTTGACAGCGGAATTTCCTTTACCGCAGAGACACTTCTTCATATTGGCCAGATGCGTTTTACCACCCATAAAAAAGATGGCGGAAGCGGGATCGGATTAATGTCCACCTTTGAAATTGCAAGGAAATATCAGTCCAGCTTTATCATTGAGGAATTAGATTCTAGGGATCTTTTTGTGAAAAAAGTATCGATGTGCTTTGATCAGCTTGGACAGTACAGAGTCAAAACGAATCAGGCTGAAAATGTGCATCTTCTTTCCCGAAGAAATGATGTAATTCTCATAGATGACAGTAAACCGGACGTGGAGGGATGCAGTTTTAACCTGTTAAAAAATGCTTGATGCTGCGTTTCTCTTCTGAGAAAAGCTAGCAGTAAATTCCCGGTTACCCCGGTTACGATTCGTTGCTTTTTGTTGCTCCAGAGAAAAAACATGATTTTTTATAGGAATAGACGCTTTCAAACGGAATCATAACAAGATATTTTGTTTAAACGAAAAAAGAGCCTGCATGGTTTTCACGAACCATGCAGGCTCTTTCTGCTGATATACGATTTATTTTTTTTCTAATAATTTCTCAATGCTTGCAAGTTTTACGCAGAGCACAAAAACCTGTGTCGCCTGGGCGAGTTCTTCCAACGCCGGAAAGGAAGGGGCGATACGGATTACGGAATCCATTGGATCTTTACCGTACGGGAACGGTGCTCCAGCCGGTGTCATCGCTACACCTGCCTCTTTTGCCTTTGCCACAATGCTCTTCGCACATCCTTCCAATGCTTCAAAAGTAATGAAATATCCTCCCTTTGGCTCTAACCAGTGTCCGATTTCAAGGTCTTCCAATTCCTCGGCAAAAGTATTGAGGATCATTTCGAATCTTGGACGCATGATAGCTGCATGTTTCATCATATGCGCCAGAATACCGTCCATATTTTTGAAAAATCTTACATGGCGAAGCTGATTCAACTTATCATAACCAATGGTCTGGTTTTCCAGCTGTGCTTTAATCGCTGCCACATTTGCCTTTGATGTAACAACTGCTGCTATGCCGGAACCCGGAAAACTGATTTTTGAGGTCGAGCAAAACTCATATACCATATCCGGATTGCCGGCGTTCTCGCAGGCAGTAAGAATATCCGGGATTTCAGCCTGATCTTTTTCATACAGATGATGTACCGCATATGCATTATCCCAATAGATACGGAAATCCTTTGCCGCCGGTTTCAACGATGCAAATCGGTGGACCGTTTCGTCTGAATATACAACACCCTGCGGATTGGAATACTTTGGTGTACACCAGATTCCTTTGATACTCGCGTCTGAGTTTACAAGTTCTTCGACCATATCCATATCCGGCCCCTGCGGAGTCATAGGGATATTGATCATCTCGATACCAAAATATTCCGTCACGGCAAAATGTCTGTCGTAACCTGGAACCGGGCATAGAAATTTGACTTTGTCCAATCTGCACCACGGAGTCTCTCCCATGACACCATGTGTATAAGAACGGGATACCGTATCATACATAATGTTCAAACTGGAATTACCATATACAATTACGTTTTCCGGAATGCTCCCCACCATATCGGCGATCAGCTGTTTTGCCTCCGGAAGGCCGTCAACGCCTCCGTAATTTCTGCAATCGGTTCCGTCTTCTGCTGTTAAATCACTGCTGCTGTTTAACACATCCATCATTGGCATCGTAAGATTTAATTGCGATGCCCCCGGTTTACCTCTTGCCATGTTCAGAGAAAGTCCCATGCCTTTTAACTTTGCATACTCCTTCTCTAATCCTTCTTTGATTTCCAGTAATTCTTCTTTGGACATCTGCTGATAAGACTGCATCCTCGTACTCCTCCTGTACATTTCCTTTTCTAGACTTTATCTATTCTATATTCTGCGGGCGCTGTTTTGTTCTTATAATGCCTGCAGTTATTAACGTTCTACTCCTGATTATGAAGAAAATCAAGCCAGCTGCCAATCTGTTTTTCGTATCCATTCTCTGTAGGTTCATAAAGTTTCATATGTTCAAGTCCGTCTGGGAGATACTGCTGCTTCACGTAATGATGAGGATAGGCATGCGCGTATTTATAACCGACTCCATGACCCAACTTTTCTGAGGAATTGTAATGAGCATCCTGCAGGTGCGGCGGAATCGGTGCGGTCTTCGTATCCTTCACGATTGCAAGTGCCTGATCAATGGCTCCGTAGGCTGCATTGCTCTTCGGTGCACTTGCCACATAAGTTACCGCCTCTGCAAGGATAATCCTTGCCTCCGGCATACCGATACGCTCTACAGCCTGCGCCGCGGATACTGCCACAGTCAGGGCATTTGGATCTGCGTTCCCCACATCTTCTGCTGCACATATCATAATTCTTCTTGCTATAAATTTAATATCCTCTCCGGCATATAGCATTCTTGCCAGATAATAAACTGATGCATCGGGATCAGAGCCCCGCATGCTCTTTATAAAAGCAGAGATCGTATCATAATGATTGTCTCCGGTCTTGTCATATCTTACGACACGTTTTTGTATACACTCCTGTGCAACATCCAGCGTAATATGGATATGCCCGTCATCCGCTCTTGGCGTTGTCAGAACTCCAAGCTCGATTGCGGTAAGTGCTGCCCTTGCATCTCCGTTAGAGACATCTGATAAAAATTCCAGTGCATCTTCTTCCAGAATCGCATCATAAGCACCCATTCCCTTTTCGCGGTCTGTTATGGCACGAAGCAGAAGGACTTTGATATCTTCCTGATTCAAAGGCTTTAACTCAAAAATAACGGAACGGGAAAGCAAAGCCCCATTGACTTCAAAGTATGGATTTTCCGTCGTTGCACCTATCAGGATAATCGTCCCATCTTCTACAAATGGCAACAGATAATCCTGCTGCCCTTTATGAAAGCAATGAATCTCATCGATAAAGAGAATCGTCTTCTTTCCATACATTCCCTGATTGTTTTTTGCCTGAGCAATGACCTCTTCCATATCTTTCTTTCCGGCTGAGGTTGCATTCATCTGCGTAAACTCCGCGCTGGTGGTGTGTGCAATCACTCTGGCAAGGGTTGTTTTCCCGGTTCCCGGAGGTCCATAGAGGATAATGGAACTTAGCTTGTCTGCTAAAATGGCCCGGTACAACAGCCTGTCCTTCCCAATAATATGCTGCTGACCCACGACTTCATCTAACGTCGTCGGACGAAGTCGTGATGCCAGGGGTGATTCTTTTTTCTGATTTTGTTCCCGCATATATTCAAATAAATCCATATCTGATCCTACCTGTCATTTGCATAATTTAAAGTTCCATCTTGCATTTTTAATGCATTTTTGCACTTTTTAAGTAGATTTTCATCCAAAATATGACAGTCTTCGAGCTCTAAATTTCAATTTCAAATAATACCTTAATTTTTATGATTTGGCAATACCCATTATTCAAAAATAAGCTTATCCACTGTCACAAATTCATAACCCTGCCCCTGCAGTATGTCAATAATCTGCAAAGCAGCTGCAACACTTGTGGCATATTCATCGTGCAAGAGAATAATATCATTTTCCTTTACTTTCGTCACTACCCGATTTACAACATCTCCGGTATTTTTATTCGACCAGTCTCTTGGATCCACATCCCATAAGACTGCGATCATATTCATTTCCTCATCCACGTTCTTTTTCGAGCATCCAAAAGGCGGCCGCAGATATTCCGGTGCCTGACCGGTTATTTCCTTGATCACATCATTTGTTTCCTGAATCTGCTCGCAGGCCTTTTCCTCCGACATTTCATAGAGATTCACATGGTCATAGGTATGATTCCCAATCAGATGCCCTCCTTCCTGAATATCCTTTACAATTTCAGGATGTTCGGCAGCTTTCTTTCCTATTAAAAAGAACGTCGCTTTCACATTTCTTGCAGCAAGCCCTTTTAACAGTTCTTCCGTATAGGTTTCATTCGGTCCGTCATCAAATGTCAATGCAACCTTCTTCAATTTATCGTCCTGTTCCGTTTCTGTTGATTGGACGGCAAGACTGTCCGCCTCCATATAACTTTTATCTTTATACAATTTGTCCCCTCCATATTGCCAGACAATTACAAACAAAAGCAATACTTCTATACCAATAAGGAAATTACGGAATTTTTTCATACTTTCCCCGACCGTACTCTCTTACTGAAAAATATATGCCTTTTTACATGTCTTTATTTATGAATTTCCAAGAAGCAGCAAAGCAGAAAGAATTGCATCTGCAGCTGCCTCCTTGCTCATCATTTCCAGTTCTGTTTCACTTTCCTGTGTAATTAAGGTCAGATGATTGGTATCTACGGCAAACCCTGCTCCGGCTTCGTTCAGACTGTTGGCAGCAATCATATCTACATGTTTTTTCTCCAGTTTTTTTCTGGAATTCTCCAGAACCTGTTCTGTTTCCATAGAAAAACCACAGATGATCTGCCCTTTTTGTCTGTGCTGTCCAAGATAAAGCAGTATATCATCGGTACGTTCCAGTTCGAGCTGTAGGTCCTTTCCTCTTTTCTTTATTTTCTGTTCCGAGACGTTTTTCGGACGATAATCTGCTACTGCCGCCGCCATAACGATCATGTCCATTTCCGCGCTTCTTGCAGTCACCGCTTCAAACATATCCTGTGCACTGTTTACCGGAACCACTTCTGTAAACAGCGGCGGCTTCTGTTCCGACTTCGCTGTCACAAGCGTAACATCCGCACCGCGCAACATTGCCATTTTTGCCACAGCATACCCCATTTTCCCAGTAGAGTGATTCGTGAGAAAACGTACCGGATCCAGCGCTTCTCTGGTGGCTCCTGCCGTCACCAGAATTCTTTTTCCGAACAGATCTTTTTCCTTTTCGATCTCATGCAGTACATAATCTACCAGAACCTCTTCGGAAGGCATTTTTCCGCTTCCCGTATCGCCACATGCCAGCCGCCCGACCGCCGGCTCGATGACCGATATTCCAAATTGTCGCAATTTTGACAGATTATCCTGCACAATACGATTCTCATACATGTTTGTATTCATCGCCGGTGCAACCAGTACTGGGCATTTTGCTGCAAGCAGCGTTGTACTCAACATGTCATCCGCAAGGCCGTTTGCCATTTTACCGATGATATTTGCTGACGCCGGAGCCACAAGAAACACATCGGCCCGTTTGGCAAGCGATACATGCGCAACATGAAACTGAAAATTCCGATCAAAGGTGTCGACCAGGCATTTCTGCCCAGTCAATGATTCAAACGTAATGGGATTGATGAAATTCGTTGCATTCTCCGTCATGATCACATGCACCTCATACCCAAGCTTCACCAGCATGGAAGATACATTTGCCATTTTATAGGCTGCAATGGAACCGGTCACTCCAAGCACTACTGTTTTTCCCTTCTGCATAGTTCCTCCTTTTCATCTGCAAAGCTTCCATGACTCTCATAATGCGTCACACGGGATACCTTGTTTCTTTCATCTACAAATACGACACGCGGTGGATTCTCTGTCAATTCTTCCGGTGTCATCAGCGCGTAGGACATGATGATAATCCGATCACCTACCGCCACCTTTCTGGCTGCGGCGCCGTTGAGACAAATCAGTCCGCTGCCTCTTTCCCCACAGATGGCATAAGTCTCAAACCGCTCACCGTTATCAATATCCACTACCTGCACTTTTTCATATTCCAGAATACCCGATTGCTCCAGCAGTTCCTGATCTATTGTGATACTTCCGACATAATTGAGTTCTGCCTGTATCACCGTTGCCCGGTGTATCTTACTTTTTAGTGCCTGTATCTGCATTCTGCACCTCCACGATGAAATTGTCAATCAGGCGTGTTTTTCCGATATACACTGCTATTGCAACCAGTACATCCCCCTGAATCTGCTCTATTCGTTTTATTGTGTTGAAATCTACAACTTCCACATAATCGATTCTGGCCAGTGGCTCCGTTTCCAGATTGGCCTGCATCCGCTTTACAAGTTCTGCAGCATCCGTCAATCCGCTTCTGACCAGACGCTCTCCCATAAAAACCGTCTCACAAAGAATCAATGCCGCCTTCCTCTCTTCTCTGCTCAGATAAGTATTGCGGGAGCTTTTTGCCAATCCGTCCGCCTCACGGACAATGGGGCATCCCACAATCGCAATATCCATATTCAGGTCGTTTACCATCCTGCGAATGACCGCCAGCTGCTGGGCATCTTTCTGACCAAAAAATGCCTGATTGGGTGTGACAATGTGGAACAACTTACTTACCACCGTGCATACACCGCGGAAATGATCCGGTCTTGATTTTCCACACAATTCTTTTGTCAGGCCATCCATATCCACATAGGCGCAGAAGCCATCTGCATATATTTCCGCTGCATTTGGATGAAAAATAAGATTCACGCCTGCCTCTTCGCAGAGTTTTTCATCTGCTTCCAGATCTCTCGGATAGCTGTCAAAATCTTCATTTACACCAAACTGCATCGGATTCACAAAGATACTGACGACCACTTTATCACAACGCTCCAAAGCGCTTTCCATCAGACTTCGGTGTCCCTCATGCAAATATCCCATTGTCGGGACAAAACCGATCGTATTTCCTTCTTTTTTCCATATCTTTACCTGTTTTCTTACTTCCTCTATTGTTTCTACGGTCTGCATCGTCTGTGGCTCCTTTCCATCAATACAATTTTTCAAGTATGTCATCTGAAATGGCAAACTCATGCTCTTTTCCTGGAAATACTCCCATCTGCACCTCTTTGCAATAATTTCGGAATGCTTCCCGCATGATTTCCCCCACATCGGCAAAACGCTTTACAAATTTCGGTTTAAAATCGGAAAACATACCAAGCAGATCTTGAAAGACCAGTACCTGTCCATCGCAGACATTTCCCGCTCCTATGCCAATGGTCGGTATAGTAAGTTCCCTTGTGATCAGTTCCGCCAGCTTTGCAGGTACGCACTCCAATACGAGTGCAAATGCTCCGGCTTCCTGCACCGCTTTTGCATCTTCCAGCAGTTTTCTTGCAGCCTCTTCGCTTTTTCCCTGCACCTTGAACCCGCCCAGCGCATGGATTGACTGCGGTGTCAATCCCAGATGTGCGACCACTGGAATTCCTATTTCCGTAATTGCCTTGATCTGCGGACACACTTCCCGGCCTCCTTCCAATTTGACGGCACCTGCACCGCCCTCTTTCATCAGCCTTCCTGCATTTACGACCGCATCATAGACACCGGTCTGATAGGACATAAACGGCATGTCTACGACTACCAGTGCATCTTTCGTCCCCCTTGCCACAGCTGCTCCATGATGGATCATGTCCTCCATGGTAACGGACAGGGTGCTCTCATACCCTAAAATCACATTGCCGAGAGAATCGCCCACCAGTATGGAATTCACACCTGCCTCATCCACCAGCCGTGCTGTCGCATAGTCATATGCAGTCAGCATAGCAAGCTTTTCTCCTTTTTCTTTTGCCTCCTGAAATGTCAGTACTGTGTTTTTCATTCTGCATCACCTTTCTTGTCAGCATCACATGGATTGCTGCATTTTGTACCTGAATGCATATCAGATACTCTTTTTTGTAAATAGTATTGGAAAAATCCTGACGACCGTCAGCGGACTGCTGACAGCAAATTGGATGGACAGAGTATACCAGCGGCATCTCTATTTGAATACCAGAAAAAATCACAAAAAACAGGCCCCTGCCTGACGGCAGAAATCCTCTTCTTCATGTAAGATTGTAACATTAAAATTATCATCTGCTGTTTCCGTTTTTGTTGCGCATGGCAGCTATCAAAACAGGATACGCACGAGTCACGCTCCCTTCAGCATTCTTCCTTGAACAAAGACAATCTACAGCTTTTTCCGGTATGGTTTCTTTCGAATACCATCCGGTTTCAGTGTACCACGAACGATAAAATGAGCGCAACTATTTTTGTTGATTCTATTATTTCAAACCAAAGCCATCACAGCCGTTATCGTCACAAGCGAGCATACCGTTGTCATGACAATTCCGCGTGATAACACGCTAGTATCTTCCCCGACTTTCTCCGCCTGGATCAGTGGCATATTTGCAGCCGGCATTGCAGCCATAAGGGTAAATGCCAGAATCATCTCACGCGGTACCCCCAGGAAACGCAAGGTATAAGCCATGAAAACCGGAATCAGTAACATGCGCAGAAGTGCATAGAGATAGAGCCTCCGCTCGCGGATGATTTCCAAAAACGAGGCCTTTGCCAGAGAAACGCCCAGCAGGCACATGGAAAGAAAGGTTGTCGCGCTTCCGATGTAAATAATGCTGTCGGAAATGATTGCCGGGAACGTAAGATGAAAGCAGAACACCAGAATCGTCAGTACGGACATCACGGTTCCTGGATTCAACATATTTTTCAGACGGATACGCTCTTTTCCTTCTGCCATGACCAGCACCCCATGGGTATAGAAAAACAGGCTGAACATCACATTGAAAATAATGACGAACAGCATTGCCGTATCACTTAACACCGCTTTTGCCACAGGAATTCCGATAAATCCCGTATTCGTATAAACGGTCATCAGGTTGTAGAATTTTTGCTGTCCTTTCGGAACACGCAGCAGTTTTGGCAGCAGGATTCCGATAACACACAGAATCCCATAGATCACTGCCGAGATTCCCACTCCCTTTAATACATCCAGCCTTGTTGCCTGAATATCCCCCTGAAGAACGCAGGATAATACCAGTGCCGGATTGCAGACATCCGTTACAACCACGGATATTCCATGCGATGTATGGTCATCGATGATTCCCTTGCGGAACAGTACAAAACCAATCGACACTAAAATCGCTATCATGATCATCTGTTGTAATATAATCCATGTACTCATCAAAACTTCCTACTTTATCGGCGTGTGTGAACGGATACAGCTGATGTGATTCTCAATTGCGTCCCTCATCATCTGCTCATTCCGCTGCTCTAATGCTTCTATGATTTTTTTGTGCTCTTTATTTGCGTTTAAACGGATATTCTTACTGCGCAGCAGACGTTTCCGGTCAGACATATTATTCATCGTTCCGGTCACTACACTCAGTACCTGATTGTGCGCACAGATGGAAAGGGCCAGATGAAACTTTTCATCTGCTTTCATAAAAGCCTCTCCATCCTCGACACTCTCCCGCATATTCTGATATAACTCATGTAAAATATCCAGATCCTTATCATTGACACGCTCCAGAATCAATGGAATCATCGCATTTTCCAGCAACTCCCTTGCCTCAACCACATCTTCCGGCTGCACACGGCTTACATCCAGCGCATCTTCGAATTTATCCATCAGCGCCTTGCGGTCCGGAATATTTACAAAGCTCCCCTTTCCGTAAATAGTCTGAACCAAACCTCTTTCATTTAAAAGTTTGATGGATTCCCGTACCACTGTACGGCTCACCTTATATTCTTGTGCAAGCTTCCGCTCGGAAAGCCTGTCATTTACTTTTAATGTACCGTCCTGAATACGATTTAAAATATGGCCGGCCACCTGCATATATAACATTTCTGCCATATTATCCCCTTTGCATCATTCAACTGTAAAAATCGACTCTAAGTTCCCCGTTTTCGAATAATCGAATTGTTTTTCTAATTCCGTAGCTTTATTTTAATATATTACTTCCCGATTTACAAGATTTGTCGGATGTCCGTCCCGGGCTGACGAAAGTCTCTGCACGAGATGTTCCAGCGAACGCCTTCTTCCTTCATAAAAAGCATCTTCCGACATAAACGCGGCATGCGGTGTCAGCAGGCAATTATCCATACCGAATAATGCACTGCTCTCTGTCGCTTCATCTTCGATCACATCGATGGCAGCAGCTTGAATCCAGCCTTCTTTCAAAGCCTTTACAAGCGCTGTTTCGTCTACGACCGATCCTCTTGCCGTATTGAGAAAAAACGCCGTCGACTTCATTTTCTGAAACTGCTCCTCTCCCATCATGTGATAGGTCACATCCGGAATCAAAGGACAATGCATGGAAACAAAGTCTGAAACTGCAAGCAGTTCATCCAGGGTATCGGCCTTTTTACATCCATATTCTTCCAGATATTCTGCTGTCTTTGTAGGTGCATACACCAAAATCTCCATTCCCAGAGAACGGATCATCGGAACCATTCTTTTTGGAATTTCTCCGAAAAACACCATCCCAAATACGTTTCCCTGCACACGATGGGTCGTATAACCCACGAGCGGATTCCAGTGTCCGTTCTGGACTGCCCGATCATAAAAGGTAATCTTTCTCACCAGATCAATTGCAAATCCGACCGTATGTAAAGCCACCTCATCGGCACAGAATCCCGGAATATTTGTAACGCAGATATGGTGTTCGGTCGCTGCCGGAATATCTACATTATTATAACCGATACTCTGCAAGGACACGATTTTTAAATCCGGACAAAGATTCATGACTTCTTCGGTTACAGATTCGTATTCCACGACAAGACCTTCCGCTTTGGAATCCCGTACATATTCTCCAAATGATTTCTTATATTCCTTATCCTTGATCTCGATGAGTTCAATATCATCGACTCCCCATTCCCTTAACAGACCGTTCTCATAATCCAGTGTGTCATCTATATTAAAATATAACACTTTTGCCATATTGCATTCCTCCCGTAAATTTGCTGTTTTATATTCTTTCACTTTCATCCAGTCCAAATCTTATCTTTACCATCTGTGCGAGGCATTCCGCTGTTCCGTTAATTCCTAACACTCCGCTGTTGATCAATACATCCTGATTCTCCTGATCATTCGGATCATATCCCGCATAATGTACGTGATAGGCTTTCCTTGCTTTGTCTACCTTATTGATCATTTTCTTCGCAGACTCCTGATCCATTCTCAAAATATCCACGCAGTTGCGGTAACGCTCTTCATATGGCGCATACACATAGATCCGGAGACAGTTTTTCTCATTTCCAAGAATAAAATCCGAACAGCGCCCTACGATAATACAGGAATCTTTTTCCGCAAGATCCCGGATAATCTTTGTCTGTTCGTTAAAAATGGCATCCTGCTGCTCTGTCGCACCTACGCCGAGCGGATAGCTCATATTAAAAAATCTGGTTTTTAAACTCTCCTCCGTATCCTTGATCACAGACACCGGAAGTCCGAGATTCTTTGCCGTCTGTTCCACGATTTCACGATCATAAAATTCAATCCCCAAAAGCTCAGCCAGCCGTTTGGCAATCGGACGTCCAAGGCTTCCGAACTGTCTGGACAGAGTAATTACATAATGCTTTTTCATAACCATCTTCCTCCTTTCTGTTTTCCAATCCCGCTGCCGGAAGCTGCCTGCTTCCTTATCAAAAACTTTCCTCCAACACCTGCAGTGTCAGCTCTCTTGTAAATTCAACCGGATTCATCCAGAGCAGACGGTATCCCATCGTTCCCTCCCCAATTGCAGAGAACATTTCTCTTGTAACGCCAAGCTCCGAAATATGCTCCGGTATCCCTATTCTGCGGTTCAATTCCTGTATCAGCATCACGGATTTCTGCGCAGCATCCTTTTTGCTCATGCCCGCTGTCTCATATCCGAGAAAACCTGCAATATCAGCAAACTTTTCCACATTTCCTGTATAATTATGTGCCATCACTTTCGGAAGCAGTATTGCATTGCTGATTCCGTGCGGCGTATGTGCAATGCCTCCCATTGCCTGGGATATTCCATGCACAGCACCCAGCCCTCCATTTAAAAACGCAATTGCAGCCATAGAACTTGCCTGTGCCATCATCATCCGGGCATCCAGATCTTTTGGACTTTCCATCACCTTCGGCAGATATGCCCCGATCAGTTCAATTGCACGCCTTGCATAAATATCCGAGAATACACTTGCATTCTTCGATGTGTATGCCTCTATCGCATGTGTCATCGCATCCATACCGGTACCCGCCGTAATCTTAAGCGGCATATCCTTTTGCATCAGAGGATCCAGAACTGCCGCTTTGGGCAGAAGATTCGGATGCGTGCAGGAAAGTTTGACATGATGCTCCGTATCCTCGATCACACTCGCTGCGGACACTTCGGAACCACTCCCTGCCGTAGTCGGAATACAGATCAACGGAATGGACGGATGTACCGGTGTCAGAGTTCCTCCAAACAGATAGTCCCGGATCTTTCCCGGATTGTTTTTTAACATACAGACTGCTTTAGCCGTGTCCATCGGACTTCCGCCTCCAACTGCGATGACCAGATCAAAGCCCTGTTCTCTTACATAATCCGCCAGCGCATCCACCACTTCCATCGGCGGCTCCGGAACTGTCTTCGTATATAATTCAAAATGCAGTCCCTGCTCTTTCATACAATCCGTGAACTTTAGAAAGCTTTTACTTTTTGACACATGCTCCCCTGTAACGACCAAAAGTCTTTTGGCCTGAAATTCCTCTGCCCACCGATTCATATGATGCGATTCTCCGACACCGGCTACCAGTTTTACCGGTGAATAAAATTCAAATTCAGTTCTCATGCATCATCCTGCCTCTCTTATGCTTTTGCTCTTTCTCCATGACCGTACGCATCGTCCATGTTTTCTGCTATTTTAAAAAGCTTTCTCTTTCGTTTTTTCGCTGCACGTGCAGGTTCCAGATATCTTCCGGTCTTCTTTTCCAGAATCCGGAATAACTGTTCAAAGATCAGGAAGATTCCCCAATACACCAGCGCACACACAACATAAGTCTCAAGAAACCGCTGGTTCAGTGTTGCATAATTCCTGGCAGCTCCCATCATCTCCATGATTGTGACCAGACAGGCCAGGGACGTGGCTTTCATAAGATTGACAAAGTGATTGCCGAAATTTGGCAGTGCGATGACCGCCATCTGCGGAATCACGATGCGCCCCATCATCTGAAGGTCTGTAAATCCAAAGGCCTCGCATGCCTCCCGCTGTCCTTTCGGAACCGTATCATAAGCCGATATGATCATGTCGCACATATACGGAGCATAAGACAGCGCCATTGCAATCACCGCAAAAGCAAATGTCGGTGAATGCCGGATATCATAGGTAAAACCAAATACAGATGCGAGTGCCATCATGATATCGTCAATGGAATTGTTAAATACATATAAAAATACCAGAATCGGAATTCCCTTTAAAAAGGAATTCAAAATGGAAAATAAAATATTCAGAACCCGGTATCTGCTCTTTACTCCAAAGCTTAAGAGAATTCCTCCGGCCAGTGCAAGCAGCACCGCAGCAAATGTCAGCTCCATGGTCGCCGGCAGGCATTTTAATATTGGTTCAAAACAGGTATACAGATAATTCATATCAAACATGATATTGTTTCCTCCTTACCCTCTCGCTGAAAAAATACTGACTTTTTTGTAAGAAGCATTTCCGCGGTTGAGCTTTGCTGTCATTGCATTCGAAATTGCCAGAATCAGCAGTCCAATGATCCAAAACAGAAAAGCAACTTCAATATACAGTTCAAACTGTCCCGCTCCATAGTTGTTTTTTGCCAGCTGCGTCGCCTTTCCGAGAATATCATACACACCGATTACAGATGCAATGGACGTGTTCTTCATCAATTCCAATGTCATATTTGTCGTATTCGGAAGAGCGCTGGCTGCCGACTGCGGGAGAATTACCCTGCAAAAAACCTGAAATCTGCTCATTCCCAGACTTTCAGCGGCTTCTAACTGCCCGTAATCCAGAGACAGATACGCAGATCGGAAAATCTCAGCAAAGAATGCCGCCTCGTTTAAAGCAAATGCTACAATTGCATAAAACTGCGGGTTCCAGGAGCTTGTATCGATCCCATGTTCATAAGCGAGCATAGGTACCAGAATGAAAATCAGCAGAATCTGCACCATCATCGGTGTACCGCGCATAAAAGAAATAAAAATACCGGACAGCACTTTTAAAATTTTATTGCTGCATAACTTCGCCCACGCGAGAAAAAATCCCAATACCAAAGCAATGATGACCGACAGAAACAGCAGGCTGAATGTAGTTGGCAGTGATCTCATCAGTGCAGGAAAATAATGTTCCATGATTTCCAGTGATTTTACCATATTGCTCTCCCTTTCCGTAATGCTGCCGGGACACCCTGGTTCCGGCAGCCAGCTTTTTTACAATGTTTTTACTCTGTATACCAATCTGCCTGATCCTTGGAATAACCTTCATAATCAAACAGGGAATCGGTATCCTCCGCTGTCTTAAAGTAATCTGCTCCAAGCCATTTCTCCGATAATTCCTGCAAAGTTCCGTCTTTGTATAGTTCACAGGTTGCTTCATTGATAGCTTCCCTCAGATCGGTCAGGTTCTTATTAATGACAGCAACACAGCTTGCGGTCGTAATTGCATCGGAACAAAACGTTGCATCTGCAAGCTCTTGATTGTCTGCAACCAGATCCTTGTACATGGTTTCTCCGCCGAACCAGCAGTCATATTTTCCCTTTACGACATCCTGCAGTCCATCCAGATACGGAATGTATTCGGAAGTAGGATCCTGCGTATACTTTACATCCGGATTCTCCTCTGCCATATTATTCAGTACAACAGACAGACCGTCATTTGGCGGATTCGGAACCAGTGTTTTTCCGTCCAGATCCGAAAACTTGGTAAAGCTGTCCTCTTTACTGGAAATCAGATTGATTGGATAATAAGATTCCGGAACACTTAAAATATAATTTTCCTCTCTGGCCGGTGTTACAAAATGGGCAGATGCGGAAAATGCATAGGTGCCGGCCTGAATTGCGGCAGGTGCAGCATCGGCGCTTACCGATACATACTTAAATGTATAGTTCTCCAGTTTCTCATCCACGGCCTTCATCCATTCATAGTCATAGCCCTGCATATTGCCGTCCTCATCGGTATAGGTATAAGGTGCCATACCGTCCAAAACTGCAACGGTGACTTCATAGGTGCCGTCTCCGTTATCCTTGACCGCAGCAATATCACTGCCGGATGACTTTTCCGTTCCCGTAGAACTCTCATCCGTACTCCCGGAACCTGTCTTTTTGGAACTGCTCCCGCAGCCGGTCAACATGCCTCCAGCCATGATAACGGTCAGTGTCATTGCCATCATTCGTTTACCAAACCTTTTTCTCTCCATACTATGATCCTCCTTATTTGAGTGTGGAACTTCTGCTGCTATCTAAAATCTTCCTTATGCCTGATGGATACGGGTCAGAAACTGTCTGGCCCGATCGGTCTTCGGATGATTTATGACCTGTTCTGGTTCGCCGTCCTCCACGACGACTCCGCCTTCCATAAATATGACTCTGGAAGCTGCTTCTTTTGCAAATGCAATCTCATGTGTAACTACAATCATTGTGATGCCGGTCTTTGCGACCTGGCGGATACTTGATAGTACCTCACCCACCAGTTCCGGATCGAGTGCGGATGTAGGCTCATCGAATAACAGTACATCCGGCTCCATCACAAGCGCTCTTGCAATACCGACGCGCTGCTGCTGTCCGCCTGAAAGCTGGGACGGATAAAAATCCCTTTTGTCGAGAAGACCGACTGCCTCCAATGCTGCGGAAGCTTTCTCCTCCGCTTCTTTTTTGGGCATTTTTTTGACGATGACAAGTCCCTCCATCACATTCTGGATTGCTGTCCGATTCCGAAACAGATTGTACTGTTGGAATACCATCGCTGTTTTTCTCCGCAAAGTACGGATTTTCACTGCCTTCTTCTCTTTTGCACTCACTCCGTATTGATTTACCGTGATGCTCCCTTCATCCGCCTTCTCCAGAAAATTGATACAACGAAGCAGCGTTGTTTTCCCGGAACCGCTCGGTCCAAGAATTACGACGACTTCTCCTTTTTTGATATCAATATCCACACCATTCAGCACGTTATTATCGCCAAAATGTTTATATACATTATGGATCGATAACATCACATCCTTATCCGACATCCTGCATCCCTCCTGTGAAATAAAAAAGGCACCTTTCCGAATTTTCGGAAACAGCGCCTTTGCCTGTGAAACATATGTAATTAACAACAATCTGCCTTTCACCGATTCTCCATACTGTCCATACTGGTCTAACCGGTATAACCTTTGTTTTTGCTGGTCTTAATACTACATTCTTTGTTTTTTTGTGTCAATAGAATTTATGGAGTAGAAATAATCTGATTTTATTATCATTTTTTATCATGCTTTCTCACAACGCACAATTTTTAGTCCATAATCCTTTGTTTTTTACAGCATATTTACATATTTATCCATGTGAGAGTTTAAAATTTATAGCATTTTATTCATTATATTCCGGCATTTTTAGATTTTCTTTTGCAAAATCAACAAATGTCCTCGCTGCCGGGGACAGATTTTCATAGGAACGCATACCGATGCCTAGCTCTCTCGAATAAAACGGCTGCAATGGGAGCAGCTTTACTTTATCCTCATATCCTGTGGCGATCAGTCTGGAGAGAATGCTGATTCCCAGATGATTTTCTACCATTGATAAAATCGAGTGGTCATCCAGTACTGAATAATGAAACTTGGGAGATACACCGGACTGCTCCAAAGCATAATGCACATCAAAATCATTTCCGACTGCGGAAATAATAAAATTCTGATCTTCAAAACAGGTAATATCAAATGCCTCCTGCTTTGGATGTACCGGGTAATCCAACGGCAGGGTCGCCAGCAGCGGGTCTTTTCCAAACGGGATAAATTCCATTGCTTTTGTATAGGGACGACTCAGAAATGCAAAATCCACCATGTTATCCGCCATCCATTCCAAAATAGTATCCGCACCTCCCTCTTTGATATAGATATCCAGATCGGGATGCTCCTCGCGAAACCGACTTAATAGTTTTGGAAGCAGATGGATGGAAATGCTCGAATAAGTTCCGATTGTGATTTTTCCATATTCCAGCCCATTAATCGCATAGATGGTCTGTTCGAGTTTTTCTCCTGCCGTAACGATATCCCTTATCTGCGGCAGCAAAAGTTCTGCTGCGGGAGTCAGCACTACGCCATACTTTTCACGAATCACCAATGGAAATCCCATCTCCTTTTCCAGATTCTTCAAAATATGGCTGACACCAGGCTGAGAGTAGCCCAGACGCTCCGCTGTTCTTGTAATGTTTTTTGTTTCTGCCAGATCGAGTAACAGATAGTATTTATTCCATTCCATTTTACATTCCTCCTGCCGTGTCTCTTTTTTCTTCAAACTATAAGTGAATTCCGGTATCACTGTCAACCCAGTTATTCCTTTTTCGAATTTCTGATATTTAAAAGCGGAACTTTACTTATGCCTCCATCGGCTTTATGATGTGCTCATCACAAATCGAACAGCTTACATAAAGGAGGCCAAACTCATGCCAATGAAATTTGAAGATTATAAACAATATCTGAGCCCCGTCTTTTACAAACAGACAAATCTGATTGCAAAAACGGCAAAAGGCTGCTATCTCACGGATGTAGACGGAGATAAATATCTCGACTTTGTACAGGGAATCGCAGTAAATGCGCTTGGACACAATCATCCTTCCGTTGTCAAAGCGATTCAGGAACAGGCCGGCAATCTGATCAATGCGTCTTTCAATCTCGTCAATTATGAAACTACATTGACACTGGCAAAAGAACTGGCTTCCGTGACACCTGAGGGACTGACTTCCATCTTTTTTACAAACGGAGGTGCCGAAGCTACTGACAGTGCCTTAAAGCTTGCCATGTCCTACACCGGAAGAAGCGCCGTGGTCGCATTTATGGGCTCTTTTCACGGCAGAACTGTCGGCGCCACTTCGATTACCGGATCGAATTCCAAATACCGGAAGCACTACAATCCGCTGATGGGAAACGTCTATTTTGCCCCATACCCGAGTAAAGATCTCTGTCCCGATGGAATGGATGAGGAAGAACGTACGGACTACTGTCTCTGGGAATTAAAGAAATTACTACAGTATATTGTGTGGCCCAAAGACATTGCCTGTATCTATATGGAGCCGGTCATGGGAGAAGGCGGGTATGTCGTTCCGAGCAAAAAGTTTATACAGGGTGTCGCAAAAATCTGCAAAGAACATGGCATTCTTTTTATCTTTGATGAAATTCAGTGCGGTTACGGCCGAACCGGAAAAATGTGGGCCAGCCAGCATTTTAATGTGATTCCGGATATTATGACAGTCGGAAAAGCAATCGCCGGCGGACTTCCGATGAGTGCCGTAATCAGCACACCGGAAATTATGGACAAATGGCCGATTGGTACACACGGAACCACCTTTGGCGGAAACCCTGTGGCGGCTGCAGCCGGCTGTGCCGTCATCAATGAATTCAAAGATGGAGCTCTTTTAAAGAATGTAAATGAAATGGGAGCTTATTTGAAATCTGAGCTTTTGAAACTTCAGGAAAAATTCCCTTGTATCTCGGATGTTCGGGGAATCGGCCTGATGATAGCCATTGAATTTTCACATGAGGATCACACGCCGGCTCCGGACATCTGGCTGGATATAAAAGCTAAAATGCTGAAACGCCACATGCTGACCTTAAATTGCGGTGTACATGGAAATGGTATGCGTTTTGCAACCCCATTGAACGTAAAGATGGAAGAAATTGACGAGGGTCTCGCCATTCTCTCCGCTTCGATTGAAGAGATGTACCAGGAAAAAAGAAACAGCTAGAAAACGCACCACCTGCGTTTTCAGTCAAATAATATCTATACACACCTATTAGGAGGTAAACAATTATGAGAACACAGATCACATCTGAAAAATGCGGAGAATGCCATGGTCCATACGCCCTCGGCGTCAAGATGGGCAATCTCATTTTCACCACACAGATCGGCACTGACATCACCGGAGAAATGGTTGCCGGCGGAATTAAGGAACAGACACAGGCAACCATGGAAAATGCAAAGGCTGTCCTTGAAGCTGCCGGTTCCTCTTTTGCAGAGGTTGGGAAAGTGACCATCTATATCAAAGACATCAGTCTGATTCCGGATATGAATTCCATTTATAAAACTTACTTCACAGAAGGCGACTACCCTGCAAGATGCTGTACGCAGTGTGTGGAAATGGTAGATGGCTGCCTCGTGGAAATGGAATTTGTTGCAGTCACAAACTAAATTTACCGAACGACAAGGGGCAGGAATCAGATGTTCCTGCCCTTTTGTTATGCAAACGAACCCCGATAGAAGGGGTTTCCACGGTTAGAAAGGAAGGGTAAATGTTATGTGTCTTAGAGTAGATGAACATGTCATACTTGACTGTGAACACACCGGTTCACCGGTTGAGATTACCGTGAACGGCAAAACCGTTCGGGCATATGAGGGTGAGCCGATTCTTGCATCACTGCTTTCCGCAGGTATGAAAATCAACCGGTATACCGTAAAACGACATGAACCAAGAGGACTGTTCTGCGGCATCGGCCAGTGTACGGACTGTGCGATGATTGTAGACGGAAAACCAAATGTTCGGACCTGTATCACCCCGGTAAAAGCCGGCATGGTAATCCAGACGCAGGACGGACTTGCAAGGGAGGGATGAGCACATGCTGCAAAAAGATGTATTCGTAATCGGAGCAGGGCCTGCAGGACTGGCAGCTTCCATAGAAGCAGGGAAAGCCGGTGCCAATGTTCTTTTAGTCGATTTAAACATGCAGCCCGGAGGACAGTTATTCAAACAGATCCATAAATTTTTTGGTTCCAGTGCTCACCGTTCCGGAACACGCGGCTACAACATCGGAAAACAGCTGTTGGCAGAAGCCAGAGAAGCCAATGTTGAAATCTGGATGCAAAGCACCGTGATTGGTATTTTCCCAGGGAAAAAAATAGGTGTTGAACGCGGAATTGACGGTGGAAAAAAAGAACTTATCTCCGTTTCCGCAAAAGAAATCATTCTGGCAACCGGCGCTTCCGAAAATGTAATCCGCTTTCAGGGATGGACGACTCCGGGTGTCATGGGTGCAGGTGCAGCCCAGACGATGATCAATGTCAATCATGTGCGGCCCGGCAGAAAAGTCGTCATGCTCGGCAGCGGAAACGTCGGACTGATCGTCTCCTACCAGCTGATGCAGGCCGGATGCGACGTGGCTGCACTGGTCGAAGCAGCGCCGAAGATCGGCGGCTATGCAGTGCATGCTGCCAAAATAAAAAGGGCAGGAGTTCCGGTATACCTCGGCTATACGATCATAGAAGCCAAACTGGGAGACGACGGTTGTGTCTGCGGCTGTGTCATCGCAAAAGTAGACGAACAGTTTCATCCGATTCCCGGTACTGAGCAGACACTGGATTGTGACACAATTGCACTTGCCGCCGGCTTAAAACCAACCACGGATCTTGTCAAGCTGGCCAATTGCGAACTCACTTTCAACGGAGCCTTCGGAGGATATATCCCGCTTCACAACGAAAAAATGGAAACTTCAAAAAAGGGAATTTTTGTGGCCGGTGACAGCACCGGTGTGGAAGAAGCCAATACCGCTCTGGAAGAGGGAAAAATTGCAGGGATCAGCGCCGCCGAGGAGCTTGGTCTGATTTCGGAAGAAAAAGCCGCAGCAATGCGCAGCGAAATCTGGGGGCGTCTGAATTCCTTACGTCTTGGGCCATTCGGAGAACGCCGCCTGAAGGAAAAAGAGGCAATACTGTCAGAATACACAAAAAAATTTGATGCTCCTGCAGCATTCGATTAAGGAGGTAATCATATGTCACTCATTCAAACAGGTTATCTGGAATATGACGAACTGGCTTCGATCCAAACACTTCCGACGGAAGCACGATTTGCAAAAGGACCGGTTGCCGTCATTGAATGTGTCCAGGAAATTCCCTGCAATCCGTGTGAAGCAGCCTGTAGGTTCGGTGCAATTAAAGTCGGAGAACCCATTACAAATCTCCCGGCTCTCGTAGGAGAAAAATGTGTCGGCTGCGGTGTCTGCGTTTCCAAATGTCCGGGACTCGCCATCGTGATTGTCAATAAGGTCTACTCCAGGACGACAGCTACCGTCGCATTTCCCTATGAATATTTTCCAACCCCGGCTGCCGGTGAGAAAAGAAATGCGGTAAACCGCAAGGGTGAGATTATCTGTGAAGGCACAATCGTAAAAGTATCCAATCCTGCCTCCTATGACCACACTCCCGTGGTAACGATCGAAATTCCAAAAGAATTCGCGGACGAAGCAAGAAGTATAGAAAGAATCAGACAATAGCCGGATACCGTATCGATACGGGCAGAATGGAGGAATTATGAACAGTTATTTTTCAGATGACATGATTGTCTGCCGCTGTGAAGAAATCACAGCGGGTGAAATCAAAAAAGCGATTCAGGAGGGAGCCAGAGATGTGGTCGGCGTAAAACGGCGTACGCGCGCTGGCATGGGACTTTGTCAGGGACGCACCTGCGAGAAACTGGTACAGCAGATCATTGCGCAGGAACTGGGTGTCACTCCGAAATCTGCCGGCACTTCTTCTGCCAGACCGCCGGTCAGACCTGTCACTTTCGGAGAATTAGCAAAGGGGGAAATTAGTTGATGAGCAAAGAATATGATGTAGTCGTAATCGGTGCCGGTGCCATCGGTACCAGTGTAGCCTATCACCTGTGCAAAGAAGGTTACAGCACTGCTTTACTGGAACGGGAAGATATTGCCAGCGGTTCTTCCAGCCACTGCGATGCAGTCGGCCTGATCTGCGATAAACTCCCTGGAATTGATACAAAAATGGGGCAGGCAAGCATTGATTATTTCGGTGAGATTGCCCAGCAGTTTACCTATGATTTTGAATACACACCAAAGGGCTGCCTGTACGTCTGTGAAACGGAGCCGGAATTCGAGGCCGCCTCCAAATACTGTGAGAAGCAAAACGCGGACGGATATCCGCTTCGTATGGTGAAAAATGCAGAATTATGCGAAATGGAACCGCACATTGCAAAGGATCTGTACGGCGCACTTTACACTCCTCCCAGCGGCAGCATTGCAGTGAATCCTTACCGGCTTTGCTTTGCTTTTACCTATGAAGCAAATAAGCTCGGTCTGGATACCTATACCTATTGTGATATTACAAAAATCAATCTGGACGAAAAAACCAATGCCGTACGGAGTCTGGAAACCAACTACGGCACGATTAAGACCAAACGTATTGTCAACTGCGCCGGTGCCTGGGCACCGTTTATCGGAAAGCTGACCGGTCTCGACATTCCGATCGAACCAAGAAAAGGTACCAACCTCGTTTCAGAACAGACCGAACGCCTCTGCAATCATAAAATACTGGAATACGGCTACATGATGAGTAAATTTGACAGCATCAACTTCAAACGAAAGGTCAGCCCGCTCGTGGAAGAACAGAATATTGCCTTTAATCTTGAATACACGAATTCGAATAACCTGCTGGTCGGCGGCAACCGCCTTTTCCGTGATTACGACATCCGAACTGAAATCGAGACTATGAAGGCCATCTGTGAACGCGCCATGCGATTTTACCCGGAGCTGGCTGATATCAAATGTATTCGTACCTACTCCGGTGTACGTCCGTTTGTCATTGACCACCTGCCGATCGTATCGGATGTCGACCATATTCCCGGCTATTATATCGCTGCGGGCCATGAGGGCGACGGCATCTGTTTTTCACCAATCACAGGCCGCTTTATGACACAGATCATCAGCGGCAAAGAAACTGATTTTGATATCAGCAAACTGGATTTTGCACGGTTTGCGAGCTAGAAATTGAGGTGATATCTATGGATACTGCAATCCGCTACGGATATATGACTCCTGCTTCCGACGGAGTTATCGTAAAAATGAAATCCGGTCAGAATATCTCCGGTTTTCCAATCGGCATCATCTACATAGACGATGTTTCCTACCCGATGATGCCGGGAAACATTGTAAACGGCTATACCTTTGATTTTCCGGTAAGACTGATGCCGGTACAGGGATTGGACTGCCCCAATTTGTTTCAAACCGCAGATGAGGTGTATGAAAAAATTATAACGGCCTGCAATAACCTGAAAAAAGAAGGAGTACGTGCCATCAGCGGTGCCTGCGGTTTCTTCGGAAACTATCAGATGCAGGTTTCGGAAGCGATTGATCTTCCCGTTGCCCTCTCAAGTCTGATTCAGATTCCCTGGATTGCTACTCTGCTGAAAAAAGATCAAAAAATAGGCATATTAACTGCCGATCAAAGTTCTTTTACCGACAAACTGCTGGATAGCTGCGGCGTCAGTAATGAACTGAAAAAGCGACTGATTGTCAAAGATCTGCGTCATGAAAAAGAATTTTCCTGTATTCTGGAAGGCAGAGGAGAATTCAACAATGCTGTGGTACGGCAGGAGGTCATTGGAAAGGCCAGAGAAATCCTTGCCGAAGAACCTATGACAGGTGCGATTTTACTGGAATGCAGTGACATGCCTCCCTATGCGTATGCCGTGCAGGAAGCGGTTTCCCTTCCAGTATTTGACTTCACGACCTTAATCCGCTGGCTGCACAATTCCGTGACCCAGACACCCTACTGTGGTTTTATATAATGCTTCACTTTCCTGATGACCGATACAAAAACGGAGCTCCCGCATGAATTGCGGAGCTCCGTTTCCTTCTATGTCACCTTATTACTCACATTTTTTTCGTCTGTCCACTCTGATTTCCATCCTGCTGATTCTGCGGACGCTGCATTCCACCGCCTCCGCCTCCGCCCATTCCGGATTCAGCAGCAGAGATATCACCTCCTGTTGCTTCCATCGTCTGTCCGTCTGCTTCTATCGTATACGATGCTCCGTCCTCCAGATCCGGAGCTGAGATCACAATATAGTTGCTTTCCTTTTCTGCCGTAAACGTATATAACACGTTTCCATCGGCATCTTTCACAGTCACTTCGCTGCCTGCTGCAATTGTACTGTCAGACGTCACGGCAAAGCTGATCTGACTTGAGGAATCGGAAGGTGCCTGATTCATTCCCGAAATGCCGGTTGCAAGCAGTACACCACCTGTTATCTCAAAGGTTCCGTTATAGTCTAGCACTCCGTTTCCGGCATCTGTCGGACCGGATGCGGTGACGGTACCTCCGGTCATCAGGATACTGCCGTTAGAGTCCAGACCGTCTCCGCCGGCATCCACATCCAGGGTTCCGCCATTGATGACAAGTGCTCCGTCAATAGCCTCATCCATACCACCGCCTCCCATAGGCTGATCCGTGGAAGTGGAATCGTTTCCTCCTGCAATATTGACACCGTCATCCGAGGCCTTCAGTTTGATGGTTCCGTCATTGATTATGATATTCAGGCTCTCCAGTCCCTCTACGGACTGGGAAATATTCATATCCACATTGTTAATTACAAGAACTGTTTCACTGTGAACACCGTCATCTCCTGCCGAAATATTGATGGTACCTCCGTCAATCACTACATAGCCCTTTGTGGTGTCCTCTGTGTTACTTGATTTTATTGCATCGCCTCCTGCTGTCAGATTCAAGGTACCATCTTTGATACTGATCGAATCTTTTCCAATAATTGCATCGTCTTTTGCATTGACCGTAATCGTTCCGGAAATAATCTGCAGATCATCCTTGCTTGTTATCCCATCGTTATAATTGGCATTTACGGTCAGACTGCCGTTGCCATTGATAATCAGGTCATCCTTGGAAAAAATTGCGGCATTGGTATTGTCTTCCTCATCTTCGAGTACATACTCAGAACCGTCTGTCACGGTATTTTCACTGCCGTCTGCCAGGGTCAGATACAGGTTTTTCACGCTCTTTACAAGAATTGCTGCATTGTCCGAACAGGTGATATCCGCATTGTCCAGCACGAGCTGAACATTTTTATCCTCGGTAAGATCGACAACAATCTGACCGTCTTCCAATGTCCCCGATACAATATAGGTTCCTTTTTCCGTAATCGTCACAACCTGATCACTGACGCTTGCCCCATCTCCTTCCACTTCGATATCCGTTCCATTCAACGTAATAATAGTTGCATCTGCTTCATCATAAGAAGCATCGAGTGCCTTATCCGAATAATCACCGGTCAGATCCACATCAATTCCCTCTGTCGTCGTGACACTGCCGGTAGAAACATTCTGTGCTGTTTCACTGTTTGTCGTACTGCTGCTTCCGCTTTGTTCCGAGGACGTATTGTCCGAATTTGAATTACTGCTGCAGCCGGAAAATATAAGCGTCATTCCCAACAGTAATATGGCTGCTTTTTTCTTCATGCTTCTGATCCTCCTATAATTCCTCTCTTCCGATACACGGTCTGCCGCAAATAATCGTGAGGTTCCCGTTTCTGGTCCGAAGTTCATCGATAAATTCTTTTTCTTCCTTATCATCTTTCATTAAAATACTGTACTGCAGTTCATACATACTTCCCATATTTGTAGTCTTTACACGGTTTAACGCACTTTTTTTTGTAAAAGTAAGAAAAATATCATCAAATACCTCCGTATAATCAAGTGTCTCGGGTATCGTAATCTTCAACTCTTTTTCCATTGTCTTCATTTCACCGAATTTGCTTTTACTCATAACCAGCATACAAAGACCAACGAGTACGGTGATCATAACTGCATAAGTCAGATATCCCATTCCCGTTGCCACACCGACCACCATCGAAAAGAAGATGCCGCAGATTTCTTTTGCACTTCCCGGCATAGAGCGGAAACGTACGAGAGAAAAAGCACCCATAATTGCGACACCGGTTCCCAGGTTTCCATTCACCAGCATGATGACGACCTGAACAAGTGCGGGCATCAGAACCAGCGTCATGATGTAGTTTTTCGAGTAGTTCCCCTGTGCCATATAGAATAATGCAATTACCAGCCCAAGTACAATTGATGCTATGGTACAGATAACTGCCGATTCGATTGTCAATGTTCCTGTTACAGATTCCATTATGCTAGTAAACATATTTTTGCCTCCTGTTTTTCGTTTTGATTTGCCACAAGTCCGCTGCAGTAAAATTTTCCATACTTTGAAAATGAAACCGGATAGATGTCCAGACTGCAAAGCATATCTGCAAGCCACAGAGGGTAGGCATTTCCTACTTTGATCTCCATCAGCACTTCCTCATTTTTCATTAAAAGCCTTCCTGCATCTCCCATGGACAGATCCACATCTTCTTCTCTTGCCCGGATATGAAAGTCAAAGGTGATTCGGATACTGCTATCTTCCTTTCCGTACATTGCAATGCGGTCATAGGCAATGTACATCTGTGGTAACGGATGATACAGCTTCAGGAAATAGTCAATCTCTCTTCTTATCTGCGAGTTTACGGAACTGCTTGGCATAATTCCGTGCGCGAGATATTTTCTTGCTTCTTTCAGAGGAAGTTCAATTCTTCTTTTGTATACAACACCTTTCCATTTCTTCTTGATCTCCACAAAAGTCTTGTCATTCTCATGCGGTACTCCATAACTTCTCAGACGAAGTTTTTCTTTGTATACCGGTTTTTCATTCGATCTGCGAACCAGTTCAAAGTCCTCGGTATCATAGTACACATTGCAAATGGTGCTCAGACCATACTCATCTTCCTGCATATAAGGACTCATTTTCTTTCGTAACTCCTGATACTGTTTTTGGCTCAGAATATATTTTTTTTCAACTCTCTGAAAAATTTCTGTGCTTCTTTCTGCCATATCAATGCCCCCTTCTGTATTTGAACACCTGTGGGTGTCATCTGTTTATTACAATTCTTATCTTATATGTAAAATATGTAAAGCAATTGTAAAGAACGTGACAGCTTTCCGATTGTTCTGTGACGGTTACGTGAAAAGGGCTTTTGCTCGACAGCCGGTAACCGGATATTTTGCAAAAGCCCCTGCTTACTTATTTTTTATTCCCTCCGAAAGATAATCGGCGATTCTCAATGCAATTCCAACCAATTCATCCGCTGTATTAATATCGGCTTCGTAATCCCCAGTCAGTCTGGAAGCGATCTCCCGTTTGGTCATCATAATAAATTCCGTCAAAACCCTCTGCACATCATCGGTTTTATAACTTTCACTCATATTGTTCAATATAAGTGAAATCTGTACCATATCCTGCTTTAATCTTGCTTCCGCCTGACTTGTCTTCTCCACATCTCCGTCTTTTACTACATCCATCAACTGCATAATATTATCCACAAAATCGGTGAATGCCTGTTTCAGTGGTTCTACCGTGGCTGCCGGATAGTATTCGGTAAATACATCCGCCATCTCCTGCGGAATTTTCCGCAGACGAGCTGCGACCTCATTTTTATCTCCCATGTTCTCTGAAATAGACAACAGATACATCCTGCTCCAAAATACCAGACGTAACATTGCCATACGAAAATCCTGATTCCTCTTTATTGCACCCTGATCAGAATTAACAGTTTCTTCCTGTTTCATTATATTTTCATATCGAAATCTATAATACATGGCTGCATTCTCACATAGTTTCTCCCTTTATTATATGAAAATACCTGCTTACTGCTGCCTGTTTCAATCTCTTTCCTGTATAATTTCAAAATCTTTTCACACACTAGGAAAAAGAGGTCAGTAAAATTTCTGTCCACAAGATAAGTGAGGTGATAACAAATGAGTATTTTTCAGGAGGATACATTTCCTTTTGGGTTTAGTATGGCACTGGCTATGGATTTAAATGCCATGAATCGTTTTTCTTCCATGACAGAAGCAGAAAAAGAAGAAATTCTAAATCGTGCCAGAGATGCAAAATCCAAGGATGATATGGCGCATATTGTTTCGGAAATATCGGATAACAGATTTTTTTAATTTTCCGTTTGTTCCATTCGATTTTACGGTTTTTCAGAAAAAGATTTTGTAAAATCAAACTATATATGTTAAAATAAACTAGGCATTTGATAAGACTATCTTATGCCGTTTTACATAAAATATCGAATCGAAATCAAAATTTAGGGAAATACGAAGGAGACACAAGTATGAAGGGTACCGTAGTTTCATCCTGGATGGAATCATGCCGCCAACTATTTGGTGACAGTGTAGTAAATGATGCTTTGACTAGTTTTAAGCTTTCGCACGATCATATTTTCAGCCCTCTCGAAGACATATCCGATAGTATTGCAACCGGCCTTGTTGATTACATAGGAGATAATATCGGGAAAAACCATCAGGAGATCTGGGGAATTATGGGAGAAGAGAATATCAAGACTTTCAGCCGCAATTATCCGGGATTCTTCCGTCATGAGAGCGCCTATCAGTTTCTCAAATCCATGAATGACGTACATGCCATTGTTATGCGGCGTTTTAAGGGTGCTGTTCCTCCTGTTCTGGATATGCAGCCCGTGTCTTCTCATGAAGCATTTTTCATTTACCGCTCCAAGCGCGGTATGGGAGACTACCTCGCAGGTCTGATTAACGGTGTTTCCAACTATTTCAAGGAAACGATCAAAGTGGAGATCATGCAAAAGACTCCCGATGAGATCCATTTAAAGCTGACATTTGATAATGAAATTCAGTATACGAAGCGCTACTGGCTGAATCAGTTGCTTTCACTTGGTTTTCTGAAAAAAACCGCCTACAAGGTCGCACTGGTCAATACCATACTGATTGGAGCCGCCGGTGGTGTTCTGCTTGCAGATCCGGTAAAATCAGCGATTCTCGCGGGACTGACCCTTTTGATCTCACTGGTCTCCTCTTCTCTGATCAACAGACCGGGTCGGCTGATTCAGAACGAACTGAAAAAACTTTCTGACCGGCAGTTTTCCGAAACCATACATATACACTCAAAAGATGAATACGAAGCCCTGATGGATTATATCAATGGTGCAAAAAACGTTGTCCAGAAGGATTTTATCGGATTTAATGCGATTGTGGACGAAATGTACACGTTTAACAGTTCACTTTCCAGTATTGCCACCACGATGCAGGATACTTCAAATGATATCACCGATGTACTCGACGAAGTTGCCATTGCTGCAACGACGCAGGCGAACGATACAGAGCAGGTCGTTACCGTTTTAAATGACAGCATTCAGAATGTGACCCGTATTTCTGATGACAGTCAGAAGAACAAATCCGATATCGAAGAAGCCGTTGTCAGCATTGAACGCAGTTTCCACGATGTGCAGAACACGGCATCCCAGATCAATTCAGTCCTTGATAAATTTCGGGAGATTAAGGATAACAGCAATGAACTGCAGCACAATGCGGCTAATATTACCGAGATCGTTTCAATCGTATCCGGTATTGCGAAACAGATTAATCTGCTTGCCCTGAATGCCTCCATCGAGGCTGCAAGAGCAGGGGAAGCCGGCAAGGGCTTCGCCGTTGTTGCAGAGGAAGTACGGAAGCTTTCCGAGGAAACAGACCATGCGGTAGAGGACATCAACAGCAGTCTTACCAATTTTGTCTCCAGCGTCGGTGAGGTAGTTGTCGGAATTGATACACAGTATTCCATACTCGAGACGGAAAATGAATCTCTTACGCAGGCCGTTCATACATCCAGCAACTCGAATCACAACTTAAAAGGTGTATCTGCCCTGATGATCAAGACCTCACAGGATTTAAAACAGGAGGCAGACCATATTTCCTCACTGTTTGACAATATCCAGAGTCTGGCATCCATTGCACAGGAGAACTCCGCAGCCACTGAAGAGGCAAGTTCTAATGTTGCAATCTACGTGGATCAGATTCATGAATTATCAAGACAGATATCCGTATTTGATTCCATGATTCAGAACTTCCAGGAAGACTTAAAGAAATATAAGATATAATCGAAAAAAGACGCTGCCAGGATGCAGCGTCTTTTTTGGTTCCGATCAAAGGATTACAGTCCGGTCGGCTTATTCATCCGAATTAGGAGACAGTACCAATGGCTGAATCTGTTTGCCAGCCAGTGCTTCCTCGATTGTCTCACCGATCAGATCCACATGTGCAATCATGGAATTCGGCTTCTTCACATGATTATCCTGACCAAACGGTACAAAGTAGATATTTTTCATATTCATCAGCATACCGATATTTTTGAAATTCATTCCAAGCGCATCGTTCGTCGACATGGATATGACAAGTGGTTTTTCATTCCGAAGATGTGCTTTCGCTGCCATAAGAACCGGTGTGTCGGTAATGCCATTGCACAGTTTTGCCATTGTGTTTCCGGTACACGGTGCTATGACCAGAACATCCAGATAACCTTTCGGTCCGATTGGTTCTGCCTCCGTGATGGTCCGGATGGAATTGTGCCCGGTTATCTCTTCTATCTGCTTTACGAATTCATCCGCCTGCCCGAATCTGGTATCCATCGTCTGCGCATTGTCGGAGAATATCGGAACCACATTTGCACCGCCCTCTACCAGTTGCTTTATTACCTCAGTAATTTTATCAAAAGTACAAAACGAACCGGTAATTGCAAAACCGATTGTGGTATCATACTTTTTCATGACTGCTCCTTTTCTTTTCTGATTTCTTCGGCCAATATTTCACCTGCTGTTTTCGGCGCATATTTTCCCGGAAGTCCAAGACAAAGCTTCGCTGCAATTCCCTGAACTTTTGCATATTCAAAATCCACGCCGCCCGGTGCGGAGGCAATATCGATGATGGCCACATCCTGATTACACATTTTTAAAAATTTTTTATCCACGATCATGTCAGGAACGGTATTAAATATATAGGAAAAAAGGTCAGGTTTAGCCTCCTCTAACTGAAAAGAGCAGGAACTGAGCCCATATGCCCTTGCCCTCGCTCTGGTTCCTTCACGTCTCGCCATCACAGTTACGTCTGCACCGAATTTAGACAGCTTATCGGCGAGTATTTCTCCGCATCTGCCGTATCCGATTACCAGACACTGACTTCCTGTCAGCTGGCTGCTTCCAAGCGCACAGGCTTCGGCAATCGCACCTTCCGCAGTTGAGACAGCATTCAAAATAGCGATTCTATCTGATTTCATGAAATCCATACACTGTCCCTGTTTCATCTCACAGTCTGCACGCATGCCTTTTGGAATGTTTCCGCCATATATTTTTTCTTTTTCCTTCATGTGAGGGCAGATATCTGAAATGCATATGGTGTTTCCTGTTCCTTTAATATGTGTACCATCCGTGGTAACCGGCACCGGAAATACAACAAAGCTTCCTTTCTTTTCGAGTTTCTCCCATACCGCTTCTACCGTATTCAGATACGTCATACCGGAGAGCGCATTTTGAAAAACTTCTCCATAACCGGACACTTCATAGCCGTATTCCAGGAGCTTTGCAGCCATAAAACGCTGTCTTGTATCTCCGCCGATCATAATAACTTCTTTTTTTTTCATATCCTAACATGCCTCCTGCATATCTTACTATATGCAGGAAGTTTTACGGTTGTGAAGCGCATTTCATGCAGAGTATTTTTTTGCTGCATTCGGAACTTCTCTTTTTCTCATTCTTGTTACTATTTTTCTCTCTTTTACAAAGATGAGAAAAGCTGTAACGCTTGATCCTCCTTTGTTTTTCAGGGATTTTTCCACATCGCTTTTCATATAATACTATAATTAAATCTTTGAGGTTAATTGTGACAATACATGTAGTGAAATACGGCGATACGATACAATCAATAGCAGAATATTATGGAATTCCTGTCGATAAGCTTATACAGGATAATGGTCTGAACAACCCAAATAAATTAGCTATCGGTCAGTCAATTGTTATTGCAAACCCGAAAACAATCTATACGGTAAAGGAAGGAGATACCTTAGCAAATATTGCTGATTATCATAACGTTTCTTTCCTTCAGTTATTGGCAAATAATCCTTATCTTTTGGATAGAGAATATATATATCCGGGTGATACAATTGTCATCAACTATGACAAGAAAGGAATGATTACAACACATGGTAATACACCTCCCACTATTGATAAGGATACTTTGCGAAAGACATTGCCGTTCTTAACCTACCTTTCCGTTTTAAACTATACTGCGACAGAGGAAGGAAAAATAATCTCTTATTATGATGATACAGAAATCATACAAATAACAAAAGCATACGGTGTGGCTCCGCTTATGCTGCTGACAACTTTAACGAATCGTGGAGTGGCTGACATCCGTACAGATTTTGATTTACTTTTAAACGAAGAATTTCAAAATAGTCAGATAGAAAATATTCTAACTATTTTAAAATCGAAGGGTTATTTTGGACTAAATCTTTCCTTACAATACATAAGCTTATCTAACATTCAACTATATAATAGCTATTTTGAAAAAGTGACAACCCGATTGAATCAGGCAGGGTATCAGGTTTTTGTAACTATAAATCCCAATATATCAAGAGTTGATAGCGAATCAAGTTTCCAACGAGTTGACTATTCTCTTATAAATCGTTTAGCTCAAAATATTATATTTATGAGTTATGAATGGGCCTTTAATATAAACGCGCCCTCACCCGTCAGTTCCATTTATAAAACGGATGCATTTTTAAATTACATTCTACGTTTTATTCCACCCGAAAAAATAATTCTTGGTATAGCGACACTTGGATATGACTGGGAATTGCCCTATGTGGCGGGTATTTCAAATGTAAATCATATATCTTTTGATAATGTCAGTAATCTGGCCTCTAACTATGGAGAAATCATACATTTTGACGATGTATCACAAACACCGTATTTTACTTATACTACGGAGGATAAAATAAATCATATTGTATGGTTTATTGATTCACAGACAATCCATGCTACATTAGATTTAATAACCAAGTACAATTTAAATGGAATCAGTATATGGAACATAACTGTGTTCAATCCACAATTATGGTTAATCGTAAACTCTAATTATGATATCCGGAAAATATCTTTTTAACAAATCAAAAAACAGACCTGATATGGAAAGTAAAAATTCCTCTTTCAGATCTGTTTTTCACATTTTCGATTATGTTGACAAGCCCCGTTCTCAGTACACAAAGATCGAAGAAAGTCATCTTTAGACTTAACGCTCTTACTATACTGCCATGATAATACCACCGTCATTTGCATACATACTGCTGACTCCAGCCGTATTTACAACAATAATATCCTTAAATTTTACAAGACTTTCAATCATCTCTTTGACCACTTTGGCACGCTCCGGGCAGTTGCAGTGTGCTATCGCAAGAATCTTGTTCTCATAGTCTTTTGTTTTTGCTATCATGTCCCGAATCATTCGCTCCAGCGCCTTTGCCATCCCTCTCGCCTGATCAAGCTGGCAGATACTTCCTTCCGGTGTAGAACCCATAACCGGTTTGATATTCAGCGCGCCTGCGACAAATGCCTTAAGATTACTGAGCCTTCCGTTTTTACGGAGTGTATCCAATGTTTCAAGAACAAAAAAGGTATTCATATTGTCGATGTATTGTTCCGTCTTCTCAACAATATCCTGAAATGCCATACCGGCTTCCTCGTACTCTCCAACCTTCATTGCAATCAATGTTTCTCCAATAGAAGCGGAGCGGGAATCAAAGACATAGACTTTCTTATCCGGATATTCTTCCTGATACAGATTCTTTGCCAATACCGCACTATTATAGGAACCGCTCAATTTTGAAGATAATGTTACCACATAAATATGATCTGCCTCTTCCCCAAATGCCTTGATATAACGTTCCGGAGACGGGCAGGATGATTTCGGACAATTTTTACTCTCCTTCACTTTCCTGAGGAAATCAAGCTGATCAAATGTCTCATCATCTGTAATATAGTAATCATCCACCTGTAATTCCAACGCAACCGATTCATAATGTCCGTCGTTTTTTAATTTATCGGTAAGTTCACCACAGCTGTCTACTACTATTTTATATCCCATTTCTATTCCTCCTTGCAACTACAATTCCTACTTTATAGTATGCACTCAATATTTAAAATTATATATTATGTCAGCCAATTCCATGACATGTAGTTTTTATTACTACTTCATACTAACATAAATATCTCTTTTTGAAAAGAGTATTTTGGAATATTTTACATTTATTTTATACTTATCGTAAGAATCAGTTGATCCGGATCTTCCAGATAGTAGACATTACCAGTAATATCACAGTAATTTTCCAGCATCTGCTGATCAATAAAATAATTTTTTGCTTTCTTATATAAATCCTTATTCGCAAATTTTACCGCTACGCGATGGCTTTCGTTCGTGGCTGTCTGCCCGTAAAGATCGCCGATTTCATCCACTCTCCAATCGGTAAAATAATATCCTTCATGCACAAAATAATTATCTGTAATTGCCGTACACTCCGGTAATTCGATATGGTCATCCGGTGTATGCGTTGCCAGCATCTCTTCCGTTGTAAACGTAAAATAGCTGTAATTGACAAATTTGGCGCTCTCCCTCTCCTCATTCAGGTAGGTCGAGTTGCCCCAGGTCGTATCCATGTAATAATATTCGCCGTCCAGCTGAATCAGATTCCATGCGTGTGCCTCACCGTTTGCCGATCCCGTCACGATTACACTCGGAATGTTCAACTGGTCAAACAGGTACTGCGTGGCACTTGCATACCCCTGACAGACTGTTTTTTTATTGATAAATGTACTGATGATATTCTGGCTGTTTTCCGCATCTTTATCATAATCTACCTGCTGAATCAGGTTTTCAAATACGTATTTTGCCTTGTCATAGTCATTGTCTGTCGGGGATATTCCACTTAAAAATTCCTCAACTGCAGAATCAATTTTTTTCTGCATTTTTTTCTGTTCTTTATGTGTCATGGTATATTTTGGTGCAAATTCGATGCTCACGAGCTTGCTGTTTCTTGTATACTCGGTGTAGCTATAACCGGATATCCAGAATAATCCGCCATAATCAGAGCTTACATCCTCAAACGCCAGCTTCAGTACCTCCGGGTCCAGCGTCGCCACGGTTATTTTCTCCGTATGGTGGAGGATTGCATTCAGTATTTCATCATAGACCTGCTTCCCTTCCTCATCCAGTCCCTGGTAAGCATATTTCCCTTCCGAAATACTGTCCACTACCACCGTCTTCTCTAATATCGTTCCTGCTGTGAGTTCTTTTGTAAATGCCGTATATTCACTGCTCTGTTCATCCCAGTAATCAACAACTTTATCCTTCATGCCGCCAAAATTCCAGAAAATCGCTCCTGCCACGCCAAGTACCGCTAATCCAAACACCACAAACTTCAGTTTTCTTTTTTTCAAATGTGCCTCCTTCGCTCTAACTATCAGATTTTCATACCAGCACGATTCTCAACAATTTCTTTTTCTATTCTATAATTTTCCACATGTCTCCGTGATTAATACCTTTATATTACTATAGTTTTTCTTTTTTTTCTATTGGAAATATGCTACACTTTTCAATATCAGATTAATTTCTTATGACACATCTATGAGGAGCAGCAATGAAAATTCTTCAGATAACCAATGTGAAAAACTTTATGAATCAATTACTCCTGACGGACCTGTTCGATCATTTTCTTCTGTCGGAGGCCGTCATTCAGGGACTGGTCACCTATCGGATCGACGGACACCTTACCAGCGGCTTTCTGACAGATGACGAACTACTGGAAGAGAAGCTGTCCGATCTCGACTGCGCACCGTTTTCCATGCTGCGCACAAACTGCTATGACTTAATCAAAGGAAAGCGGACGCCTGCCGCATTCAAATTCGTCTTCATGCTTTCTCCCGAGAACCTGTCCAACACGCTGACCCGCTCGGAAAGCAGCTTCACCATACTGGATTTGAATGCCGTTTTTATCAATATCCGTTTTCAGGAGGGCGTTTTGACCTGTACAACCGGCGTCTCCTACCGAACATTTTCTCTCGATCATTCTTTTGAGCAGAGCTGGGACGTGCTGGTTCAAAAATTTCTGGACTCTCACGATATATCATTTACAGAACTTTCCTAATTTTCTTTACTTTTGAATTCTCTTATGCTATGCTAATGCTATGTTGTTAAGCAGCATAATTATTATTTAATTTTTATTGGAGGTACTAGAATGAACGGTACAGTAAAATGGTTCAACAACCAGAAGGGATACGGATTCATTTCTGACGCTGAAGGCAATGATGTATTCGTACACTACACAGGACTTGCTATGGACGGTTTCAAAACTCTTGAAGAAGGTGCAGCCGTAGAATTCGATGTAATCGATGGAGCAAAAGGTCCTCAGGCTACTAACGTAACTGTTGCAAGATAAGAATCGTTGGTGATTGCCGATTTAATCATTTTATTTTCAATGTACCTTTCTCGTTAATATAGAATTTCGATTTTTTATTAAGATAAAGATATACGAACTTAGATTTGATTAATCCGAAAAAGTGTCTGTTTTCACAGACACTTTTTTGATTTGCAGAAAAGACCTTGCTGCATTGAAGTGCAAAAGTTTTATTTCCTACTTCCAAACAATACAACCAGAATTCCTCCTAAAAACACAAACAGGTCGGAAATATTAAAAACAATATTCCGAAGTCTCTGAAAACGCACTCGAAATCGGAAATAATCCACAACATGGTGTCTTTTATATCTGTCGTAGAGATTGCTGAGACCTCCTCCAAGCATCAGGCTCAATCCGAGCTTTAAACCCGGATTGCTGCGAGTCTTCAACACAACGGCATAGACTGCCGCAATCCCAGCTATGATTGCCGTATGAATTCCTGTCATCACCTTCGGCCTTCCGGCGAGAAAATTCAGCATTGCTCCCCGGTTATAATACTTTGTCAGAATGATCTTGCGACCACATATTTCTTTTTCCTCATTCAGTGTCCGACTCCGGTCAATCTTTCCTTTGATAAACAAATCCAGCAGAAATACACCTACCGCACATGCAATATAGATCATATTTGATTCCTTTCTTCTTCCTTCGTGGATTCCCCTGTCATTCCTAAATCAAATTCTACCTGTGTACCGTATATCTGTCAATCCATTTCGCTCTATACAAATCGCCGGATATCTGTCCATTCCCGGATCTCAATCTCGAATCAGGTGCACCTGCCAGGTCTGATATTCGTCCGTCAGAAACGGAACCGGAAGACCTGCGTACATCAGGGCACTTCCCGTATACTTCTGTTCGCTTCCCTCAATGCGATAACAGCCTGTTTCCTCCAGCCCTTTTAACTTTACATAAGAAGCCGGCGGATTACAATGGGTATCGAGCGTCACGACGTTGAGCAGAGCTTCACTTTTATCCTCGGCTACGAATTCCCATGCGGCTGTTTCCATATGCTCCGAAGGGTCATGCAGACGGAAATAAAGCCCTTCGTGCGTCAGATTCCAGTATTTTTTACAGTCGGCAATCTGTTTTTTTACGATTTCTTTCTCTTCGCCTGAAATCATATTGAGATCCAGCTCATACCCAAAGCTTCCTGCCAGAGCCACGACTCCACGGGTAACCAGACTTGTTCTGCGTCCCGTCTGATGATTCGGAACCGCCGACACATGCGAACCCACTGCAGATACCGGATAGCCGAAAGAAGTTCCGTGCTGAATGCGGATACGCTCAATGGCATCCGTATTGTCACTGCACCATATCTGGGGTGTATAATAGAGCATTCCTGCATCGAATCTACCGCCGCCGCCGCTGCATCCCTCGATCAGAAGCTTGGGATATCTTGTGAGCAGCCGGTCGAGAAAATCATAGACTCCGAGCACATACTGATAGAGAATCGCTCCCTGATTCTGCTTTCCTTCCAATGCGGTGCAGACATCCATGATACTGCGGTTCATATCCATCTTGATATAAGCAATATTGGCCTTGTCTATCACATCCGTAATCTGTTTCAAAATGGCATCTACCACTTCTTTTCTGGAAAAATCAAGTACCAGCTGGCTTCTCCCCATAACAGGCTTTTTCCCCGGAATCTGAAACGCATAATCCGGATGCGCGCGATAAAAAGCACTGTCTTCCGATACCATTTCCGGCTCGATCCAAAGCCCGAACTTCATGCCCAGCGCATTTACCTGCTCCACAACCGACGACAGCGGACCTCCCATTTTTTCCTCATTGACGAACCAGTCGCCAAGACCGGTGTGGTCGCTTTCCCGTTTGCCGAACCAGCCGTCATCCAGTACCAGCATTTCCACGCCAAGCTCAGCTGCCTGTTTCGCAATTGCGATGATCTGATCCCCGTTGAAATCAAAATAGGTCGCTTCCCAATTGTTAATCAGAATCGGCCTTCTGGCATTCCGATAAATCCCCCTGCACACATGATCGCGAATTAGTTTATGATATTTCTGCGATAGCAAAGCAAGCCCTTCTCCGGAAAAGGCAAAGGCTGCCTCAGGTGCGTGGAAGATCTCACCCGGCTCCAGCGGATAATCAAACATCTCATCCTGAACACCGATTGCCATTCGAGTCTGCCGATACTGATCCCTTTCTATTTCACAGCGGAAGCTTCCGCTGTATAACAGAGACATGCCATAACAGGAACCTGCATCCTCTGTAGTATTTTTCTCTGCGAGGATAAAAAACGGATTGTGCTGATGGCTCGAAGTGCCTCTTCTGCTGCCGAAAGAAAGGCTGCCTGTCGCCACCGGTGTACGTTCCGCTACTCTTTCCATTCCATGTCTTCCATGAAAATGGAGTACCTCGTAATCGCCTGTCACAAAGTCCAGACATCCGCTGTAAACTTTTGCGAGCGAAATCTCAGTATCACCTATATTTTTCACCGATACGGCTCTGGTGATCACATCCAGCTCCTCGATCACGCCATAATACAGTGTAACTTCCACACCGGCTCTCGCATCTTTCAGTATAATTTCAAGCGTCTTTGCTTCCTCTTCCGCAGCATAGACCGCCGGGAGTTTCGGAATGCCATACTTGCCCGGAAGAATACGGTGTGAACAGTAACGCAGGTCACTGCCGAATACACCTGTATGATCTTTTACCTGCAGGCAGGAAAATCGGTAATCTCCGTTCCCATAATCGGAATATTCCTGCGGAAGGGCATCCAGCGAAAATGTCCGGTCCTCCCCCGCTTCGTGCGGATTGCCCGAAAACCCTCTGTCGGCGTAAGTGAGCAGGTAACTCATGTCCCCGTCCGTTCGATTGCCGTAGTATAAATGAAGCAGGTATCCATATCTGCCAATCCCCATCTGGTAAGTTGAATTCACCGTATGCAGCGTAAATGTCCGGTTCTCTTTGTCGTAGATAACAGCCATAAAATCTTCCTCCACAATTATTTCCTAAATTTGTTTGGTTTTCTCTTATTATATGGATTTACCGCTGCCTGTACATGGAAAAATCAACACAGTTTATGGAAGAATCAACGACAGACGACGAAATCTTCACATACTGCCGCAACAGACATTTTCCGAAAACAAAAAAAGCGTTACAAACGCTTTTTCTGTTACAATTGGGTCTGTGGTGTATAGCTGCCCTTTTCTTTTTTTGTCACAAGTTCAATCTTTTGATTCCGGTAATCCCTCGGACTCATATGGTATCTCAGCTTAAATGCTTTGGAAAACGAAAGCGAATCCTCATAACCGCATGCCGCCGCCACAAGATTGATTGGATCCGATGTCTTTTTCAGCATAGATGCCGCGCGCTCCATTCGAAGATGAATCAGGTATTCCTGTGGTGACATTTTCAGTTCCTTCTGGAAACTGTTCGTCAGATGGCTCCTGCTGATACCGATCAATTCCGCAAGTGCATCCATTTTTATCTTCTCCTGCATATGATACTGCATATAGTCCATGGCACTGTGCACATACACCGTACCCGGATACTCATGTACGTTTCCCGTATGCATTACGTCATTCTGTTCCATGAACACTGCTATCATCTGCAGAAGCTCACTTGTCCGCCGCAGTTCATTGACCCGGGTCAGCTGTCTGGCATCCAGCATTCGTTCTATGCAGGTTTTGAGCCTGTCTGTCTGTTTTAGATCGACTACCGGCATTTCCCTTTGAAATCCCATGTCTTCCGTAAATTCCAACGCACGTATTCCGTGGAATCCAATCCACATATAGCTCCACGGCTCCTTCTCATCCGCACGATAAACGGTCTCCTCATCCGGATAAATCAGAAAAGCCTGATTCTGTCCAATCGGATATGTCCTTCCGTTTCGGGTATAGGAACCGAGCCCGCCAAGCACGATGTGGATGACAAAATCATTTCGTACAAACGGGCCGAACTGAAAGCCCGGCATGCAATTCTCCCGCCCGCAGTAATCGAGACAAATGGCACTTGTTGTATTGTATTCATTCGACTGCCGCAAATCATCCAGACTGGCATACCGGCTGCTCTCTGTATAACCGACTGTTTTCTCAACCATGACCTCTATCCTCTTTCAGCGATCCAAATATGTCAGATTCGGGCTGCCGGCAGGTCAGATTCCCTCCTGCAGCTCTCCTGCAGAATTCCGGTCCTCCAGTTCCAGACATCCGCGCATGGTAATCAGCGGACCGCCCTTCTTCTCCACATAGTCGCTGGTAATCGTAACCATTCCAATATTGTCATCCTTTGGAATCTCATACATGATATCGAGCATAAATTCTTCGATGATGGCACGCAGGGCTCTGGCTCCGACTTTCTTCTCTTTTGCCTTTTTTGCAATGGCATGCAGTGCATCCTCTTCAAACACAAGCTTTACCTCATCCATGGCAAGAAGCTTCTGATATTGCCTGATGATAGCATTTTTTGGCTCATTTAAAATACGCACCAGCATATCCTCGGATAATGCTTCTAACGTAAACAGAATCGGAAGTCTTCCGATAAATTCCGGTATCATACCGAATTTGCGGATGTCCTCTACCGTAACCTTAGACAGCAGATTCTCATCGTTGTCATACTTATCTTTCAGATCTGCCTTAAATCCGATGGACGATTCCTTGTTCAGACGTTCCTTGATGATCTCCTCCAGATCCGGGAAGGCACCTCCGCAGATAAACAGAATATCCTTTGTATTCACCATGGTCATCGGAACCATCGCATTTTTACTGCTGGCACCAACCGGTACTTCGATCTCTGCACCTTCCAGCAGCTTCAGCATTCCCTGCTGTACGGATTCGCCGCTGACATCACGCTGGTTTGTGTTCCGTTTCTTGGCAATCTTATCAATCTCATCGATAAATATGATTCCATGCTCCGCACGCTCCACGTCGTTATCTGCCGCCGCAAGCAGCTTGCTGACAACACTTTCAATGTCATCACCGATATAGCCCGCCTCGGTCAGAGAGGTAGCATCCGTAATCGCAAGCGGAACATCCAAAAGTCTGGCAAGCGTCTTGACCAGATAGGTCTTACCGGAACCGGTAGGTCCGATCATCAGCATATTGGACTTTTCGATTTCCACGTCCTCTCTTGTATCCGCTGTCTTCTCCCCTGCAATTCGCTTATAATGGTTGTAAACAGCAACAGACATTACTTTCTTGGCATAACTTTGTCCTACCACATATTCATCCAGGCTGGCCTTGATCTTATGCGGTGCAGGAATGGCCTTGATATCAATCACAGGCGCAGGCTCCTTTTCTTTTTTTGCTTTTTTCTTCTTCAACTTCTGGCTCTGTGGCATAAATCCCTGCAGATCGGATAAATTGATCATACTGATATTCGGATTCTTGCCCGTATTCAATAAATTATCCAGATTCAGACCATCCAGATTCAGACCGTTCATCCCGGCTGTATTCATACTGTCAAACGTTCTCTGCATACAATCCTGACAGATGCAGATGTCGTTGGGTATCTTTATCATTTTGCCGGCAACACTTTCCGGTCTGCGGCAAATATAGCAGATATCTTCATAATCATCCTCCGGATGATCAGATGGCTCTGTCACCGGATGATCCTGTTCTTCTTTCTCTACCTCTAAAAAATCTTTATCGTTATCAGACATATCGGCTCTCCTCTAAACTCACTATTAACATGGTTATTATAATTCACGATAACGATAATCTCAACAGAATCTCTGATATTTCATAAAATTCATAAATTATTTAGATATCTTTATCACGTATCGCTTTGCAGATTTTAACATAGATATTCCGCCCTTCCAGGACTTCCTGTTTCGTTGGGCTATACGGAGAAAATGCCGTTTTCTTCACACACTCCATCCAGTTTCGTATCTCTCCTTCCGAAAGAAAGGTCAGTTTTTCTTCCAGTGTCTGCACATATTCTTCATCCCACATATCTTTTTCCCGCACCACACCCGCACGGGAGACTTTTTCAAACAGTGCATGGGAAATGGAAAGCACCGCCTTTCGCGTGTTCCGGTTCGAAAAGCTGCGCAGCATGTGATCCCTTTTCCAAATAATCAAGATGACAACAAGACTTCCTGTAAGAATCACGACGCTCACTGCCAGAATTCCCCGGACAGTTCCCGGCATACCAGAATTTCCGCTGCCGGTACCATTTTGAGATTCTCCCGAAAGACCTGCCTTGCCCACTGCTGTTTCACTCTGTGCCTGCTCTGTATCCTCAGAGTTCCTGCGCTCCGTTTCTGCTGTCTCACTCTGTTTCTTTTTCCCACCTGCAGTCTGATTTCGCCCCTGTTCTGCCGTTCCGCCCGTATTGCCGGTCCCGTTATGAGGAGAAGAATCCGCTCCCTTGGTAACTTCCACCGGCACCCAGCCTATTCCGTATTCGTATACTTCCGCCCATGCATGACCATCCTGATCCGGCACGACTGCTGTGTACGTTCCGTCTGCGTTCTTTTGAAATTCATCTCTCCCGACCGCATATCCGGTCACATAGCGTGCCGGTACGCCGAGACTGCGTAAGAGAAGTACAGCAGCGGATGCATAATGGATACAATAGCCCTCCTTGCTGTCAAACAGAAAATTCTCCACCACATCCTCCCCGGAAGGCACCGCATCCAGGTTCAGGTTGTAATCGGTTCTTTCCCAGAGTTCCGACCGCACCTTTTCAATCGGGACACTGTAAGTCGTATCTCCTTCCGTTACTCCATACCCTTCCTCTTCCCAGCTATTTGCGAGCCGCGCAATTCTCCCGATTCCTTTTGTGGAAACAACCGTATAATGCTCTCTTACATAGGCATTATAATTGTTATTCATCTGCGCATATTTTTCCGTATTATATAAAACAAATATGCTTTGAGACCCAAATGTATTCAGCTGAATCTGATCGCAGGATTCCTGCCTGAAAATCTCGGCATCCGACCGAACCTCCAGCTTTGTTTCAGCCTCATCCGTCGTGAGCTCTGCAAAATAAGGAATATAGGCATATGTTCCAGCTGTCTCCGGATAAATAATCTGCATCGAATACGCTGTTTTTTGCCGGAACAGGTTATTCTGTTCTCCCTCATAAGACAGATCCAGGATCGCTCTCCCATAATCGGGCTCATAGGACGGCCATTTCTTTGCAGATTCTAAAAAGGCGTCCGCATCCACCTGCGTCCATTTTCCATCTTCGTAAGTATCGCCTACATACCCACGAAAATACATCTTTGCTTCGGGTGCATGATCCAGTGTTACCGTAAAAATTTCCTTTCCTGTATACTGTACTCTGCGATTGGTAACAGATCCGTCTTCTACGTTAGAAAAAGAGAGCCAGTTTACCGATGCAAGACGCTGCTCCAGATCGTGCTGTTTTACCAGCAGCGTATCGTGATGTTCCTGTATCTGCTCCTGCAATGCAGAACCGGAAAAGCCAAAGACCACCAGGCCGATCAGAAAGATCACTCCCGCCAGCAAACTATTCTTTGCACTTCCAAGCATTGCATAGCGATTTCCTGTGACATTCCGTTCCCGCATTCCCGATATTGCCAGTACGATACCGCCCATCATTAGAATCAGAGCCTGCGTATCCGGCATTTCTCCGACCAAAAGTCCGAGGCCTGCCAGCAGCAGACTCGGCAGTACAACACCAAGACGGCTGTTCCTTTTCCGAATCATATACGAAAGAAACAGACTCATCCATAACATGGCATACAAAAAGGCAGTTTCCGTATCTACACTATCCGTTATGGTAAATTTTGAGAACTGCATTCCATAATAATCATTCCATGAGGTGAGAACGGCATTTGCCGCTTCCAGAAATCCATTGGACATCCTATTTCGGAGAAGCCACCCCAACACACCAAGAGCTCCAGCAACTGCCGGCAGCAGAAATGGACGATGTTCCGAAATCCTGACAAGAATGACTCCTCCCGCTGCAGACAATGCCAGCAGAATGATCCACCCACTTCGCCAGCCCATATCCCATAGTCTGCAAAAATCCAGCAGATTGCCGGCTCCGATCAATGTAATACTCAGCCATGCCAAAAAGACAGTGATTCCGGCTGCACTGCCTTGTCCGTCTCTGTTCTGCTCTTTCTGTTTCAATACGGGATGCAGCGTGACATTTCCATCCAGATACAACCCTGATTTTTTTTTTCTTCTCATAACAATAACTCCAACGCCCCAAGTTCCTCGGAAAGTTTCTTTTCATGCAGCTGTGCCGCAGTTTTTCCCTGCAGTGTGATTTCCAGCTTCCGGTTGACACCGATTTCTCTCGCCCAGTTTTCACCCGCATACTTATCCCGGTAACAACCGGGCAGATCTTTCTTTTCCTCTGTCATAGGTTCTTCAAATACACGGACTAAAAAACCCGCAAGACTCTCCTCGTCCTCAATCTTCACACGGACAATGTCCTGCTTCTGCCTGCCAAACCACACGGCGTAATGCGGACATCGCTTATCCAGCAATGCATAAGAGATACTGAAAACAAGAGACCAAAATGCCTCGCTTCCGGAATGATTTCTTCTCTTCTCCGTTTTTGCAAAATCCAGAAACAGTACTATCCCACATACCGGCAAAGAGCGGTTTTCCCTCACCATCAGTTCCTGCTCCCTGGCACTTAATTTCCAGTGAATATCCTTTTGCCTGTCACCATCCCGGTACGGCCTGACCTGAAACAGTTCCGCGTCCGCGCTGTCTTCTCCAAAACGGCGGACCTGTTCCGATATCACTACACCTGTTTCATGGATATCGGGCATAATGTCCAGTCTTACATGCAGCCTGATACGCTTCGTGATGAACAACAGTCTCAGGGGGTCATATAGTCTGAGCACTGCCCTGTCAAACAAATAACTGCCGCTTTCTGCACTCCGCAGTTCACTTTCCAAAAGCATCTCCCGGCTTCCGTCATTCATTCCCGCCAATTTCAGCTTTCCGCTTTTCCCTCTTCCGAATACCCGATATCTGAGGGAAATCGCCATTCTGCCTGCCGGCAGTCTTCCACGATTCCGGACCTTACCAGTCATCGAAATCCGCAGCCCTCTTTCCATCAGAGTCTGGGGAAACTGCAGTTCAAAGTGAATCATGCTCCGCTGATACAGGAGAAACAGGATACTCAGGCATAAATAGACACCCTCCAGAACCGCCAGCAGAGCCATTGCACTCCCCCGGTAAATAGCAGCAATATAAAGGGTGATACCCATTCCCGTTATATACGCAAGCAGATTAAGCATGATATCCTCTCCGTTCTCTCTGTATCGAAGGTGCCGGAATCTCCTTTTGAATCGCACCGAGCACCTGTTCCGACGTCATATGCGTCACCCGTGCCTTGGTATTTAAGACGATCCGGTGTCTTGTAACATCCAGAAATACGTTTCTGACATCCTCCGGAAGCACATAGTTTCTCCCGGAGAGAAAGGCTGCCGCCTTTGCCATCTTCGTCAGCGCAATCGTTCCGCGCGGACTGATTCCCAGATCGATATAAACATTTTCTCTGGTTGACTGCACCAGTTTTACAATATAACGGTAGATATTTTCGTGGACATATGTCTCTTCCACTTCCTGCATCATTGCCTGCAGCTCCGTTTTCTTTAGAATCTGTCTGACTGTCTCCTGTGCCGGTATATGAATACCTTTTGCAATCTCTATCTCATATTCCGGTGTCGGATATCCCATACTGATGCAGATCATAAAACGGTCCAGCTGTGATTCCGGAAGGAGCTGGGTTCCGGCACTTCCTTTCGGATTCTGCGTTGCCATGACAAAAAACGGGTGCGGCACTTCCCGCGTCACTCCGTCTACCGTAACACTTCCCTCTTCCATCACCTCCAACAGCGCAGACTGTGTTTTTGGAGAAGTCCGGTTGATCTCATCTGCCAAAAACAGGTTGCACATCACAGGGCCGGGGCAGTAAACGAACTCCATTGCTTCTTTCTGATACATGGAAAACCCGACGATGTCCGCCGGAAGCACATCGGGTGTAAACTGCACGCGCTGGTTATCCAGTTCCATCGACTTACTGAATGCAGTCGCCAGAGTCGTCTTCCCAACACCCGGAACATCTTCAATTAGGATATGACCACCGGCGAGTATCGCCGCAAATACCCTTTGAATACATTCATCCTTGCCCTTGACCATCTTTTTCACTTCCGTAATCACCTGCTGTGCCTTCTCATACTGCATAGCTTCCATCTCGTTTCCCCTTCCGTTCTTCCTGTATATCTGCCGTCTTTTCATCCTTATCTGATAATATAACCTAAGTATAAGACAATCATTCCGACTTGACTACCTGCAAATGGAAAGAATCTACCTATAGAACAAAAAAGAGACCTTTTCAGTAAGAAAAAGTCCCTTTGTATTTTTTATTCTATTCATTTTGGGTCAATCCTGCTTCCATTTTCTCCAGTAAACTGCGCAGCTGTTTCTTCTCTTCTTCCGTCAGAGATGCCGTCAGTCTTTCTTCTGTCACTGCCTCACTGCTGTGGTGGAGCATATGTCTGAGTTTGTGAAGCATATAGGTAATACTTCCGTCATCCTGCATATGGCGGAACCCGTGTCTGTGTTTCTCTTTTCCCTTGTGCGCATGATGACCTTCTCCGTGTTTGCCTTCCTCTCTGTGTCCATGGCCATCTTCATGTTGGTGTTCGCCTTCCTGTTTTTTAAAGTATTTTTTTCCGCGTCCGCATTTTAATGCTTCACGCGGACAATGATTCCCACATTTTGGACAATTTTTCTCTTCTGCCTTCTGTGTTTTTACATTTTGTGCTTCCATTTCTTTTCCTCCTTGTCTCTGTTTGCCTCCAACCTACATATCTGGCCACTGTAGCGTTCATCCAAACGGCGTGCCATCTTATCTAAGCTATGCAAAAATGCCATTTTTTCTTCTTCTTTCAGATCCTCTAAAAATTCAGGCATCTGAAAGTGTTCATGTGCCTCCTTCATTTCCAGGGCGAGTGTTTCTCCTTCCTTCGTCAGTCGAAGTACGGATTTTCTGCGGTCAGTGCTGCTCTTTTCTTTCGTCAGATAGCCGCTTTTTTCCAGTTTATCCAGCATTTCGCCAAGTGACTGCTGGCGCATGCCAATCAGTTCCAGAAGTTCTTTCTGGCTGATGTCCGGATGCTCGGACAGTGTAACCATCACCTTTCCCTGTCCTCGGGCAATATCTTTTCCGGCATGCTCCGGATTGCAGCGCAGCCGGTGTAAAATATGTGCAACATAGGTAAGCTGCAGATATACCTTTTCATCCAGGCTCTGGTCTTCACTGTATTTTTTCCTTCCAAATCCTCTCATCGTTCTCTCCCTTACTGTCTCACAATCATGGTACATCCTGTTCGGGCAGGTGCTTTCTATCTGCCACAAAAATACACAGGTTCCTGTATATTTTGAATTATACAAGTACCTGTGTATTTTGTCAATCTCTTTTTTCATTACGCAAACAGAGACAGGATTGCTATCCTGTCTCTGAAAAATATTCTGTTTCTATAACAACTCTTTTAGGATCTGATTTACCATACCAGGGTTTGCTTTTCCTTTCATGGCTTTCATGGTCTGCCCCACTAAAAATCCAATCGCTTTTTCTTTTCCGTTGTGATAATCCTCTACGGACTGCGGGTTCTCTTTCAGAATCTGTTCGATTGTGGAACGGAGTTCTCCCTCATCATTGACGGTCTTTAAACCATGTTCCTCCACGTACTGATCCGGGTCCACATCTTCTGCAAACACCTTCTCAAATACTTCCTTGGCAACTGTGCTGTTGACGGTTCCGGCATCTGCAAGCTCGATCAGTTTCGCAAGATTCTTCGGTGAGAAGCGGATATCCTCCGCCTCCATTCCCTGCTCTTTCAAAAGACGCATCGTCTCTACCATCAGCCAGTTGGATACCTTTTTCGGTTTGCCGCAGAGGGCTGTCGTTGCCTCAAACATATCGGCCAGTACCTTATGACCGGTAATGATATCGGCATCATAATCCGGTATTTCGTATTCTGTCTTATAGCGTGCCAGCTTCTCATCGCGCAACTCCGGCTGACGGCTCTTAATCTGCTCCAGCCACTCGTCGCTGATGCGGATGGGAACAAGATCCGGCTCCGGAAAATAACGGTAATCCTGCGCATCTTCTTTTGAACGCATCGGATAGGAGTATTCCTTATTGTCATCCCAGCGTCTCGTCTCCTGCACGACGCGTTTGCCTTCCTCGATCAGCTCAATCTGACGTTTACGCTCTCCCTCAATTGCTCTTGCAATTGCCCGGAACGAGTTCAGGTTCTTCATTTCGGTACGTGTACCGAATTCAGGCGCGCCGACTTCCCGCACGGACAGATTCACATCAGCACGCATGGATCCCTCCTGAAGTTTACAATCCGATGCACCCAGATACTGAATGATCATCCGCAGTTTTTCCAGATAAGCAATGACCTCATCTGCAGAACGCATATCCGGTTCCGATACAATTTCGATCAGCGGTACACCGGAACGGTTATAATCCACCAGAGAACAGTTCTCCCATTCGTCATGAATTAATTTTCCGGCATCTTCTTCCATGTGGATCTCGTGGATGCGGACGGTCTTTTTTCCTTCTGCTGTCCCAATCTCTACACCGCCATCCCTGCAGATTGGCAGATATAACTGAGATATCTGATAATTCTGCGGATTATCCGGATAGAAATAATTTTTACGGTCAAATTTGCAATACTGGGTAATCGAGCAGTTGGTTGCAAGCCCTACCCCAATCGCATACTCCACAACCTGCTTATTTAAAACCGGAAGTGAACCCGGCATACCGGTGCAGACCGGACAGGTATGGGTATTGGGTGCCCCTCCGAAAGCAGTGGAACAGGAGCAGAAAATCTTGGTCTTTGTTGCCAGCTCCACATGGACTTCCAGTCCAATGACGGTTTCATACTGTTTGCTCATCTTGTCCTCACTCCTTTCTACGCTTCTGCCATCGGGCAGCGGCTGAATTCTCTTGTCTGTTCAAAAGCATACGCTGCACGAATGATATTTTTCTCTTGAAAGCAGTCACCGATCAGCTGCATGCCAACCGGCAGACCCTTGCTGTCAATTCCGCATGGAACCGTAATTCCCGGGAGTCCTGCCAGATTTACGGAAATCGTATAGATATCCCCGAGGTACATCTTAATCGGATCACTCAGAGAATCCCCAATCTTTGGCGCCGTCGTCGGTGCCGCCGGTCCAAGAATCACATCATATTTTGCAAAGGCTTTATCAAAAGCCTGTTTGATCAATGCCTTGGTACGAAGTGCTTTTAAATAATAGGCATCATAATAACCCGAACTGAGTACGAAAGACCCGAGCATGATACGGCGTTTTACCTCTGCTCCAAATCCTTCGGAACGTGTCTTTTTATACATATTATGAAGTCCCTCATAAGCACTTGTACGATACCCGTATTTCACGCCGTCAAACCGTGCCAGGTTGGAACACGCCTCTGCAGAGGCAATGACATAATAGGCCGGAATGGCATATTCCACAAGACTTAAATCGAATTCCTCCACGATAGCGCCCTTCTCCTCCAGTGCCTTTGCGGCAGAGAGAATCGACGCCTTCACCTCCGCATCGAGTCCTTCGCCCAAATAATCTTTCGGGATTCCGATTCTCATGCCTTTGACATCATCCACAAGTGCGGATGTAAAATCCAGATCCTCGCGCTTTACTGAGGTGGAATCCTTCTCATCATGGGAAGCGATCACTTCCAGAATGGTCGCACAGTCCGTCACGGACTTACAAAGCGGACCGATCTGATCCAGGGAAGAGCCATATGCAATCAGTCCATAACGGGAAACCGTTCCATAGGTGGGTTTCATCCCAACAACACCGCAGTAAGAAGCAGGCTGACGAATGGAACCGCCGGTATCCGAACCCAGTGCAAAAAAGCATTCGCCTGCAGCCACCGATGCCGCCGCACCGCCCGAAGAACCTCCCGGTACATGCTCCGTATTCCACGGATTCTTCGTCGCTCCGAACGCAGATGTTTCTGTCGTTGAGCCCATTGCAAACTCGTCCATGTTGGTCTTGCCGATCATCACCGCTCCTGCCCGTTCCAGATTTAAAACCGCTTCTGAGGAAAAAGTAGGAATAAAGTTATCAAGAATTTTCGAGGAACAGGTCGTACGCACGCCCTCTGTGCACATATTGTCCTTGATGGAAACCGGCACACCCGCAAGCGGACCGGCCAGTTCTCCATCTTCGATTTTCTTTTGCACTTCTTCCGCCCTCTTTAAAGCTGCGGCTCTGTCAAAGGTCACATAGCAGTTTAAGGCTTCTTCGGTCTGATCCATCCGGTCAATCACCGCCTGCATGGCTTCCACTGCGGTGGTACGGCCTTCTTTTATTTCCTTGGCAAGCGCAACAGCCGTCATATCTAAAAGATTCATGCTTTTTCCTCCTGATCTACCGTCATCGGAACGACAAATGTCTTCTCCCTGCATTCCGGCGCATTGGTAAGTGTTTCTTCACTTCCGTCGCCATTTGTCACAACATCCTCACGAAATACATTTTCCATCGGAAATACGTGAGACATCGGCTCTACTCCTGTCGTATCAAGCTCATTTAATTTATCAATATAATCGAGCATGCTCGCCATGTCTTTCCTGGCATTCACTTTTTCCTCATCGGAAAGTTCCAGTTTTGCAAGTATTCCCACGTATTCAATCGTTTCATCACTGATTACATTTGCCATATTTTCACCTCACTAGTCTCTCACTTTGATGTGAACCTCACGTAGCTGCTGTTCTGTCACTTCACCCGGTGCACCGCACATCAGATCTTCCGCATTTCCGTTCATTGGATATGCGATGACCTCACGGATATTCTCCTCGCCGCGAAGCAGCATAATCATTCTGTCCACACCAGGTGCCATACCTGCATGCGGCGGTGCTCCGAACTGGAAGGCATTGTACAGCGCTCCGAATTTATTCTTCAATACTTCTTCATCATAGCCTGCGATTTCAAACGCCTTGACCATTACCTGCATGTCGTGATTACGAACCGCACCGGAAGATAATTCTACCCCGTTGCAGACAATATCATACTGATAAGCCAGAATTTCAAGCGGATCCATCGTATTTAAGCTTTCCAGACCGCCCTGCGGCATGGAGAACGGATTATGCGTAAAACCGATCTTCTTCGTTTCCGGATCTCTTTCGAACATCGGGAAATCATTGATATAGCAGAAGCGGTACGCACTCTTTTCAATCAGATCCAGCTTTTCGCCAAGTTCTGTACGAATCATACCCGCATAATAGGCTGCACGATCTTCCCGGTCTGCCATAAAGAAGATCGTATCCCCTGCTTCAAGACCAGCAAGCTCCCGGAATTCCGCTTTCATCTCCTCCGGAATAAACTTGTCGATCGGCCCTTTGTAAGAAAGGTCTTCCAGCACTTCGAGATAACCAAGACCTCCCATGCCGATTCCGGTAGCAAATTTCAAAAGCTTTTCATGGAATCCTTTGGACATTTCCGCATGCACCTTGACCGCGCGGATCGTCTTTCCGATAAACGGCTTAAACGTACATTTCTGGAAAAACTCCGTTGCATCCATAATTCTCAGTGGATTTCTCAAATCCGGTTTATCCGTACCAAATTCCAGCATTGCCTGTTTATAACTGATGATCGGATATGGTGCACTGGTAACGGAAGCACCTTCCGGTGCGAATTTTTCAAATACGGAAGAAAGCACTTCTTCTCCGACTGCAAACACATCTTCCTGTGTCGCAAAGCTCATCTCGAAATCAAGCTGGTAAAACTCTCCCGGAGAGCGGTCTGCACGGGCATCCTCATCCCGGAAGCATGGCGCAATCTGAAAATATTTATCAAATCCGGAAACCATCAGCAGCTGTTTGTACTGCTGCGGTGCCTGCGGCAGTGCATAAAATTTCCCCTTAAATTTTCTGGAAGGAACGATATAATCTCTTGCGCCCTCCGGTGAGGATGCACAGAGAATCGGTGTCTGAACCTCAAGGAATCCCATCTCCGTCATCTTCTGACGAAGATATGCGATCACATTGGAACGGAACACAATATTGTCTTTCACCTTCTGATTCCGCAGATCCAGATAACGGTATTTGAGACGTACATCTTCTCTGACTTCTTTACTCGTCTGTATTTCAAATGGAAGCGTCTTGTACACTTCACCCAGAACATTGATTTTGTGGGCTTCCAGTTCAATCGTCCCGGTTGGTATCTTCGGATTATAAGTTTCCTCATCCCGCTTCTCAATCAGACCTTCTATGGAAACTGCCTGTTCCTTTTTGATGCCCTTTAACAGTTCTCCGTCACGGATTACGATCTGCATGACCGCATACATATCTCTTAAATCAATAAACGATACTCCGCCGTGATCGCGGATGTTTTCCACCCATCCTGCAACCCGCATCTCTTTGCCAATTTCTGTTTCACTTACACGATCCAATGTCACATCTCTGTAAATGTTGCTCATCTCTGTTCTCCTTCTTCGTATCTAACTATAGAATTATTTGATTCCGGTAACTGTCCGAACATCGGTTTCAAAAACAAAAAGCCCCGGAATACGATTGCTGTATTCCGGGGCGAATAATCTAATTATCCGCGGTACCACCCGCATTGAAAAATGATTCGAAATGTATCACTTTTCCACTCTATGTGCGTAACGTGCACAACGTACTGACCTACTCCGGTTTCCCATGTTCAACCAGTCTGCTCCAGAGTGTTCCCTTTGTCTCCTCTTCCAAGCGGCGCTCTCAGTCGGTGACGCCCCATTCCTGTCGATGTCTGAAAACAAGAGTCTCTTTCCATGCATTTTGTCTATTTGTCTATAGTTATATCATACCGATTTTTATTTTGCAATCATTTTTCGAAATAAAATAAAATTCCACCGCCTTACCGTAGATCCCGGTACAATGAATCGTAATCCATCTCCAGATTCTCCTGTGCCTGCTTAAACCACCGCTGTGCATCATCCAACGCTTTATTGTAAATCACCGGTGCCAGATTCTCCAGAAAGAGCTCCAGAATCTGCTCCCGTTCTATGATTCCGATTTCTTCTCCCCGTACATCCAGATAGTAAGCCTCGATTTCGGCGGAAACTTCCTTTTTCTGTTCTTCCGATAACTGGATTACCATATTCACACTTTTTCTTTTCATTGTTCCCCATTCCCTTCTGTCGCTTTTATTCTGCCTCATGCTCCAGCAGATAATGCAAAAAAGTTTGGCAGCCTTCCTGTACATCTTCATAGGTGCTGTCAAAATTGCCGGTATACCACGGATCTGCGATATCTCTTGGGTTTTCTGAAAAATCCAGCAGCCGGTATACCTTACCGTCGACATCTTCCCCGCAGATTCTTCGAATACCGGACAGATTGTGCCGCTCCATGGCAATCAGATAATCGTACTTCTCATAGTCCCTTGCCTGCAGCTGTACTGCCGTCTTCCCTTCTGTCGATATTCCGTATTCACGCAGTTTATTACGCGTGCCCGGATGCACCGGATTCCCATATTCTTCTCCGCTTGTCCCCGCGGATGCGATCAGAAACGATCTGTCCGGACACTCTTTTTGCACCATATCCTTCATAACAAATTCCGCCATCGGGGAACGGCAGATATTGCCGAGGCAGACGAATAGTATTTTGATCATTGTTGAAATCTCCTTATTTTACGCTGTATTGCAATTGATTTATCTGTCCAAATGCCGGTTCCCATCCCGGAACATGACTTATTCTATTATACTATACGTGGTAAATCAATGGTAACACTACCGTAACTTTGGTTCCCTCGCCGCACCTGCTCTCATACCGGATCGTTCCGGATAATAATTCCAGTATCCTTTTTACAATCGATAAGCCGAGTCCGCTTCCCTGTTTTTTATGAGATTCTTCACACTGGTAAAACCGTTCAAAGATCTTACTTTGTTTCTCAGGGCTGATGCCAATTCCATGATCGCGGATGCTTACGCTTATTTCTGATTCATTCCCGGAAAGTTCAATTTCGATTTTAGAATTATTTTCGGAGTATTTCATTGCATTATCAATGAGATTCATCCATACCTGCATTAGGAGATTTTTTTCAGAAACAATTATGACTGCCCGTAAATCCAACACGAATTCTATGTTTTTCATCTGCCATTTTTCAGATAGTAATATCACACACTTTCGGATTTGTTCATCCAATCTGATTTCATCGTTTACTGCTATGATTTCCTGATGATCCAACCTCGACATACGAAGCATATTTTCACATAAATCCGACAAGCGGAGAGATTCCTGATGTACCAGCGTAAGGTACTCCCGCTGGTCTTCTTCTGTCAGATTTCCATCCAGGAGAATTTCAGAAAAGCCGGTAATTGCCGCTACCGGCGTCTTGACCTCATGAGAAACATTACTCATGAAATCTTTTCTCATATAGTCCATTCCTTCCAGCTCCGACGCCATCTTATTTAAGTTCTCCACCAGTTCATCCAGTTCATTTTCATAGGTATAGCCCTTCCGCTTTTCAGTGATGTGTGGTATTCGAATTTTGAAATCGCCCTTTGCGATCTGCACGGTAGCATCGCTTACACGTGTAATCGGACGCGTGATACTCTTGGTTCGAATAAAAAGCGATATTCCTGTGAGACAAACCGTCACGCAGCAGATGATAAGGCATAGTCCAAACAGGAGAATCGGTGTAACCGTCTGATGATAAAAAATCTTCATGCAGATTCCGACCAGCAATACTGCAATCAGACAGCAGACGCATACCGTAACGATGACACTCTCTGAAAAATAATGGCTTAAGTCTTTTCTATATTTTTTCTGGCTTTTCTTCTGCTTCATGATCTTCCCCATTCCAGCGCTTTTTACAATCTGCCTAATTAATCTTCGCTTTATAGCCCAGTCCCCGGATCGTAATCAATTCAAAATCCGGATACTGTTCAAATTTTCTTCTTAATTTTTTAATATGAGAATCTACCGTGCGTTCATCCGCATCCGTATCCATGCCCCATATTTCATCCATTAATTCCAATCTTGTATAGATATGATTGGGATTGCTTAACAATTTAAACAGGAGATAAAACTCTTTCGGCGGAAGGCTGTATTCCTTATGACCGATTTCGATGGTCAGTGCATCATAATCGAGCACTGCCTGTCCGGCCACCAGACGCCTTTCACTTGCAATCTGTGATCTTTTTAACAACGCATGCACTCTGAGGGTCAGTTCCTTCATATGAAAAGGCTTAACAAGATAATCATCCGTTCCTGCCCGAAACCCCATTTCCATATCTTCAATCTGATCCTTGGCAGTGACCATAAGAATTGGAAGTGTATAATTTGCCCTACGGACAGTATCCGTCAGTTCATATCCATTCATGCGTGGCATCATGATATCACAAATAATCAGGTCTATGTGGTTTTCATCCATCACTTCAAGTGCCTGTTCTCCATCGTATGCCCTATGAACCGAAAACTGCTCCTGTTTCAGCTTTGCACAGATCATTTTATTCAGTGTCTCATCATCTTCCACTACCAGTATCGAAAACATATCATTTCCTCCTACAATAGGGCTTCCACAATCTCCTTTTTTTCGAATAATATACAGCCGCCCGCATGATCCTCCAGCAGAATATTCTGATTTTGAAGCTTTTGAAATAAATCGGAATGCAGAGCCTCTTTCAAAGAGGTATCTCTTACATTTATGCCAGAGTATGGAGAAAAGGGGCAGGGTTCGGCTCCGCCCTGTGAATTAATATGGAAAAATCCCCGTCCGGCTGCCAGACATCCACCGGAGGTCTTCTCATCTCCCGGAAATGATATGAAAATCATCTCCGGATGCTGTTCTCTGATCTCTTTCAATTTTTTCTGCATCCACGCCCTTTCAGCATCTCCCGGGGCAAGGTGCTTTGTATCGTTTGTTACCGGAACAAATTCTACATAAAAAACCACCTTTGTACCCTTATCCTCCAGCGTGTGTACAAATTCGTCAGAGGTTATCTCATCCATATTTTCTGTTGTAAATGTAATCGATGCACCAAACGTAAGATGTCTTTTATTCAGGGCATCCATCGCAGATACCACCTTTTGATACACTCCTGCTCCACGCCTTTGATCGGTGTTTCCCTGATGCCCTTCCACGCTAATGACCGGTATCAGATTTCTGGATTGATCCAGCATTCGTATCATTTCATCATCCATCTGAGTTCCATTCGTAAAGATCGGGAAAATAATCTCGGGAATCGTTCCGGCTGTTGCAAGCACATCTTTACGGAGCATCGGTTCACCGCCAGCCAGCAGTATAAATCCGACACCCAGCTTCCTCGCGTCCATAAAGATTTTCTGCCATTCTCCCTGAGACAACTGCGCTACTGTATCTGTATCACTGCATGCGTGATTTGATCTTGCATAACAGCCCGCACAATGAAGATTACAACTACTGGTAATGCTCGCAATCAGAAACGGTGGAATATTCTCCCCCTGCTCCCTTGCTTGCCTGCGCTTTTTAGTCGCTTCCCTGCTTGCAACTGCATATTTTGCTATAAAAATGCTTTCTCTGGGATCTTTTAAGGTCGCCCGGACGGCTCCCTTCACAATGTTTTCTACACCGTTGGAAAGATATCTCTCCAAATCGAATTCTCTTTCCATTTCTTAATCCTCAATGAATTTCCCTGCAAATATAGCAGCATCCTTCAGATCCTGTGCATCTGGTTTTCCTTTATGCATCATTTTAAACTGACCGCGGCAGTAAAAGTTCTCTTCCGAAACGCCGATTCCCTTTTCTGTCAACAACTTCTGAATGCCCGGAAATGCACGTTCCGTAAATGCTGAAGTGGAAAATACAACCACCTTTTTTACCTGCTTCTTATCCAGATTTTTAAGAAACATCTTTACTGCCGGATCGATACCTCCCCAATATACAGAAGCCCCAATAAACAGGAGATCGGCCGGTGCCTGTATTCGCTGATCAACGGTTGCTGCTTTGCATCCCAAGGTTACTGCAATCTGTTCCGCCAGCTTTTTCGTATTTCCAGTTTTGGATAAATAACGAACTGCATATTTCTTTTCTGTCATGATTATCATACCTCTTCTTTCTTTATCTTTCTACTAAAGTTTCATCTTTCAAATAATATACCCGGTCAACCAGATCCAGTACACGCTCGTCATGGGTCACAAGGATTCCGGCTTTCTGCTGTTTTTTCACCTGGCTATGAATCATTTCTACGATCTGATAACCTCTCTTTGCATCCAGACTTGCTGTTGGTTCATCTGCAAGAATCAGATCGGGATGATTGATAAAGGCTCTGGCGATCGCTGTTCGCTGTCTTTCACCTCCGGATAGCTGTTTTGGATATCTGGTTTTACATTCCTCCAGACCAAGGTCCGACAAAAGCTCTATTACTTCATTTTTTGCATTGCTCCTGTTCATCTGCTGGATCAGAAAAAGCTGTTCTTCCACGGTCAGATATGGCAGCAACTGATGATTCTGAAAAATAAATCCAATATGGTTCCTTCGAATCTCCGTCAGCCTTTTCTGCGATAAGTGAGAGATCTCTTTCCCATGAATGAACACGTTTCCCGCATCGGGAGTTAAAAGTCCGCCCGCAATCGTTAAAAATGTGCTTTTTCCGGAACCCGATGGCCCGACAATGGCGATAAGGTCACCATATCGTACATTCAGATTAATTTCCCTTAAAACCATATGCTGTTCCCGTCCATCCGGGTAAGCCTTTTCAATCTGCCGCATTTCCAGAGCATAGATTTCTCTATTCATTTTCCATTCCTCCAATCGTCATGAGCGGATCGACCTTTGCGATTCGTCTGGTAGAACATAATCCAAAGATCAATGAAATTCCGATAAACGCGACGGATACCGTTCCTGCGTCTGACACCTGAAGATAAAATGGCATACTGTCCGGCAAAAAGGCGGCCATTAGAAAGGCCAGCAGATTTCCAAGACAGGCTCCGCATAACGATAAGAGCAGTATCTGCGCTATGAGCATTCCATTGATTTCACTCATTTTCATTCCGATTGCTTTTAACACACCAAATTGATTCTGTTTCTGCAATGTCAGTATGAAGAAAAAGATTCCCAGTATCACTGCGGAAATCACTACCAGAACCCACAAAATCATCCGGATTGTCATCTGCTCTGCTGTATATCCCGGGAGATTGTCGATCACATCCGCCTTTGCCATAAGTGTCATGCCCTCCGGCTCTATATCTGTCAAATTCTGGACAGCAATGGCGTTGTAGCTGAGCGTGTACGCTGGTATACTGCTCTGTCTGAGTGCCTCAAATGTATTCTGTGAAATATATCCGACTGCCACGTGGGAGTACATTGCATCTTCTGTGAATCCGACAATTGTGTATTCATATCGGGCTGAAGCGTCTTCAATTGTATCTCCTAACTTCATTCCTGCCGATTTGAAAGAGGAATCAAGCACAATTTCATGCTCTTTTCCGGAAAGTCCTTTTCCCTCCACTATTTCAGGGTTCAAAAAATTCTCTGCATCAATTCCAAAGTACACGATATTTTCCTTTTCTTCTGATCCTGTTTCATTAACATTGGATCGAAATATGGAAAGTCCCGCAAAATTGTTACCGTATTGGTCAACAAGGCTATCATATTGATCTGCTGAAAGCTCAGACAAGCTCAGAAGATTCTCTGCATCACAGCTTAAGAGAAATGTTTCTGCCGGCATATTTTCAATTGCAGCACTCACCGCCCTTCCCAGTCCATTCGCCAGACCTGACAGAAACAGAACCATGAAAATTAATAACGTAAGAATCAGTTCTACCAGCAGATATTTTTTCCTGTTATATCTGATTTCTTTTAATCCTAATCTCATTGGTTACCTCCATTCGTTTCTTTTTTCAATTACAGGTAGTAACATATCAGACGAATATGACCTGAATATGACCAGACATCGAACACGGTTAAATTGTGAGTACACATTGCTTATCCGGATTTTAAAAGTAGAAACAGCCATACACAATACTGCGTATGGCTGTTTCTGCTATGTGAATCTGGATTCTGATTGTTTTACACTTCTACAAACGAGAATTCATTGGTAAAACAACCTGAATCATCATGTATTCGTTTTCTCAATTTCGAAAAACTCTTACCATATCGTTTTCTTCCCATTTTCTGATACCGATGGTTTGGCGGGCAATTTCTTCAATACCCACAAATTTCTAAATGCAAAGAATACCGATACGATGCCGACGATATAAAACCATGGACAATTTGCAGGTGTAAAATACTCGCTCGTTAACGCCCACATATTTGTTGGTAAAAATGAGTTGATCGTACCAATTAATATAACGATTGCCAATCCCCACGATGCACCTTTTCTTGTTCCTCTCTTTTCCCAATACAGGCCCGGCATAATTGCCATGAGGATATTTGTGAAAATATACCACTTAAACATAGCCGGATCATTCATAAAAATGCGGAAAAGATTCACAACTACGATCATCACTGCAAGCCTTCCAATCACTTTCCACCAGGCTTCACGAATTGATATGTCGCCCCAGATTTCTTTTCTTTCCAGATAAACACACTTCACAAGGTTATACACTTCAAACAGACTCCAAATAACCTCTGCGATCGCGGCAAATGTAAACACCCAGAAGCCCCCTACTGCATGAGACGCTGTTGCAAATACAAAGATGCCCATACTGTCAATTGCAAAATAGAAGGTATGCATCTCAATATTATATGGTGCACTCGATTCCCTTCTTACTAATAAAAAACTGTAGATATATTCAATAAAACCAATTGCAAAAGTCAGGGCTGCAATGACACAGGTGAGCAAAAATCTTGGATTATCGGGACTGAACGCATATACAAAATCAGATAATTCATATCCTGTTCCATGATAAGTGGCAAATATGCCTTCTAAAAAATTCCACATACAAAAATCTCCTTTTTATACTTGTTGTTTTCTCTGAATCAAATTATAATTACAATATTATAATCCCACAATTGCCAATAAAGATATTATTGCGAGTTATTCTACATTTGTTTCATAGATTGTGGAGTTTCTCGGAAAAAACAGAGGTGGAACATGGATCGAAGAACAAGACGTACAAAACGAAATATCAGAAACGCTTTTCTTTCCCTGATACAAAAGAAGGGTATCAATGAAATAACGATTACAGAATTGTCCGACCTTGCAGATATTGATCGGAAAACTTTTTATCTGCATTACAGCACAGTTACAGATATCCTGCTTGAAATTGAAGACGAGGTTGCGGCGGAAGTCCTGCTGCTCTTAACGGAGATGAAACCCTTTTCATTATCTGAATTTTTGAAAGGTCTCAATTCTATCATGGAACGAGACATCATTCTTTATGAACAAATTTCAAGGACGCAATCATTCCTTTTTTTAAAGGGACAATGTAAAGACATCTTAAAATCTTCTTTAAAAGAAGCTTTTTTCGTAAAATCAAAATTACCAGAAGAACGATTCACAATCTATGCGGAATACATTTCCTCTGGTATTATTGGGATCTATACGGACTGGCTGTCCGATCATCATTCGATCACACTGGACAAGCTGACTGAAATTGCTTCCGAAGCGGTATCTTCCGGCTGGAAGAAACTAATCGTAAACGCCACGTCTGATGCTCCAATTGAACACAACACAGGTACATTTACGCCCACTTAAAATTTTCTTTTCCGGCACCAAGTTCAAAATGATACTTCACAATGCCAAGATCCATTTTGCTGTAAAATGCCATGCCTGCTTTGGCAGATACCTCTTTGTCATTCAGTGTAAGAACGAATTTCTGTTGGTTCATAGCTGTCGGCGCTAAGAGAGCCGCTTTCATTCCACTTTTAAACCATTCTGGTGCTTCGCCGCTTACCTTACACAATTCTTCCATTGACTTAGATTTATGAGCAACGCCCTGCGTCAGACCATATCCCAGTGAAATAACAAGGCAGAATTTCTCACCGCTCTTTACGGTGTAGGCAGACTTGATCTTAGAAAATGTCATGGCAACCCAACAGGTATTTAATCCAAGCTGCTGTGCAAGGAGGACAATCTGTTCTCCATAATAGCCACACTTCTCTTCCAGGTCAGGACCCTTTTTCCCAATCATCGCAATGTAATTTCCCACTCCGGAAAATTTCCCATAGTGTGCCATCCTGCCATCAAATGCCTTAGGCTCATTCGTAACAAGCTGAATGTGCATATCAGCTTCTTTGTTGCATGCGTCAATCTTTTCCTGTAATGCAGAAATAATCTCAGCAGGTATCTGTCTGTTCTCGTAACTCCTAACGCTGTGACGGGCATTCATTGCTTCTTTCAATGTCATTTCTATCATACCTCCAAACATCTTCGTTCATTTGCTTGAACCGATTATATCATAAAATCCCTTGAAAACATCATTGGGAAAGAAAATCGAGCTCAATGGCCCGTTACAACCTTTGAACTTGATTTCATCGGAAGATTCTGTTCCATCGTATTATATAGAATCTTCCAATACTATATTCTTTCTAACTGACTATTTTCAGGATATTATATCATGATATAATACTCAGTTATTTATCCGTTACCGCAACGCTTCCCTTACTATGTTAAAATTAAAATCAAGATTGTCCTCTCCATTCAGAACAATTTGCCTGCATTGCAGCAATTTCTGCCATTCATCGTGCTTTGCCCGGCTTCTCATATTCACATCCCCGGTATCATAGGCTCGTGCCCACGCGATAAATTCCTGATGATTTTCATACATATCCCCACCGTATTCAATCCGGTTTCCAAAATTCTGTTTTTCACGCTGCCGTAATCTCGCAATTCTTACATCGGTAGCTGTGTCCAAACGAATTGCCAATGTAAAGAATGGAATCAGTTCATCTCCCCAGTCAACCAGGGAACCCGAAATAACAACATGGTCTGACGCTTCCATATCTTTCTGCATCAACTCCAGACGTTCTTCTATGCTGCGTTTTGTTGTATACTTTGGATTTGTCGGCATCCAGAAATAATCGTCTGTATCCATGAAATGATAGCCCAGCTCGTCACAGATTTTTCTTCCCAGGGTTGAAGTTCCGGCACCGGATGCACCGTATATATGAATTCTGTTTTTCACAGTAAGACACCCTCTTCCCTTTTTCTTTTTTGTCTTTCCTCCGATACAAATAATCCTGCCACGGTCAATACAATCCCAAGCAGTGTCCGGTATGTTATCTGCTCGTTCAGGATCAAAGCGGATGCCAGTACAGTAATCACCGGGACAAGATAGATGTAAACGCTGGTCTTTACTGCTCCAAGAACTTTAACCGCATAGTTCCATGTTACAAAACAAAGTGCAGATGCCCCGACTCCAAGAAACAGGATATTAAACAGATAAACCTTATCTGAAAATTTTGCAATCTCAAATTTGAAATTACAGCCGATCAGCGCCGGAGTCATAAAGAGCAGCCCATATGCGAACACCCTTCTTGTTGTTTGAATGGAATGATAACCGAATTCGCTGATTTTCTTTGTCAGCACCGAATAGCATCCCCAGGCCAGCGCCGCCAGTAAGGACAGAAGATCACCGATGGGGTTCATATGTACCGCTGTGCCTTTCAAACTGATCAATAAAATCCCAAGCATAGCCATCGCAAAACCGGCAAAAAAGCGGACTTTCAGCTTCTCTTCCTTTTTCAGGAATATAGCGGATAGTATCGCTGTAAAAAATGGAGCTACCGAAATAATGACTCCGACATTCGAGGCCTGTGTGTAAGTGAGCGCGATATTCTCCAACAGGTAGTACACGCAGATTCCACTCAATCCTGCGCCTGCAAAATAGAGCTCCTGCTTTTTGTTCTTCACCGATAATTTTCTGGGATACACAAGCAAAAGCACGATAAATCCCATGGCAAATCGGTAAAACAGTATAGCAATCGGTTGAAATTCCACTAATAAAACTTTTGTTGATACAAAAGTTGTCGCCCAGATCAGTATCGTTACCAATGCTGCGAAATGTCCAAGATCATGTCTACGCTTCATCGGTAACTCCTTTCTCATTTCCTTTCAGGAAAATATCGCGATAGGCCCCCGGTGCCAGCCCGATAAACATACTGAAAAATCTTGAAAAATGACTTTGGTCTGAAAACCCGGTTTTCAAAGCCGTAACTGTCAGAGACTCTCCCTGCTCAAGCATCTTTTTTGCAGTACCGATACGTACGCTTTGTAAATAGCGATACGGCGTCATTCCTTTTGATTTTGTAAAAGCACGAAGTAACGAAGATTTTGACAAACCTGAGCAATTACACAACTGCTCCAGTGAAATCGCCTCTGAAAAACGCGCTTCGATCCAGTTACAGGCCGCCTCGATTTCCTTTGCACAATCTGCAACAGGTTCCTCAAATGATTTGTGATAGCGCTGTAATAATAAAGACAGCATAAAAAACAACAGCTCTTCTCTCTCAAACTCTCCCGATCCGTTCATCATACATTCATGAAGCGCCTGAAAATAACAGGACACTTCCTTATCAAACACAACCGTGGGGCTAAAATACGGGAGCTCCTGCATACTGCTTATTTCGTTGACCAGTTCCTGCATCACAGACTTTGAAATATTCATTCCCAGATAATGAAGCGGTTCCACTCCTGACTGTGCACAGGTGTGATTGTCCCCCGGATTAAATAAAACCATATCTTCTTTTCGAAGTGTATATTCCCTGTTCTTACAGGATAAATAACGTTCACCCGCAGACATATAGCCAATTACATAGTATTCGTGTGCATGATTTGGAAATGGCTGTACAATACCTTCTAACCGATAAGCCTCTATTCCAAGATCATGATCAAAACAGATTGTGCGAACTTCTTTTTTCATGATGGCACCGCCTTTCGACACTTATCATACCATGCATTTTTCTAATGTTCTTGTATCATATCTTCATTTTTGTAAAAGAATGACCTGTCATTGGGACCGGTGAAAAATCATAACTTTTACACGTTAATATAACAAGTTTTTTCCTATAGAATAAAAAAAGCCCTGCTATGACAGGATAATCCTATCATACCAAAGACTCTCTTCCGATCAGGAACTGAAATTGACTGCCGCACTTAGAAAATAGGATTCCAGATCCCTTTTGGCATCCAGCAAAATGCTCCGTATTTCTTTTATTTTATCATCATCACACCGAAAAATGGGAATTGCCACACTGATTCCGCCTATGATCTTTCCGTCTTTGCGTACAGCAGCGGCCACACATTGCACATCCTTATTGGATTCCTCGTATTCATAACAGACATCATCTGCCTGAAAGCTGCTAAGCTGCTGATATAAGGTCTCAAAATCGGTAACCGTATTGTCTGTCAGCGCCGTCAGACCGTTTGGATAAATCTGATGCAGTTCCTCCAAAGAACAATCCATCAGGAGTGCTTTCCCGATTCCGGTAGAATAAGCCGGAAGTGTCTTTCCGACACTTGAAATCATGCGGATTGCCTGCGGCGAATCTTTTTTAATCAGATATACTACATTTCCCTTATCCAGAACTGCAAAATGAGTCGTTTCCAGACATTGTCCGACCACATCTTCCATAACCTTTTCAACATATTTCAAGCTTTCTCCCGAGTTGATAAAGGACATCCCTACCTGAAAAGCAGCCGGACCTATGGTATAACTCCCGGTTTGCCCGTCCTGTTTCAGGAAATGAAATTCCTTCAACGTCTGTATCATTGGAGAAATACTTCCTTTCGGCGCATCCAACAACTCTGCTAATTTCGAAAGCGTATATCCGTTTTCGCTTCGTGCTACCAGCTCTAAAATCCGCAATACCCTTCCAGTTGACCTGTGTTCTGTATATGCCATATTCTACTCTCATGATTCTGATGCTTCGTTCCATCTGCACGCAACATTTTATCCGGAATCAACATCATTATTTTATGTTCTATATTATATCATATCCAATTGATTTTGCAACGAACAGTTACTCGCAGGGAAATACCAGATTCCAATCGGAGCGGAGCTGATCCATCAGTTCCATGATACGCAATGTGTCTTCATGCGGCATCTCCTGGCATTCCGTTTTACCGTCTCTCATTGCACGGACTGATGCCTCCACCTCATATTCATAGCCTGAGATCTGCTCCGGACGCTCATAATAAGCCGTTTCACATCCATTTTGATCGAAGACTCTGATACCGGATATGTTGTTGATATTTTCTACAACCATATATCCCTTGCTTCCGAAAACGACCCCGGTCTGATCGGTTTTTGCAGTCATATTACTGTGTAATACCGCCATTTTTCCATTCTCAAACAAAAGTGTGATACTGTTTCTGGCGTCTACTCCTGTCTCTGACATGACAACGGAAGAAGATACGGAGGTCACCTGATTTCCAAATACCATAAAAGCAAAGTTGATCGGATAGACTCCGAGATCCAAAAGTGCACCGCCTGCAAGCGCAGGGTCGCAAAGCCTTTGAATCGATTGCAACGGATGCCCGAAATTCGCAGTCAGCGATGAAATTTCTCCAAGCACACCACTTTGCAGAATCTCATCCATCTTTTTTCTCATTGGCATATACCGCACCCATACTGCTTCCGTAAAGAAGGTTCCCGTCTTTTCGGCAATGGAAAACAGTTCTCTGGCCTGCGCCGCATTTACAGTAAATGCCTTTTCAATCAGAAGCGGTTTTTTATGCGAAAGACACAGCTTTGCATGTTCATAATGATGAGAATGAGGAGAGGCAATATAGATCAGATCCACTTCCGGATCCATTGCCATTTCTTCATAGGAACCGTAGGCCTTTTCCAATCCGAATTCCTTCCGAAACTGTTCTGCCCTCTGATAGTCCCTCGAAGCAACCGCATAACATTCGACTTCCGTCATTGCCAAAATTGTTTCTGTCATTTTCCTTGCCATAGATCCTGTACCAATCATTCCGATTCTCATATATTGTCTCTTCCCTTCTATCTGTTGCAGGCAGCGATTAATGCTCTCGCATAGTCAGTGACCTTTGCAAAATCTCCATCTTCCGGTATCCTGCAAAGATTACCGCCCACGCCGACTCCATAGGCCCCGTTTTCTATGTATTCCCTGCAGTTTTCGGTATTAACTCCTCCAACAGCAACGAATTTTGCACGATCAAACGGTGCCAGCATATCCTTAATGTATTTTGCTCCCATACTTCCAATTGGAAATATTTTTACAAACTCACTTCCGTAACTCAGCGCTTCCTGTACTTCCGTTGGGGTAAGAGCTCCCGGTGTAATCAGGATATCCTGGGAAACACAGTATCGAATCACATCCTCATCGATATTCGGAGTTACAATAAATTCCGCGCCTGCACGAACTGCTTCTTTTGCATGGTTCAGATTCGTCACTGTCCCGGCCCCAATATGCATTTTCCCCTGAAAGGACTCTTTTAATTCTGCAATGGAAGTCAATGCTTCCGGAGAGTTCAGCGTTATCTCTGCCATTTTTATTCCACCATTATATAGTGCATTTGCAAGTTTATCAAGCCCGCTGCCCGAAATTCCCCTTATGATTGCAATAATCCTTGTATCTATAAAGTCTTCTTTTAACATGTGATTTCAATCCTTCTTTCCTTTTACAAACAATCTGATAAGATAGCCTGTATTCCCTGAACACTGAGTTTCTCACTTTCTTCAAAACTGATTTCCTCTATAGGTATCTTTTCCAACTGCCCTTCTTCCACGAATCTCATACAATGGCGAAATGCTTTTATAAAGTTTTCTCTTCCATAGAGGATCATCTTATCCGTTTCTTTTGTCATTAATTTCGAAAATACCTGCAGATCGAGGAATGTAATTGCGCCATACAGATAAGATTTCACCTGCTCATGCGTGGCCTCATTGATCACCTGATGGATTCTGGCTACAAACAGTGATCTCGATATACTGCTCTCTTTTGTCTCACGGTATCCCATTTCAATGTACGAAGGGTCCATTGTGAACGGTTCTTCAAAATTGCCAATGGAACTTTTTAATATGGTCTCTGTTACAATTGCCCAAAGGAGTTCTCCGCTGATTGTCGTAATCGCATTCCGGATGATTCCGTCTTCCACAAAAATTAATTTATTATGGGAACCAAAGTGTATAAACAAAATGGATTTCTGATAGTCTTCCGGTTCTAATGCTCCATAGATTTCCACTTCTTCGCCACGCATCATGTCAAACCCGATCTCCGGCTGGTTTTGAAACTTGATACCCGGGAAAAATTGAAATGGGACATCTCTGCTGATTTCCGGCAGATATACTTTTTCTATCCCGTTTTTTAAATTTTCAACCGCTGCCGGAGCATCGATATGCGGCAGCTCATACAATCCCGCATTCGAGGTAATCATACCGGAGGCATAAATATTTTCGATTCTGCATCCGTTTTCCGTTTCCAGCCTGTAGATCGCGTCCTTCACCGAAAGCTTGAGTTTTTCATTGGCATCCGATGATTCCGTACTGGAAGCTCCTACTTTCCGTTCCATGCGCGCTATGACTTTTTCATTTTTTCCATCCAGCAATACAAATCTTGTGTTGGTTGTACCGCCGTCAATAAATAAATTGCATTTTTTCACTCTGTTCACCCTTTACTTTTTTTTACCACTCTGCAATTGTTCCGTCCGGATTCCTCCAAACGAGATTTTTCCAGTTATGGCCTGCCTCATCCAACTTGCGTACGATATCTTCATCAATTTCAATCCCAAGGCCCGGATTGGAAGGCAGCGAGACATATCCCTGTTCATACTGAAATACGGTTTTGTCTTTCAGGAAGTCCAGGACGTCATTCCCTTTGTTATAATGGATTCCTATGCTTTGCTCCTGGATAATCGCATTTGGTGTACATGCATCTAACTGTATGCAGGAAGCGAGTGCAATCGGCCCCAGCGGACAATGCGGTGCAACCGCCATATCATACGCCTCTGCCATTGCCGCAATCTTTTTGCATTCCAGTATTCCTCCGGCATGCGACAGATCCGGTTGTATGATATTTACAACTCCCTGCTCAAAAATCTTTTTAAAATCCCATCTCGTATATAAGCGCTCTCCCGTTGCAATCGGCGTTGCCGTATAGGATGCGATTTCCCGGAACGCTTCATAATTTTCGCAAAGTACCGGTTCTTCGATGAACATCAGATGATATTTTTCCAACTCTTTCACCATGACTTTTGCCATAGGCTTGTGCACGCGTCCATGGAAATCCACGGCAATTCCGAAATCTTCCCCGCAGGTCTCCCGGATCGTGGCAACACGCTCTACCACACCCATCACCTTACTGAAGTCATCGATATAGTTCAATTCACCGGTTGCATTCATTTTGATAGCGCTAAATCCCTGTTCCTTTTTCTCTAACGCCAGCTTCGCAACTTCATCCGGTCTTTCTCCTCCGATCCAGGAGTATACTTTGATCCTGTCCCGGCAGGCACCGCCTAATAATTCATATATGGGTGCATTGTAATATTTTCCTTTGATGTCCCAAAGCGCCTGTTCTATTCCGGAGATTGCCGATGTGAGAATCGGGCCGCCGCGGTAAAAACCGCCACGGTATAGCGTCTGCCACAGATCCTCAATCCGCATCGGATCTGCACCAATTAAATAGGTGCTCAGTTCTTCGACCGCTGCTTTTACCGTATCGGCCCTTCCTTCCACAACCGGTTCTCCCCAGCCTGTATATCCTTCATCTGTGGAAATTTTTAAGAACAGCCATCTGGGCCGTACTTTAAATAATTCCAGTTTTGTTATTTTCATATTGATACCTTCTTTCTATAAATCCGTGAGACAGTCAAAAACGGGAACTGCTTCAATGCGTGATATCTCTGCAAATGCTTCATCGAATACCTCAAAACGTGCAGCCATTTCAGAATCACTGTTAATCCGGCCCCCTTTTCGCTGCGGAGACACATAGAGATACAGTCCTTTTTCCAAGATCTCTTTCTCATATGCCTTGATACCAAATTCCCAGGTCGCTCCGTTACAGAAATTATCATTGATCAGGTCACTGTCTGTAAATGCATATCCAATGTCACCCATATAATCTACTTTCATCAGAATCTGCTTACACTGTTCAAAGGACTCCGGTGTGATTTTTATCTTTGCTCTGGCATTTACGATTTTTCCGGAGGTAATCGGACTGCCGATCACCGGACGCTTCAACGTTCCGCTGCTCTCCTTTTCCCTGGAACTCACATCTTCCCATTCCATCTGAATATGGCTTTTTCCATAGCAGATATTGTAATACGTGAATACTTCTCCCTGAAATTCCGGTGCATTGCTTTTCGATCCGGCTGTCAGAGGCTTCTCCCGCGGCGGAAATACTGCGATCGTTCCGGATTCTTTTCCAATGCTCTCCACCCGGATCGTTCCGTTATCATCCAAAACGGTCTCCTCGGAAAGAATTATGAGATCGGAACCATCCCGCTTTACGATCCACAGTTTTTTGCTGTCTTCTCTGCTCAGCACACACAAAACCAGTTCTTTTCCATCTTTTCCTTTTATGACAGTCCGGCTGGTGCGGTCTTTTGGTACATAGATCGGTTCCATTCCTTCAAACTGAAATTCCGGTTCCATTCCTTCCGGTATGAAAAAGAAATAGTGCGGGACTCCGTCCACACTCGTCCGAAGAATCGGCTGTGCGGTTGCATAACGAAGCAGAATCCCATCCATATCCAGATTGAACGGTAAGATACAGCTTGCCTCTCTGCTCAGTGACATTCCGCCTTCTGCCGGAATACGGATACCGTCCGTGTCTGTCTTGACTGTAACAGAAAAGTCTTTCTGATCTTTCATCTCAACATGATCCTGGAAATTATTCAGAAATACAAAGCCGGAATCTCCATTGACACGCACGCAGTACCGTAACGTATCCCTGTCCCTTTGATCCATATCCGCTGCTTCTTTTGGAAGAACTGTTTTCGTATTGCAAAGCTGCTTCTCGAAGCTTTTATAAAAGTAATGCAATAGTTTGACACGCCGGTAAGAATCCCGGATCTGTCCATACTCACCGATGGCCCCCTGATAATCGTAGGATATTTTCGGGAGGGCGCATTCATTCAGATACGGTACGCGCTTTCCCTTTGGATTTGTCCCTCCGTGAAACATATAGTAACCGAGGAAATTACATCCGCTGGCAGTTTTGACATTTGCTGATGCCTCTACACTTTCAAACGGAAGCTGAAACCGGTATCTGTAATAATTCGCCATACCGCCACCCATCTCACAGCATACAAACGGGAAGTCTTCCGGCGGATACTCCGGGTCAAAATTATAATATTTCGGTGCATCGTTATTATGGAAATCCTTGTAAATGTATTCGGTTGTCGGCGGATGCTCTTTGATATCATCTCCGTAGAAGATCCATGGCCAGTAGGCATATCCGCCCCAGAGCGGCAGGACTTCTTCGACAGGCGCACAGGCACCTCCCCACGCGGTTGTGCTGTAAAGAGGTGTGATCATCCCCTCTTCGATTGCCATTTTCTTAAGAATGCTTAAATGAGACGGGCCTTCATTGCCGCTTGGGGTCCATTCTCCGCTGTTTTCTGTGGTAGGTTCCCAGGGAGAGGATGCATGTTCATATTCGTTTTCAATCTGAATGCTGACAACGGGGCCGGAATCCTGAAACATCAATCCTTTTACCTGCTGTCCGATCTCCTGCAAATACCGTTTCACATAGAATAAATATTCTTCATCGTTGCTTCGGACATCATAAGGGGCTCCAAACATCCAATCGGGAAATCCCCCGTTTCTGCATTCTCCGTGCGAAAAAGGGCCGATTCTTAAGATCAGGAATATGTTGTGTTTTTTACACAACTGTGTAAATTTTCGTATATTTTTATTGCCGCTCCAGTCAAAGACGCCCTTCTCTTCTTCGTGATGAATCCAGAACAGGTACGTGGAAATCATCGTAATACCGGCCATTTTCATTTTTATGATTTCATCTTCCCAAAAACGCTCTTCAATTCTGGAAAAATGCATTTCTCCGGAAATGGCATAATAGGGTTCTCCGTTATATTCCATATAATAGTTATTAAAATCAATCAGGTTTCCCTCGCCGTCTGTCCCTTTATAGGGAATCGGGCAGGGATAAATCGCAGGCTTCACTCCATGTGTTTCAATTGTATATGATGTACTCATTTTGGCTGATCCTTTCTATTTGCTTGCACCTAAAATACCGGCAACGAAATGTTTCTGCATTGTCATAAAGATCACAATGGTCGGCAGCGTCGCAACGACAACTGAAACCAGAATCTGTCCGTAATCCACGTAATACGCGGAGGACAACGATGAAAGAAACAGGGTCAGTGTCTTGTTTTCCGGCGACTGTAACGTGAGCAGCGGCCAGAGATAATTGTTCCATTCTTTCATAAATGCGTAAATAAACCCTGCTGCAAACGTCGATTTCATCGGCGGTATTGCAATACGGAAGAAAATGCCGATTTCGCTGGCTCCATCGATTCTTGCCGCTTCAATGATCTCATTTGGAAGTGCCTTGAAACTCTGCCGAAAGAAGAAGATCAAAAAGGTATTGGAAAGAGCCGCAATCACAACACTCAATTTCGTGTCAATCAATCCCATGTCAAAGACAAAATTAAACAGCGGGATCATAATTGCCGCAAACGGAATCATCATGGTCAGCAGGAACATGCTGAATAACCGGTTCCTCGCCTTACTCTGATATTTTTCAAAACCATAGCCCGCCATAGAGCATACCAGTAATACAAGCGGAACCTGGACACCGGTAATGACGACGGTATTTAATATAGATTTGAAAATATCTGCATTTGCCTGTACTGCATGGAAATTGTTCAAAAACTCTGTACCAAAGACAAGTTTTCCTTTTGTAATGTCCTTCGACTGGTTTGTCGCTCCTACTACCATCCAGTAAAATGGAAATAAGCAGATGAGAGAAGATACCATCAGAAAAGCATGTATCAGAAACTGTTTCATCTTTCTCATATTAATCCTCCTTTGCCACCTTAAATTGGATAAATGCCAACAGGGCAACCAATGCCACGATTACGTAGGACATTGTAACGGAGTATCCAAAGTTCGGCGAATACACAAACGCATTGTTATATATATATTGAGACATCGTAGTGGTCATTTCAGCCGGTCCGCCGCCGGTGATATTCATCGGTTCATCAAAGAGCTGTAATGTACCATTTGTCGTCATGATCGTAGTCAATAGAATAATTGGTTTTAACTGAGGTACCGTAATATGGAAAAAGGTCTGGATCGGACTGGCACCGTCAACCTTCGCCGCCTCATAGGTCTCTGCCGGAATATTCTGCAGCGCAGCCAGATAGAACATCATATTATAGCCTGTCCACCGCCACGTCATTGCCAGTATAATTACCACTCTGGCCCAAAATGGGTCATTTAAAAAGAAAATTGGTTCTTTGATCAGATGCAGCGTCGTCAGTATATAATTCACGATTCCGTCATTTGCAAACATCAATTTAAATAATACCGAATAGGCTACCAGCGAAGTCACACAGGGAATAAAAATCGCCGTTCGGTAAAAGGTTTTAAACCGGAGCTTTGGTGAATTCAGAATGGTCGCGTAAATCATTGCCAGCATCAGCATCAACGGCGCCTGGACTACCAAAAATAAAAATGTATTTGCAATGGTCTTGTGGAAAATACGATCTCCCAACAATCTTTTTATATTTGTCAATCCCCCGAAAACGTAATCGCCTTCTTTTAGAACTTTAAACGCCAGACTGAACGATCCAATCATCGGATAAAGCGTAAATACAATAAAGGCAATCATAGCAAAGGAAATGAAGAACCATCCATATTTGTTATAATCAACCGTTCTTTGCTTCTTTTTCATATCTTCACCTTTCTTTTTCTGAAATGGGAGCATGGATTTACCGTTTTTTAATAAGGTAAATCCAAACTCCGAATCCGCATTACTGGATTTGATTCTCTAACTGCTCCTCTGCCTGTTTTAATGCGTCATCCACGGAAATGTCTCCCTGAAGATAACTAAACAATGCCGTATTCACTGCTGTGTTTGCTTCCGGTACATTATTTCCGTACAGCACTGCCGGTACTTTTGGAAGCCATCCGGCAAAATCCGTATAAATTTTCTGTCCGCCGAAGAAATCATCCGCTGTCTGATATGCTTCGCCCTCCTGCGCCGGCAGGTAGGTTCCAAGGGCGCCCTGGTTGACCAGAATGTCACTGTAAAAATCAACATCTCCCGCATAAACCGTTTTTAAGAAATCCACAATCGCGGTCTTATCCTGTCCGTTATCCAGAACATACCAGCTGGACCCGCCGGTATTCGATGCATTGACCGAATTTGCATTATTTAATCTCGGTGTTGATGCAACTGCCCATTTCCCGGACTGATCATCCTCTGCCTTGATGGTGGAAACACGCCATGCGGCATTGATGACAGATGCCGTCGTTCCGTCATTGATTGCTCCCGCAAGTGTGGAATCATCGGCACATTCCAATATAATTCCCGCATCCCGCATTTTCTTAATCGTTTCCAGGGATTCCTTTAATGCATCATTATCCGTGATGGTCAGATTTCCATCGGAATCACAGTACCATGCTCCCGCCGACTGCATCATCGTCCGGAACAGGGAAGAATAATTCGTGCCGTTGGCAACGGTCATCTTGACTCCCGTCTTTTCTTCGACAGCCTTGCCGATTTCAATAAAACGATCCCATGTAATGTCCTTCAAATCATCTGCGGTAAAACCTGCCTGCTCCAGATAATCCGTCCGGTAGAACAAACCGGTAACACCCGCATCGAAAGGAACTCCATAAGCTTTATCCTTATATGTCATAACCTCCACCTTGTAAGGGGAAAACTGACTGTAATCCAGATCGTCATTCAGTGCATAAAAATACTTTGAATAGGAATTCAAATACTGATAGATATTGTAGTCCTCAATCAGAACAATATCCGGAAGACTCTTTCCGCCGGATGCGAGACCCGTCTGAAGTTTTTTATAAATATCTTCTTTTGAATTTGAAACAACTTCGATTTCGACATTTGCATCCGGATTTAATTTTTTATAATACTCTGCTGCTGTTTTCATAACCGCAACGTTAAAATTATCATCCCACGCCCATACTGTAATCTTCTGTGTACCATTGCTGGCAGAATCCCCCTTCTCCTCTGTTCCCTCTGCTGACCCGCTTTTCCCGCATGCGGAAAATACGAGACTCAGTAAAAGAATTGTCGCTAAAAATAGTGACCGCAACCTAACCTTCATTTCATTTCCTCCTTATATAGTGTTTGCATATCCGAACAGTGTTCGTATATATTGTTTGATGGATTTATATTATCATATACATTCTTAGTCTGCAACAAAATAAACCGGAAAATAATAAAACTATCAATACTCACAAAAATCATTCCCATATACTGTGAAAAAACACAAAAAAATAGCCCTGTGAAATTCATTTTTTTAAATCTCACAGAGTTATTTTTCTCTTTTACGCAACTAAGACTCAAGCAGCACAGCGATTGCCTCCATCTCTTCTGTCGGATATACAAACAGCTTCCCATCCCTGCTTTCTGCTTTGATCTTTGTTCCTGCATAGACTGCGGCAATTCTTTCCGGGCAGTGCTCCGGCAACGTAATCTCAATACAGGATTTCTGAACATTTCGGAACAGATGCACCGTCACATACGCCATCCCATGTGTACCCTCATACAATTCCATTCCCTGTTCCGGTGCAGCGTCTCTCAGCACTCTGACCACAGCTTGATAACCGGTCAGATAACGGTCACTGCTGCCCTTTTCAGATATGATATAGCTGTAACCGGACCGAATGGCGGGCACAATCCGGCGATAAAATGCAATGCCACGTTCTATGGTCTCCCATTGCTGCTCCGTTAATTCCGTTACATCTCCGGATAAACACATCCGCCCCAGAAACGTATTGATCAGCGAATACGCGATTCGCTGGCTTGTATCTGTTTTACGAATTACAGCCCAGATCTGACTTTGCTGCGGAAGAATGGTTCGATGCAGATTGGCTGCGATCACGGGAATTTCTTCACATTCATGTGCATCGGAGAACGACGCCATGCTGCAGAGGCTCATCATGAGCGGTTCGAGCTTATGACCTCCCGAAGCACAGTTTTCAATAATCAGGTCCGGGATCTCCTCCTTTAATCTGCGGACGAACGCTACGGATGCCTCCATATTCTGCCGGAGCCCTTCTCCGAGGGATTCGGCACCGTCACAGCCCAGACCGATCGTATCATTGTAATCCATCTTGATGTAATCGAAACCATATTCTTTTAGCTGGCCAATGACCTTTTCTTCTAAATATGCCTGCACCTCTTTTTTTCGCATATCGAAAAATCTTCGGTTCCCGGTTGTAAGTGGAAACCCATCCCTTTTCAACAGGTAGGTATCCCGATGATAGATTCCTGCATCCCTGCCGATGTTATCGATTTCGAACCACAGACCCGGCTTCATTCCCATTTCCCGAATCATATCGGCTGTATATTTCAGCCCCTTCGGAAACAGCTTCGGCGAAGGAACATAATCGCCCATTCCTTCTCCCCAGCTCTTTCCCTCTTCCACGAACCAGCCGCAGTCGATGACAAAGTATGAGACTCCTCTTCCTTTCAGGGCCGAAGCAATGCGTTCGATATTTTCATGGGAAGGCAATCCCCAGGTAGTACAGTATTCATTAAAGAGAATCGGTAGCTCCTGCTCACATTCCGGGACTTCTTTTCTATATTTTTCTCCATACTGTGTCAATCTCTGGCAGGCATAGTCGATTCCTCCGGTGCACACCGTAAGAATTGCCTCCGGTGTTGTAAAGGACTCTCCCGGCGCCACGTCCTTCACCCACTGTCCAAATTCACGGTCAGCCAGACCTCCGGATAACGCCACCCCTTCATCTCTTCGATAAACTTCCATCTGCCAGGACGATTCGATACCGATCTGTGCTCCCCAGATTACACCGGCCTTCGTATCTTCCAATGCGAGAAATGGGAAAAAGCCTTTCACCGGCATAGATCCGACCTGCCCAAAACGAATGGCATTCGGCTGCCACTGCACCCAGTTCGGTTCCAGCTGCAGATCTTCAAAAGTTTCCGTGATCAGCCTGCCCTCATTGCTCCATTTACTTCGAATCCTGTGCAATTGTAAACAGTCATGCGCATCCCCGATCTGAAACGGCGTCATCTCGCTGAGTGAAAAACTGGACAGCATTTCCAGCGATACCGTTTCCTCTGACTGATTCGAAAAAGTAGTCCGGCTTCCCAAACTGTAATCTCCGTATGTCCATACCAGCTCATGCGTATACACATGCTGTCTGTCATCTTCCAATAACGTTCGGATCAATTGCAGGTTTTCTGTCTTCTCCTCTTCCTGCCGTACAAAGTGCATGCGTTCCACACTGCCGCTGTTTCGCATGGTCATTCCTCCCGCATAGGAACCGGAATAGCTGTCTCCGATTAACTTTGCCTGAATCAGACTATCCCCCCGGGTGAATTTAAACTCTTTTACGGACTCTTTCTTCTTTATCGGAAGTAATTGCAGTTCTACATGAACCTGATCCTCCGAGATAAAATAGACTGCTTCCATGTCTCCCAATTGATACCTGCTCAATATTTGTTTCTTCAAACTCGGATCCATACTGCCTCTCCTTTTCTATCACTGATAAGCACAGTATAGCATGTCACCGGAATTTCGAAATAATTCAAAACAGCGAAATCTTATCTCTGGGCGACTATTGAATTTTGAGACTGTTTCCGGTACACTGATGCTGGATACCATGGAACGAGCCTTACCAGGCTTTCTATCGCAATATCACAAAAGGAGCAGAATCAATGCTGTTTACCATAAATACCAATTTCTTCCCGAAAACTTCTTATATGCAGCGAAATATCTATCCGGATACCTGGTCTCACTTTCCCCGCACACCGAAAGAATATATGCTTTTTCTGATACGGGACGGTATACTGTATTTAAAAGAGGATGATGTCTCCTATGAATTACATCCGGGAGACGTCATCCTTCTGGAACCCGGGCTTACCCATGTGGGTTACCGGGCAGCTTTTGTCGATTTCTATTTTATCCATATGCCAGCCGAAACGTTCTCCAAGCTTGCACTTTCCTCACAGGAGGCTGTTTCCCGCTACCTCGCAGACTGTCAGATGAACTTTTACAAAACGATGCCGTTTGACTATGAATTATATGAACAGTATCAGCTGCCTTTTCCAAAACGGTTTCAGCTCGACAGACGCACACAGCAATTCGTATTTGAAAAGATGGACGAGTCAATTCTCTCGCTTACAACCGGAGATATTTCTTATAAGCTGACCTGTTCTTCCAATCTCCTCGGCATCCTGACCAGAATTTCAAAAGAATACGCTCATAGTATCCAGTCCGATTCTGCAAAACGACATCCGGACACGAATATTGATCAACGGGTTCATTCCATTTTTACTTACATTCAGGATCACTATACGCAAAGAATCACCGGAGCTCTGATCGAGGAAGCGCTTCATACCAACTTTGATTATCTGAACCGCGTATTTAAAGCGAATACCGGTTCTACGATTTTTCAATATCTTTCGATCTTCCGTATCAATAAGGCAAAAGAATTCCTGATTACAACCAACAAGAAAGCTTATGAAATCGCGGTGAAAACCGGATTTGCCAACGAATATCACTTTCACCGGGTTTTTTCGAACAAGGTCGGAATGACTCCGACCCAGTTTCGGAAAAGTCAGCGCCTGTAGGCATCAGTTTCCGGTCTATTCTATATCCGCTCTAATTTATGTGAAAAGGCCAGTTTTAAAAGTATCGGTGTGACAATCGTCGTGAGGATGACCACGATCAGGGTCGGAAGAAAAACCGCCTCGGATATAATTCCTTTCTGAAGACCGATATTCGCGGTGATTAAAGCGACCTCGCCCCGGGAAATCATACCGGTTCCGATCTGAAAAGATTCGCTTCTGCTCATTTTCAATGCTCTCGCCGCCAGCCCGCAGCCTGCCAGTTTACCTACAACTGCAACAACGAACATGACTATCGTAATCTGTATGATTTTGGGATCCGCCCCCTGGAAATTCGCTGAAATTCCGACACTTGCAAAAAAGATCGGAGCAAGGAAACCGGACGATATGGCTTTCACATTTTTCTCCAGATATTCTCTGACGTCCAGTGTAGAAAGAATCAAACCTACGAGATAGGCTCCTGTGATGGCTGCGATGCCGATTTCTTCTGCAATTGCTGCGATCAGCAGTGCAAAGGCAAGCCCAAAGGTAAGTAATTCCCGCCTTGATTTGACTTTTGCAGTGAGCCGGTTTAAGTATTTTGGCAGAAATGCAATTCCAGCCAGTGCCAGTACGCAGAAACCGATAATTTCCGCAAACAGCAGCAGCATGCCTGTTCCGGCTCCCTCTGTCGATCCACCGGCCGACTGTGACGCTGCCAGCACAACAGAAATCAGAATCAGCCCCAGAACATCATCGATAACGGCTGCTCCCAGAATGTTGATACCGGATCTGGAATTCAATTTTCCAAGCTCTTTTAAGGTCTGGACGGTAATACTTACACTGGTTGCAGTGAGGATAACGCCGATAAACAGGTTCTCCCAGAAGTTATCAAAAAACAGATAGGCACCGCAGGTGCCGAGTATAAGGGGAACGAGAATACCAGCCACTGCAATGATAAAGGAAGTAAATCCTGCTTTTTTCAATTGGCTCAGATTGGTTTCCAGACCGGCCAGAAACATCAGCAGTATCACGCCCAAATTGGATAGCAGATGCAGGTTCTCGTCATATGATACAATATTTAAGACCATGGGGCCGATGATCACCCCGGCCACAAGTGCACCCAGCACCTCCGGCATCTTACATGTTTTACTGACCATACCACCGATGGTGGTAGAAATTAATATTATTACAATGCTCAATAATGTCTGAATCATAAATCCTCCTGCTTTCCACTATTTCTTTTATCTTATGACGCCACCGTACAATTATTGCTCTCTCCCGAATTTTCCTGGAATTTCAGGCACAAAAAAAGGATAAAAAGTCCTGTCATGGACTTTCCACCCTAAAAGTCAAAATCTTGAATCCAATGGATGCGAAACACTGTCTTGCAAATCATCTGTTCAACCGGAAACTGATATCTTATTTTGTTTTCTTCCCGCCTCACTGTAAACAGGCGTAATAACCCAGAAGTGAAATAAATTTTCTAACAGTATAACGCAGCCACTTCCTGTTGTCAACTGCTTCTTCCTACAGACATCCCACAGCATCGGCACGGCACTGACGGCAATGATGCATCTGGAGGATTGTTTCTTCACACGCTTCCCGCAGTCTGTGCACATCTGCTGCCGGTGTGCCCGGCATTTTTTCGAATGCACTTCCACAGACCGGAATAAACGGCATGATATTGACCATATAGCATCCCAGTTCCTTCACCGTCTCGGCAATTTTCGGGATGTGCTCATCATTGATGCCCTTTAGCACCACGATATTGACCTTACAGACAATTCCCTTCTCAATCAGCATCTTAAGACCTGTCAGCTGATTGTTACTTAAGATCACACCGGCCTCCTCTCCGGTATATTCCCTGCCCTGATACCGGATATATTTATAGATTTTTGCAGAGATTTCGGGAGAAACGGAATTTATCGTGACCGTCACGTGACTGACGCCCAGTGCGATCAGCTCATCTGCATAGTCGGGCAGCAGGAGTCCATTTGTCGAGAGACAGAACGAGACCTCCGGATCATAGTCCCGGATCAGCTGCAGCGTTTTTTGGGTATTTTCAAAATCACACAGTGCATCTCCCGGTCCTGCAATTCCGACTACGGACAGATTCGGCATTTTTTGCTTGGTTTCCTTATATTTTTCAAAAGCCTCCTGGGGAGACAGAAGCCTTGTGGTCACACCCGGCCTGCTTTCATTCGCACAATCGAATTTCCGGACACAGTAATTGCATTGAATATTGCACTTCGGAGCAACGGGAAGATGCATACGGGCATTTTCACGATTGCAGCCATTGTAACAGGGATGATTTCTTGTTTTTTCTTTGATTACTTCATCCTGGAATTGAAAATCCGTTTTTTCCATATTGCACTTTACTTCTTTTAACTGGATTATGTTTGTCTCTGTCATCATGTTCCATTCCTCCGTTCCAGGACAAGGGAAACAACAACTGCCTCACTTGTCACACATAATATCCTCACACCGGACTGACGCCTATCCCGGATAGACTTTCACCTTCATACAGTCCTGATAGCTTTCTACCGTAATTCTTATTTTCAGTTCATTTTGTTCCTTTTCCAGCCATTTCGGAACATGCTCACATAAAATCTCGAGCACATTGTAGGTCTCATTCCGGATAAACGGGAGTAAAATCTGCTTGGAATTATAGGATGTTTTCCCGCTCATCACATCTCGCAGGTCAGTGTAATATTTACCGGGCTGGCGCTGATGGATCGCATTGTGCTCCAGCGATACTTTCTGTTCCGTCCGCTGATGGTTGACACACTCCCTGATATCCTCCAAAAAATATTCCGGATTTCCCTTTATTTCAAGCATGGATATCTGGAATTGCTCAAATGCAAGATAGTGAATCCCCCGAATCCGGTTCACCACCATAATTCTGCACTCCCCGAGCCACCCGCAGATTTCTTTGATTTTCCGGTGGAGCGCAAATGCATCGGTCAGATCCCCGATCCGGTATTCCATCTGCCTTCGAATCTTCCACTCGCAATTTTCCCTGCCATATACAAGAATCGTTCCGTCCTTTTCAAGGCCGGAAGTTATTTTATTTTCATTCACCAATACGGCAATTTCCATAATCGCAATACCCTCCTACCATTTTTGGGGTACGAAAGTGTTACATGCAGGACGCTCCGCAGCCGGAGCAATCACTTCCGGGACTGCACTTTTTTTCCGCATAGTACCCATCATGCAGAAACAGAAACTTTGCCTCTCCGATGGAAAAAGTCCTTTTTTCCGCACCGTTATCCAAAGTGACCAGATCCTCCTGAAAGCTCACAGTAATCGGAAGCTTCACCATCTCATCGGTCAGCATATCCAGTCGCAGCTGCTGGTAGAATACCGTGTGCTCCTTGGTTGACGGACAGTTGATTACGATGTCACTGTTCGTGCACAGAGACTGCAGTGTCCCATCCGGATAAAACCGCACCGAGTTAAAATCTGCATCTACGCCAACCGCATGCTGGTCAAAAGCCATAATCATTCCGACCGGCGTCTGAATCGAAATCGGGACTGCCGGCTCAAACGACTCGATTGCACCGCTCTCATACAGGCGAAAGCCGATTCGGACCGGTTGCCGCCCGATCGGAGTATCCAGTTCAATCTGTCTGCCCGGCCAGAGTATCATGCTCTTTAGCGAACCATCCGCAAAAAACCGAAGGCCAATGACTTTTGTCTGAAATTCTCCAAACGGAAACGAGAAATCCATCTCCTCCAAAAGCTTCTCTTCATCTTCCATAGACCATCCAAAACCGATCTGTCCATTCACCGGAAAAATACTGTCAATCGCTCCATCCTCATAAAAAGTAATCAGCTCAGCCGTCACTGTTCCGACACTGGTTTCCACTTCACTCCGCTCCTCCAGTGCAATGCTTTTTATCTTACCGCTTTCATAAAAGGACATGGTCTTGTTATCCTTTTTCCGCTCATCCATTTTCCGATAGCGGGGAACAAACAGATTTTCTCCGACCCTGATCTGGTTGTATTCGTCCAGATTGCAGTCTTTCATAACCCCGGACGGATAAATGCTGTATCGCGTGATTCCCTTTAAATCCTGATAATCAAAGCAGCTTTTCGATTTCTCTATTTCTTTTTTTTCTGCAACAATCATAACCTCAGCCTCCTTCTTTTTTGACCTGATACAGATCTTCCTGTGCAGCCACATTTTCTTTTGCAGTTTTATAATCCGGTACAATTTTATAGACGGCAACCGCCTGATTGTCAAATGCAGAGCGGTATTTTTCAACCAGCGCAGGCGTAATTTTATTCTTGTAAAAGTGCGGCATGAATTTATCCACAACAGCCTGCAGTACAGCGGAACTCTCCTCCGCACTCGTCAGCTTTTCCGCCTTTCCGAACAGCATCACACTGATATAGGAAGTATCGGCATGACAGGGCATCGCATCCTGCACCGTACCGTGTTCCTGGTAAACCAGAAAACTGACTTCCCGATGTGTTTCCAGCAGCTCAATCTTTTTTCCTGAGCCAAGTCCATGAAAATAGATCGCTCCGTCCTTCCAAACGTAATTGACAGGGACACAATAGGGATAGTCCGCTCCTGCAATTCCGAGTACACCCGTTCTCGCTTCTGTTAAAAATTGTTCCACCTTTTTCTCATCTTCGCAGATTCTCTGTACATAACGGATTTGTTCCATTTTATCGTTCACCTGCTTCCTGTAATTGCTCTAATGTTGAAAGAAACTGCCGCATCCATGAATTGTCCTGCTCAATCAGATGTTTTTGTGACGTAATTTCTTCCGCCGTCTGTATGTACTGTCCCGCTGTCATCTCATCTGCACAGTGACTCATCAGATTCGCAATAATCTCCCACGTATTTTCCAGATGAAACTGAAACCCGAATATCCGGTCTCCATAAGCAAATGCCTGGTTCTGGCAGGCTTCATTAGAAGCCAGAGACACCGTACCGGCCGGAAGATCAACAAAGGTATCCCCATGCCATTCAAAGACCGCAGGACGCTTTGGCAGAAAAGAAAACGCCGGATGCTTCTGCGCTTCTTCCGTCAGATTTACCGTAAACCACCCTATTTCTTTCCAGGGATTTTTTATGACACATCCTCCGATTACGTCTGCAATCAGCTGGGCTCCCAGACACAGTCCGAGAATCAGCTTATCTGCCTGAACCGCCGTCTGGATGAATGCTTTTTCTTCCTTCAGCCACGGATACCTCTCTTCCTCATAGATATTCATAGGCCCGCCCATGATGATGAGCCAGTCAATTTCCGTGAGATCGGGAAATGTATGCACTTCATATAATTTCGTACAGGTGACCGCATGCCCTCCGTCCGCTGCCCAATCCAGAATGATTCCGGGATTTTCAAACGGCACGTGCTGTAAATAATGTATCTTCATGGAATCCTCCGTTCCCGGTAGAGCCGGTTTACCGCCTCCCGTATTCCGTCTTCGATCAGGTTATAGGTAACATAGGTATCAATATCTTTTTCTTTCAGTTCATTCGCCGGACAGGCACCGATTCTCATACAGATGACACAGTTGCAGTCCTCAATCGTTCGAATCAGCCGGTATATTTTGCCGCTTTCCTTATCTTCCTCCGGTCCGTGGCAATACTGCTCCACTGCCCTTGTTTCGAGAAATGAAACCGTATCCTCTACATAGTCATAAATATAAAACTCCGTAGCCAGACCAAAATGCTGGTCGGTCAGTTTTCCCGTTTTGGAACAGACCGCAAAGCGTGCATGAACGGATGGTTTTCGCGATTTCTGCCCCGATGTCTCAATCGGTTTCGAAAGATCGAGCGGAAATCTTGTATTCAGCGTCTCCACGGAAGCCGGATGACAGAGTTTGCAGAAATAAGACTGAGGCATGATTTCCTCATATTCCCTTCTTTCCTCACTTAACCGGTCACTGTGAAAAGCTTCCAGTCCATTCTCTCTGCTTCCAAAAACAGACAGAGGCATCACATTGGTATATTTACAGCCGCAGTCCTTCGCAAAATGGATGATATCCCGGACCTCATATTCATTAATTCCTTTAATCACCTGAATATTGATCCTGAGTGCAATACCAAGCGAAGCCAGATAACTGATTCCTGCCATCTGGTTCTGGAGGAGAATATTGGCTCCTTCCGTCCCTTCATATCGGTGTCCCATATAGGTAATGTGATCATAGATCTTCGCTCCGGTCTCCGGGTGCAGCGTATTCACATTCACAGTGATACTGTTTACACCCAGTGATACCAGATGGGTTGCATAGACCGGGAGCATCAGTCCGTTGGTGGACAGACAGAGGATCATCTCGGGATGACACCTGCGGACACGCAGAAACACATTTTTTATCGCATCAAAATCAGCCAGTGCCTCTCCCGGCCCTGCAATTGCTGCCACCGAAAGATTCGGAAGGCTTCTGCGCACCTCAATAAAGCGTTCGAGCGCTTCATCGGGTGTCAGAAGCAGATTAAAATCGCCCGTACAGGCATCCATTACGGAAGAATCCGGAAACAGATTTCCCCGGTAAAAGACATTGACCTCTCCGGCAACGGGAAGGTGAATAACCGCGCTGTGAAAATCATAATTATTAAAGCACGGATGCCTGCAGATACGCCGGTCCAAAAAACTGAAATCAGAGGGTTTTTGATTCGGCAAGATACCACCATCCTTAAGGAAAAATACGGTACTGTATCGTTATGTAACGCCCTGTTACCACACATTCAGCACAGGTTCTCTGTTGTGTTTGTATTCCATATCGGCAAACCAGGTGTTGGCAATTTCTTCCGCTAAAAGCATGGCTCCCCGATAACCTACAATCGAATGACGGTATTTCCCTGCACGGTCATAGACCGGAAATCCGACACGTACCATTGGTATGTTGTAATCGATGGAAATATATCTGCCTTTGGAATGTCCCATGATCAGATCAACTTCCAGTCCTTCGTTTTTGATCCGGTTCTCTAATTCCCACAAGTCAGCATTTGTAATAACTTCCATCTTGTAATCCAGCTTTTCTTCAAATTCCTTGATCCGTTCATCCTTTGCATAACCGGAATTGTCGTCTCCGAGTAATAAAAGTACCGGTTTCATTTCCAGATCGAGGCAAAACTGAGCCAGACCGATGACAAGATCGGGGCTTCCATAGATTGCCACTTTCTTATCTGCCAGAAACATATGTGTTACATCGGTGATTGCATCTAAGGCAATGCCGCGCTCCACCACCAGTTCTTCGGGAATCGGCTTTCCCGTCACATCACTCAGTTTCTTTAAAAAGGTGTCCGTATTCCGGATTCCGATTGGGGTCGGTCCGATAATTGCCGGAACTTCAAATTCATCTTCCAGATATTTTGCGGCCTTTCCCCCTTCATACCGGTTTAAGGCAAACGTAGCTTTGGCATTTGCCGTGTCCGTGAGCTCTTCGATCGTCGTGTCCCCATGGGAGGTATAATTGCCCTCCGGCATCAGAGGAGAGTCAAACGCCTCTATTTCAAACAACACATTTGCCTCTACGCCCATGACCGATAAAAGATGCTTCAGTTCCGTTACATCGCCCGGATTTACCCAGCCCGTAATCAGATTGATTTTCTCTGACGGCGTTCCTTTTTTTGCAAAGTACGATAAAAACTCTTTTACGGCGATATCATAACCGGTAATCATGCTGCCGACAAAGCTCGGTGAATGAATCGGAATCAAATGCACCTCACGCCCTGCGAATTTATCCTGCAGCAAAGTACGTTCCAGCTTGCGTACCACACCGTCAATGTCATCTCCGATAACCTCGGTCGAGCAGGTTGAAATAATCGGAATCACTTTGACATCGGGATATCGCATCAGCAGAACATCAACGGCTTCCTCTACACGGTTCAGTGCTCCGAATACCGCTCCGTCTTCATGCAGGGAGGAAGACGCCAGTTCAAAGCTCTCTTTAAAATGCTGTGAGAACAACAGACGGACAAACATAACGCAGCCCTGTCCTCCATGAACGATTCCGATGCAGTCCTTGATCCCGATGCTGGCAAATTGTACTCCGGCAGGCTGGCATGTAAAGATGGGATTGATGACACCTGCACGTTCTTTTATTTTCACATCACAGTTCATAGGTTACCTCCTTCTCAATAAAGCGGATCTGTCAATTCCTTGTTTAAAGAACCGGTAATCAGCAGATAATCCAGCTGTTCCTTTAATCCCTGCAGTACCTTTTTCAGCTCCGCCCTATCAATTTCGGATACCCAGGGAAATCTGTTCTTATAATTTTCTGCCAGATATACGGCATCCACATAATAACAGCGATCCTCCGGTGTATCTTTTTCTACCGGCTCTTCGCATAAAATCTGCATGGTTTTCTCGATAATATTTGCATTCTGCCTCTCTCTGTCCCATGCACGGGAATGAAACTGCCACAGACATTTTTTCATAATAAAATTAAGCAAAACTTCTACTCTTTCCTGATACAATGCTTCCTCCATTATCATGCACCTCCTAAATGGCTACCACATCCTGTATATCTTCCGATTTTCTCGGAAATTCCGGATATACTCTGTTTTTCAGACGCTTCAATGCATCATATTCACCCGAGTATTCCCGTAAAACCTCAGAATTTTTAATCTCCTCCGGCAGATTGACATCTGAGAATAATCTCTGCGTCATGAAGCCTTTGTCAGTCGGGATCTCATCTTTGCTGATGTCCAGACGGGAAAGCTCGTGAATCGGAGAATAGATTCCGTTATAAACATCACGCGCGAACCTTACCCAGCCTTCGTATCCCTTCCATGGTCCATTGTGGTAAGCATGTGCATTCAGATATGGCACCCGGACTTTCTTTGCGACCTCACCCGGTCTCTTTCCTGTGAAAATAATATCCGGTTCCAGCTCTTCCATTGCTTCCATACCTTCCAGTTCGTTCGGATCATCGATTGCCAGTGCTCCTTCTTCGCATCTTGAGATTCCCTTTTCCATGTCTCCCTGATGACCGAATTTGGTGTAAACCGATACAACCTCCACACCCATTTCTTCATGAATGACATTTGCCCAGTGCCAAAGCTTGGAACCGCCCGGCCATAAGCAGACCTTCTTGCCTTTGAGCCGCTCTTTGTACCAGTCAAGTTCCGGCTTCCACCGATCCACTTCCTCTTTGATAATGGCCTCTGCCCGATCCTCAATTCCAAAAAACATCGCAATCTTACGTAATGAGCCAGACAGCGGTTCAAAGCCGAATCCGTCGATATCCAGACGCGGAATCCCGTAGCGGACTCTTAACTCATTACAGATATATTCTGCGGATCTTGCACACTCCAGAACATTTAATTGCGCTTTATGCATGGCGCGGAGTCCGTCATAGCTGCCATTTCCCGTAAAGGTGGATAAGACCTGAACTCCCATTCTTTTGAAGTAATCCTGCATGACCTCCTGATCGCCCTGAATGTTGTACTCACCAACATAGTTGATCACATAATCACTTGTAATTTCCGGTTCCACGGTTCCGACTTTCTGATTAATCCAGGCGATGTTAATCTTATGATGTCCCCCGGACTGACTCGGTCCCCCAAAGCCCGGCGAATTGCATACAAAGATATCCACATCCGGCATCTCTTCCATTACTTCCTGTGCAATTGCATTGATATCGTCTCCAATCAGTGCGGAGGCACAGGTCTGGTAAACCGTCATGCGCTTAATTTCCGGAAAGGCTTTGAACGCCTCGACGATATTCTTTTTTAATATTTTTTCCGCTCCGAATACGATATTGGATTCCTTCATGTCCGTTGCAAAGGTATACTTCAGCTGAAAATTATCGTTATCACTGAGGTATCGCTTCGTCTGCCAGGTATCGTAAGTACAGCCGATCGGGCCATGACTCATATGAATCACGTCCTTCATAGGTGTACCGATTACATGCTTGGCGCCGCAATAAGCACAGCCCCGTTCGGAAATGGTTCCCGGAATGGTATTCAGATATCCAAGCGGAAGTGCATCTGCCAATGTTTCGCCGTGGCCCTTGATCACAGCATGCTTTTCGCGTTCCGGTATACATTCACTACATTTAAACAAATGATATGGCATAATATCCCTCCTTGCTTCTGATTAGTCAACCGCTGCTTCGCCCGTTTCATCCGTACGGATACGAAGCACATCGTCCACCGGACAGACAAATATCTTGCCGTCTCCGATCTGACCGGTCTTATTAATATCCGTTATGGTCTGAATGATCTTATCAACCAGTTCATCCTTCACCACAATGGAAAGATAACGTTTTGGAATGTATTTCATTCCGCTGCTCTTGCTTTGCTCAAATACACCGGGACGATATTCGATATTGACCTCGCTTGCAATGCCTTTTTGTTTTCCTCTTCCGAGCACAGGTATTGCAGTCATGCTCGGAAGCCCCAGTTCTGCCAGCGCATCTTTGGTGGCATTTACTTTTTTCGGACGGATAATCGTAATGATTTCTTTCATACGCCTCACCTATAGCCCTGTCTCACCGGTTCTGACCGTCATAACACGCTCGACCGGAGAAATAAATACTTTCCCGTCACCAAAGTTTCCCGTATAAGCCTTGTATTTAATAATCTTTAATACTTCGTTGACCGCTTCGTCCTCCACAACCAGCATCAGGAGTGTTTTCGGCAGTTCACTGTAATGAATGGCTCCGCTGATAATACCGTTCTGTTTTCCTCTTCCGAATGCATTCAGCTTGGTCAATGAGTGAAAACCGGCTTCAGCAAGAGCATCCGCAATCGAATCTGCAATTTCAGGTCTGACAATTGCCTTTAACATCTTCATAAGCAATACCCCTTTCCCAATTAATCTGAAATTCCATATTTTACAACCATCTTTTCCAGTTCATCCATGGTAAGCGGCTGTGGGATGACAAAGTTATCATTTTCAATAATCTTACGTGCCAGTTCTCCGTATTCCTTTGCCTGGTTCTCCGCTTCGTCGTATTCCACAACTGTCTTTTTATTAAATTCCGCTTTCTGAACAATATTGTCACGCGGTACAAAATGAATCATCTGAGTTCCGATGGATGCCGTAAATTCTTCGAGAAACTCTCTCTCCCGATCAACCTTACGACTGTTGCATATAATTCCGCCGAGACGTACCCCACTCTGCTTTGCATACTTTACAAGACCTTTGCAGATATTGTTTGCCGCATAGATTGCCATCATCTCTCCAGAAGCAACTATGTATACTTCCTGCGCTTTTCCGTCTCTGATCGGCATTGCAAATCCTCCGCAGACAACATCACCGAGGACATCAAAAAAGACAAAGTCCAGATCGTCGGTATAAGCACCGTTGTTCTCCATCAGGTCAATTGCTGTAATGACACCTCTTCCGGCACAGCCAACACCAGGTTCCGGTCCTCCGGATTCCACGCACCGGATATCCTTGTAACCTTCCTTAATAACCTTTTCATTGGTTACTTTTTCAGCCCCTTCCTCACGAAGAACATCCATGAGAGTTTCCTGCGGCTTTCCGCCCAGAATCAGACGAGTTGAATCTGCCTTTGGATCACAGCCATGAATAAAAATTTTCTTATCGTAATAATGTGCCATTGCTGCAGCTGTATTCTGCTGTGTTGTAGATTTACCGATTCCACCTTTTCCATAAAACGCAATTTTTCTCATTGTTGCTTCCTCCTTTAATAATTTGTTTGTGAGTATAATAAAAAAGAGGCATCATATCCGCAGAAGGATATCATAACCTCTTTGTTATTCCTGTTGACTCTGTTTACTGCTAAAACCTGTTCCGTTTCTTTTTCACTTTTGTCCTGTTTGTCACAATGAAACAGGTGTGTTTGTTTGTTAAAGATACAATATCATCCCCAAAATAGATAGTCAATGTGAATATATCCTAAATTATTATCTGAAATTTCCGTTGTTTCTGTAATATTCTTATTCATATTTTCATTTTGTCACATTTGTTAATGTTTATCACAAAAAGAGCAGTCCCTGACTTCTGCCAGACCCTGCTCTTTTTGCCCTATTCGATATTTATTTTCTAATTCCAGATGATTTTCCCTGTTTCAGACGTATCATAGCAGCCCAAAATCTGCAAATCCTTTTTAAACGCATCGGAAGCAACGATTTCCATCAACCTTTTATAGGAAGGTTTATCTGCATCCGACAGGCGCATAACCAGATCATAGCACTCCATCTGCAACGGAATAAAGTCAATTCCATTCACATTCATAAGCCCTGATTCACTTCCCAGTCCGAGATCCGCCTCTCCATGAGACACCAGACTTGCCACCGCCAGATGGGACTTACATTCATGATGGTATCCTTCCACATAATCGCCGAGAATTCCCATCAGCCGCAGCCTTTCGTCGAGAAGGACCCGCGTCCCGCTTCCTTTTTCCCTGTTTATGATAGAAATATCCATCCGCCGCAGGTCAGACCATCCCGTAATTTCCTTTGGATTGCCCTTTTGTACATAGAAACCCTGCTGCCTCTTTCCGATTCTTATGACAAGGGAAGGGATTCCCGGCATCATCTTTTTTACATAGGAAACATTGTATTCATCCAGCTCACCATCCCAAAGATGAGCGGTGGCAACATTCACCCTGCCCTGATACAGCGCAAAAATCCCATTATAGCTGGTCAGATACGAACGGTACAACTGCATGGAATCCGTATAGTCTTCGAAGTGATTCGCCAATATATCCAGTGCGATGTCCTGCCCGCACATGATAAATTCATTGCCTCTGATATTTTCATCTACGACCGGTTCCGCATGCGGTTTTTTCATATTCTTCGGAACAGGACTGCTCACTGCCGGTTCCTTTGAGGCAGCCGTCCCGGTGTTCCCGTTCAGATAGGCATTGACCTCGTTTCTCGAAATCCGCACCTGCTTTCCGACTTTCGAAGAACTCAATTCTCCGCGCTTGATCAGTTCATAGACCGTGTTTCTCGATATCTTCAATAGATCTGCCACTTCCTGTGAGCTAAGAAGATCATTTTCCATAAAATTACCTCCATAAAAGTTTCCGTGCGCTTCTATTTATCTGTCAATATCATATTTTTATAGATAATTATATTTGATTATAGAGTGTAACCGTTTTATCCTTTTGTATGCGTTTGTTACATCCAAACTAATACTATCATAAGAATTTTATTATGACAAGTGATTGCGCCAATTCTATGGATGAAAATGATTTTGAATTCTGCGCTCTCTCAAATATTACAGCACGATATAATAAGGACAGATATCTTCATAGTGTCCGTCTTTCATACGGAAACCGGCAGGAATTGTCCCAAGCGGTTGAAAACCAAGTCGCTCATATAAATGTCTTGCATGCATATTGGACGCCACCACGGCATTAAACTGCAGAAGTGCAAACCCATGCTGTTTCGCCTGTGCCAGACAGTCCTGCACCAATTTTTCTCCAATGTGCAGTCCCCGGCTTTCTGCACTCACTGCATAGCTGGCGTTGCAGATATGCCCGCACCTTCCGACATTATTGGGATGAAGGATATACAGTCCATATATTTTTCCGCTCTCACAATCTTTTGCCACTGCGCAGTACGTTTGCTCTCCGAAAAACACGCTCCCCGTTTCCTCTGTCAGACAATCTTCCTGCGGGAAAGCGATTCCATCCTCTACTACCTCATTCCAGATCCGGATCATCGAAGCTATGTCCCGGGTCTGATACACTCGAATCGTTACATTCATTTCTTTCAAATTTCCTTTCTGCCGGTTTTGAATTGCAAACGTCTTTTCCTTGCAATCCATACTGGTTCATAGTTCTATTGTACAACTCAGTTCTACCGATTTCAACAAAATCAAAAGAGCAGAATTCCAAAGAATTCTGCTCTTTTCTCATAAGCCAGGCTGATGTCCTGCTCTTTTTAAAAAGGAACTGTCCGTTCTGCATCCGTCACTGCGGCATTGTGGTCTTATAGATTCCATTTCCAACAGTAGCTATGGTAAGACCGGATGCTTCGTTAAGCAGAAGCTGGCTGCTATATTCCGCGACCCCGACATTTTCAAGTGTCATGCTTCCGGTTGCATTTCCTCTTGCATATACGCCATACAGACCAGCTCCGTATATATTGGTATTCCGGATTGTCAGTCCGGAGATACTGTTCCAGCAGTCGACCAGAACTCCTTCATAGGAACAGTCATACAGCGTATTGTCTGTCAGATCAAAGGATGCGTTCATCCCACTCTTTGTGGCCCAGATCCAGATTGCTCCGATGGGATACTTGTAATCACAATGGTACGAACCGCATCTTACGAGAACATTGTGATCGACTGTGGTTGTCCCTGAGAATCCACTGGCCGTCGTATAATCTGTTCCAACACAGATTCCTGCGCCGTTATTAATGGAATCATAGACCGCATTATATCTGACAATATTGCCTGAACCGCCGTAAACTGCGATTCCATTTGCAAGTGTCGGGCACTGTACCGTATTATACGCAATCAGATTGTTACTGCTGTCTGCCTGCCACGGCCAGATGGCGATTCCGTCATCGCCTGTATTTCGCAGACTGTTATTTCTGACGACCGCACCATTCGTTCCGGAACAGAGGTTGATGCCATCGGCATAGGTATTGCGGATACGGCAACCCTGAATAATCAGATTTGTAGTCTGGCTGCTCCAGACGCCCACTTTCATATGTTCCATCCATATATTCTGTATGGTCACATTTTCCGCAGTGGCTGTTCCCTCAAATCCTGCCAGATCTTCTGCGTCACGGCGAAGTGTTGCGGTTCCCGTCATCGCAAAATCATAAAACTTACAGGTTCCACTATAATGGAAAGATGCACCTGCTCCATACAGCTTAGAGTACCACATTCCCGCTCCGCGAATCGTAACATCACTGACTTCCAAAGCTGTCTTTTCCGACAAGTCAAAGGTTCCTTCCGGGATCCAAACACCTTTCCCCTGACTTTTTGCATCACGGATACAGCTTGCAATCGCAGAATAGTCATCCTTTCCATCATTCGCAACGGCGCCGTAATTGGTAATTGACAGATACCCATCCGGCATCACCGCCGCAGCTTCCACAAGTTCACATTCTAGGAAATCAATGATATAGTATCCTGCTGTGTCAGTACTGTCTTTTTGCAGACGGATTTTTGTTCCGGCCGGAAGCGTTCCTCCCTGAAAGAATGCGCTTGTTTCATCAAAGAAGCGATGCCCGCTTCCCTGATCTGGACTGTTGCTGTACGGATATCCTCCATAGATCCAGGAATATTGCGAAGTCAGTGAAAGATCCTGTGAATGGGAGCCATTCACATACAGACTGAGATCGGCACCTACTCCCGCTCCGTCCGCACTGTCCGGCAGGCAATAGCGCAGCACCACTGCATTTGCTGCTTTTTGCAGGGTAAACTCAACATAATCACCGGTATTGCTGAGTTTGACTGCCGCTCTTCCGCTTGCCTCAGATTGGATATCGGTCAGATAAGCTGTACTTTTTTCAAGAATTGCCGCATTTGTCGCGGCATCTTCTGCTTCATAGTCGGTATAGACCGCAGCCGCACCGGCACCGTTTAAATCAACCTCATAGTCCAGGTCTGAATTTCCTCCTCCGCTTCCTGTTCCGCCGTTATCACCAGAGCCGCCGGTTCCTGCCGCTGCCTCTGCTGCCTCTGCTGAGCTGTACTTTGTATTTGATACTCCGACATAGACGCTGCTGCTATCTGAGATCGATACCTCTGACCGCACACTCCCGGTTCCGTCATGAAAAATAATGTTAAAAGGATTTTGGCCGGCATTCTGTCCCACTGCAAGTTTCCACCAGTTGGTTCCGATTTCCGTTGCTTGTGTGGCTGCCTCACCCGGCCATGCATCACCGATTCCCGTATTGCCTGCATACGTGTAACCATATACCTGATTCCATCCCGCACTGTTGTAGAAATATACGGTTGTACTCTCTGTCTGATCCCCCTGCTGTACACCCATCGCAGCCTCTGCGGCCGCTGCCGAATCGTAGACAACATCATTCACGGTGGTCAGATACGCAGTCTGACGCCCGGAGATATAAGAAGTTGTCCGGTTCGAATCCGATCCGTTTTCCGAAATGATAATGTTAAATGAGTTCGTATACGAATTCTGCGGCACCTCGATCTTACACCAGTTGTTTCCTGTCGTGGATGCCTGTGTTAAAGAAGTTCCCGGCCAGGCACCCAGAATAGAATTGCTGTTATTGCTGTATGCATAGGCCATAATCGAATTCCAGTTCCCCGTATTCAGGAAGTAAACTGTCGTCGTGTCTGCTGCCTGTACGGCGGATGACTCTCCAAACGTCATCCCTGTCAGCAGCATGCAGATGCAGAGCATCGATGCTGCCATTCTTTTGATCCCCATTTTTTTCTTCATGTTTTTACCCCCGTTTTGTTAAAGTTAACCGTTTAACCATCTTCAGTATAGTTTCCGTTAAATCGATTGTCAATTTCAATTCGACAAATTCCGACAAAATCTATTTTCTGCACAAATTCTACCGGTACAATCTGTGCACTTTTTTCCTACGTCTATGTAACAAGGTGTTTCCTATAGAAAAAAAAGTGCCTTGGCACTCTCAACTTTCCTGCACATCACTTATTGGAGATGGGATTTTTCACTACCCAATCGGGAAATCTTCTGATATCTCCGATCTCAGAAAGTAACTTTGCTACTGTAGTGTCGCTGATAGGGGATGTTATTTAAGATGCATTCAAATCTTGGAACAAATTCACTGATTACCCAGATATCGATGCAATCTTCTAAGAAACATCTTTCCATCTTTATAGACTTTTTCATGGTCTGTCACTACATCAGCATAGGTCAGAGTAAGCCACTTACAATAGCTTGTCTCTGTGGCATTGCACCGAATCAAATCCATCAGTTTGTTGATACTCTTTCTGACACTTTTGGGAGACTGGTAACGGTTTTCCGTTTTCTTTCTCTCTTTGATTTCTCCAGCTTCTCTATCAAGGTATTTGTCCTTCGATATATTCTGTATCGGACATCTTCTGTTAACTCCTGCAGAAAACTGGACTTCTCTCGTATTTCCCGCTGTTTTTAATTTTACTTCGGTCTCCTCCTGCAGAATAATTGATTTTGAATCTACTTTTTTAATTCGCATAATAAAACGCACCTTTCGCAACAAATTTTTTTGCTACAAAAATTACGTTTATACGAGCGTTTGGAACTACACCCAAAAATCCCATTGTATACCCAAGGCAAATTTTTTCGCTTAAGTCTCTTAATTCATATCATGGATAACGTCACTTCTGAGAGCCATGATATGAAATTAAGTGACTGGGATTTAGGTAGTTGGAAGTCCCAAGGTATAACCATAATTAAAATTATTTTGTAAAATATATATTAATACTACTTATATTACTCCGTGCATCGTATTCCGAAGTTATCTTCCCCCAATTATATTGTTTTTCTATATCAATACCTTTTTGACTAAGTATCTCATCATGAAATCTTTTCCTCTGAGGTTCATCTAGCTCTGACACCTCCTTGTCGCAACTAATCAATGAAACCATATAAATAACAGCGTCCCTAAAAAAAAGACTTACTATATACTTATTTCCCATAATACTTTGTGACTCATCTAGATAAATCATTCTTATACCATCTTGTCCTTTATAAAATTTTGTCTGTTTAAATTGATCAAATGTATAGTTAGGACTAATTTCTAATTGCTCACTAATCTTGATAACACCATTTTTTATATCTATCATATTCTATCTCTCCTATTTAACTAAAGGTATATTATCGACAGGTACTAGAATGCCCTTATTAATTAAATCTTGAACGTCTGATACGAATATTTGGGGCAATCCACCCTCTCCAAATTGTGGATTTGCTTTTGTAATACCAAAAGCTGCTGCCACATCCTCATTAACCACATACCCTTGCATATTTCCTCTATACCCATGTATCGGATTTTTCTCAACTTGTAATCCTTCAAAAATCGCTGTTGCATTTCTACCCGATCTTTCTATAGCTGATTTTGTAGTAAAATACTCCGTTCCATTAGGTTCACCTCGGTAAATAACTTTTCCCTTCTGTAAAGTTATATCTTTATAATTATCTATGCCAGGATATTTTCCTGAGCCTTGCCAGCTTTTTGCTATTTCTGATGGAGTTTTACTGCCACCATTAATAGCATTTTTAGCACCATCAGCTGCACTTTCAGCCGCACTCACCGTCTGCCTGCTTCCATTTTTCAGCACTCCAGACAGCTTTCCAAGTGCCTGTGAAGCTTTTCCAGCCAATACTACGCTGCCGGCAGACACTACAGCCCCGGTCGTAAAACTCAATGCAACACCCGCTGCGCTGACTTGCCCTCCATCATAGGTAGTCTCTACCGTATACATTCCGGCATTCACGATTCCCTGTGCAGCGGACATGCCGAGCAGTCCTGCACCGGTTGCGGTCGCTACACCGGCTACCGCTCCGGAGACTGCTCCTCCGATACTTCCCCAGAAGAAGCCGTCTGCCGCTCCCTCTTCAAAGGTGCCGCCGTTCTTTACACTTGTATATCCTCCGATAATGCCTCCGGCAATGGCGCCAGTCGCTGCTCCGATGGCAGCTCCTACTACAACTGCAGTCAAAATAGCAGGTGCTGCAACTGTCAGAACCACGGCTGCCGCCACAACTGTTCCGACTACGACAGCTGCTCCCACTACCCACTTAAAGGTATCGGTCTTATACCAGGGAACGTCTTCCCCAGAACTATCTTTTGCATTGGCGTAACTACTAAGCCCACACTTCACAATTCCTTCCTCACAAGATTCATACACACCACAGATCTGTTGTAACGCATCTCCATAGCTGCCCATGCTGCTTGCAATTCGCTCCAGTTCCTCGCGGATGCTCTGTATCTGACGCTGCAGCTCACCGCTTCCGGAAATCTGACTTTTCACATACTGTTCTATGCTATCCAGACTCTGACTTTTGCGGCGTATGTCCTGTGGAACGCCGGAAAGCTCAGCCGGCACTTTCTTCAGCTGCGGCAAATTGATATACAACTCGCTCATGCGTCTGCCACCTCCAGACACTGTCCGGCATAAATCAACTCCTCCTCATCCTGGAAGCCGATGAAGAAGATCTTTTCAATCTGATCATGCTGAAACAGATATACATGATCTCCGCTTATATTTCCTTCCGGATAAAGGCAGGCTGCATAGT
>JAEWCQ010000024.1 GCA_023390555.1 Bacillota bacterium | reverse complement strand
AAGAATCCGCCAATTTCTAAAGTATTCCGTGAAATAGGACTTGCAGATGAATTGGGTTCAGGAATGAGAAATACCAATAAATATACAAAACTATATTCTGGAGGAACTCCTTCGTTTGATGAAGGTGATGTTTTTAGAATAACGATACCTTTACAAAACATTGCAACTTCAAAAGTAGGACCAGGAAAGGAAAATGTCGGTCAAAATGTCGGTCAAAATGTCGGTCAAGATGTCGGTCAAGAGGAAGATGCATTGCAGGAATTGATTGTAAAATTAATAAAAGAAAATAGTAAAGTAACAAAAAAACAAATTGCTAAAGAAGGTTCGGTAAGTGAAAAGACTGTTGAAAGACAGATGAAAAAGATGACCAATGTCAAATATATTGGAAGAGGACATAGTGGACACTGGGAGATAGTGGACTAATAAACTATTGGCTGTTGAGAAAATAAGAAGTAACAATAAATATAACTTTGGTAACTATAAGAAAGAGTATACTTAAGCTTAATAAAGGGGGACATTAAGATGGCATTGCCTACACCAAAAGGAATTCAAGTTGAGGTTTTAGATTTAAAGCCAAATGGACATAATGTGGTTTTAGGAACAGCAGGTAGCGGAAAGACAACATTAGCAATATATAGAGCAATATATTTGGCTAGTCTTGATAAAAAAGAAAAGGTCATGTTAGTTACATTTAATACAACATTAGTAAAATATTTGGATGCTATTATTGGCGGAAAAGTACCAGCAAATATCCATGTAAGAAATTATCATAAGTTTGCAAGGGGTTATTTGGATAGTAAAGGGAAAATGCCAAAATGGAATGGCATTGTTTCAGGTATGGAAGATGGAGATAATAAGAAACTTTTATTCGTAAGAAAATCAATAAAAAATGTAATTGATAAAAATGGATCAAATGGTACTTTGGAAAGAGATGAGAATGTTTTTTTGGAGGAAATAAACTGGATTGAGAAAATGGGAATTAAATCACTTGAAGAGTATGAACAAGTAGAACGTATAGGGCGAATGGATACAAGAATTAAGAGAGAAAATCGAAAATATTTCTTTCTTGTGTATCAAGAGTATATAAAGGTGAGAACTGACGAAGGTTTCATGTATGATTGGGAAGATTTAGCACAATCGGTTCATGAAGAATTGTTAGTTGATCAGGAAAATAGAATGTATAAACATATCGTTGTAGATGAAGGACAAGATTTATCCCCTATGATGATAAAATCTTTAATTCAAGCAATTCCAAGCGATGGTTCATTTACATTTTTTGGAGATGTTGCACAGCAAATATATGGTTCTCGTTTGTCATGGAGAGAGGCGGGACTGAGTATAGAAAAAAATAAAATTTGGAGATTTGATCGAAACTATAGGAATAGTAAAGAAATTGCCAAATTTGCAATTACAATATCAAATTCGAAATATTTTGACAACCAGTCGGATTTAGTAGAACCAATTTTGCCAACAGCATCATCTCCACTTCCAGCGGTAGTTAGATTTTATGATGAGTCTAAGGAATTAAATTGGATGGTTGAATCAGCTAGTAAAGTATCTCAAAATCAAAGTGTAGCAATTTTAATGCGAAGTAGAGAATTGGTTGATGAGATTGAAGGATTACTTAGGACAAAAGGGATAATACCACAAGTCCTAAAAAATAAAATGGGCATAATGAATGTCGATGCAGAATTATCAATTGGGACATATCATTCTGCAAAAGGCCTTGAATTTGATACCGTATTTCTTCCATATTGTTCTACAAAGTGTTTGCCATCAGAAGATAAAATAAAAGCAATGGAGGGCAGAGAAGAAGCTTTAAGAGAAGATGCGAAATTATTATATGTAGCTGTCACACGAGCCAAAAGAGGATTGATTATATCATATACAGATAATAAATCGGAATTATTGCCAGAAAAAGATGATGCGCTTTTTGTAGAAAGGGAAATACGATGATATATGAAATAAAAAAGGAAATAGAAGACAGGCAAATAAGTAGATTATGTCACTTTGTCCGTACAAATAAATTATTACATATTTTAAATAATGAAGAAGGAATAAAAGCTGTAAACTATATAGATCAAGATGTATTGGTTCAAAACGATACTCAACGACTAGATGGAAGAAAGGATTTTATTAACTGTTCTATACAATTTCCAAACTGGTGGTATTTGAAAAGGATAAAAGACAACAATCCTATTTTTACTGATTGGGCAATAATTTTCATAGATCCCATTGTTGCTACACTAGAATCCACAGAGTTTTGTGCAGTTAATGCAGCGAAAAGATATGGAGCTTATATTAAAAAGGGATATAGTGCTTTTTCTGAAATATTTGATGCTCGCGTAGATGGATTTTTACGTCCAACACAAATGTTAAGTAATGCGGCTACTAATGATCAGGCAGAAGTGCTTGTATATGAAAGTATTCCAAGAAAGTATATTACTGGAGTTGCATTTATGGATAAAGAAATAGCAAGACAAAAAGTGGTTGAATGGCAGGTTTTGGGGATCACAGATATAGATGTATTTATTGCTCCAGAGTTATTTGTGACTTCAACGAGCAGTAAAATACGTCAAGGTCAAGAACCTTCAATAGAAGAATATATGGAGGATAAAGATGAAACAGACTAAAAAAGAAAAATATGTAGGAGCAATGTTAGGTGCGGCTATAGGAGATGCATTAGGCTGGCCAAATGAACAAAATAGCAAAAATATTAATAGAAAAAATGGGAGTATTAAAACATTTGTTTCATGGACAAGAAAAGGTGGAGGGCGTTATTGGCCTTATGAAGAGTTTGTTGACGCAGGTGAATATAGTGATGATACGCAGTTATTAATTGCAACTTTAAGAAGTTTATTAAGAGGCAAGCAGTGGAGTACTTATTATAGACAAGCTGAGTTGCCGGCGTGGGTAAACTATGAAAGAGGTGGAGGTGGTGCTACCAAAAGAGCTGCTAGAAAATGGATGTACAATATTTCACCATGGGATGAAGAGAAGAATGATAATTTAGAAATAAAAAATTATTATTTGGCTGGAGGGAATGGTGTGGCGATGAGAATTATGCCACATACCTTTACTAACGAGTATGATGTGGAAAAGGTAATGAAGCAAGTAGTACTAAATGGTATGTATACACATGGACATCCTCGTGCATTGCTAGGTGCTATGCTCTATGCTTATAGTATTATTAAAATTCTTGTCCAGGATACAACATTAGGATATGGAGAATTAATTGATGTTTTATTGAATGATCAAACTGCATGGAGTAGATTGCCAGATGTTAATAATATTAATGTTTGGAAGCAAGAGGCAATAAAATATGCTGGTTACGATTATGATTTAGTTTGGGAAGAATGTGTATATGAAACGATAGGGTATTTAAAAATTGCTAAAACAGGATTAGAACAGGGAATTCTTGACATTGGAAATGATACGCTTGAAAAATTAGGTTGTTATAATTCTAAGATTAATGGTGCAGGTAATGTTTCTGCTGTTATTAGTTTATATTTGTTTTCGAAATTTGCTTCTGATCCAACAATGTCATTAATTGAATCGGCAAATTTGAAAAACTCAGATACAGATACGATTGCATCTATGGTTGGAGGACTTATAGGAGCACTAAATGGACAAGACTGGATACCAATTGAATTAAGAATGGTTCAAGATTTTGAACTTTTTGACTTTTTAGTAAATCAATTGATTGACAATAAATGTGATATATTAGATGATTCAAAACAATACAAATTATTTAATAATGACCAATTATTAAATTTAACAATTGGCGAAAGCACAGAAGCATTACCATTTGGAAAAATCACATTGAAAGAAATTCGAAATGAAAAAGCAAAAGGTAAGGACATGTATGCAAAAACATATATATGGACAACACAGTATGGTCAAACTATATTTGCAAAGAAAATCGGAAAAGTAGATGTAGATAAAAACTATAAAATTCAAGAACAAAAAGAAGAAAATCCAACGGTAAGTATGGTAAATAAAGATTCTATTTTACAAATCAAGTCTGTTTTGGGAAAGGTATCTGATGCAAATGATTTTATTGAGATTTTGCATTCAATCATGGAGATGCAAGACAAAGGAGGAATTAAAAAAGAAGATGGTGATTTATTGAAAGTTAAGTGGAAAAAGTATAGATTAAGCAAAAAGCAGATTGATTCGATAGTAAAGATAATACTTGGCTAGTCAACAAATAGTGTAAAGAGGTATATATGGCAGTAAAATTCACCAGTTTCGATAATTATGGAAACTGGTGAATCTTTGAATTCATTTATGTCACTCTCGTAATCATGTAATTGATATCAGGCAATGTTAAATTTAATAAGTTATTTTTTCAATAAGATGCTGAGTTGCTAATAAATACAAAAAGAGGATGGTGAAGGTGTGGGTCGTATGTGTAAGGAACTGGAAGCAGTAGGTCTTCAAGCACCAGAATATTATAGTAATGTTTTTATGTTACAGGCAGGTATTAGTAATTCTAATTTTGAAAAGCCAGTGATTAATGACAAAAAGTCAGAGATTAAAATGAAAAGCCGGAGATTGACGATAAAAAGTCGGATATTCAAAAATACAAATACAATGAACCAACAGTTGATAATATATTTAAAATATACAATGAAATAGAGACTAATAAGGTGTTTAGAGCATCGGATGTAAGAAAAATTTTGAATTGTTCCGATGCAACAGCGTCTGAAATAATGTTAAAATTAAGAGAATTAGAAGTCGTGGTAACTGATAAAGATAAGAGCCAATTTATTAATAAGGACGAGTCATGAAGGAAATAATAAAAACTCCGCTCAAAAAAAATGAGCGAAGTTTGACCGATGTTTTGTTCGAAGGTGTCGGCCAATGTGTCGGTTAAAATGTCGTTTAAGTGTCGGTCAAGAATTGAAAGCATATTCCTCACTGGGCATGAGTTTAACTTGCAGTAACTTGCAATAAAATATTCAATCGGATATATACCATCCATTTTTTAACGAAAAACACGTGGAATAGAGCTGAAAATATCAAAATTTAACTTGCAGTAACTTGCAACAACTTGCAGTCTGATAGGAAAAGTAAAGGAGGTATTTCCATGGATGACAAAGATAAGATAATACAAGAATTACAACAAAAAGTTTACAATCTGGAATCCAGAGTGGAATATCTTCAAGGTATTTTGATGGAAGCAAAGATTCCTTATAAAAATGACATTGACCAACCTGAAGTAACCGTGTTACATACTGATTCAACAGAAGAAAATCAAGGAGCACGCATACTTCCAGAAGTGATAACCCAAAATCATGCGAAATACTTTTATTCCATGTTTAAAGGAAGAATGGATTGAACATTTTGTTTATCCGCGTTTTACAAGGCTGGTACATGCTGAAGGAGAAACGCTAAAAATAAATGACGCATATCAAATGGTTAGAGAAAGTGACATTAGAAATAATCAGATCATTTCTGATGTAGAAGCTTGTCTTGAGAATGGAAGAACACCTCTGGTGTTAACAAAATTCAAAGATCATGCAGCGTATTTATATGACAAGTTAAGTGGTAAAGCGGATCATATTTTCTTGTTGCAGGGTGGAAAAAGTGCCAAAGAGCGAGATTTAATCAGAAAGAAAATGAAGGAAGTACCAGAAAAAGAAACAACTGTACTCGTGGCAATAGGACAATATATTGGGGAAGGTTTTAATTATCCAAGGCTTGATACCATGATGTTAACCACACCAATTGCATGGCAGGGAAATGTAGAACAATATGCAGGGCGATTACATAGAGATTTTGAAGGAAAACAGGATGTAATAATTTATGATTATGTAGATTCACATATCCGTGTTCTGGAGAGAATGTACTATAAGAGACTTCGTGCATATAAGAAAATTGGTTATGAAATATGCTTGGCGTTAACTGATAAAAAGCAGATTGCAAATGCCATTTACGACAATGAATCCTATGGGGCAATCTATGAAAAAGATCTTCTTGAAGCGAATAACAATATTATTATTTCTAGTCCAGGTATCAATGAAAAGAAAGTAAAACGAATTATTTCATTGATAAGAAAAAGGCAAGAATCTGGGGTGACGGTTACCGTCATGACCTTGAAGCCAGAAAGTTATCCTGAAAACAGAGTGGAGAAGACAAGACAATTGATTAATCAGCTTATGGAGGTTGGAATAAAGGTAAGGCAGGAACCAATCATGCATGAACACTATGCGATTATTGATGAGGAAATTGTATGGTACGGAAGTATGAACTTGCTGTCTGGGGAAAAAGAAGATGACTATTTAATGCGTGTTGTAAGTAAGGAAATTGCGCAGGAGATTATGGAGATTGCGTTTGGATAAGAAATAGCAGAGAGGTGGATAGAGGGAATTTCCACATTTATAGATAAGTTGATAAAACCATTTTCTCACATCCACATAATCTTTTAATCCATTTGGTGCTAGAATACTGTATTATCAAATTTAGCAAGAGTCAATTGAAGTTCGTTAGTTAGCAAGATGATATAGAAAAACGATATCCATTTATGGTATGGAGGAAAGAAAGAATGGGAGAAATCAGTCGTAATAATCATTATGTACCACAATTTTACTTGGAAAACTGGAGTACTAATAAGAAATTATGGAAATACCAATTATTGGTATCGAGTGAAAATGTGCCTATATGGAGTTGTGTTTCGGTTAAATATACAGCATCTCAAGATAATCTCTATGTTCGTGTAGAAAAAGAATCTGAAATGGATGATTTTGAGAAAATGTTTGATTACCAGTTTGAATCTGTTAGTAAAAATGCGATTGAAAAAGCCATTAATGATGAAAAGTTATCAATGGAAGATTGGTCAAAATTGATTAATTTTGTTGGGGCTCAAATAGTAAGAACACCTGCATTTTACCAAAAAACAAGACCCATTATCAAGCAGGCAATGGAAAATGGTCTTACAGGCGCACTAAATAAATTAAGTCATTTGATGGATATACCGAAGAATAAAACAGAAATAAATAAATTTGATGAACTTATACCGATAAAATATTATGAAGTAGGTGATTCGGAAGAAGAAGGTTATAAAAATATTAAATTTGAATCAATAGAAGGAAAAAGCACTTGGTTATGGACGATACAGCATCTGTTGGGGGAGCCGTTGGAGATACTTCATCAGCACAAATGGAGTATTATCACGTGTGATGAAGAGTTACCGACATCAGATGATCCTGTTATATGTTTAAATTATTATGACGATAATGATTATAACTTTAATGGAGGTTGGAAGCAGAAAGGAACCGAAATATTATGCCCTATTTCACCGCATAAGATTCTTTATACACAAGTGGGGAGAAGGAATCCTCCTAGAATGAAATATGATAAAAAACAATCTAAACTTTTAAAAAAGATTATTGTGATGCATGCGTTTAGAGAAATATACGCTTTTAATGAGGATGCAGAAATACCCAGTATTCGTAATAGACATATAAATGCCGAAAAATATAAAGAAGAGAAGAAGATAATGGAAGAATGGTATAACGATTACATATATACAGAGGGAGCTATGCTTTAAACTGTGTTTATAAGCGAATATGATATTTTATTAAAAAGATTTGGTAGAGAGGTAAAATGAAAAACTTTATTAAGGATTTAGATGATAAATACAAAAAAGAGAGAGTAAGAAACGGTATCAAGAATGCAAATAGGAATTTTTACATATTTGTTCCACTCAAAATAAATCTATATGGAAATAATAATGAGAGTTATATTATTAAGAAAGCTGAATTTACTAAGTATTTATATACCAGAGGAGATTGCAGGGTATATTTTTCAGATGCAGATATACTTATGATGTTACTCCAAGTAAAGAATAAAACCACAATTGAATTGTTAGTGGAATATTTAAAAAAAGTATATTTAGGTGCTGTAGAAAAATACACCGTTTTTATTGGGGAAGTAGAATATGATGTAAGTGGTATCTTGCAGATAAGTGATGATCAGATATTGACAAATCCTCAGGATATAGATATTTCTTTTGATGAATTACTTGTTTTGATTAACCTGATTTTATCAAAAGATATTACATCGGCACGACTATGGAAATCAAAACCAGATTTTCTAAAACATACAATTACAAAATACATATCTTTACTTAAGTTTTATTATTATGGTGATCATAGGTCAAAAGAATATCTAGAAGAGATGGGATTTGATATAAAATCAGACATATATTCAAACTATAATACTCGAGCTAAAAGAGATGAGAAGAATAATTTTTTTTCTGATTTTGATAAGTTTGAAAAGTCTGGTGTTTTGTGATAAAATAAACTCGGATCCTAGTAAGGCTTATTTGCCACCTCAGCGTTTGAGGTTAAAGTAATTAAAATTTGGTTAAATTTGTTCGACTACGTCGATGTTTTGATTGAAAATTAATTTATTTTGAGAACCTTCTTATTCCGGCAACCTTGCCTCCATAAGAAGAACCTCATAATAAATTAATTTTTCACAAAGAATTATTACCAAATTTAAGTAGGATCCTTTTTTAATGGAGAAAAAATGAAAAAATACACTTTTAAAGAACAAATAATTGAAAACGAATATAAATATATATTTTTGTGTGGAACACAATATGGAAGAAAAAATGTTACAGACAAAAGAAATGTATTGCGACAGTTTTTAAAGGATAAGAATAATACATATAGACCGATTATCTTGGAAGATAATTTTATTTTTAAAAAAAATAACTCTCGTTATTTAGTATATGATGATATTCATATGAAGGATTTATATCAAGTGGAAATGGTTACAAATTATCTATCTGACAATAATATAATTATTCATGAAAGTATTTCAACGGCTGCAGAAGTAGGTTTGTTCTTGAGTGAAGAAACGGCAGTGAAAAAAACTTGCTTGTTATTACCAGATGATATGGCGTTGGAAGAGAACAAATTAGGTCAATTTTTAAAGCTTGCATTTATGAGAGAACCTAATGGGCTGAAGGTTATTAATTTTTATCCACGAGTAGAAAAAAATATAGTATCTGACAATGTGAAATATTGGCATACATATTTTTACAAAGACAAAATAGGATCTCATTTAGGGATGAAAATCAATCATTTTTTGGAAGCTGATAACTATATACATAAAATCAGATTTGCAAGAGATGTAAGAAAAATCGAAGAAGGATATATTCATTATCAAATAAAAGATAAAAAACTTGAAATAAGAGTCTTGCCCAGAGTCTTAATTTGCTGTATTGCGACGGTATTTAACATAGAAGAACTTGCGAAGAAAATTTTTAGTGCTCCAAAGAAGGAATTAAAGGAATATATAGAAGACATTAAGCAGTGTTTGTTAAAAACTTTTATTAACACAATAGAAGAAAAGACAGGAGAAGAAATAGAATTGTGTTCGATCAATGCGCAGATGAACATTAAGCGTGTTTATATTGCTGGAATTATTGGAATGTGTCTATATTTGTTTCAAGCAGCTGATTTTATTCAAATCAAAAAAGATGATAAGTATGAGGAAAATAGTAAAGTTGAAATTACTAGAAAAATGCTAAGTTGTAAAGATGGAACAAGTCATTTCTTTTATGAAAAATATAAAGATTGTCTGAATACTGTAGTTGAAACGCAGGTAATATGAAAGGGAAATGATGGATGATCAATTAACTATAAAATATATAAAAACTAAAAATAAAGTTCGCAAAATTGTAACATATAAAGAAGAAGGTGAACTTAGAAAATATCATGAAAAGGTTGTAAAATATTTAAATTTGTACACTAGTAATTCTGTATTTGCCAAAGCATATGTTCCACATTCATCAATATATAAAAATGCACAAGCGCATATGTACAATGATGTTTTTCTGAAAATGGATATTAAGAATTTTTTCCCAAGTTTAAATCATAAATATTTATCCGAATGTCTGTATTTTGAAATAAATAAGAACTCTGAGATAAGTAGAAAAGAATGTTATGATATAGTGAGAAAATGTAGTGTAGGAAACATAGGACTTCCTTTAGGACTTGTATCATCGCCAGCTTTAGCAAATATTTATATGAAGGAATTTGATGGTTTGTTGTATGGTAAAATTAAAAAAATGGAGTTGAAAAATCCAATTTATACAAGGTATGCTGATGATATGGTTATTTCATTTAAACTAGAAGAAGATTATTTAGAAAAAGCAAAAACAATTCAAACTGAAGTTGAACGTTTGCTGAAAAAAGTACATCTGAAATTAAATGATAGAAAAACGGAATTGTATAACCTTTCAATGTCAAATCATGTGAGGATCACAGGAGTTAGTGTAACGAAAGATTCGAATAATTTTAGGCATATAAGTGTTGGTAAAAAATTAAAAAATGAAATATTTTGGGACGCAATAAATTTTTATGATCAAGAAATTAAAGACTATACAAAGATTGCACACCTTAAAGGTATTTATTCATTTGTCTTGTCAATTGAAAAAAATGGAATTGATGATTGTTACTCGGATAAAATGAAGGAACTAATAAATGCAAGGGGATATGAGAATTTGAAACAATTGATTAATTCATTAGGCAAATCTACTTTGGATAGTCCGATCATCCCCAATGCAGATGAGGATGATGGACAGTAGATCGAAAGAGTAGTGAATAAATATCAGTTAAACCAGTTCATGGCATCCACATAATCCTGCAATCCAGTTTCAGACAAAGCAAATTTGGCATAAGTCAATGGCTGTTCTTCAGCCAGATGATACAAATAAACAACATCATTTGGATCATCAAACATGACAATAGAATTGAAATCTTTGCAACGGATAAAGAGAGCGGTACCAGTGCCAGTATTAACTTCAACAGTATCGGTTACTGGATTGTACATAGCAAATTGAAAGTTAAAGTCATTCATGATGTTCTCCTTCCCAAAGATACTTGGCACCATCAAGCATATCAATAATAGCTTTTAGTGCAATCTCATATTCGGTTTGAAGTGCCGAGATTTCCTCGGATGTTGGAAAAGTAGTTGCAGTATCGCTGGTAAAAGCAGCATGCATGGAATAAAGTTGAAGATATAATTTTCTTAGGACTTCAACCAAAGGATATATCGTTTCTTTCTTGCCCACAACGCAGATTCGGTTATAGATACAGGAACGGAAAAAATAATCTTTCTTCATCATACCGCTAGCAAGGATGCGTGCTTCAATAGCTTTTCGTTCATATTCAGATACCCTGAAACTTATAGTTGGATTTTTATGTTGATTGCTCATAGCAAACTCCTTTCAAAAAGTCGCACAGTGTCGCGATAATTCTCTTGGTAGTAGCAATTATTCCAGTGACTCGTAAGCCACAAGAAACAACTGCCTAGTGAATAATAAAAAGTAGATTATATCAATCTTTAGAAGTTAAAAGTCTGCTACTATTCTGCTACTAAAAGAATGAAAAACAATGCGGAAAGCATAACATTTCATGGAATAGATATACCAGAAACCGCCATTTATCAGCATTCGACGAGCTGTGGTAAAATGCCCAGCAAGAGTTTGTATGATTCAGAGTATAGCATTAATTGTGCAAATTCCTGCACTTTTGTCCAAGACTATTGAACTATAAGAAATAACCATTATAATTTCATCATACAAAACGATGCTGGGAGGCACTAACATATGACTCAAGATGAATGTTTAGCTTTAATATGCGATGAGCTAAACAAAGTAGAAGATGTACATATATTAATATTTTCTGAAAAACTCATTATAAAGGATTTCCTGACTAATTGTAATAAAAAGTTAGGAAAAAATAATAGAAAGGAGAAAACGTGTATAAAAAGTATGTGGAATTACTGAAAAAGAGCGGAAAACATCCTATCGAATATCAAAAGATACTGGAATTTTAGGAAGTACATTCACAGATTGGAAAAAGGAAAGACCGAGCCCAAAATTGAAAAGCTCAAAAAATGAGCAGAATACTTTGGAGTTCCTGTTAGTTATTTCTTGGAAAACCCTCCTTTCTTTCGTCCAGAGGGTTTTTCTTATGGTAGTAGTTATGGCTCTTAATAAATCAATACCATCTAAATGGTGAATTGAATTAACCATATATTATGGTACAGGAGATATATAAATATATCTTATACACCCCATACATCACGCATGAATACAATTCTTTTGTCATTACGAAATTTCTTTATAATATCATGATAATAGGTTTCATCATGTTGAAACAATATTCTTTCATACTTTTTCCTGTATTGTGGATATCGATCTTGAATCCATTTATATATTTTTTTATCCTGATTTCCCTGCGTCATTACACGGAGTTTATCTATGTGAATTGGAATATTACTATCGATTGCCGCTATCATCGGTTCCAAATTCATTATATATGGAAGGTAGGGTGTAATAAAACACCAGACATCATTTCCCTGGATCTTTAACTCATTCGCAATCTTGATATTGACATTATTTCTTCCTTTATCAGCTTGATTAATATTTGACAAACCCAGTAATATGGTAATATTATTTTTAAACCTTTTAAATAGATCGAAATCTCTTAATATTAATTGATTATCCGATTTTGTAGTAATGTAGATATGAGAATCATAATTGCACAAAATTTCAAGACATTTTCTAGTAAGAGTATACTTCTCTTCTAACTGCATATACGGATCGCATTTACTTCCGATGTATAAATCCGCTCCTTCTTTCTCTTTGATTTGTTGTTCTAGTATTGATGCAATATTGATATTAACAAATATATCCTTGCACCAATTTAAGTCATTCATTTGAAAGCAATATGGACATTGCAGTTGACATCCAATATATGGATCAATAATAGCAATACTGCTTCCGTCTGGTTGGACTTCGCTTGTAAAAGCATTCAAGATATTCGTTTCTCTAAGCATATATTCTCCCTCTGTTTTCTGAATTCACTAATAACTATATATACTTTTTAAAAAAATGGTAGACTTATAATTTGCTTTCTGTTATAGTGCTGTATAGAGTCTTGAAATATTTCAGACTCTATTTTTATTTTTTGAAATCAAGCAAAGATTTCAAACCTAACTATTTATATTATGAAACTCAAACCTCGCACGTCAATCAGTTCCGATACCCCTTGATATGAAAATACATAAAATTACAGAAGAATAGAAAAGTCCCCAAACACTGATAAAATAAGGAAACATAAAGAGATAAAAACACTCCTCGTTTCTTACAGGATTGTAAGTATTAGTGATAAAGAATTATTCACAATGAAAATTTATACATATCATTTTGTATGTAAACTGTATGTACATACCTGTCAGAGACTTCGGAACCCCTTTCTTTATCGGCTTTTTTGGAAGCGATTCTGGTTCAAGCCCTGTTGCACGTATGATATAGGCTGCAATCCTTTTAAAATCAGGTATTGCAGCCTTTTTTGTGAATCAGGGATGGCGGAGTTTGCCGTCCCTGATTCGTATTTGACAGCGACATTGAAATCAACCAGAAATAATATGAAGAGTATCTGTTGAAAAAATGCATACATGGTTGTTCTTAGAATGAAAAAAATGTAGAATGAAAGACATAGATAAAAATGAATACTAGAATTTACGAGTTACCGGCGATTTATTAATACAAGATAGGATAAAAATATTGATTCATGAACCACTGTGGAGCGAGTGGCTACGGAAGAATGTGTGAGGGAGGGAATGCAATGATTATCGACAGAATGGCGGATGTGGATACCTTTTCAGTCAGGGAAAAAGAGATTATCGATTATATTATTGCTAATAGTGAAGATTTTGTAGCAATGACAATAGATAAGCTTGCCAAAGCAACGTTTACATCAAATGGTACAATCATAAGACTTTGCCGAAAACTGGGGTTTAGTGGATATCGTGAATTTCGCATGCAGTTTGTGAAGGAATTGGAATCGAAAAAATATCGTAGAGAGACGGTTGATTTCAGCTCGCCATTCTATCCGTTGCAAGACACGAATCAGATCATTCAGAATATGACATCCTTATATAGAGAAAGCCTTGATTTATGTGTTTTCATGATGGACAGTCGCGTATTAAACCGTATTACGGATGAAATAATCAAATCCTCGCACTTGTTTATTTTGGCTATGGGGGATACCATGCTTACCGCAAAGCTTTTCATCAACAAGCTTGCTAAAATTAATATATATCCTATTTTAGCCACTGAAAATCATGAAGAATATACCATCTGTTCTCATTCTGGCAGAGATGATTGTGCTTTATTTATCAGCTATAGCGGTGGCTCCAATCCATCCTACGATAAGATTGTCAAAAGACTAAAAAAAAATGGAACGAACATTATCACGATAACGGCAAACGAAAATTCGAATCTCGCACGATATAGTAATCACTTGTTATTGGTTGAAGATAAAGAAAAAAGCAATCGGATCGCAGCCTTTTATTCGCAATTTGTTTTTGAATATATTTTAAACATTATCTATTCTTTGATTTATGCAAAAAATTATGAAGAAAATAGAAAAAGTTAGAATGAACTGGACAACAAATGCTTGTTTGGTAGTTTCGCATGAATGATTTATAAAAAAGTTCAAAGAATAACTAGAAAAGTGGTTGTTTTTTAAACTTTTTTTTCGTTATTGGAAGATCTGGGAATTGGTGAGAAAAATGTGATAAAGTATGCACATAACAAACACATGGCAAAGGTGAGGGAAACAAAATGGATGATTTATTGCAAATGGAATCGGTTTATGCTTTCGAAGATTTTAAAAATCAGCAGGCGCTTGATTTTGGTCTGACTGTGTTAAAGATTGTGAAAGAAAAAAATTTGAAAAATGTAAGAATCCGCGTGAAGTATGACGGAGATATTGTATTTCAGTATCTGATGAACGGGAAAAAAAGTCAAATGTGGTTGGACTTAAAAGAAAAAACCGTTATGGACAGCGGTCACAGCTCCTTATATGTCGCGCAGCAGATCGAGCACTATGTATATATGAAAGATAGTACGGACTACGCTGTCTGCGGCGGCGGATTTCCCTTAATTGTAAAAGGAGAATTGAAAGGTGCATTTTGCGTATCCGGATTAACCGATACGGAGGATCACCAATTGATTCTTGAGGCGTTAGAAAGGATGAAAAAACAATGAAATTAGGGATTCTGGGAACTGGAATGATTGTAAAAGATATGTTGACGACAATCCATAAGCTGAAGATAGAAAGTGTCTCAATTTTAGGGACGGAAAAGTCGAAAAATGAGACGCAGGAGCTGGCGAAAAAGTATGGTATTAGTCAATGCTATTTCAATTATGATGAGATGCTGTTAAAAAGTGATACGGATACGATATATGTGGCGTTACCAAACTCCTTGCATTACGAATTTGCTAAGAAAGCCTTAGAGCATGGGAAACATGTGATCATTGAAAAACCGATTACGGCGAATTACAGCGAATTAAGAGAATTAAAAAAAATAGCAGCGAAAAATCATCGGATGATTTTTGAAGGAATCAGTACTTATTATCTTCCAGCGTATATTTTATTAAAAGAGAAGATTCCTGACTTGGGAAGTTTAAAGATTGTCAGTTTAAACTATAGTCAGTATTCTTCCCGTTATGACGCGTTTAAGGAAGGGAATATTTTGCCGGCATTCGATTCAGAAAAAGCTGGCGGGGCACTCATGGATATAAACGTTTACAATATCCATACAGTTATCGGATTGTTCGGAAAACCTATTTCTGTCGATTACAAAGCAAATATTGAGAAAAATATAGATACAAGCGGTATCTTAACCATGGATTATGGCTCATTTCAAGTAGTTTGTATCGGAGCAAAAGATTGTAAGGCACCGATTGTCAGCAGCTATCAGGGAGACGAAGGAAATATCATTGTAACAGTTCCGCCGAATGGAATGAGAAAATTCACATTCAATGATAAGGAAGGAAACAGCCAGGAATATTCGTTTAATGAAGAAGATCACCGTTTGCTTTACGAATTCCAGGAGTTTATAAAAATGATTGATGGAAAAGATTACGATCGGATGAATCGTATGTTGGAAAGAAGCAGCCTTGTATCACAGGTTATGGAAGAAGCGAGAAAAAAAGCAGGGATTGTTTTTGCAAATGATATGTAAACTTTTCTTTTTAGTGCAAGTTTCTATTGAGCGACAATCCGTCAGTGACATCTCATTCGAAGCCGCTGGCGGATTGTACTTTCTCAATCAGTTATTTTGACATATGGTCATTTAGTTTATGGACAAGTTCCTCTACCGATGTGCCATGCACCATGCATGCATCCTCAAGACTCTCCCCGGCAGATGCCGGGCAGCCAAGGCAGTGCATGCCCATTGCGAAGAAATAGGGAGCGGTTGTCTGATCCGCATTTAAGATTTCACCAATCAGAGTGTCCTTTGTTACTGTTAATTGCATATAAGTATCCTCCTTGTATTTTTGTTCGTTATTTTTTCTTAAACCTTCATGGTAAATTTTTCGAGGTCCATCTGCTGAAACATGTGCTCTATGCGTGGCAGAGAAATCCCCATGGCTTCTTTCAGCACATCTTCCACGGTTTCCACAGGCACCACTGTAAGCTGATTAATTACCTCCTCAGGCACGTCCTTCAGATCGCTGACATTGTCCTTTGGAATCAGCACCTTTTCTATGCCGGCCCTCTGGGCCCCAAGCAGTTTTTCCTTCAGTCCGCCAATCGGCAATACGGCGCCTCTTAACGTAATTTCTCCGGTCATCGCAAGTTTGGCATCCACTTTTTGACCTGTAATCAGAGAAGCCAGTGCAGTAAATAACGCGATGCCTGCAGACGGTCCGTCCTTGGGAACTGCTCCTGACGGTACATGAATATGCAGATCCCGTTCCTTAAAGTTGATTGAATTCAGAGGAAGCCTTGATTTCAGCAGGCTGAGAGAAATTCTGGCCGATTCTTTCATGACATCCCCCAGCTTTCCTGTCAGCGTGACTGCGCCGTTTCCAGGCATACTGGTAGCTTCAATAAAGAGAATTTCTCCGCCAACAGGTGTCCATGCAAGCCCGGTGACTACACCAGGGGGATTGTCCTGCTGCGCCTTGTCATGACGTGATACCTGCCTTCCGAGGATATCCTCCAGTTCCTCCGCCTTTACGTGATAGGACAGTACAGCGCTGTTCGATACGATTTTTTCAGAGGCTACCCTGGCGAGTGCGGCCAGCTGTTTTTTCAGACCTCTGACTCCGGCCTCCAGTGTATAGTTATTGATGATGTCACGCAGCACATCGTCTTCAACAATCAATTGCGCTGCAGTCAGTCCATGCTCCTGCAAAACCGATGGAAGCAGATGATCTTTTCCAATGTGAAACTTTTCCTCTGTCGTATAGCTGGAAATCTGTAAGACCTCCATTCTGTCAAGCAACGGCCCCGGGATGCTCTCGATGGAATTGGCGGTTGCAATAAAGAATACATCCGACAAATCATAGGGCAGATCCAAATAGTGATCGGTGAAGGTATTGTTCTGTTCCGGATCAAGGACCTCGAGCAGTGCACTGGCAGGATCCCCGCTGTAGCCGCCGGTCATGAGCTTATCCACCTCGTCGAGGATCATGACCGGATTGCTTTCACCCGCTTTTCGAATATTCTGAAGAATCCTTCCCGGCATTGCACCCACATACGTCCTGCGGTGCCCTCTGATTTCCGCTTCATCCCGGATGCCGCCCAGACTCAGCCGGATATACTTTCTGCCAAGTGCTTCGGCAATGCTCTTGCCAAGACTTGTTTTTCCGGTACCGGGAGGCCCGACCAGCAGCAGAATGGAACCCTTCTTGTCCGCTTTCAGCTGCATGACAGCCAGATGCTGGATAATTCTGTCCTTGACCTTTTCCAGGCCATAGTGCTGTTCATTCAATATCTGCCGTGCCTTTTCGAGATTGATCGAATTTGGTTCGGACTTCTTCCACGGCAGCTGAACCAGCAGATCCAGATAATTGCGCAAGCCACTGTACTCGGGGCTGTTTTGCCCCTGCAGGTTGAGCTTATTCAGCTCCTCAACAGCAGCTTCCCGGATATCAGGAGGCATTTGCGCTTCCTCTATTTTAGCAAGATAATCCTTACCTTTTTTTGACTGCGCGTCGTTCCCTTCATTCAATTCTTCCTGAATCACTTTTAGCTGTTCACGAAGCACGGATTCCCGATAGAATTTATTGGCCTGCTCCGAGAACCGTTCTGACATCTGGATGCGCAGCGTGATGGCCTCTTTTTGTTTCAACAGGTGATCGAGGAAGCGGAGACTGCGTGCCTTCCGAGAAGCGACTGAGAGCAATTCGTATTTTTCCTCGTTAGAAATCGTCATATATTGGGAAATGTGCGCAATGAATGGGTTGATCTCGCCAATCTGATTCACGGCTTGGACGAACTGTCCGCCCCCTTGGAATTGCTCACTGATGTCGTGGACAACTTTCTTAAAGTAGCCAAGCATATCTTCCTGATCCTTTTCACTCATATCTACCTGATCAGGTGATAACTCATATTTCGCATAGATTACATTGTTTTCAAAATGCAATTCATTGATTTTCACTCTGTCCGTTATCTTGATCTCCAGATGAATTTCCTTTTCAGTCTCTTGTATATCCTTCACAATGAAAGTTAAGCCTGTCTTATAAAAATCATCTTCCTTCAATGCCTGCTGGCCGAAATTCTGCTTCAAAGGAACTGCGATGCCTGTGCTGCCCTCGGTTTTCATATACTGCAGTTGCGCATCGTCAGCTACATTTATTTGGATCGTGGTAGTGATACCCGGCAGCAAAACAATATTTGATACCGGAAGAACGATGCCTTCTTGATTTGTGTATTCCAGATTTGTCATGATCATGTCCTTTCTCGCTCATAAGTGAACGTTCATTTAATGAAGTGAAAAATGATTGCGAGATCTTTTGTAAAATAACGGCAAATGATCCCGCATATGTGCAGCGTTATATTAAAATTGTATTCTGTATGATTCGTATCATCTCTTGCAGTAACGCTATCTTTTCATCTTCACTCTTGTGATTATTTGCAGCAATGGCCTTTACCGGATAAAATATGATCGCCATTAGATTGTCATCCTGATAGTCTTTGACAATTCGGTGTTCCTTCATATCCTGAATCAGATCATGGATGTGACAGACCCCTTTGTTTCCGGAACAGTGCCTTGACAATGAGGGACAAGTCGAGAATTGCTCTACAAAACTAAAAATCTCCCGATGCTCTATGATGTAGTTATAATAGCTCGTAACCAGCATCTCGATCAATTGTGGTCCATCCATATTCTGGTTCACACTCGCCAGCAGATAAGTAAATATATCCTCCGAATATTCGCTGTATATATCCTGCAGCATGTCTTCCTTGTTGTCGAAGTAGATATATACCGTGGCCGGCGAAACCGCTGCCATTTTTGCAATTTTTGAAATGGAGGCACCATGAATCCCCTCTTGCAGGATCAGGCTGATGACGGCTTCTTTAATCCGTCGCTCTTTGTCGTCGTCTCTGTTTCTCACGTCATTCCCTCCTTGCCCTGTATAATAAACGAACATTCACTAATTGTCAATAGGGTTTCTGTATAAAATACTGTCATTCGATTGGAAGAAATTATGGTACAATAAAGAGAGTCGGAAATAGGCCGGTATTTAGGTAACGTTTGAAATGCGCACTATGGTAAAGAGCAGGTATTATATAGAAGAGAGGAAAATTATGAAGTATAAAGTTGCCGTTGCACAAATCAATTCGGGTGCAAATATTACGGAGAATGTGAATAAGATGAACGCTATGATACGGGAGGCTGCTCAAAATAAGGCAGATCTGATCGCGTTTCCGGAAACGTCAGAATATTTAGGAACCGATTTTATGGGAAATGCACAGGATGTGCCGGGGAAAATTACGGAGTTTTTCAGTCAGGCAGCCAGTGAGCACCAGATCTATATACATTGTGGAAGCGTTACCCGAAAAACAGCGGAACGTAAGCCGGCCAATACCAGTCTGTTGTTCGATCGAACCGGAAACATCGTGGGTAGTTACAGCAAACTGCACATGTTTGATGTGATGCTGGAGGATGGCCCCAGTTATCGGGAATCAGATGAGATAAGTGCGGGTCACCATATCACGATATGTGATACTAAAATTGGGAAAATAGGGATGGCAATCTGCTATGATATGAGGTTCCCGGAAATATTTCGTTTGATGGCAAAGCAAGGTGCAGAAGTTATTTGTGTTCCGGCAAATTTTACGACGGATACGGGAAAAGATCACTGGGAAGTATTACTTCGTGCCAGAGCAATTGAAAACACCTGCTATATCATCGCACCGGGCCAAATCGGTCAAAAACCCAAATTTCGTGCCTATGGGAAATCTCTGGTGATAGACCCATGGGGAAATATTATAGCAAAAGCAAGTGATCGTGAACAGCTTATCTATGCAGATATAGATTTGGATTACATCAGGGAAATTCGTGCGCAGGTTCCTTCTTTGTATAATATCCGAGAGGATGTGTATCAATTGACAAGTTCACATGTAAAAGTGTTCCAGGAGGAAAAGGAGTGACAAAACGGAGAAAAGGACCAAGGATTAAACCTGCCAATAGCCAAACAGGCTCCTACCGCTATTCTCTGGTCAGTTTTCGAATCCAGTTCCCGTAATGGGATTCCAGGAATGCCGGAACACATTTGAAAATCTGATCTGCATTCAAACAGCAGACCACGACAGCCGGGGAAGCTTTCACGACAAAGGCCATGACAAAGGAAAGCGGCAGGACGATGAACCAGATACTGATAATATCCATTTTTACAACAAACATGGCATTTCCACCACCTCGGATGATGCCATTATTTGTGGGCATCTGATAAGACATGCCCACGAATACTACACTTAAGATAATCAGAAATTGATTCGCCATGGTCTTTGTGGAGGCCGATAAATCATATAGCCCAAGAATTGGAATTCGAAGAAGGAATAAGGAGATCCCTCCAACGACACCGATTACCACAAATAATCGCTGCAATTGTCTGGCATATTCCTTTACCATTCCGATATTTCCGGTTCCGATTGTTTTGCCGATGATAACGGCTGTTGCCGAAGCAGCACCGACTGCCATGGATTTCACAACGAGAAACAGTGTAGAGGCCATACTGTTTGCCGCAATGGCAGCAGAATTCATATGCCCCAGAATCACAGTCTGCAGGGCGGTATTCATACCCCATAGTCCCTGCACAACCACCATTGGGGCGGTTATTTTCAGATAATCTTTGCTCAATTCCCTGTCAAAATTCAGATAATCCTTTATCGTGAGTCCAAGGCTGGTTTCTTTTTTGATAATATACAAAATCAGAACTACCATTTCCAGAATTCGGGCAGTCAGAGTTCCCATCGCAGCGCCTCTTGCACCGAGCTGTGGCATGCCGAACTTCCCAAAAATCAGGACGTAGTTGATACTGCAGTTGATTAAGAGTGTCATAATCGACAGGTAAAAAGCGACTTTTACCACTTCCACACTTCGCAGAGTAGCAAGCAGTAGCATGGTAACTGCAAAAAAGAAGTAGGTAAAGCGGAAAATTTTCAGAAATGCCACACCCTCTGCAATAATGGCGGTATCCGTCGTAAACAGTCCTACAATCTCATCAGGGAATAGGCTGACTGCTGTAAATAACAGCACCGCGGCAATCAGCCCGGTTTTCATGGCTGTGGCAGCAATTTTCTTCATTGGTATTATCTGCTTTTTCCCCCAATACTGGCTGCAGAATATCACAAGCCCATCTCCTAATGCAAATAAAATCTGCTGATAGATAAACTGAATCTGGTTGACCGCAGCCACACCGGCTAAGGCGGTCTCACTATAGGCTCCAAGCATCATATTGTCCGAGAGGTTTACACTCAGTGTAATAACATTTTGTAAAACCAATACGACATAGATGTTGAAAAAATTTCGTAACAAAGAAGTATCTTTTTTCATGAATATCTTTTTCCTCCGTGAAAGCTTACAAAACAGAATACGGTTTTGCACACATTTCATTATTATAACACTGATTTTCCGGATTTTTAGTTTGAATGAAAAATATCCTCTAACAATTCATCCTTAATGCGCTTTTTAATAGAATGAAAACTTGTATCTACATTTGATTCACTAGATAATAGGTTATTTTCGCAATCTGTGCATTGCCGTTGTTTTACTTCGTATATGCCAAATGCAAAGAGACGATTCAACCGCCTGCTTCTGCGGTAAAAGTCCCGATTAAAAAAAGTCTGAAATCTGTAGTTACAAATAAGCCGCTGATGCTGGTGTTTTTGATACAGCTTCTGGCAATGACAGCTTTTTTCGGACGGATGGGAGTTGTCATTTATTATCTGATGTACAATGTACAGCGGTTTGACCTGATAGCGGCGTTTATGTCACTTCCGTCACTGTTCACAGTAATCGGTAGTTTTGTAACCAAGAACTTTATTGTAAAGGTCGGAAAAAAGAAGATGGCATCTATCGGTTATATTGGGGCTGGCATAAGCCTGATTCTGATTTATATCATAGGCCAGACTTTTGGATACAGCAATATACCGCTGCTTCTGGTATTGCACTGTCTTTACGGATTTTTCTGCTTCTCGTTCCCTATTCCGATGGCAATGGTTCCGGATGCAATCAACTACGCAGAAGAAAGAACCGGAATCCGTTCCGACGGTATTTCCTATGCAACCGTTTCTTTGTCAACAAAGTTCGGCTCTGCCTTCGGCGTGTCCGGCGCACTGCTTGTAATGGCTGCAACGGGGTATGTTGCCAATACACAGCAGACGACAGCTGCACTGCATGGAATCAACATGACAACCAATCTTATTTTCGGCATCATGTTCCTCTGCTGTCTGATTCCACTGGTATGTTATCCGTTAAATGAAAAGAAAAACGATGAAATTCTCGAGAGCCTTACAAAGAAGAGGGCTGAAAGAGCGGAGTAGAAACATCGATAATAAAGGAAATGAAATCTGAAAAAATCTCCGGGATACGGCTGAAAAAGGCGGTGTCTGGGAGATTTTTTAACCGAAAAATGTAGTGTCGTATACAGCAACACCATATATTGACTGTTCGTATATGAAATGTTAAAATATATCTGCTTTAGTGGGGAAAATGAGTCAGAAAATGTAGTAATCAGATTTAATAGTATCTTATAAGTGAAATGATCTATGCCAACTCTGCTTGGAATTTCTGTAACAGACTTATTCTTAAAAATCCCATTTATTTAGTAAGTTATATATAACAAAAGAAAGAATACTGCTATTTATTGATGAAATTATGGCAGTAAAAAGTACAATTTCAGGAGGGAAGTATAGTTATGAATGAGTTTAAATGGTTGCATCTGCCAAAGGAATTTAAGTATATGAAAGGAGACCAGTTGGCATATGGAGTTGTATCTGGCTATCATGTTATGATTCAGTACTATCCGAAAATGAATCAGTACACGGCAATATTTAGTGTATCGGCAGATGACAGAGCGGATGAATTACAGCAGTTTTTACAGCGATTTGCTGCTGAAAGAAAATATGTTACCTACGTAAATTATTCTGGTGAGAAAGCCGTTATTCATTTCAAACCGAAGTGGAAAGAAGCGCAGCAGCAAGTTTCGGAATTGCTAACTACCGTGAGTACGTATTTTCGCCAAAATCAATATTTGGAGACGTGTTGTGCGTGCGGCTGTCAAAACGATTATGAAACCGGAAAAATAGTACCGGTGGGAATTTATCAGCTTAACAATAATTTTGATATAATGTGTGAGGCTTGTTTTCAGATCAGACGAAGTTCGGTACAGTCATTGCCTCAAAAATCAACCAATTTAGTAGCAGGTATTGTAGGTGCGGTTTTTGGTGCTCTTATTGGTGTCGCGGTCTGGCTTTTGATATATCGTATTGGATTTATAGCGGGTATTACAGGTCTGATTATGGTTGTATTTTCCATGAAGGGCTTTGAACTGCTTGGAGGACGCTTGAATAAGCAGGGGGTGGTTATCTCCCTTATCTTATGTGCTTTTATGATTTTTTTGGCTGAATATTTGTCTTTGGGAATGGAGGTCTATATACAGTATGGATCTTATTTTGATATTACAGTTATGGATGCCGTGCGTTCCGTACCGGCAATTTTGACAGATCCGATTGCTGGTGGGGAAATTGTTCTGGCTATGATAGAAGATCTGGTACTTGGATATGTGTTTATGATTGTGGCAGCATTTCCATATGTCAGACGTCTGATTCACAATATGGGAAATGAAAATGTTTTTCAGCGTATCGCATAAATATAGATTTGCAAATATTTAAGAAATATGCCGCAATAATCATAAAAGGTAATATAGCTGCAGCCCTTGAGAAAGAAAATGGGCTGCAGCTTTTTTGTTGGCAGGATAAGCCTGGCTTAATACAAAATATAATAAATACACACAAAATACACATATGAAATAAAATGTCTTAAGAATATTTAAGATTTGTTTACGATTCCGATATTTAAAATTTATTGTGCTATAATCCATCTCTGTAATAGAAAAAATTACAAAGGAAGAATTATATATGGATATTTTAGAGAGCATCAGAACAACTGCACTGCAGCATGGAAAACGAGTTGCCATTCAGGGCAGTTCCGAATCGCTCACCTATGAACAGTTAGAGGAATATTCAAATCGTCTGGCGCTATGGATGAGCAGGAAATACGGAGACAGCAAGACGCCTGTGATTGTATACGGGCATAAAAATCCCTATATGATCGTGTGTTTTCTTGCCTGTGTGAAATCAGGAAGGGCGTATTGTCCGCAGGATATTTCAATACCGGATTCCCGGGTCACGGAAACGATGGAAAGTGTGAATCCCGATATGATTCTTGTGGTAGAGGGTACATTGCAGATACCGGAATTCATGACTGCGCAGGTATTGGGACTTGCGCAGATCAGAGAGATTATTTCAGGTGAAAAGGCGGAATACGACTGCTGCTATCAAGTGAAGGCGGAAGATGTTTACTATATTATATTTACTTCAGGCAGTACGGGAAAACCAAAAGGTGTACAGATTACCACGGACTGTCTGAATCACTATCTCGACTGGTCGGTTTGTCTGGGAAGCATGCCGGAAGAAAAGGCGGGAAAGCATTTTATGAATCAGGCACCATTTTCATTTGACCTGTCCGTCATGGATCTGTATACCTCTCTTGCCTGCGGTGGGACACTGTACACGATGGACAAGGGTGTCCAGAGTGACTATGCGGCAATGTTTGACTTCTTTGAAAAATCAGATATAGATGTATGGGTGTCTACGCCATCCTTTGCGGATATGTGTCTGTCCGACCGGAAGTTTTCCGCCGAAATGCTTCCGCATCTGCGAATATTCCTGTTTTGCGGGGAAGTCCTGACGACGGCAACGGCCCAAAATCTGATGAACCGTTTTCCGCAAGCGAAGATCATTAACACCTACGGGCCGACGGAATCAACAGTCGCCGTGTCGGATGTGGTGGTTACCCCGGAACTTTTGGAGCAGACGATGGCGGCCGGAAAATCCCTGCCGGTCGGACATGAAAAACCTGGGACCTGGATTGAAATATGGGATGAACAGGGAGCGTGTGTACCGGAAGGAGAACAGGGAGAAATTGTCATCATCGGAGACACGGTCAGCATCGGTTACTATCAGCGGGAAGATCTGACCGGGAAGGCATTTCTGGTCTGCAGCCGCGGCGGAAAAGACTGGCGGGCTTACCGGACCGGGGACGCCGGATACATAAGGGGCGGGCAGTTATACTATAACGGAAGAATTGATCTGCAGGTAAAACTCCATGGATACCGGATTGAGATAGAAGACATCGAAAATAACATGGTGCGCCTTCCGGAAATCGATCATGCGGTGGTCATTCCGAATGTGAAAGAGGGCAGAGTAAAAAGCCTGACGGCATATGTGACGGGAGATATCCGCAACCTGACTCCGCTGGAATTCGCGCGGAGAATTAAAGAAGAACTGAAAGAAATTCTTCCGGCTTACATGATTCCGAAAAAAATCAAATATCTGGAGACCATACCGATGAATGGTCACGGAAAGGCAGATCGGAAATACCTTGGAGGTCTCGTGTCATGAGCTTTTTCAGTGGAACGGATTTCTTTGCGGTCCTGATCGTAACCGTACTGGCGGCACTTTTGCTGGGGTGCCTGGAAAAACCTTTGAAATGGCTGAATCTGCTTGCATCGATTGGAATTGTGGCAGTGATACTGGCCGACAATCCCATAGCGCTGATTTATTTTGGGATTTATTTCCTGTTTGAACTTCTTCTCGTGAAGCTCTATGAAAAATTGCGGAAGCTGTACGGAAGAAGTGCATGGCGTTACCGGATGTTTGTCCTGTTTGCCATCTTTCCGCTGATCCTGTGCAAGCTGTGTGATCTGCAGTATTTTCATAAGATGACCTGGTTTCAGTTTACCGGCATATCCTATCTGACCTTCCGTGTCGTACAGATGATCATAGAATTGTATGATGGGGTGATAAAAGAGGTCAGGGTGCTGGATTTTACGGGATTTTTGCTCTTTTTCCCCACATTCAGCTGCGGACCGATTGACCGGAGCAGGCGTTTTACTGCGGATTTTAACCGCACCTGTCCAAGAAGCGAATATCTGGAACTGTTTGGCATCGGGCTGGAAAAAATGATGCTTGGACTGGCTTATAAATTTGTCCTTGCGGAGATATGGCATAAGATTCTTTTGAAATTCACGGAAAGAACGTTTGTGTCAATGGCAGGCTATGCATACAGCTATGGGTTCTACCTGTTTTTTGATTTCGCAGGTTACAGCCTGATGGCGATTGGCACAGGGTATATGCTTGGAATCCGTGTACCGGAGAATTTTCATAAGCCATTTATCAGTACGGACATTAAGGATTTTTGGGCAAGATGGCATATTTCTCTGTCCGAATGGTTCCGTGATTTCGTGTTTTCAAGGTTTGTCATGCTTTCCCTGAAGCAGAAGTGGTTTCAGACCAGGTTAACCGGTGCCTCGGTCGGCTTTCTGGTCAATATGCTTGTAATGGGATTCTGGCATGGATTGACCATCCACTATATTCTATATGGACTTTATCACGGAGTACTGCTGGCGGGGACGGAGATCTATCAGAAGAAATCCGGGTTTTACAAGGCGAACAGGAAGAAGATCTGGTACAGGGCAGCATCCTGGGCCATTACACTGAATCTGGTCATGTTCGGGTTCCTGATATTTTCTGGACATCTGATCCGAATATGACATCCGAATTCAATATAGAAATCAATCTGAATATAAAATAGAAGAAACAAAGGAGAATACAAAAAATGGAAGAGAAAATATTGGAAATATTGGAAGCAATCTGTGAGGATTCCATTGTCAGAGAAGAGCGGAAAATCGACCTGTTTGAGGAAGATCTGCTGGATTCTCTTGGATTTGCAGAGCTTCTTGTCAACATTGAGGAGGAATTGGGCATTGTTATCTCACCGTCAGAAGTGACGAGAGAGGATATGAATACACCGGAGAAGATTATCAGTTTGGTCATGACAAAAGCGTAAGGAGCGTATGAAATGAAAAGTATCAAGGCATTTTTGGCTGCGCTCGTGCTTTTCGTGATTTCGGCAGCAGGAATCCACTTATTTGTAAATCACAATCTGCCATCTTATGGAATTTCCTACGGGACATGGATCGACCATTCGAAGTATGGGTGCCATGCTGCATTGGAAAAACTTCTGGATGGAACAGAGACAATTCCGGTCTTTGGTTCTTCGGAATTGCGGCATGGGCAGAAAAGCGGCTTTCACGCAGATACGGTGTTCCGCAATTCGGATATGGAGCCGGTATTTATCGGCGAAGCTGGCTATCAGTCGCTGAATCATGCGATTACGCTCGGGTCGCTCGGGAAACAGCTCTCCGGAAAGAAGGTAGTCCTGATCGTATCCCCGCAGTGGTTCAAGAGTAAGGGCGTTGTGAAAAATGCTTTCGGCAATTCCTTTTCGGAAGATAACTTTATTGCATTTCTTCAGAACACAAGCATTTCAGACAAGGAAAAGGACTATGTTATCAAACGGGCAAAAAAGCTTACAAAAGGCAATCGGATACTGTATCGGAAAGTATGCAACGATGCAAGATGGTATAGCGGTTCGCAGCTGACGGCGGCAGATCTGCTTGTAAAAGAGGTACATTCATTTCTGGTGCAGTATAAATCTCAGACTGGCCTGCTGACGAGAATGCAGTTGAAAGGAATCCAGGGAGGACCGGATAACGGAACACAAAGCGGCATCAGTCAGGTGACATGGGGAAAACTTTGGCAGAAGGCACAAGAGCGGGGAGAGAAACTGTCCGGCGGAAATGATTTTGGGATGTATGATGCCATATATGAAAAAGTATACAAGCCGAAGCTGGAGAGCGGAACTATAAAAAAACCAACGTATACAAAAGATTCTGTGGAATTCGAGGATCTGGAGTGCTTTTTGCAGATTTGTCAGGAGGAGAACATCAAACCGTTGATTGTCATGCTCCCATTCAATGGATACTGGTATGACAAAATTGGTGTGGACAGTGCACAGAGAGCAGATATTTATCAAAAAGTATCAAAAATTACACAAAAGTATCAGGCAGCCTATGCAGATCTGTCCGGAAATGAATATGATCAGTATTATTTTGAGGACAACTCGCATCCTGCCCTGGAAGGACTGGTGAATCTGAATGAGACAATTTATGACTTTTATAAGGGAGACAGCGAATAAAGAGCAAGTCCGCTTCATCGGAAAAGTGCTGTTTTTTTATTGTATACTGATGGCACTTTGGCTGTTTTATATGGTAACAAGGGACTCCGGCACACCTGCATTTATCTATGAGCAATTCTAGTTATATATTTTAGGAATAAATAACATAACCTGTAGTTATAAGTTAAAATACATCAACCTAGAAAAATCAAGGGGAATTTAATACTTTAATGTGACAAAGACGATAAAAAAGACGATAAAATCAACACTTGAAGTAAAAAATGAGTATTGATTTTGGCGCATTCGTGTAGTATGATTAAGCACAAGGAATAAAGGCGTTCTGGTATAGGCAGGGAACGTCTTTTTTCAATTATAATTTATTTAGGTAATTTTTAAGGAGGAAACAATTATGAAAAAAGCAGTCAGTGTATTATTAGTAGCTGCTATGGCGATTACCGCTTTGACGGGTTGCGGTTCTTCATCTTCTGCAAAGAGCAGTGATACATTCTACATTGGTGGAATCGGACCAACCACAGGAGCAGCGGCTATTTATGGAACGGCCGTAAAAAACGGCGCACAGATCGCTATTGACGAAATTAACGAAGCCGGCGGAATTGACGGATACAAGATTGAATACAAATTCGAGGATGACCAGCATGATGCTGAGAAATCTGTCAATGCTTACAACACATTAAAAGACTGGGGAATGCAGATTCTGATGGGAACCGTAACGACAACCCCTTGTGTTGCAGTTGCAGATAAAACCGCAGCAGACAATATGTTTGAAGTAACGCCATCCGCATCTTCTACCGACGTTATTACGAATGGAAATGTGTTCCAGATTTGCTTTACAGACCCGAACCAGGGTACTGCATCCGCACAGTATATCGGTGAGAATTCACTTGCATCTAAGGTTGCCGTTATCTACGACAGTTCGGATGTATATTCATCGGGAATTGAGGAAAAATTCGTAGAAGAAGCTACAAATCAGGGACTAGATATTGTTGCTACGGAAGCATTTACAGCAGATTCTAAGACAGATTTTTCTACACAGTTAAAGAAGGCACAGGATGCAGGTGCGGAATTGATCTTCCTTCCAATCTATTATCAGGAAGCATCCATTATTCTGACACAGGCAGATACCATGGGCTATGCACCGAAATTCTTCGGTTGTGACGGATTAGACGGTATTCTTTCCGTAGATAACTTTGATACCTCTTTGGCAGAGGGTGTTATGTTATTGACACCGTTTGCAGCAGATTCTACGGATGAAGCAACACAGAAATTCGTAAAAGCTTACAAGGATGCTTATGATGAGACACCAAATCAGTTTGCAGCAGATGCATATGATGCAATTTATACGATCAAGGCAGCGATTGAAGAAGCAAAGGCAACTCCGGATATGAGTATATCGGATTTGTGTGATGCATTAAAAGAAGCTATGCCGAATATTACCGTGCAGGGTCTTACCGGTGGAGACGAAGGTCTTACCTGGGAGTCCACAGGTGAAGTAAGCAAACAGCCAAAAGCTGTTAAGATTGAAAATGGAGCATACGTTGGAATGTAAGTTCCGAGAGTGAGTTCCCTCACAGGGGCTGCCCAAGGGCGGCCCCGTTTTTCATTTTATAAGGAAGAATTTGTTGTATTAACGTGTGAAAGTTATGATTTTTCTATAGAATAAAAGTCAAATTGATTCCTGTGAAAAAGGAAAGTTTTTTAAGTTGAGAAGCGTGTGGTTCTGTGGTAAAATAGCTTGAATAGCGCGAGCATTTAAAAATATACAGACCTTTCTGGCATGCATACTTTTAAATGCCTGCAGCATTCCAAAGAATAGGAAAGAAATATTAAGGAACAAAAAGAAAATAAAAGAAAGCAAGAGGTGTTGATATGAGTTTCATATCGTATTTGATCAATGGCATCAGCCTGGGAAGCATTTATGCGATCATTGCACTTGGGTATACCATGGTATATGGCATTGCAAAGATGCTGAACTTTGCGCACGGTGATGTCATCATGATTGGCTGTTATGTTGTATTTACGACAATGAGCGGGATGCAGTTCAATCCGTTTGTCAGTGTCATTTTATCAATTGTAATCTGTACTGTATTGGGTGTTATGATTGAAAAAATTGCATATAAACCGTTAAGAAAGGCTTCTCCGCTGGCAGTGCTGATTACTGCGATCGGTGTGAGTTATCTTCTGCAGAATATTGCACTGCTGGTATTTGGCGCGGATACCAAATCCTTTACCTCTGTAGTGGACCTTCCGTCATTAAAACTTGCGGACGGACAGCTCGTCATTTCCAGTGTGGCAATTGTGACCGTAATTGTTTGTATCGTAATCATGGCCGGCCTGATGATCTTTATCCGGAAGACGAAAGCAGGTCAGGCAATGCTGGCCGTTTCCGAGGATAAGGATGCAGCACAGCTGATGGGCGTCAACGTAAACGGAACGATTTCACTGACCTTTGCCATTGGTTCCGGTCTTGCGGCAATCGCCGGTGTCCTGCTCTGTTCCGCTTATCCTACCTTAACTCCGTATACAGGTTCCATGCCTGGTATCAAAGCTTTTACCGCCGCCGTATTTGGTGGCATCGGATCTGTTCCGGGAGCATTGATCGGAGGTATTTTACTTGGTTTGATTGAGATTTTGGGAAGAGCCTATATTTCTTCTCAGTTATCGGATGCAATTGTTTTCGCAGTTCTGATCATTGTCCTGCTCGTGAAACCTACCGGAATTCTGGGCAGACCGGTTCATGAGAAAGTGTAGGTGGCTGCGATGAAAAATTTATTTGATTTTAAAAATATGAAAAAGACGACAAGAGATCATTTTATTACGTATGCTTTGGTCCTGATTGTCTTTCTGATTGCCCAGATTATGGTTGCAACCGGAAGCATGTCCAGTTTGATGCAGGGACTGCTTGTCCCGCTCTGTACCTATTCGATTGTAGCGATTGGATTGAATCTCTGTGTCGGATATCTCGGGGAACTGAGTCTTGGCCATGCAGGATTTATGTGTGTAGGTGCATTTTCCAGTGCATTTTTTACAAAGTGTATGGTAAACACGGGCATGAACGAAAATGTACGTTTTCTGCTTGCGATTGTGATCGGTACGGTTGTGGCTGCATTTTTCGGTTTCCTGATCGGTATACCGGTACTTCGCTTAAGAGGTGATTATCTTGCAATCGTGACACTTGCTTTCGGTGAGATTATTAAGAACGTCATGAATGTTTTATATATTGGGAAAGATGGGGACGGATTTCATTTTTCCATGAAAGATACATTGTCTCTGAATCTTGCGGATGATGGAACCGTCATTATAAACGGTGCGAAGGGAATTACCGGGACACCGCATCAGTCGACGTTTACGATTGGTGTTTTACTGATATTGATCAGTCTGTTTGTGGTATTCAACCTTGTAAATTCCAGAAGCGGCCGTGCAATTATGGCCATCCGTGACAACCGGATCGCAGCCGAGTCTGTGGGAATCAATATTACAAAATTCAAACTGATGGCATTTACGATTTCCGCTGCCATTGCGGGAACGGGCGGTGTGCTCTATGCACATAATCTTTCCACACTGACAGCACTGCCGGCGAACTTTGGTTATAATATGTCCATCATGATTCTGGTATTCGTCGTACTGGGCGGTATGGGAAGCTTCCGCGGTTCTATCATTGCGGCGGTTGTACTGACGATGCTTCCGGAGGTATTACGCGGACTTTCGGATTACCGTATGCTGATCTATGCAATTGTTCTGATTGCAATGATGCTGTTCAACTGGGCTCCAAGGGCAATTGAATGGAGACAGAGGCATTCATTGAGAGATCTGCTGCGGAAAAGAACAAAGGGGGTACAGTAACATGGCTATGCTTGAAGTGAAGAATCTGGGTATCTCTTTTGGCGGACTTCGTGCGGTAGACGGGTTTGAAGTGTCTATCCGGAAGGGACAGCTGTATGGGCTGATCGGCCCGAACGGCGCTGGAAAGACCACGGTATTTAATATGCTTACCGGCGTATACAAACCGGATGATGGAACCATCGAACTGGATGGGAAAAATATTGCCGGACACAGAACTATTGACATTAATAAAGAGGGAATTGCAAGAACCTTTCAGAATATCCGTCTGTTTAAGGATCAGTCCGTATTGGATAATGTAAAGATCGGCCTGCACAATGAACATACGTATTCTACTCTGACTGCTGTTTTACGCCTTCCGAAATACCGGAAAGTAGAGGCAGAGATGAATGAGAAGGCAAGAGAACTGTTAAAAGTATTCGGGCTGCAGGAGAAAGAAAATTTCCTGGCATCGAATCTGCCATATGGGGATCAGAGAAAATTGGAGATTGCCCGTGCACTTGCGACGAATCCGAAGCTTCTGCTTTTAGATGAGCCGGCTGCCGGTATGAATCCGAATGAAACCAGGGAACTGATGGAGACCATTCGTTTTGTCCGTGATAATTTTAATATGACGATTCTGCTGATTGAACATGACATGAAGCTGGTATCCGGTATCTGCGAGGAACTGACGGTTTTGAACTTCGGTCAGGTACTGGCACAGGGCAAGACAAGTGACGTATTAAATGATCCAAAGGTAATCAAGGCTTACCTTGGCGAGTAGGAGGAAATAACTATGGCAATGCTTGAAATCAAAGATCTGGAAGTATACTACGGTGTCATTCAGGCAATCAAGGGTATTTCCTTTGAGGTAAAAGAAGGGGAAGTCATCGCACTGATCGGTGCGAATGGTGCCGGAAAGACAACCACTTTACAGACAATCACCGGTATGCTTCAGGCAAAAGCAGGAAGTATCCTGTTTGAAGGGCAGGATATTACAAAGATTCCGGGACATAAAATTGTATCCATGGGTATGGCACACGTTCCGGAAGGACGCCGTGTTTTCGCTGAATTATCGGTTTTAGAAAATCTGAAGCTCGGTGCTTATACAAGAAAGAATAAAGCGGAAATTGCAGAATCCCTGCAGCGTGTTTACCGGAGCTTTCCGCGTCTGGAAGAGCGGAAAAATCAGTCGGCAGGAACCTTGAGCGGCGGAGAACAGCAGATGCTTGCAATGGGTAGAGCGCTCATGAGCAAACCAAGGATCATACTGATGGACGAACCGTCTATGGGGCTTTCTCCGATTTTCGTAGAAGAGATCTTCAATATCATCAAAGAAATTTCTGCTTCGGGGACAACCGTTTTATTGGTAGAGCAGAATGCAAAAAAAGCACTTTCCATTGCAGACCGTGCATACGTGTTAGAGACTGGTAACATTGTGCTGAACGGCGATGCAAAAGAACTTATGGATAATGAGTCGATTAAAAAGGCATATTTAGGAGAATAGGTAAGGAAAGGAAGGGGATTTTTATGGAACATACCGTCATTACGATTGCAAGGAGTTATGGAAGCGGCGGCAGAACATTGGGGCAGCTGCTGGCGAAAGAGCTTGGCATCAGCTATTATGACAGAGAGCTTCTGCGCATGGCATCGGATGAGAGCGGAATCAATGAGGCGTTATTTGGCAAGGCGGATGAGCGGTTAAAGAGTATGCCGCTGTTTAAAATTGCCAAAAGAGAATACCAGGGAGAAGTGCTTCCGCCGGACAGTGATGAATTCGTTTCAAATGACAATCTGTTTAACTATCAGGCAAAAGTGATCAGGGAACTTGCTGAAACGGAGTCCTGTGTGATCATAGGACGTTGTGCGGACTACATCTTAAAAGATCACAAAAATGTCATTCGGCTGTTTTTCTATGCACCGCAGGAGGACTGTATTGCGCGTTTGCTGGAACAGAATGGCGGAACAGAAAAAGAGATCATCAAAAAGATCGAAAAGACAGACAGATATCGCTCAGACTATTACAAATACTATACCGGACGTGAATGGAATGATGCAAGAAATTATAATTTCTGCCTCAATACATCCTCGATGAGTTATGAAAAGCTGGTTGAGGTTGTGCGGGATTACATTGCTATTTGCAGGGAATAGACATCAGGGCGGCAAAACATTAATTTGAATAAAATCGGAAACAGCCGGCTGGTGTCTGAAAGAGATGCCAGCCGGTTTTGCCAAATAAAATCCAGTCTTCTGGTTGTGAAAAACAAGCGAATTTATTATAATGAAAAGAGCAGTATGAAACGTTTGGCACGAAAGTATACTTATACTACGAATGAAGGAAGGTATCAGAGTTATGGAATTGATATGGGTATTGGTAATTTTGTTTATTGTAATCGGAACAGCGACATCGTCGAAGAAAAATACAAAAAAAGTGAACCGGCCGCAACAGATGCATACAGGACAGAATGTCCGCCGTATGATGACAGAGGCGGTGACGTATGAAAGAACAATCCCGAAAAATGATATTATAACTAAAGCGAATGAGAATATCAAAAAGATGGAGCAGATGAAAAAAACGGTGAAATCATCCGGCATTCCGAATGAAAAAAGAACGGTTCCACCTGCGGAAGAAAAAAGGGCAGAAGTATCTGAGATACGAAACCGTGATCCGGAGATTGTCGATACATCCGTACCGAACGGAGATCTGCTGATGCAGGAAGTCAATGATCTTATGATAAAAGGGTATACGGAAACGCTCACATTTGAACGTGATTTTGTCGCAGAAGGAATTGAGATGCTAAACCGTATATAGAGGTAAAGAGAGGAAACAGCAATGACAGAAAGAAGACCGCAGCCGGGAGAGCTGTATATGCATTTTAAAAAGAAGATGTACCAGGTGATCGCAGTTGCAAGACATTCGGAGACAGGCGAGGAATTGGTAGTCTACCAGGCGCTGTATGGAGATTACAGTATCTATGCAAGACCGCTTGCCATGTTTGTGAACGAGGTGGATACGGAAAAATATCCCGAAGTATCACAGAAATACCGTTTTGAGAAAGTGGATAGAGAAGGATTGGAACCGGCCGGTATAGCGGACGGAGCACAGCAGGATGCGGAGCGCAGTGAAAACACGGAACAGTGCGGGCAGCCGGCAGAAGCACCGACCGGAGAAGAAGCAGATATTGCGGACCCACGATTGCTTCGGTTCCTGGATGCGGATACCTATCACGAAAAATACAAGGTGTTGGCGGCTATGGAGGAAGATATCACAGACCGCCTGATTAATGATTTTGCAGTGATTTTAGATGTTGTGATACCGGAAGGAGCACTTTCCAACCGGTTTGAGCAGTTAAAGCAGTCCGTTGCGACGATGGCAAAATATGAAACCACACGATTAAGATAGTCCGTATCTGCTCAGCGTACTGTTCTGATAGGATTTCGAGAAGGTGACATCTTCGCCGAACCATTCCGGCGGGGTAAAGTGGTTGGCCTCTTCTTCCGTTTCGAATTCCACCTCGGCAAGGATAAGCCCGGAGAGCTCTCCTTCAAAAATGTCAAGTTCAATTGTCCATTTTTCGGTCAGTGGGATCAGATAACGTTTTTTTGCAATCAAAATCCCGTCTGTTTTAGGTTTTAAGTGTTCATAGCCTTCCTGTGTAAGAGGCAGGTTATATTCTTCGCGAACCATGAGACCTTTGCCTTTATAAGTGAGAATATAATTGTCGTTGGAGCGGCGAATCCGTACGACCGGATCGGTGCACAGATAACCCTGTTCGATCTGTTTCCATTCATATTGGGACAGTTGATCCGGGATTTCCGGGATGAGATATTTACGTTCAATTTCCATGAAAGATCCTTTCTGCCGGGACGCAGTCTGACTGAATACAAAACGGTTATTCCGGCTTTCAGATTAAATATAAGGGATACGGGAACTGCTTGCAAGAGATATATGGGATACAAATAAATTTATAATAAAAAACAGAAACAGGAGGAATGAAAAATGAAAAAAATAGGAATATTTATGGCAGACGGATGTGAAGAGATCGAGGGTCTGACCGTGGTTGATATCGCGCGACGCGCCAAATTCGAAATTGTAATGATATCTATTACAGAGAAAAAAGAGGTGACAGGTGCACACGATATTACATTTTCTGCGGATGCATTAAGTTCTGAAATTAATTTTGAAGAACTTGACGCTATCGTGCTTCCGGGCGGAATGCCGGGTACGCTTCATCTTGGTGAAGCTGCCGTTGTCCGTCAGCAGATTCAGAAATTTGCGGCGGAAGGGAAACTGGTGGCGGCTATCTGCGCAGCACCAAGTGTTCTGGGTGCAGCCGGAATACTCGATGGAAAAAAGGCAACCAGTTATCCGGGATTTGAAGATCAGATGACAGGCGCAGAATATCAGACGGATTCGGTTGTGGTTGACGGAAATATCATTACCAGCCGCGGCATGGGTACGGCAATTGAATTCGGTCTTGCAATTGTACGTTATTTTACAAATGAAGAAAATGCAAAACAGCTAAAAGAATCAATTATTTATCAGTGTTAAAAATAAAAAGCATCCATAACTTACCAACATATTTTTCCCATGGAAAGCCATAATAGAATTAAGATAAGCAAACAGCTTATCTGAAACAGAAAACACAGGAAAATTACGGAGGTAAAACCAATGAGCGGATCTAATAGTTCTAGTTCAAGTAACAGTATGGCAGTTCCACAGGCAAAGGAAGCAATGAATCGTTTTAAACAGGAAGTTGCATCTGAAATCGGCGTACCTTTAAAAGAGGGTTACAACGGAGACCTGACAAGTGCCCAGGCTGGTTCTATCGGTGGTGAAATGGTCAGAAAAATGATCATGAAACAGGAAGAACAGATGAAATAGCATAAACTGCTAAAAGAAAAATACCCTGTAAGTGTATCACAGAAAATGTGAGCACTTACGGGGTATTTTATTTGCGCGAGTGATGAGGAGAGCAAAAATGCCCACATATTTATATTCGATGAACACCGTGATAACCAGTCCTTTCACACAAAGCGTGAATCTTCTGGTTACAAAAATGACAGCAGGTCCGATATTTTACGTTAAATTTACAGGAGCATTTCCTTAATCTTACATAAATTGTTTATGATAGCCTTAATATGGAAAACGGAGGTTATGTATGAAGGGAAAACAAAAGAAATCAAAGGCGATGAAATCGAAGAAAGAACAGAATAAAACAGTCCGGAAGGTCTTAAAAGAAATTCAGGTGTCGGAGCTGGCGGCCTTGACCGGGATGCTGATTCTGCTATCGATCATACTTGTACTTCTATATAGCTGTATCCAGGGTTTCCGCAACTATCATATGGAAGTGATTCAACAGATCGATGATATAAGATATTACAATGTAGTGGTTCAGAATGCAAATTATAAACTGATGATGGCGCAGGATGAGAGTCTGAAAGAGGAGTACAAAACGGAAATTGATGAAAATGATATATGGCTGCAAAAAAAACTGAAAGAATTGAAAAAGATGTACCCGGATTCTGATAAGAGTATTGCGGAGGTTCAGAAAATTCTCCAACAGGCCCTGACTTACCGTTCACAGGCCATACTGCTTTCTGCAACCGGAAAGACCGAGGATGCGCTTCTTATGGTTCGGGAGAATTATGCGCCGCGCATGGAGGAAATCGATAAGGAACTGTCGGCTATTGCACAGGCCGCACAGGATAATGCAACTGATTCACTGGATTTGATGAAAACAGGCATCCTGATTCTGGAAGGATGCTGCGTTCTGGTCATACTGCTGCTCGGGTTGTTTATGACAAAAAGAATCAGGCGAACTATTGTTTTTATCACCCAGCCGCTCAAAGAAATAGAGCGTGCGATGGATGATATGGCGAAAGGGAATCTGGACTTCACGCTTGCGTATCAGGGAGACAATGAATTCGGAAAGCTGGCGGATAAACTCAGCAGCACCGGAGCCCGCTTGAAAAGCTATGTGGAAGATGTGGCGCTGGTATTGGGCGAAGTTGCGGACAGAAACTTTGTGGTTGAGATCGGTGCCGACTATGAGGGGATGTTCTGTCCCATTCGAAATTCAATGGAAAACATTATGGGTTCGGTTGAAAATGTCATTCATTATGTAAAAGGCTCTTCGGAAGGAGTCCTACACGGTTCAACAGAACTGAATCAGATAGCCGGTGAGTTGTCGGAGTCTTCTTTGCGACAGAAAGAAATATTACAGGAGTTCTACGGCGGAATGGAAACCGTATCAACCGGCGCAGACCAGAATATGCAGGCGGCAGAAGAAATGAAGCAGCTGACAAATGCATCCGGACAGATTGTGGCAAGGGGAAATTCATACATAGGGAATCTGCAGGATATGCTGACAGAAGTGGAAGTTACGTTTGGAAAGATCACAGATGTGCTTGCCATGGTACAGGATATTTCCGAGCAGATTAAGCTTCTGACACTGAATGCTTCCATTGAAGCTGCCCGGGCAGGCGAACAGGGAAGGGGGTTCTCCGTTCTGGCGAAGCAGATGCGTGTACTGGTGGAGCAGACCGGGGACGCGGCTGGAAAGACCGATGCACTGGTGCGCGGAAGCAACGAGGTTATGCGTGAGGGACGAAAAATTGTGACCTATGTACAGGATAATTTCAAAGAGGTGACAGAGATTGGGGAGAAAATTACAAAGAATACGGAAAGTCTGTGGGATTTATCCTATCATCAAAAGGAAATTATTGAGCAGGTAGGGGTGCAGGTGGACGAGGTCATGGATATGGCGGCCGGCTACCACGAAGTTGCAACACAGATACTGGGACATGGAAAGAAACTGAGCGTTCGGGTGCAGGATTTGACATCCGAAATGGAAAAATTCCATATCCATGAGAATCCTTGAAAAAAATCAAAAAGTGCTTTTTTTTTGTGAAAGCATGTGATATAATCTCTAAATGACTGTAGTTGTCGTAGTTTGCCCATTTTTAGGCAGACCTGTGAATGTAAGATACGTACATGTATATGGAGATATAAATTTAAGGAGGAAACAGTAACAATGAGTGTACAGGTAGAAAATTTGGAAAAGAACATGGTAAAACTTACCATTGAAGTATCAGCGGATAAAGTAGAAGAGGCGTTAAAAGCTGCATACACGAAACAGAAAAACAAAATCAGTGTGCCTGGATTCCGTAAGGGAAAAGTTCCGATGGCAATGATCGAGAAGATGTATGGACCGGAAATTTTCTACGAAGAAGCTGCGAATATCCTGATGCAGGATGCATATCCTTCCGCAGTGGATGAAAGCGGAGTGGACATTGTTTCTCAGCCGGCAGTGGATGTAACACAGCTGGAAAAAGGAAAAACATTTATTTTTACGGCAGAAGTTGCAAAGAAACCGGAAGTAGAGCTCGGCAAATATAAAGGAGTGACTGTAACAAAAGCAGATACGGACGTTACGGATGCGGAAGTAGACGAGGCTGTTGAAAAAGAGAGAAATAACAATGCAAGAACCATTACGGTAGAGGACAGACCAATTGCAGTTGGCGATACCGCAGTGATTGACTTCGAGGGATTTGTGGATGATGTTGCATTTGAAGGCGGAAAAGGGGAGAATCATTCTCTTGAGATCGGTTCCCACTCCTTTATCGATACGTTCGAAGATCAGCTGGTTGGCAGAAATGCAGGCGACGAAGTAGATGTCAACGTGACTTTCCCGGCAGAGTATCAGGCAGCAGACCTGGCTGGAAAACCGGCATTGTTTAAGGTTAAAATTCATGAAATCAAAGCAAAGGAACTTCCGGAGTTAGATGATGATTTTGCACAGGATGTATCCGAATTTGATACACTTGCCGAGTACAAAGAAAGCATCAGAAAGAAACTCGAAGAAACAAAAGCGAACGAGGCAAAGCGTGCGCAGGAAGATGAAGCCATCAGCAAGATTATTGAAAAATCTACGATGGAAATACCGGATGCCATGATTGATTCCCAGGTTCAGAACATGATTCAGGAATTTGCACAGAGAATGTCACAGCAGGGGCTGAGTCTGGATCAGTATATGCAGTTTTCAGGAATGTCATTGGATAAATTAAAAGAGCAGGTTCGTCCGGAAGCTGTTACCCGTATCCAGAGCAGTCTTGTATTAGAGCAGATATCAAAAGATGAAAATATCGAAATATCCGAGGAAGAGATCGATGCCGAACTTGAAAAAATGGCAGCGATGTACGGAATGGAAATCGAGAAAATAAAAGAATTCATGGGCGATGCAGAGAAAGAATCTCTCAAGAGAGATCTTGCGATTAACAAAGCAGTTGCGTTGATCATGGAGAATACGAAAGAAAAAGCAAAATCCAAGGGTAAAAAAGAGAAAGACGAAGAGAAAGAAGACGACACAGAAGAATAAGAATAATTATGCAGACTGACTCTTATTGCAGAGCCGGTCTGTTTAGTAATTTGCTGATAAGGCGGAATTGGAGGTTATACTATGAGTTTAGTACCTTATGTCATTGAGCAGACCAGTCGTGGAGAACGTAATTATGATATTTATTCCAGACTGTTAAAAGACAGAATCATTTTTTTGGGTGAAGAAGTAAATGAGACAACCGCAAGTCTTACGGTTGCGCAGTTGTTGTTTTTAGAGTCAGAGGATCCTTCCAAGGACATCCATCTTTATATCAATTCTCCGGGCGGAATGGTAACTGCCGGACTTGCAATCTATGATACCATGCAGTATATCAAGAGTGATGTGTCAACCATCTGTATCGGACTGGCAGCCAGCATGGGCGCATTTTTGCTTTCTGGCGGAACGAAAGGCAAGAGACTTGCCCTGCCGAATGCGGAGATCATGATTCATCAGCCTTCCGGCGGAGCAAAAGGTCAGGCAACTGAGATTCAGATCGCAGCAGAGAATATTTTAAAAACCAAGAAGAGATTAAATGAAATCCTTGCGGCAAATACAGGAAAACCTTATGATGTAATTGCACAGGATACAGAAAGAGATTACTACATGTCAGCGGAAGAAGCCAAGGCATATGGTCTGGTAGATGACGTTATTACAAGCAGATAGACATGGACTTAGGAGGCTGTCTTCTGGCGGATATTCCATTACAGGGATGGGGAGTCTGCTTCAGACAGCCTTTTGTGGCAATAAATTTAGTAAGAGGTGAGAGAATGGCAGGGAGAATCAATGAAGAAAAAATCAGATGTTCCTTTTGTGGTAAAACGCAGGATCAGGTTCGGAAACTGATTGCAGGTCCAAATGGAGCTTATATCTGTGACGAATGTGTGGAAATCTGTTCAGAAATCATAGAGGAAGAATTTGAGGATGATGATACTTCGAGCGAAAAAGGGGTACAGGAGATCAATCTGTTAAAACCGGAGGAGCTGAAGACATTTCTGGATGAATATGTAATCGGGCAGGAGCAGGCGAAAAAGGTGCTTTCCGTTGCCGTGTACAATCATTATAAAAGAATTACCTCCGATGTAAACATGGATGTGGAATTGCAGAAAAGCAATATTTTAATGTTGGGGCCGACCGGTTCCGGTAAAACACTGCTGGCACAGACACTTGCAAGAATCTTGAATGTTCCTTTTGCAATTGCAGATGCAACCACTCTGACGGAAGCAGGATATGTCGGTGAAGATGTGGAAAATATTCTGCTGAAACTGATTCAGGCAGCAGACTATGATATTGACCGTGCACAGTGCGGAATTGTCTATATTGATGAGATTGATAAGATTACCAAGAAATCGGAAAACGTTTCAATTACCAGAGATGTGTCCGGAGAAGGTGTACAGCAGGCTCTGCTTAAGATTCTGGAAGGTACGGTTGCTTCTGTTCCTCCGCAGGGCGGCAGAAAACATCCGCAGCAGGAGCTGATTCAGATCGATACGACGAATATCCTGTTCATTTGCGGAGGAGCGTTTGACGGTCTCGAAAAGATTATCGAGGCAAGGACAGACAAGAGCTCCATCGGATTTAATGCGGAAATTTCCATAAAGGATGAGAAAAATGTCGGTGAGATCCTCAAAAAGGTGATGCCGCAGGATTTTGTGAAATTTGGTCTGATTCCTGAATTCATCGGACGAGTACCGGTGAACGTATCACTGGAGAATCTGGATAAGACTGCACTGATTCGTATTTTAAAAGAGCCGAAAAACTCTCTGATCAGACAGTATCAGAAGCTCTTTGAAATCGATGGCGTGGATTTACAGTTTGAAGATGAGGCATTAGAAGCCATTGCCGAAAAATCTCTGGATCGTAAGACCGGAGCCAGAGGACTGCGTGCCATTATGGAAGACACCATGATGGATCTGATGTATCGCATTCCTTCTGATGAGGGAATCGTACGCTGTACGATTACAAAGGACATGGTAAAGGAAGAAAAAGAAGCATTATTGGAGTATAAGAGTGCGTAGGAATCCTGCGTAAGACAGTAGGGTGATAAAATGGAAGAATTAATAAGCAGGCTGCCGGCGGTCGCGCTTCGGGGCATGACTGTCCTGCCGGAGATGGTTGCTCATTTTGACGTGAGTAGAGAACGTTCCGTGCATGCGGTGGAACAGGCTATGATGGGCGAACAGAAAGTCTATCTGATTGCACAGCTGGATCCTGAGAAGGATGAGCCGACGGAAAAAGATTTATATAACATTGGTGTGATTGCAGAGATTAAACAGATTATCAAACTGCAAAATAATATTGTGCGCGTTCTGGTGGAAGGATTGGAACGCGCCGAACTTTCTCATATGATAGAAAGTGATGATTACCTGCTGGCTGAAGTCATCTGTTTTGATACGGAAGGAGAAGAGGAACTTTCCGACGAAGCAAAAGAAGCAATGATGCGCAGTCTCAAGGAGACGTTCCTTTCTTATGGGAAGATAAATCCAAAACTTGGCAGAGAGTTTACAAAACAGGTTGAGAAGTGTGATGATCTGCGGATTCTTCTGGTGCAGATCAGCAATAATCTGCCGCTTGCATTTGAAAGTAAACAGAAGCTGCTTGAGGCTGTTGGGATACTGGAACAGTATGAGGTTCTCATGGGAATCCTCTTAAATGAGATCAATGTCCTGACAATCAAAAATGAGTTTCAGAGCAAAGTCAAAGAGCGGGTGGATAAGAACCAGAAAGAATATCTGCTGCGGGAACAGATGAAGCTGATCCGCCAGGAACTGGGTGAGGAGAATACTCAGTCGGATGCAGAGCGCTTTCTGGAGGATCTCAATCGTCTCAAGGCCGGCAAAGAAATCAAGGCCAAAATAAAAAAAGAAATTGAACGTTTTAAGAATATCAGTTCCAGTTCTTCGGAAAGTGCAGTCAGCAGAGGGTATATTGAGACCCTTCTGGAGCTCCCTTGGGACAAGGGTTCCAGAGATAACAAAGATCTGAAAAATGCCAGAAGGATTCTGGATGCGGATCATTATGGATTGGAGAAAGTAAAAGCCCGTATGCTGGAATTTCTGGCAGTGCGCAATTTGACGAAACGGGGAGAGAGTCCGATTATATGTCTGGTCGGACCGCCTGGAACCGGAAAGACCAGTATTGCACGTTCGGTTGCAAGAGCACTCGATAAGGAGTATGTAAGGATTTCTCTCGGCGGCGTAAGAGATGAGGCAGAGATCCGCGGACACAGAAGAACTTATGTCGGAGCAATGCCGGGACGCATCGTAGCGGGACTGCGCAGTGCGGGAGTGAAAAATCCGCTCATGCTGTTAGATGAAATTGATAAGGTAAGCAGTGATTATAAGGGAGATACCGCTTCTGCCCTGCTTGAGGTATTAGACAGTGAGCAGAACAGCCGTTTTCGCGATCACTATATCGAAATGCCCGTGGATTTATCAGAAGTACTGTTTATTGCGACTGCAAACAGCGTATCGGATATTCCGCGGCCGTTGTTAGACCGTATGGAATTGATTGAGGTTACCAGTTATACGGAAAATGAGAAGCTCCACATTGCGAGAGAGCATCTGATCGGTAAACAGATTGAACGCAATGGGTTAAAATCGGAGCAGATTACATTCAGCAGTCAGGCGGTTGCGAGAATCATCAGCAGCTATACCAGAGAAGCCGGCGTGCGAAATCTGGAGCGTAAAATCGGAGAGGTATGCCGTAAGGCCGCCCGCGAGGTCTACGAGGGAGAGAAGAAGAAGGTACACGTTACGGAGCGGAATCTCTCCTCCTATCTGGGGAAGGAAAAATACACCTTTGACCGGAAAAATGATACGGATGACATCGGTATTGTCCGCGGTCTTGCATGGACAAGCGTAGGTGGGGATACACTGGAGATAGAGGTCAACGTTATGCCGGGCAAGGGCGAATTTGTATTGACCGGACAACTGGGTGATGTCATGAAAGAATCAGCCAGGGCAGGTATCAGTTACATTCGTTCTGTCAGTGAAAATTATCAGATTGAGAAGAAATTTTTCGAGGAGCACGATATTCACATACACATCCCGGAAGGTGCCGTACCAAAGGATGGACCTTCAGCCGGAATATCGATGGCTACGGCCATGATATCCGCTATTACGAAAAAAAAGGTACGTGCGGATGTTGCGATGACAGGTGAGATTACATTGAGGGGCAGAGTGCTTCCGATCGGCGGATTGAAAGAAAAGACTCTTGCCGCTAAGAATGCCGGGATAACAACGGTGATTGTGCCAAAGAAAAATGAAAAAGACATCGAAGAAATATCTTCTGAGATTAAAAAAGGATTGCAGATTGTCTATGCAGAGACAATGGAAGAGGTGCTGGATACAGCTCTCATAAAGGAGAAATAAAATGGTTATAAAGAATGTCAGTTTGGAAACCGTATGTGGTGTAACCAGTAAATTACCGGAAAATACGCTGCCAGAGGTGGCTTTTGCCGGAAAATCAAATGTCGGGAAGTCCTCTCTGATTAATGCTCTGATGAACCGTAAGGCGCTGGCAAGGACATCGGGACAGCCCGGCAAGACGCAGACCATTAATTTCTATAATATTAATGAAGCAATGTATCTTGTGGATCTGCCCGGCTATGGCT
>JAEWCQ010000008.1 GCA_023390555.1 Bacillota bacterium | reverse complement strand
CCTATGGCTATCGGAACTTTAACAACTTTAGGAATCGAATTTTCCTGTCACTAGCAAAATAGGACACAGGAGAAATCCATCTCCTATGTCCTATAATTATTTTACCCCAACCCTTGACAAAGAGCCTTTTTATTCCAATAGGAAAGGCATGGTACGGAATACCGTATTGCCTTTCCTCAAATACACGATTTACAGTTGGAAAGAAGACATGTTGCTTTCCAGTACGGAAGCGATTTCTTTCAGCTGCTTTGCATTTTCACTGATCTCATGCATAATATTGCTGACTTCAATAACAGAAGCTGAGGTTTCTTCCGTGCTTGCCGCATTCTGCTGTGCAATTGCCGTAAGGCTTTGAACTACATCAACGACACTGAGACGGGCTTCATCCAGACGCGTCGTTTTATCTGCGATTTCATCCACGCCATTTAAGGATTCTCCAATGCCGTCACGAACCTGTGCAAAAACAGTACCGGTTTTTGAAACATTCTGGCTTTGTTGCTGCATGATATCTTTGACTTCATTCATGGTTCCGACTGCTTTCTGCGAATCCTCAATCAGAGCACGGATGATTTCGTCAATCTGTCGTGCAGAGTCGTTCGACTGCTCTGCAAGCTTTTGAATCTGTGAAGCAACGACAGCGAACCCTCTTCCGGCATCACCGGCTCTTGCTGCCTCAATCGAAGCATTTAGCGATAACAGGTTTGTCTCTTCTGCGATAGAGGAAATTAAAGAAGTCGCCTCTTTGATCTTCAGTGCAGAAGCATTTGTAGTATTGGTCTGTTCATAAATAATATCAATAGAAGTAATGGCACGCCGGTTAATGGCATCCAATTCCTGTAAAGTAGCAGAAGCTTCATCGCTGGATTTCTTCATTAAATTGGCGGTGGCATTCAGATTTTCCACTTCGGAATTCGTATGTTCAATCATATCGCCCATATTAATGATGTTGTCCGTTGCTTTCTGAGTCTCAGAAGCCTGGCTTGTTGCACCAACCGCAATTTCATTTACGGCAGATTCAACACTTCCTACGGTGTTGGTTGTCAGGCTTGCATTTGTATCAAGGTCATTCGAAGCGTTATAAAGTTTGGCGCTCTGTTCCTTGATCTGGGACACAATGCTGACCAGCTGCTCACGCAGGCCTGCGATTGCGCGGGCAATCTGACCGGTTTCATCACTGCGCTTTGAAATGCGCTGGGTAGTAGGACTTTCTGCAAAATTCAAAGAAGAAAAACGGTTGATGACCGCAGTAATCTCAAGCAGAGGCTTGATCATGCGGGCTGTTATTATATAAGCAATGATACCGAGTATAATAAAAATCAGGACACCACAGATAATCGCGGACCGTAAAATCTGGGTGATCGCGCTGAACATATCGGAAGAATCTGCAGTAACTACAAGAATGGAAGAGGCATCACTTGTAATATAATATGCCGCATATTTTTCCACACCGTTATAGTTATATGTAACAACACTGTTTTCCGGGACATTTCCAGCGGACAGTTCGGAAACGATTCCGGAGATAACGGAATTTTCTACCGGTTTGCCGATTTTGTCTGTATCCGGATGGTAAACCATTGTTCCGTCTGCCAGTACAACGTATGCATAGCTGGAAGGTACGCCATTAATGCTTACGTTACCTACTAATTTTCCAAGATAGTCCGCATTTAATACGGTACTACCGCTTCTTGAGATGGCTGCATCGATATTTTCCCCTGTAGTCTTACAGACATCCGACATATAGCTTTCATTAATACCGGACAAATTCCTGTCCAGAATCGGAATGACAAGTGCCAGCAACGAAATTACCGTTACGGCGATAGCGACAAGCACCAAGGCAACGACCTTGGTCTTTAAAGATTTGAAAAACCCCTGACGCTTTTTTGGCAAATCCTTTTTCTTACGTTTCCTCATCACAATACATCCTCCTTAAAATAGATATGTGCTATCGTCAAAGTGTGCACTAATCTAGGAAAATTATAGCATGAAATGGATAAAATGTACAGAAACTTGACAAATAAATCATCCTTTGCTATAATTTGCCATGTAACAAATTTGTAATAAATGTAATAGAAATGCATAAAATAAAACATACGTGTAATACTTACTTAAATATGAGACAAAATGAAGTATGTATCATGGAGGTTTCTATGAAATTAAACGGAAAAGTGATTGGAAGTACAGCCATCCTGGTTTCATTTTTGGTTGTCACTGCGGTCACTGCAGCTGGAACGGATCAGAGAGCTGTGAAAACAGTTACGGAAGAGAAGGTTGCGGATGTTGAAGTAAATCAGAACGGTATTGCGGGTATCATCAGTGAGCTCGCAGCAACACAGAAATCAACGGAATTGGCTCTGAAAAAAGAAACAGTCAGTGTAGAGAAGACAGAGACAGTTAAAGTAGCGGAAGCGCCTGCACAGGAACCTACTCCGGAGGAGCAGGAGTGGAGCAATAAACTGATGGCAAATGTGGATGAGTTTTTAAATATCCGCTCACAGCCAGACGAGAATGCGGAAGTAATCGGTAAGCTCCATCGCGGCGACCGTGCAGAAATTACAGAGCAGCTGGACGGATGGTATCATATCGTATCCGGAGATGTGGATGGTTATGCGAAGGCAGAGTATTGTGTAACCGGCACGGATGCCCTGAATCTCGCAAGACAGATCTGTAAGACAACAGCGAGCGTGCAGACCGGCGGACTTCGTGTCCGGGTAGAGGCGAATGAGAACTCGGAAGTCTATGCAGCGGCAGCACAGGGAGATAAGCTGACCGTCAGAACGGATGCACCGGCCGTGGACGGCTGGGTAGCAGTGGATTACAACGGAAACATCGCATATGTCAAAGCGGATTATGTAACAGTTGGTCTGGATTATGGAACAGCGATTACGATTGCAGAAGAACAGGCACAGATTGCAAAAGCAGCTGCGGAAGAAGCTGCAAAGAAAGCGGCCCAGACAACGACGTCAATTATCGTTCAGAATTCAGCAGTAGCGGCAAGTACGGATGATGTGACACTTCTCGGAGCACTAATCCAGTGTGAGGCGGGAAGCGAGCCTTACGAAGGAAAAGTAGCAGTAGGAGCTGTTGTCATGAACCGGATCAGAAGCGGAGCCTATCCGGCTTCTATCTATGGCGTTATATACCAGGGCGGTCAGTTTACACCAGCCGGTAACGGAGGTGTGGCATCGGTGATTTCCTCCGGTGTCAGCGGAAGTTGCATTCAGGCAGCACAGGAAGCGATTGCAGGAACGGATAATACAGGCGGTGCAACACGATTTAAGCGTGCGAGTTCCGGTCAGGCAGGTCTGGTGATCGGCAATCATGTATTTTATTAATAAATAATTATTAAGAAGAGAAGAAACTGCTCCCGGGCGGTTTCTTTTTTCTTCCGTAGAATCGTATTTCGTAATACTTTCAGGGAGAAAGAGTTGTAATATTTTTCTAAATATAGTAATATGTTGTCTAGGTAAAAAATGATTGGAGGTAATTGTATGCCGGGAGTTATTGCATTTTTTGTATTAGTAATCGTAATTTTATGGATTGTTGTATCCTGCATTCGGATTGTACCACAGGCTCATGCTGTCGTAGTGGAACGTCTTGGCGGCTATCTTGCAACATGGGGAGTTGGAATACATTTTAAAGCTCCGTTTATTGACCGTATTGCAAAGAGAATGTTATTAAAGGAACAGGTGATAGACTTTCCGCCGCAGCCGGTTATCACGAAGGATAACGTAACCATGCAGATCGACACGGTTGTTTATTATCAGATTACAGATCCGAAGCTTTTTGCTTACGGTGTAGAGAATCCACTTATGGCAATCGAGAATCTGACAGCTACGACACTTCGAAATATTATCGGTGATCTGGAGCTGGACGAGACACTGACATCCAGAGAGACGATTAATACGAAAATGAGAGCATCGCTTGATGTAGCAACCGATCCTTGGGGAATCAAGGTGAATCGTGTGGAATTGAAGAATATCCTTCCACCGAAAGCCATTCAGGATTCCATGGAAAAACAGATGAAAGCAGAGCGTGAAAGACGTGAGTCGATCTTAAGAGCAGAGGGTGAGAAAAAATCCACTATTCTTGTGGCTGAAGGTAAGAAGCAGTCTGTCATCCTGGATGCGGAAGCAGAAAAGCAGGCACAGATCTTACATGCGGAAGCCAAAAAAGAAGCTACCATCCGTGAGGCAGAAGGTCAGGCGGAAGCAATTCTTAAGATTCAGCAGGCGAATGCGGACGGACTTCGCTTCTTAAAAGAAGCAGCGCCGGATGCCAGCGTTTTACAGCTGAAAAGTCTGGAGGCTTTTGCGAAGGCAGCAGACGGAAAAGCAACCAAGATTATTATCCCTTCGGAAATTCAGGGAATTGCTGGACTTGTAAAATCCATAACAGAAGTTGCAACAGAACAGAAATAGTATTAAAATATAACTGAATAACTTAAAAAGGAACGGGCTGCCGCAATTATTCTGGGACAGCCCGATTTGTCTACTTATGTGAATGGAAAGAGGAAAACAGAATGAATTTAAAAGGACGTAATTTTTTGAAGATTATGGATTTCACATCGGAAGAAATTCTATATCTGATCGATCTCGCAGCAGATTTAAAGGATAAGAAGAAACAGGGAATGTTGCATGACAGCCTGATTGGGAAAAATATTGCTCTGATTTTTGAAAAAACGAGTACCAGAACACGCTGTTCCTTTGAAGTGGCGGCGCATGACCTTGGCATGCATGTCACTTATCTGGATCCATCGGGTTCCCAGATTGGAAAAAAAGAGAGTATCCGGGATACAGCACGTGTACTTGGAAGAATGTACGATGGAATTGAATATCGCGGATTTGGACAGGATATTGTAGAAGAACTTGCGGCAAATGCAGGTGTTCCGGTGTGGAACGGACTGACAAATGAGTTCCATCCGACACAGATGCTGGCAGATATGCTGACGATTCGGGAACACCTCGGCAGACTGAAAGGCGTGAAGCTCGTATATATGGGAGATGCCCGCTACAACATGGGGAATTCCCTGATGGTGACCTGTGCGAAGCTAGGCATGCATTTTGTTGCATGTACATCAAAAAAATATTTTCCGGATGCCAAACTGGTCGATTACTGTTCGGATGTGGCAAGCAGGACCGGAGCGACCATTACATTGACGGAAGATGTGCAGGAAGGAACCAAAGATGCAGATGTTATTTATACGGATGTCTGGGTATCGATGGGAGAGCCTGACAATGTCTGGGAAGAGCGGATTCAGGAGCTGATGCCATATCAGGTCAATGCAGCTGTAATGGCGAATGCAAAGCCGGATGCCATCTTTATGCACTGTCTCCCGGCATTTCACGACCTGGAAACAAAAATCGGAAAAGAAATCCATGAAAAATTCGGCCTGTCTGAAATGGAAGTCACGGATGAAGTATTTGAAAGTAAACAGTCGGTGGTATTTGATGAAGCAGAGAACCGTATGCATACAATTAAGGCGGTTATGCTTGCAACACTTGGGGAATAAAAATGAAAGCAGAGATACTTGCGGCACTTCGGGAAACGGACAACTATGTATCGGGACAGGAGCTTTGTGAAAAGTTCGGGGTATCCCGCACCGCTGTCTGGAAAGCAATCAATCAACTGAAAAAAGAAGGTTATGAGATAGAGGCGGTTAATAACCGGGGATATCGCATTGTATCTGTGCCGGATATCTTAAGTGAGAATGAACTGGCAAGCATACGTAAGACTGCGTGGGCAGGTCAGAAAGTATACTGTTACGATGCCGTGGGATCGACCAACACGGAAGCCAGTCATCTTGCGGAAAAAGGTGCTCCGCATGGATCGCTTGTCGTGGCGGGAAGCCAGGATGCCGGAAGAGGACGGCGTGGAAGGGGTTGGGAATCTCCAGCAGATCAGGGGATTTTTATGACACTCATTGTAAAGCCTGATATTTTACCGGAAAATGCCTCTATGCTGACGCTGGTCATGGCGATTGCAGCAGCAAAGGGGATAGAACGGGAAACTGGTCTCTCACCGGAAATTAAATGGCCAAATGACATTGTCGTACGTGGAAAAAAGATCTGCGGAATTTTAACGGAGATGAGCGCTCAGATTGATTATGTCAATCATATTGTAATCGGCGTCGGGATCAATGTCCAAAACGAGAGCTTTCCGGAGGAACTTGCGCAGATGGCGACTTCACTGAAGCTGGAGTCAGGCAGGAAGATAAATCGGGCCGGACTGATAGAAGCGGTGCTGGAGGAGTTTGAAGTGTATTATGAAAAATATAGGAAGACGCAGAATCTGAAAGAAATTGCAAATGAATATAACGCTTATCTGGCCAACCGGAACCGGAAAGTCCGTGTACTGGACCCGAAGGAACCTTATGAAGGGGTCGCACAGGGGATTACAGACCGGGGAGAACTGATTGTGGACACCTGGGAATCGAGGAGGCTCGTTTCTTCGGGAGAGGTCTCCGTACGGGGAATCTATGGGTATGTATAAGATACTGCAGGACAGAAGCAGAGGGCGACAGAAAGAATATAGGTGTAGAAATGTCAGAAATGCAACAGGAAGAAATGGTATTATGCGGCTCCAGTGCATACACAAAGAAATTTTATCTGAGTGATCGGTTTGTGGCACTTCCGGAAGGAATCCGGGAGGATTTAAAAATTATCAGTGTACTGTTTACAGAGGACATCGGTGGAACCTTTCAGATGGTATTCGACGAAACCGGCCATCTGATGCTCCGGACCGATTGCAATGAAGGGGATTTCTATTATGACGAAATCGGAAGTATCTTAAAGGTCAAACAGATACAGCGGGAGCGGCAGGAATTGCTGGAATCACTTGAAATGTATTATAAAGTATTTTTCTTGGGAGAAGATTTTACCGGAGAGGACTAGGGAAACAGGAGGATATCGAAATGATACTTGCAGTAGATGTAGGGAACACCAACATTACAATTGGTGTATTTGATAAAGAGAAACTGGTCACAACCTTTCGTATGACAACGAAGATGCAGCGTACTTCGGATGAATACGGAATTGTGATTCTGGATCTGTTAGAGCACAACAAGGTAGCCACAAAGGACATTCGGGATGTAATCGTATCTTCTGTCGTACCGAATGTCATGCATTCCCTTTGCAGTGCTGTGATTAAATATTTTGACATTCACCCGCTGATTGTAGAACCGGGTGTTAAGACAGGAATCCGCATTACGTCTGAAAATCCGAGACAGATCGGTGCAGACCGTATTGTGGACGCTGTGGCAGGTTATGAACTCTATGGCGGTCCCGTCATCGTTATCGATTACGGAACTGCGACCACTTACGACTTTGTAAACGAGGCAGGGGATTTCTTTGCCGGAGTGACCTCCCCGGGAATTCGTATTTCCGCAAAAGCACTTTGGGAGGACGCAGCAAAGCTTCCGGAAATTGAGATTAAAAAGCCGGCAAGTATACTGGCAAGAGAAACCATCAGCAGTATGCAGGCAGGTCTTGTATTCGGTCAGATCGGTCAGACGGAATACATAGTCAAACATATGATCAAAGAGTCCGGTCTCAAAAATGTAAAAGTAGTGGCGACCGGGGGACTTGGCAGGATACTCGCAAATGAAACCAAATGTATTGACATCTATGATCAGACACTGACGCTTCAGGGAATGCGTCTGGTTTATGAAAAACAGAATCGATGAGAATAGGAAACGTAACATTAGAGAATAACTTAATATTGGCACCTATGGCAGGAGTAACGGACCTGCCATTTCGTATCCTGTGTAAGGAGCAGGGAGCGGGATTGATCTGCATGGAGATGGTTAGCGCAAAGGGCATCCTGTATCGCAATAAGAATACGGAAAGTCTGTTGACGATTGATGAACGGGAGCATCCGGTATCCCTGCAGCTGTTCGGCTCCGATCCGGTCATCATGGGAGAGATTGCAAAACAGATTGAGGACCGTCCGTTTGATATTCTGGATATCAACATGGGCTGTCCCGTGCCGAAGGTCGTAAACAATGGAGATGGTTCGGCACTTATGAAAAATCCGCTTCTTGCCGGACAGGTCATAGAGGCAGTTGCAAAAGCAATTCAAAAACCGGTTACCGTAAAAATCCGTAAAGGATTTGACGAGGGACATGTGAACGCGGTCGAGCTGGCAAAAATTGCGGAAGCTTCCGGTGCAGCTGCAATCGCGGTTCACGGACGCACCAGGGAGCAGTTTTATTCGGGAAAAGCAGACTGGGACATTATCCGTCAGGTCAAAGAAGCAGTGAAAATTCCAGTCATCGGCAATGGAGATATCCTGCTTCCGGAAGATGCGATTGCCATGAAGGCACAAACAGGCTGTGATGGCTTTATGATAGGACGCGGGGCACAGGGAAATCCATGGATTTTTGCCCAGATCAATTATTATCTGAAGACAGGCAGGTACCTGCCGAAGCCGACGGCGTTGGAAATGGCAGAGATGGTGCTCCGTCATGCGGCTATGCAGATGGAATGGAAGGGTCCGGTCATGGGCATGCGCGAAATGCGGAAGCATGCAGCCTGGTATGCCGGCGGCTACAAACATGCGGCAGGCTTTCGCCGGAGAATGAATGAAGTTGAGACTTACGAGGAATTAGAGGAATTATTGCGGACATTTGCCTCATATAATGAAGTATGAAAAAAATAGGAAAACTGCTTGGCAGGACCGGAGCGCGTATCCGGCAAAAACTGTATCTGCTGACACGTCATCAGATGGAAGAGACGAAAGCGGAATCAAACGGCAGCGGCAGGGTGTTACCGGATAATCCCTGCGTTCCGTATATGAGAGTAATTGTGGAACAGCTCCTGGCAACAAGAAATATTGCATTTCGAGACTTCTATCTGATTCTCATTGACGGAAGCAGTGAAGGAACGGAAGAGGTTCTCGCCATGGAGGAAACTGAGAAAATAGAAAGTTATCAGGATACTGTCTGGAGAGAGCAGCGGAAAGACTATCTCGACGGTCAGCTGAATACTATTCTGGAACAACTTGCACCGGGGCTCAACCGGCTGCAGATCAGAACAGACAGGCCTGCATATTTTGAAGAATTTTCACAGAGAATGTATGAAGAAAACGGACTGGTGGTACAGTTGGAGGAAGGAAAATACGATCCTTTTCCAACCGACAGTGTGGTTTTGGATTTTGAACTGGAGGGTTCGATGCCATCCGTTCTTTTTCATTCGGACACTCTCTATCTTCCAATCTATAAGAAGCCGTGGCAGATTGCTCCGAACCTTGACATAACAGTGCCTATCGGTTATAATACTGTGATTGTCAAAGGGGCGATAAAACAGACCGTAGCATCGTATCCGGACAGATTTGAACGTGAATTTTATAATTCTTAGGAATGTATCCTGAATTATAAAATATGTATGTGCATAAAAGAAAATTAATTAAGGGAAGGAACCGTCAGTATGGATAAGAAAAACATTTTGACTTACGAAGGATTGCAGAAACTGGAGAATGAGATACAGGATTTGAAAGTCGTAAAACGAAAAGAAGTCGCTCAGAAAATCAAAGAAGCAAGAGAACAGGGTGACTTGTCCGAGAATGCCGAATACGATGCGGCGAAAGACGAGCAGCGTGACATCGAAGCGAGAATCGAGCAGATCGAGAAAATTTTAAAGAATGCAGAAGTTGTCGTGGAAGAAGAAGTAGATCTTGACAAAATCAATATTGGCTGCCGCGTAAGAATTATGGATTTGGAATACAACGATGAATATGAATATAAATTAGTGGGTTCCACGGAAGCGAACAGCTTAAAAGGAAAAATTTCCAATGAATCACCGGTTGGGAAAGCGCTGATCGGCTGTGTGGTAGGCGATGTGGTAGAAGTAGACACACAGGCCGGATTATTGAAATATAAAGTATTAGAGATCCAGAGATCGAACTAAGAGCAACAGAATTCATCAGTTAGTGAGGAGAGCAAAAATGGCGGAACAAAAGAATGTTCAGGAACAGGATATTAACCAGTTGATAAAAGTGCGCCGTGAAAAATTAGAAGCGTTGCAGGCAGAAGGAAAAGATCCTTTTCAGATCACCAAATACGATGTAACAGCACACAGCGCAGATATCAAGGACAACTTTGAGACAATGGAAGGCAGTGAGGTAAGCATTGCCGGAAGAATGATGTTCAAACGTGTCATGGGAAAAGCTTCCTTCTGTAACATCCAGGATTTAAAGGGAAATATTCAGGCATATGTCGCAAGAGATAATATCGGGGAAACGTCTTACGCAGATTTCAAGAAATACGATGTGGGTGACATCGTTGGAATCAAGGGTGAGGTATTTAAGACCAAGACCGGTGAAATCTCTGTACATGCGACAGAAGTAACACTCCTTTCCAAGAGTCTGAATGTACTGCCGGAGAAGTTCCACGGATTGACGAATACCGATACACGCTATCGTCAAAGATATGTGGATCTGATCATGAATCAGGATGTAAAAGATGCATTCGTAAAGCGTTCCAAGGTCATTAGCAGTATCCGTCACTATCTGGATGCACAGGGATTCATGGAAGTGGAGACACCGATGCTGGTTCAGAATGCAGGCGGTGCTTCCGCAAGACCGTTTGAGACCCATTTTAATGCATTGAATGAAGATCTTCGTTTGAGAATCTCTCTGGAACTTTACCTGAAGAGACTGATCGTGGGCGGATTGGAACGTGTATATGAAATCGGCCGTGTATTCCGGAATGAGGGACTTGACACCAGACACAATCCGGAATTTACCCTGATGGAGCTGTATCAGGCCTATACCGATTATCATGGCATGATGGATCTGACCGAGAATCTTTACCGTCATGTGGCGAATGAAGTGGCCGGTTCTGAAATCCTTACGTATGGTGAGCATACGATGGATTTGTCCAAGCCATTTGAGCGTTTGACGATGGTAGATGCTGTGAAAAAGTATGCAGACATTGATTTCAATGAGATTCATACGACAGAAGAAGCGAAAGCGCTGGCGGACAAGCTTCACATTGAATACGAAGACAGACACAGTAAGGGTGATATTTTGAACCTTCTGTTTGAAGAATACGTAGAGGAACATCTGATTCAGCCGACCTTTATCATGGATCATCCGGTTGAAATCTCACCGCTTACGAAGAGAAAGCCGGAGAATCCGGACTATGTAGAGCGGTTCGAGTTTTTCATGAACGGATGGGAGATGGCAAATGCCTATTCCGAGCTGAACGATCCGATCGATCAGAGAGCCCGCTTTGCGGCGCAGGAAGAATTGTTTGCAGCCGGGGATGAAGAGGCAAACCATACGGATGAAGATTTCCTGAATGCATTAAGCCACGGTATGCCGCCGACAGGTGGAATCGGATACGGAATTGACCGCATGGTCATGATGATGACAAATTCACCTGCGATTCGGGATGTGCTGCTGTTTCCGACGATGAAGAGCTTGGATAAATAGGGCGAGGAAAAGCAAGGGTTTGTAAGCTATTTAGCATGTGTTTACACCTAAAATACACCCAAATAATAAAAAGTGACAGAAAGTTGACTTAGATACCGGTAGGAAATGCTACCGGTATCTATCTTTAAAGACGATATTTGCAAAAGGAGAATTAGGAAATGCGAATTGCAAACGAATACAATCATTTAAATGCAAGAGAATTTTTAATTGTAAATAAACAAAATGAATATGATGAGATAAAGCAGAGTATATTAGGCTTGGATGCAAATCAGTTTTTAAAGATTAGTTGTGATGTTTCTAAATTAGGTAAAGTATTTTATAGTCAAGCGAAAATTAACAATGCAATAAAAGATTCACTTTATGCACATATGTGGCGGGAAAGAAGAATCGATTATTATGTAACTGGTGATGAAGCGACAACAAGAGAAATAATAAATGTTTTTGATAAAGAAGTACAAAGGCAGATGTTGGAAGATCGTGAATTACCTTGTTTTCCAACATACAATCAAGTAGATTTTCAAAAAGAGAGAGTTGCAGTAGAAGTACAATTTGGAAAATACTTTAGTGTTGCATATGATTTGCATGTTAAACATACATTCTTTTATTCAAGAAATGATATTGATGTTGGAATTGAGATAATTCCAACAAAAAATATGGAAGAGCATATGGATACAGGGGTGCCTTGGTTTGAGAATGAAGTTACAAACGTTATTCGAGAGGGAAGAACAAATCCACCTGTACCAATTTTAATTTTAGGTATAGAGCCTGATCTTATTTTAAGTAATGAGCCAACTGACTTCACAGACAATCAGTTGGTGGAAATACTTCGGAAATCGGATGTGGCGAAACTTAGAACAAAAATAAATCAGGAACAAAATGATGGACATATTACTGAGTTAAAGAGAAATCGTATTGAAAAAATAAACCGATGTTTGGATATTATGGAGGGTCACTAGTGAAATTACATGAATATCGATACGAGAATAGAGATGCAATAGAATTTTTGGAAGAATTGCCGGATAAGAGTGTTTGAAATATGTTTGGATATGTAATCCACACCTGGATTACCTCCAAATATTGAAAAAAGACGGAAAGTTGAGTTAAGACCAGTGGCAAAACCATTGGTCTTTTTAAATATTGTAAAAGAAAAAGAGATGAGATTAGTTGTATATTGAAATGAAGGAAGCAATTTTTTTAAGAGAGGAAAAACGTAGATTTTTATGTAAAATTTATATAGATGGAGAAGAAAAATTATGTCATGTACCAAGTTCGGCAAAACTGAGAAATTATTTGGATTTAAAAGAGCACAAAGCATTAGTTACATTGAATACATCAAAAAATTGTAGAACTGATTATAAGCTAATGGCATTGTATGTAGACGAACAGTGGGTATTGGTGAATTTATCGATTGTTAACGCTCTGGTAAAGGAATACAAGGAAGAGCAAGGTGAATTGGTAAGCGGTGAAAGAAAAGTTTCAAAAGAATATAAATCAGATTTGGTTGTAAGGGATGAGGGTAGTCAAAAGGAAAGATTAGTGGAAATTAAAAGCATAATTTCAATGTGTGATAAAGCGATAGTTCCACATAATTCTGGAGAAAGAGCAATTAGACAATTAAAATATCTTTTTATGGTATTAAAAAAGGATTGCTATCTGGTAGAATATGATTTTGTACTTCTTAATAAAAATATAAAGCGTATAGAATTTGATAATCAAGAAAAAGAATATAGAAGATTATTTAAGCAATGTAAAAAAAAGGGAATGGAAACCCACATATATCAAATTCATGTTAAGAAAAAATATATAACAATTCACGAAGACCATGAAATTGAAATATTTGGATAGAGACGAATACAAATATTAGTTCTTTAATTTTTGAAAAATTACAGTATAATGAAAGTAATAACTTTTATTTTTGATTGGGGGATTTGGATGCCAATAGAAAACAGATATAATCACTTTTATGCTGACGAATATTTATATTATCGTAAGGGGTATTTGATTACGGAAATTGAGAGTTGTTTTAAAGATGTTGATGCGCAAATAAGTATCTTAAAATAAGTTCGTGTACATATACAAATTCAGAATTATTAGCTATAATTAGTAATTCAGATGTGGATAAACTCAAAGGTCAGATAGCAAAAAAGCCAAAAGTAGAAGATCAAGGTAAATGGAATAGGCGCATAAAAAAGGTGAGAGCGGATAAATATATGGAAGTAAAAGCAATTCCAACATCAAGACTTGCTCGTATATTAAAATTAGAAGGAATTATGGAGGATATATGAAACTGGAAGAATATAAATATGAAAATTCGGATGCTCTTGATTTTCTAAAGAAACAACCGGATGAGAGTATTAAACTTATTATTACATCACCACCATATAATATTGGAAAGGAATATGAAACGGTAACATCTTTAAATGAGTATTTGACAAAGCTGGAGCCTATTATTACCGAGATGACAAGAGTTTTAACAAAAGATGGAAGCATCTGTTGGGAAGTGGGTAATTACGTTGATTCAAATACAAGCGAAATTTTTCCTTTAGATATTTATTTTTATTCATTATTTAAAAAGCAGGGATTACAATTAAGAAATAGAATTATATGGCATTTTGGACATGGTCTTCAGTGCGAAAAACGATTTTCTGGACGCTATGAAACAATTTTATGGTTTTCAAAAAGTGAAAATTATACTTTTAATTTGGATAATGTGAGAATACCATCAAAATATCCAGGTAAGAAATCTTATAAGGGTGCAAATAAAGGAAAATTATCAGGGAATCCAAAAGGTAAAAATCCAGAGGATGTATGGCAGGCGACGGTTAGATGCTTATACGATGATTGGGAGCGTGAAGTGTGGGATGTGCCAAATGTGAAGGCTAATCATCCTGAAAAAACGATTCATCCATGTCAGTTTCCAGTAGAATTGATTGAAAGATGTGTTTTGGCCTTAACAAATGAAAATGATATAGTGTATGATCCATTTGCAGGTGTTGGAAGTACACTAATTGCAGCATTAAAAAATGGTCGAAAAGCATATGGAACGGAATTGTCAGAAGAATATATTAAAATTGGATGTGAGAGGATCGATAAATTAGAAGACGAATCAATAAAATTGCGTCCTATATATAAAAAAATATATGAACCAACAGGAAAAGATTCTGTTTCAAAGTATCCTAAAGAGTGGTTAGAAAACAGGTTAAAAGAGCTTTCAGATACAGAAAAAGTCATTCGAAAAGAAAAAAAGGAAATAAGTAAAGAGTTAGAAACATTAGAGTAATGTGTGGAAAAAAACATAAGAGAAGGTAAATGAATGAATAATTCTGATTTTTATGACATCATAGACAAAGAAATTGTTGATATTTTAAAAGAGTATTCAGATGATGAAGTAGTAAAAAAATGCAAAGATGAAAATGTTAAAAAATCATATGGCTTTTTACTATGGTTTCTTTATAATAATTTGGATAAAGATGTAAATAGTGTAAAGCAATTTATGATAAAATGTTAGAATATTATGGAAGAGAATATACATTATGTTAAAAATATTAAAGCGATCACTCATTTGGTGATCGTTTTTTGATTAAATAAGATAGATTTATACGATTTTATAATAAACAGATATAATCGAGACTGTAAAAAATTTTGTGTAAACTAGATATATCATATATATCCTCTTGGATTGATGTTAAAATAAATATTAATCCAGGAGGATATTTTTATGGCAAGACAAAGAAAACTTTCACCGGAACGC
>JAEWCQ010000007.1 GCA_023390555.1 Bacillota bacterium | reverse complement strand
GCTATGGCTATGCCAAAGTATCGGAGGCGGAAAAGGAAAAATGGGGCAAAATGATCGAGAATTATCTCCAGTCGTCCAAGCAGCTGAAAGCGGTGTTCCTGCTGATTGATATCCGGCATGATCCTTCTGCCAATGATAAGACCATGTATGACTGGATTCTGCATCAGGGGTATGATCCAATCATCATTGCAACCAAACTGGATAAGATCAAACGCAGTCAGAAAGAGAAATGTGTCAAGGCAATCCGGACTGGCTTGCAGGTGAAACCGGGAACAGAAATCATTCCGTTTTCTGCGGAGACAAAGCAGGGGCGGGATGAAATCTGGGCACGGATGGATGAGGTTATAGGGTATGAAGCGTAAATATGGATTTGTGACCGTTCTTCTGCTGGTCCTTTTATTGGCGGGAGTCGGGTTGACCAGACTTTATGTTGCAAACGAAAGCGGAAAAGAACAGGAACAGTTCAAAGTGGTGACATCGTTTTATCCGATGTACATTGCAGCGCTGAATGTCATCGGAGACAGTTCTGGTGTTGTGCTGGAAAATCTGAGTGAGCCCCAGACAGGCTGTCTGCATGATTATCAGCTGACACCGGCTGATATGAAGCTGCTTTCCACGGCAGATGTATTTGTTGTAAACGGCGGTGGAATTGAGTCTTTTCTATCGGATGTGGCGGAGAGTTATCCCGATCTTACAGTAGTAAATGCCTCTGAAAACGTGAATCTTCTGACAGAAGAGGAGGAGGAAGGGGCTGAGAATGCACACGCATGGATGAATATTCCCGATTACATGGAACAGGTTCAGACGATTGCAGACGGACTTGCAGAAAAAGATGCTTCTCATGCAGACATTTATCAGGAAAATGCCAAAACCTATTTGAAAAAACTTTCTGCCCTAGAAGAAGACGCAAGTGAGGCAGAACAACTTGCATCCGGTACGGATATCATTATTTTTCATGAAGCCTATGCTTATGTGGCACAGGAATACGGGATGAATGTCGTCTATACGTTGGATCTGGATGAAGAGCGTCAGGTCAGCGCCGGAGAAGTCGCAGACGTAGTCGAACAGATTCAGGATCATGGTGTGAAAATTGTATTGGCAGAGGAACTGTATGGCAAGGATATGGGCGATACGATTGAACGGGAGACGGATGCCAAAGTCTATTATCTGGATACTCTGGTGCGCGGCGAATATGACGCAGACAGTTATCTGGATGCGATGAAAGAGAACATCCGCATTTTGAAGGAGGCATTTTCACAGTGAGAAAAATAAGAAAACCCTGTGGTCTGCACTGCATTAAAATCAAAAATCTTGGAGTTACCATCGGAGAGCAGGTCATCCTGGAGGATATCAATCTGCATATTCACTGCGGGACTCTAACTGCGGTCATTGGGAAGAATGGAGCGGGAAAGTCGACCCTGATCAAGGCAATTCTGGGTGACCTTACACATACAGGTGAAATTGAATTCAAAGACACAGAAGAAGGACACATGCAAAAACTCAAAATTGGGTATGTTCCTCAGAATCTGAATATAGAAAAGCATACACCGGTCAGTGTTTATGATATGATAGCCAGCTATCAGTCAAACTTTCCGGTTTTTTTCAAAAAGAGCGGAAAGCTTTATCAGGAAATCAAAGAAAGTCTGAAAGTTTTTGAAGCGGATTCGCTGATTGATAAGCAGGTCTGCAATCTTTCCGGAGGAGAATTGCAGAGAGTCCTGCTCTCCATGGCAGTCATGGATGAGCCGAATCTGCTGCTTTTGGATGAACCGGTTTCCGGTATTGACCAGAATGGAATGGAGCTTTTTTACAAGACCATCAGTTATCTGAAAGAGAACTTCGATCTTGCGGTAATCCTGATCTCCCATGACCTTGACTATGTGAGAAAATATGCGGATCATGTCGTTCTGCTCGACAGAAAGATACTTGCGCAGGGAACACCGAAAGAAGTGTATGGCGGTTCCGCATTTCAAAGGACCTTTGCAGAAACGGAGGGATCCAGATGATCGAATTCTTTACATCGTGGTATGATTATGGATTCATGCGAAATGCATTTCTGGCTATTCTGATCATCACGCCGCTGTTTGGGCTGCTGGGGACCATGATCGTCAATAACAAAATGGCATTTTTTTCGGATGCCTTGGGACATTCTGCCCTTACCGGAATCGCAATCGGTGTGATCCTGGGCGTATCCGATACGTCCCTTTCCATGGTCATTTTTGCAGTTCTGTTTGCACTGCTTTTGAACCGGATCAGCAGAAAGAATACGGCTTCTACCGATACGATCATTTCGGTATTCTCCTCCTGCAGTATTGCAATCGGACTTGCCATCTTATCCAGAGGCGGGAATTTCAGCAGGTACAGTGGTCTGCTGGTCGGTGATGTCTTAAGTATCACAAAAAGAGAAATTATCTATCTGATTCTTATTTTCGTGGCAACACTGGTATTCTGGACATTTGGATTTAATAAACTGAATGCAGTCAGCCTGCACCGGACACTGGCAAAGAGCCGTCATATACCGGTGAAGCTCATTGAAAATATATTTGCGGTGTTCATCGCACTGATTGTAATGCTCTCAATTAAATGGGTGGGGATTCTGATCATCAATGCACTCCTGATTCTTCCGGCGGCAAGCAGCCGTAACATTGCAGAAAATATGAGAGAGTATCACTTCTTTTCGATTCTGTTTTCCGTATTTTCCGGTATTTTGGGATTGATTATTTCCTATTTTACCAACGTGGCAACCGGACCGATGATTGTGATCCTTGCATCTGTCATTTATTTTGCTACCTATTTCTATGGAAAGAAACTGGCATAGCTGTGTTCAGAAATCGTCCCTGTCAAGAAAGCTGCCGCGGATTACGGCATTCTCTCCATATTTGTGGCGAATGGAATCAACAGCAGCATCCAATTGGCGAAGCTTATCTGCGGATGGCTTTGGCAGGGTGCTGTTTTTTTGATGGAAAGCCTGAACGGAACCCTGATTCAGGGTCAGATCAAAGAGAGACATCTGAACCGGTGCGCTGGACGGAAGAAGTCTGGCAGTCCGGATACCGAGCAGACGGATAGGCTCTTTATTCCAAAGTTCATCAAAAAGATGGCAGGATTTTTCATAAATCGCATTGGTCGTATTGGTCGGAGTGAAAAAGGAGGCCTGGTGCGAAAAGGATGAGAAGTCACTGTATTTGATCTCAACCGTCACCGTCTGAGCAATTTGTTCCGCCTTGCGCAGGCGCTCCGATACCGTCTCTGAGAGGGAGAGCAGAACCTTTTTGGCATCAGCAGCTGTTCTGGCATCTTCCCGCAGCGTAATAGAATTGCCCACACCTTTTAATTCACGTGAACCGGAATCAATCCGGCTGTCTGCCACACCATTGGCATATTCCCACATCGTAATGCCGTGGCTTTTAAATTCTGACTGCAGATAGTCGGGGTCTGTTGCCGCCAGCTCTCCGATCGTCCGGATGCCAAGGCTTTTTAAGCGCGAAGCACTGGAGCGCCCGACCATATAGAGACTGTCGACCGGAAGAGGCCACATTTTTTCGGCGATTTCTTCGGGAAACAGCGTATGAATACGATCAGGTTTTTCAAAATCACTGGCCATTTTTGCAAGAACCTTATTTGGGGCAATACCAATATTTACGGTAAATCCCAGCTGTTTGCGAATATCATCCTGCATTACGCTGGCAGCGGCAGTCGGTGATTCATACAGACGTGCGATTGGCGTAAAGTCTAAAAAGCATTCGTCTATGGAGAGTTTTTCAATATCCGAAGTATAATTATGAAGTAAAGCCAGCAGTTTTTTGCTGTATCTGTCATAAAGTGCATGGTCCGGAGGTTCCACCACAAGCTGCGGACATTTGCGGAGAGCCTGTGCAACGGGGTCTGCAGTATGGATACCGTAAGCTTTTGCAGGAATTGATTTTGCGAGCACAATGCCATGCCTGCTTGCCAGGTCACCGCCGATAATAGAAGGAATGGTACGGAGATCTGTCGGATCACCATTTTTTAGTTTTTCTACAGCACTCCAGCTTAAATAAGCAGAGTTGACATCAATGTGAAAAATAATGCTGTCCATGAGACTCCTTTCCGTTTTAAGGCAAACAGAGGTGCAGAACAGATGTTTGCTGCCTTATTTTAGCATAAATGATGCGGAAATGGAATAAGATTTGCATGGGGATTGATGGAAAGATGTTGAAAATATGAAAAGGGGACGATATAATGAGTACACACTGATAGAAGAAGCGCAGCAATATTTGGATGGAACAGAAGAAAAAGAAGGTGATGTTTCATGAAATTTAAAAGAATTAACGTCGATACAGTCAGATGTTTGATTTCAGAAGAAGAACTTACGGCAAATGGGCTGGAAGTAGATGATTTTCTCACCAATGATGGGAAAACAGATAATTTTCTGCGGAAGATGATTACGCGGGCAGAGGAAGAAGTCGGTTATAAAGTGCAGGGCGGTAATATATCCATACAGGTGTCCGTTTTACCGGAACACATCATTGCATTGACGTTTTCCGAAAAGCCAAACGGCGGAATTATGAATATGCTGGAAAACCTCAAATCAGCGGTAGAAAACCTTTCTAAGACCGGAAAGGAAGAAACAGACGGCTCACAGGACAGTGTACTGTTGGAGGAGCAGAAGTCTGGAGACCAGCCGGAAGAAACAGACGGTGCAAACAAGCGTACCGGCGGCAGTATTCCGATTATGGATGGAGCGGCGGATACACAGAATTCCCTGATCCGGGGGAGCCGTTTAAACTACCAGCTACAGTTTGATTCACTCGATATATTCGGGGACTACTGCAATGCCATAAAGCTGGAAATGCCGGTAGAGAACAGTTTGTATAAATTAAAAAAAGAGCATAGTTATTTCCTGCTGATGAAGAAGGAGCCGATGGATGACAGACAGCTGTGCAGGCTGCTGGGTGCATCACTGGAATTTGGTTCCGGGATTTATTCCCATGATGGGATAGGATCCTACATATTAGAGCATGGGGAGTGTATTCTTCCCGACCATGCAATACAGACGATGCAGGAGATATGAGATGACAGAGTATAAAGATAAAGAATCTTTTGAAGCATTTTTTCAGGAGATGTATGTTCCAATAGACTATAAAACCATCCAAAAAGAGATGCGCGAGGCGGCAGAGCCCGGTTGGGAGCTGTTTACGGAGGAATATCAGCAGATTCACCATATAAAAAAAGAGAATTATATCCTTTACCTGACCGGTGATGCCTACTGTACCTTTGAAGAAATTATAGAGAATGCCGTGGACATGCTTAATCCAGAAGTGTCCGACGCCGTGCTCGAGATCAGTGCCGGTATAGATTACGACAGCAGTATCACAGAGATTTATTTTGATACGACTGAAAAGTTATTAAAGGAGATGCTGGACTGCCTGTTTGATGATGTATTTGTGAAACTGTAGCATCTGGCTTTTACTCCATGGGAGAAATGAGTGCTCCAGAAGTCTTTTGGACTTTTGGGGCACTTTTATATTTCATTGCCAATTTTGTAAAAAAGTCAGCAGGTTCACCGTAACTACATCTTTTTAAGGTATAGTCATTCTTGAGATGGAGGTGATTTGTTGTCAAAACAGATTTTAGTGATTGAAGATGAGAAAGCCATTCAAGCCATTATCAAGGCATTTTTGGTTGACGCAGGTTACAGGGTATTTGTTGCGGATGACGGGATGCAGGGCGTTTGCGCATTTCATGCGGCAGATTATGATCTGGTTTTACTGGATATCATGATGCCTAAAATTGATGGTTATACAGTCTGTGAAATGATACGAAATGAAAGTAATACACCTGTGATTCTGCTTACAGCATTAGATGATGAAGAAAGCCAGATGAAGGGATTTGATCTTCTGGCGGACGACTATATTACGAAACCATTTTCCATGCCGTTGGTGATAAAAAGAATCGAGGCCGTTTTGCGTCGATTTGATGGGCAGACGGATGATTCCGCGGTGCTTTTTCATAAAAATATTCAGCTTGACTTAGAAAATTATAAGGTTTTTGTTTCCGGCAGTGAGGTGCTGCTGACTGCACGGGAATTTGAAATCTTAAAGCTGCTGCTGGAAAACAGAGGACGTGTTTTTACCAGAGACAATATACTGAATCAGATTTGGGAGTATAACTTTTATGGTGATGAAAAGATTGTAAACACCCATATCAAGAATATTCGTAAAAAACTCGGGGTCGACTGCATTGAAACGATCAGAGGGGTGGGATACCGGATTGATAAAGAAACTTAAAAACAGCCTGGCGGCCAAAATTTTCCTGTTGATTGCAGGTATTCTCTTTGCTGCCAGCTTTCTTTTATACGGGATTGTGATGGCGGTAATGCCTGTGAGTTATCAAAATCTTGCAACATCAAATTACAGCGTCAAAATAAACCGGCTTGCGTCAGAGCTTACAGACGGTACTCTGGAAGATGGAATCCCCCAAATATATAATTTTTGTGTTGAAAATGGTGCCGTAGCTACATTAACAGGTGGTGGCTCTGAAATGTCTATTGGAGGCAGCGGCACAGAAGAACGGGACGAAAAAGATCCGACGCAGACAACAACGATATCCCTGATCTTTCAGGGAAGCCCTGACAATTACACACTGAGCATATCTATTTCCAGCAATACCGTCAATCAGATCGCCAAAACGTTTACTAAGCTGCTGCCCGTTATCACAGGGATTATTCTGATGATTTCGTTTGTTTCTGCATTTTTCTGTTCTCGCTTTTTGGCAAAACCGATTCTTGAAATCAGCAATATTTCAAGGAGGATGTCGAGTCTGGATATGACATGGCGGTGCAATGTCAGGCGAACGGATGAAATTGGGCTCCTCGCTTCTAATCTCAACACAATGGCAGAAAAGCTGGACAGTACGCTCACCGAGCTGAAAGCTGCCAATGAAAAATTACAGCAGGATATTGAGCGGGAACAACAACAGGAAAAACAGCGTGTTGATTTTTTCAGAGCCGTTTCACACGAATTGAAAACACCGATTACTGTTTTAAAGGGCGAATTAGAGGGGATGATTTATGCTGTTGGAGTGTATCAGGACAGGGATACTTATTTACAGCATGCCATGGGAACCGTAATGGAAATGGAAAAACTGCTCAGAGAAATTTTGGCCGCTTCCCGTATGGCAGCGGGAGATTTTGCCATGTCCGTAGTGAAAGTCGATATTGGGCAGCTGATTATGGAGTGCTGCCGAAAGCTTCAGGGGACGGCAGAAGATCACAACATTACGATTCATTATGATGTGGAAAATTCTTTTTTCTATCCCGGCGATGAAGCTATGCTGAAAATGGCTTTTTCAAATATCATCAATAATGCTGTCTCACATTCGCCCGCCGGTGCCTCAATTACCGTTTTCTTAAAAGATGGAGTATTTAAGGCGGAAAATACTGGGGTTACATTGGAGCAGTCCGATCTGGAGCAGCTATACGAACCGTTCTACCGTGTGGAACATTCGCGGAACCGCAACACCGGCGGCAGTGGACTGGGGCTTTATATTGTTAAAACGGTCTTTGACCGGCATGGATTGCGATACAGAATACAAAATACAAATGAGGGTATTTGTTTTACCGTTTTATTCCAAGCAGATATGAAAACGTAAGAGGATTGCATATGCAGTCCTCTGTTTTTTTGCTTCATCGGAAAGATTTTAAAGAAGATTTTAGGAGAAAATATCCAAACTACACCGCCGCTCCACCCGGACTCCATTTTCAAAATATAAAATCAGGATATCAAAAACAAACGGAGGTGAAACAATGAACGTAATGAAAAGAGCATTTCTTTTTGTACTTCGCAAAAGAGGAAAAAGTCTACTGTTGTTTTTCATTATTTTTGTGATTTCCACGCTTGTTCTCTGCGGTTTTGCATCCATGGATGCGGAAGAAAAATCATCGGAAACACTGCGGGGAACTACTGGAACCAGTTTTACAGTCAGCCGCAACCTGTCAACGGGCGATTGGAGCAGCGGGAGCGGAGGTACATACAGCACACAGGAATTTCTCTCAGAGGACATGATCGATGAAATTGCGCAGATACAGGGAATCAAAGCATATGATGCGTCATACAGCACGATTTTTGAACTCTTTGACACGGATGGAACTTATTACGAACATATAAATCCAATTGGTCAGAGCATGGTAGACGATCAGTATTATACAGTCGGAACCGTGAATTCAGAGTATTCTTCTATGTTCCTGTCGCAGATGTTTACTCTGGTAGAAGGACGCCATATTACCGATTCGGATACAGATGCAATCTTAATCAGCAAGGCAATCGCGGACAAACATAAGCTGGATATTGGAGATACCGTTGTTGCGGTCAATGACCGCTCAGAAGAACTGGAAATCGTCGGTATCTTTGATGTTCTTGCAGACAAGAGCGATGAAAAGAACAACTATGACATGGCTTCTTATTATGACTACGATAACTATGTGTTTATGGACATGAAAGCAATGGCAGATGCGCTTCAGAATTATTCCGACGGTCCAGGCAACGGCTATGATTCAGCAGACTTTTTTGTTGGCGATCCGGAGCAACTGGAGAGCATTATAATGGAGGCACAAAAAATAAGCTCTGTCAACTGGGATAACTTTACAATCTCAGCGAATGACGAGGTCTATGAACGGACGGCAGGTTCCATGTCGGATATGAGTTCCCTTATCAGATCGTTAATGATTGCCATACTCACAATCAGCTTGGCAATAGTCACGCTGATTCTCTCCCTGTGGGTAAAGGGACGTGTCAGGGAAACAGGTATCCTGATGGCAGGAGGGATTTCAAAGGGTTCCATTCTCTTTCAGCAGATGCTGGAAGTTGGGATGATTGCACTCTGCGCTATTCCGCTTTCGGCCTGGTTCAGTCATCTGCTTGTTGGAAATGTGGGGGCATTATTCGGAAATTCGTCAGATCAGATAACGGTAACAACGGTACATTTTATTCTGACAAGTGGTATGTTAGCTGCAATCCTGGTTCTGGCTATCTTAATTTCCAATGTTTGGACGTTCCGATTAAAGCCGAAAGATATCCTTTCTAAAATGAGTTAAAGGAGATATGACCTATGACCTTTTTGAAACGGGCCTATATTCATACGACCCGAAAAAAAGCAAAAACAATTCTTCTGTTTTTTATCCTGCTGACAGTATCGACATTGATTCTAATCTGTCTGGCGATACAATCTGCCACAAAAACGTCAGCACTTAATATTCGAAAATCCCTGATGGGGAGCTTTACCGTTAATGCAAAGCAGCTTCCTGCACAGTTAAAGGATTCTGTCGTAAAAAAAATTTTAACTACCGATGGATTAACTTCGAACTATAATCTGCGTTCTTATTATCAGGCCCAATACCGCGATTCGGATGGGGAACCGCTTACGATTACAACGGATGGGGCACTGGAAATCCCTGCGGGATATGAGCACGCGGGAAAAGTTGTCAGTAATACACATTCGGATTTGGACAGCTATTTTACAGAAGCGGGTTTTGAATTGGTCGACGGAAAGCACATAACAGCAGGAGACAGCAATGTAATTTTGATCCATGAAGATTTAGCAGCCAGCAATCACCTGGCTGTTGGGGATCATCTTATCCTAGCCGCTGCAGGGACTGAAAATGAACGCACGCAGGATGTTGCGATTATTGGAATTTTTACAAACACCCTGGCACAGGATGCATTCGGAATGGTTCCGTCTTATGATTTATATGAGAATGTTTCTTTTACTGATAACGCAACCTATTCACAGCTTTATTTTACAGATGAAACGCAACATTATCAATACGGTGATTTTTATGTGTCGGATCCGGCTGAACTGGATATGGTTATTGCAGAAGTAAGGGATATTTCAGGTATGGATTGGGATGACTGTGTTTTTTCCAAACACGATGCAGAATATCAAAACGCCAAATCGTCGCTGGAGTCCCTGCAGGGACTGGTAACGACGGTGATAGCTGTTCTGATTATGTTCAGTGTTGTGTTACTGACCTTGATTTTAGGTCTCTGGATGAAGAGCCGTGTGCATGAGACCGGCGTGTTGCTGGCAATGGGCTTGGGAAAGGGTACGGTTCTGCTGCAGTATCTGTCGGAGATGATCCTCATTGCCGTTGCTGCCTTTGCACTTTCCTTCGGAGCAGGTACAGTATTGGCACAGAGTGTAGGCAATCGCGTACTGCCGCAGATCTCGCAGGGACAGGTGTCTGCGGCTGACCTGACAGGAAATAGCGCAGAGGAGGCGGCAACAAAAGAACTGTATTCGCTAAATTCCGTTGAAATAAAAGTATCATTGTCGGATCTGCTGTATGTATACGTGATCGGAACAGGCATGATCGTACTGTCAGTTTTGCTTGCGGCCGGTTCCGTTATGAGGATGAAGCCGAAAGATATTCTGGCAAAAATGAGCTGAGGAGGATATAAAATATGAGTATTTTAGAGGTTCAGGGAGCGGGTTACTCCTATGATCATAAGAAAAAGATATTAAAAGATATTTCGATCCAAATGGACAGGGGAAAAACATATGCGATACTGGGACCGTCGGGATGCGGCAAAACCACCTTACTCTCGCTTCTGGGCGGTCTGGAAAATCCCACAGACGGTCAGATTCTGTATCAGGGAAAGGACATTAAAAAAACCGGTCTAGCTGATCACCGGAAAAAACATGTGACCTTTATTTTTCAGAACTATAATCTCATTGACTATATGAATGCCATTGAAAATGTAAGTCTGTCTGCCGGTCTGCCGCCGTTGCCAATTCTGGAAAAGCTGGGACTAACCAGAGAAGAAGCCCGCCGCAATGTATTAAAATTATCCGGCGGTCAGCAGCAGCGTGTGGCAATTGCCCGTGCGCTGGCATCGGAAGCGCCAGTCATTCTTGCGGATGAACCAACGGGCAATCTGGATGAAGAGACTGCGGCGGATATTTTCGCAATTCTGCAGGAGAGTGCCCATCAGTCAGATAAGTGCGTAGTGATTGTTACACATGCAAGTGAACTGGCCAGGCAGGCAGACGTCATATTTCAGCTAAAGTATGGAAAAATACAGACGCTTCAAAATACCAAACGGGTGATTCCTTAAGAAGCACCTGACTCCATTTTCCAGAAAAAGGCACTGTAGGGCGGCAGTTCACTTCCGCCTCCGAAGTCATGGACAATTCCGGTGATCAGGTCGGTTGCCGTACCGCAGCCTGCATCGAAATGGGCAAGAAAGCTCTCGCTGTCTGCGTTGATTGCGACGAGCACGCGTTCCGTACTGCATTTTCGTTCAAAAATGCACTGCCTGTTTGTCAGCAGGATAGAAGAGAAATCGCCGTAGTTGAGCGCCGGGCTGTTTTTCTTCGCATCGGCAAGCTTGCTGATCCAGGTAAAGAGTTCATTTTCGACCGGTGCATCAAAGCTGGCGCGCAGAGCCGGATCTCCCTCTTCTTTTCTTCCTTTCGTTCCCCATTCACTGCCGTAATAGACACACGGTATCCCGGGCATTCCAAAGCATAAAGCATAGATCAGCGGGAGATGTGCCGGGTTATTCAGGATACTGGCAACTCTGGTCACATCGTGATTGTCTACAAAGGACAGCAGATGCTTTCCTTTGTAAAGAGTCCAGTTTTCCGGCCCAAACTGACGAAGCAGGGAATGGTTGATCTCAAACAGGTTCATACTGTTGAAACTGGAATGAAGTCCCTTGTAGCATTCATAGTTTGTAACGGAATGAAGCATGGAATCATTCATGATCTGATTGTAATCTCCATGCAGAGTTTCGCCCACAAGAAAGAAATCTTTTTTCAGGCAGTCGCAGTATTTGCGCAGGCGCCGGATGAAATCGTGATCGAGACAGTAGGCGACGTCGAGCCGCAGTCCGTCAATCGCAAACGTGTCGATCCAGAAGCGGACACTCTCAAAAAGGTGTTCTATGACCTCTTCGTTTTGCAGATTCAGTTTGACCAGATCGTAATTCCCTTCCCAGCCCTCATACCAGAGACCGTCGTCGTAATTGGAGTCGCCGTCAAAATTGATATGGAACCAGTCCTTGTAAGGAGAGTCCCATCTCTTTTCCAGAACATCCTGAAAAGCCCAGAAGCCACGGCCTACGTGATTGAAGACACCGTCCAGAACAACTTTGATTTCGGCAAGGTGAAGCTGCTCGCACAGCAGCTGAAAGTCTTCCGTGGTTCCAAGCCGTGTATCGATCTTCTGGTAATCTCTTGTATTGTATCCATGTGTATCGGACTCAAAAACAGGAGAAAAATAGATGGCATTTGCTCCGAGCCGTTTGATATGTCCGATCCAGTCAATGACGTTTAAGATCCGATGTTCGGGGCGGCCGTCATTTTCAAATGGAGCGCCGCAAAAACCAAGAGGATAAATCTGATAAAAAACACTTTCATTCGCCCACATAGTTGTACCTCTTTTCTTTTTCAGCTGGCAGGAAACGAAACAGCCTTATCTGCTCATTTCCTTTGATTTGGCGGTGCATGCATTCTGCGCCTGAATCACAGTGCTGCGGAGTCCGCCCTCTTCCAGTTTTGCAACAGCAGCAATTGTGGTTCCGCCCGGAGAGCATACGGCATCCTTTAATTCGCCCGGGTGTTTTCCGGTCTCAAGTACCATTTTTGCGGCTCCTAGTACGGACTGTGCCGCAAATTTGTAAGCCTGCGGACGCGGCATGCCATCGGCAACAGCAGCATCTGCCATGGCTTCGATAAACAGATATACATAGGCCGGAGAAGAACCGCTGACACCGGTAACGGCATCCATTAAGGATTCCGGAATGACTTCTGCCTTTCCGAAGCTTTCAAAGATATCCAGAATCATGGAAAGTTCTCCCGGTAATACATTCTCATTCGGTGAGATGGCAGACATGGCCTCCAGTACCATGGCCGGTGTATTCGGCATCGTGCGGATGAGCTTGACACTTTTGCCAAAAGCTCCTTCGATGCGTTCGATACTCTGTCCGGCAGCGATGGAGACAATAATATCGTCATTGGATACTTCATCCCTGATTTCTTTAATAACAGTCTCATACAGATATGGTTTGACAGCAAGAAAGAGAATATCAGCTTTCTTTGCAACTTCTGTATTCGAACAGGTTGTTTCAATGTGGTATGCGTCCTGCAGCTTTTTTAAAGTTGCTTCGGTTCTGGCGCTGGCGATCAGCTGGGATGCAGGCAGCAGACCGGACGATAGGATACCGCCAATCATCGCACTTCCCATATTACCGCATCCGATGAAACCAATGGTTTTCTTGATCATGATTCTGTCCTCCTCGAACTTGTCTATAGAATATCCCTGATATTGGATGTTAAATCCCGTTCATTATAACATAAATAATCTTTTTTGTACCATAAGGTGCAGGAATCATCCGAAAAATGAAAAAAACTGCGTACCGCCGTGAGGCCGTAACGCAGTTTTCTATTTTGGGAATGTCTGTATTAAAAATCAGTTAATTCTGCTTTACGTCTTTCGAGGAAGGCAGTCATTCCTTCTTTTTTATCGTGCGTGGAGCAGGTGATTCCAAAGAGGTTTGCTTCCATCTCAACCGCATTCTGGATATCCATGTCATAACCATTGTTGATGGCAGCCTTTGCGATCGATACGGCATAGCTTGCTTTGGAAATAATCTTTGCTGCCATTGCTTTTGCAGTCGGCATTAATTCCTCTTTTGCTACAACTTTATTTACCAGGCCGATACGATAAGCTTCCGCAGCATCGATGCTGTCACAGGTGAAGATCAGTTCTTTTGCACGTCCCATACCTACCAGACGGGCAAGTCTCTGTGTGCCGCCGAAACCTGGGATGATACCAAGGCCGCATTCCGGCTGGCCGAAACTTGCATTTTCAGATGCAATACGGATATCACATGCCATGGAAATCTCACATCCACCGCCAAGTGCAAAGCCGTTTACCGCTGCTATGGTAACCTGTCTCATGTTCATCAGTTTGAAGAATGGAACAGATGCCTTTTTCCCGAATGCTCTTGCCTCTGCCGCAGAGAAATTCACCATCTCGGAGATATCTGCACCGGCAACGAAAGACTTGAATTCTTCTCCCTTTTTATCCGGACCGCCGGTTAAGATTACAACTTTGATGTCGTCTCTTCCCTCAATCTCGGTAAGAACTTCATTCAGTTCATCTAATGTTTCAGAATTCAGAGCATTTAATGCGGCCGGTCTTGTAATCGAAAGAACGGCGATTTCGTTTTCAACTTCTAACTTTAAGTTGTTCATTGGATAAAAACCTCCTGGAATATAATTGATAAATTTTTAACGAACATATGTATAAATAATATATCGCTTCACGCCGTGTTTGTCAATAAGAAGTAGTATTTTGAAAACGATGTGGTATAATGTCCGAAGAGAACTGATTCTGGAGGATTTGCAATGAAGAAGTCATACCTATCAAAAATAGTAAGAGAAATGCCGGATTCCGGAATAAAAGATTTCTTTGACATAGCCAATACGATGGACGGCGCACTTTCTCTTGGTGTAGGTGAGCCGGATTTTCCGACACCGGAGCATGTGCGGGATGCTGCGATTGCTTCCATAAAGCGTGCAGAAACAAAATATACGGACAACAGAGGTACGGTGGAATTGCGTGCTGCATGTGCCGATTATCTGGAAAAATTTAATCTGTATTATGACAGAAGAGAGGAAATACTAATTACGATGGGGGCCAGTGAGGGAATTGACCTGGCACTTCGTACGCTGGTAAATCCGGGCGATGAGGTTCTGGTGGTGGAACCGTCCTATGTTTCTTATATTCCATGCATTGAATTGTGTCAGGGAGTTCCTGTCTCTTTAGAAATGAAAGCAGAAAACAGATTCCGTCTGACCGGCAGACAGTTGGAAGAACGGATCACCGGGAAATCCCGGGTTCTTCTGCTTTCGTTTCCGAGTAATCCGACCGGAGCGATTCTGGAAAAAGAAGATCTGGAGGAGATAGCTGAGATTGTCAGAAAGTACGATCTATTTGTGATCAGTGATGAAATCTACGCCGAACTGACCTATGGAAAAAAGCATGTATCAATTGCCTCACTGCCCGGAATGCAGAAGCGAACCGTAGTATTAAGCGGTTTTTCCAAGTCTTTTGCAATGACCGGCTGGAGAATGGGAATCGCGGCAGGTCCGAAAGATGTGATTTTCCATATGAATAAGATTCACCAGTTTACGACGATGTCTGCGGGGACGACCAGTCAGTTTGCGGCATTGGAGGCGCTGACCAGTTCGAAGCGTGAGGAGGAAATCGCAGGTATGCGTCAGGAGTATGATGAGCGCCGCCGGCTTATGGTCGATGGATTTCAGAAAATGGGACTGGATGTGATTGTGCCGGAAGGTGCATTTTATGTGTTTCCGTCCATTCGGAAAACGGGGCTTGGCAGCATGGAGTTTTGCAGGAGGCTGCTTCTGGAGCAGAAAGTGGCAGTGATACCGGGAGATGCGTTCGGGCAGTGTGGAGATGGATATATTCGATGTTCTTATGCATACTCCAAAGAGATTATCCGCCAGTGCCTCGATAAAATAGCAGAATTTTTGAAACAGTTTGATCGGTAGATCATCAGAAAAGGAAGAAATCTATGGGAAACGAATTTGATTTAACACAGTTGCCGCAACCGCTGCTTGACTGGTTTGCCGGTCATGCCCGGATACTGCCGTGGCGTGAGGAACCTACGCCCTATCGCGTCTGGGTGTCTGAAATTATGCTTCAGCAGACCAGAGTAGAGGCTGTAAAGCCATATTTTGAGCGCTTTGTAACAGCTTTGCCGGACATCCGGGCTCTGGCGGAATGTCCCGAGGAACAACTGTTAAAACTGTGGGAGGGACTTGGCTATTATAATCGGGTCCGGAATATGCAGATTGCCGCAAAAACGGTTATGGAGGAATATAACGGGAAAATTCCGGCAGACTATGAAGAGCTGCAGAAATTAAAAGGAATTGGTCATTACACGGCAGGTGCGGTTGCATCCATCGCATACGGAATTGAGGTACCGGCCGTAGATGGAAATGTACTTCGGGTCATCACAAGAGTGACTGCGGATGAGTCGGATATTATGAAACAGTCGGTAAAAAATGATATGGAGCAAAGACTGCGCGCCGTTATCCCAAAGGGCAAAGCAGGTGCATTTAATCAGGCACTGATGGAACTTGGGGCAACGGTGTGTGTGCCAAACGGTCAGCCTCTGTGCGGAGAATGCCCATGGCAGGATCTCTGTCTGGCGAGAGCGCAGAATAAAACGGGATGGATTCCGGTGAAAAGCAAAGCGAAGCCAAGAAGGATTGAAGAACGGACCATTCTGGTGATTCGGGATGGAGAACGGTTTGTATTACAAAAGCGACCGGGGAAAGGTCTTTTGGCAGGGATGTATGAATTCCCAAATTTAGAAGGTCATATCACGGAGGAAGAGGCACTGGATTATGTGAAAGAAAAGAAACTGATACCGGTGCGGATTCAAAAGATCTCGGATGCAAAGCATATATTTTCTCATATTGAATGGCATATGACCGGGTATGTAATCAAGGTGGCCGCACTGGAAGAGAAAGAAAAGGGACTTCTTTTTGTAGAGCCGGAAGATACCAGGGAGCGCTATCCGATTCCATCGGCATTTGAAAAGTATACGAATTATGTGAACATACTGCTTGGTAATAAAAAATTCAGGGAAGCGGAGAAAGAACGATAGTGCATGAAAGCCACACGGGAAAAGAGGAAGCCGGTGGAAACCACCGGCCTTTTCATATGAAAAAGATTTATTATGTATAAGTGATATAAATCACTGGTTGCTGGGAGGAACCTCGCAAGATGCGAGGTTTATGAAAAAATGATTGAAAGCAACTGGTATTGACTCTCTTAACTTAAGATTGAGTATAAACGCTGTTTGTGAAGTTGTTGTGGAAAAAGTATGATTAGGCTGTAAATTATATATGAACATTTTGTAAACATGCATACCGTATTCATAAAAACCTAAGAAAAAAGGATTTGGAATATAAAGAGCAAATGTGTATAATGAAAGAAAATAAAAACGATGGTAATAAAAAAGGGTTTCAAGGAGAACAAAGATGAAATTATTATCAATTGCTGTACCATGCTATAACTCACAGGATTATATGGAAAAATGTGTGAATTCCCTGCTTGTGGGAGGCGAGGATGTTGAGATATTGATTGTAGATGACGGTTCCAAAGATGCCACGCCGGAGATTGCAGATTCCTTCCAGAAGCGCTATCCGACAATTGTAAAGGCCATTCATCAGGAAAACGGCGGACACGGTGCAGCCGTAAATACAGGAATTGCAAATGCGTCCGGTCTGTATTTTAAAGTCGTGGACAGTGACGACTGGGTAGACGCGGAAGCATATGGGAAAATTTTAGAGAAGCTGGCGGAACTGAGCGGTGGAAGCAGGACACTCGATATGATGATCAGCAACTTTGTTTATGAAAAACAAGGTGTGAAGCACAAGCGGGTCATGCGTTACACAAAGGAATTTCCGCAGGAGGAGATCTTTTCCTGGGGAGATGTCCGGCATATGCCAAAGGGAAGATATATCCTGATGCATTCTGTTATTTATCGGACGAAACTGCTGCGGGAATGTGGACTTGAACTTCCAAGACATACCTTTTATGTAGATAATATTTTTGTATATAAACCCCTTCCGTCTGTAAAGACCATGTATTATCTGAATGTTGATTTTTACCGCTATTTTATCGGAAGGGATGATCAGTCCGTAAATGAAAAGGTGATGATCGGAAGAATCGACCAGCAGATTAAAGTGAATAAGATTATGATCGATGATATCGATCTTTGGAAGATCGCAGACCGGAAACTGCGGAAATATATGTTCAATTATCTGGAGATTATTACAGTGATTTCAACTGTTATGTGTATCCGATCCGGAACCGAAGAAAATCTGGAGAAGAAGCGGGAGCTTTGGCACTATATTAAGGAGAAGGACATTCGTCTGTTTTACCGCCTGCGACAGGGGATTATGGGACAGACCATGAATCTTCCGGGAAAGGGCGGCAGAAAAATTTCAGTGGCCGCATACAAACTGACACAGAAAATCGTTGGATTTAACTGATCCGATTTCAGTGGAATGAAGAAAATGAAAAAGGAGCAGGAACCATTGCGGTTTCTGCTCCTTTTATTCTCTTATTCTTCGTTATGATCCTGATTCAGCAGCTCTGTTTTGATCTGATACAGTTTATCGGATAAGTCAACATAGATCTCAGCGGGATTGACAAAACGCTTTGTTTCATCCCAGATGGTTTCCTTTTCCCTGTTGCAGATTGCCTGGATTTCCATAACACTTGGAGATTCATAGACACAGTTGCCGCTTTGGAAGATCGGAACCAGTAGTTCACGCAGCGTGTAGGAGCCGCCTTTCACTCTTGTCTTTTTCCATGGCGCATTCGGATCGAACAGTTTCAGGTCTTTGCTGTCATCAAAAACCTCACCGACCAGACAGATCAGATCGGCACGGATTTTCCCTGTTCTCTTATCATAGATACGGTAAATGGTCTTATTTCCCGGATTCGTCACCTTCTCGATGTTTTCGGATAATTTGATCTTTGGAATAAATTCCCCGTTTTCATCCTGTATAGCAGCCAATTTATAAACACCGCCAAAAGCAGGGTTGTCCTTGGAGGTGATCAGATTGGTTCCGACACCCCAGGAGGTAATGGTTGCCCCCTGAATTTTTAAACTTTCGATCAGGTATTCATCCAGATCATTGGAAGCTGAAATCACCGCATCCGGGAAGCCGGCTGCATCCAGCATTTTACGGACTTCTTTCGAAAGATAAGCAAGGTCCCCGCTATCCATCCGGATTCCGTAGTAAGTCAGCGGGATGCCCTGTTCGCGCATTTCCTGGAAGACGCGGATGGCATTTGGAATACCCGATTTTAAAGTATCATAAGTATCTACGAGGAGAATGCAGGCACCCGGGTAGAGTGCGGCATATGTTTTAAATGCGGTATATTCATCCTGGAAGCTCATAATCCAGCTGTGTGCATGTGTCCCAAGGACCGGGACATCAAACATCTGTCCGGCAAGCACATTGGAAGTCCCTTTGCAGCCGCCGATGACAGCAGCTCTTGCACCGTAAGTTCCGGAATCCGGCCCCTGCGCACGGCGAAGACCGAACTCCATTACGCCGTCGCCCTTTGCGGCATGACAGACACGGGCAGCCTTCGTTGCAATCAGACTCTGGTGGTTGATAATGTTGAGCACCGCCGTCTCAATCAGCTGTGCTTCCATGATCGGAGCTACCACCTTTATAAGAGGTTCTCTTGGAAATACAAGCGTACCTTCCGGGATGCCGTAAATATCCCCGGAGAATTTGAAATTGTTCAGATATTCCAGAAAATCCTCTTCAAATATTTTTAAACTTCTCAAATAAGCAATGTCTTCCGCATCGAAATGGAGGTTCTTAATATAGTCGATCATCTGGTCGAGACCGGCACAGATGGCATAACCTCCGTCACATGGATTGCTGCGATAAAAAGCGTCAAAAACAGCAATGTCCTTTTTACCGGTCTTAAAGTAGCCCTGCATCATTGTCATTTCATACAAATCTGTCAATAATGTCAAATTTAACGTACTCATAAAACTGTTGGAACTGCGTTAAGGCATTCGTTGCAGTTCCTCTCCTTTCTTTCTCACACGTATTTACAGATGTCTTGTCAATAGATTATAGTGATCCTCTTTTAAAAATGCAAGTTCTGTTGACAGAATTATGGTTATTATACCCACTTTGCAGATTTTTTGCAAAAGAAATATAGGGGTGGTCTCAAAAAAGTTTATAGAAAGTTTATAAATTCCTTGTAATGGAAAAGCACATTTGTTACAATGATTGAGAATGAATTTACATACCAATGGAGGATTTTAGCATGAGTGAAGAAAATTACAATGAAAATGGAACAGAAACACCGGTAACGGAAACAGTCGTAGAAGAAAGATATGGCACTGAAAATTCAAATGGAAATGCTCCACAGGGCGGAAAAGGAATGGCAGTGGCATCCATGGTACTTGGCATTGTGGCAATTGTTCTCAGCTGCATCTGGTACATTAGTATCCCATGTGCGATTATCGGTCTGATTCTTGGAATTATGTACAATAAGAAAAATGCAAAGAGCGGTATGGCTACAGCCGGTATCGTATGCAGTATCATTGCACTTATTCTTGTTGTAGTTATAATTCTTGCGATATTAGGCGGAGTTGCATTTTTTAGTTCGTCAGCACTGAATAGCCTTCAGTATTAATTTAGGAGAGAGACATTTATGTATGAAGAAATGAACGGACAGGAACCGTATTCGCAGCAGAATACGGAGGAACAGCCGGAATATAATTATGGAACAGGTCCACAACAGGAGAAACCGGAAGGCGGTGTCGGCTTTGGTATTGCCTCACTGGTGCTTGGTATCATTGCATTGGTGACATTCTGTACTTTTTGCCTGAATGTGCCGCTTGCCATACTTGCAATTATTTTCGGAATTGTCCAGCTGGTCCGTGGGAACGGAAAAGGAATGGCAATCGGAGGTCTGATTACGGCCGGATGTTCTTTGATTGCGATGATTATTTTCTGGATCGTTATGGGATTTAGTATGAGCAATCTCTCAAATCTGTCGAATTTTGATTCTTACATGCAGCAGTATGAGGATCAGCTGTATAACAATAATTATGACTACGGCGATGACTACAGCGATGACTATGACCAGAACGATAACACATTTTAGATGAATAGTGTCAACCAAAGAGCCCTGAATTCAGGGCTCTTTGTTATTCTACAGGACAAATCCGGTTACATGAATTTATGAAAGCTGAAGTACACCTTTGTTCTTTCTGAAAAAAATGCAGTTACTTGCAAAACAGAAAAATGTAAAGTACACTTGACATCTATATGCAACATGGTATAATCAATTGTAAAGCAGGCTTTACATCCATAAAATGACAGAGCGAAGAGATGGGAGATTAAGATATGGAAGAAATTCTAAAAGTAGAAAGTCTTGGCAAGACGTTTATCTTGTCAAAAAAGCAGCAGAAACTGGAAAAGACACATGAAAAAAAGCGTGTTGCAGTCAGAGACCTTTCTTTTACAGCATATAAAGGAGAAGTATTTGGGTTGCTGGGGCCGAACGGCGCGGGCAAGACAACGACACTGCGTATGCTGGCAACTTTGATTAAGCCGGATGCGGGGGATGCGATTGTCCAGGGCAGCAGCGTTGTAAAAGATCCGGAAGATGTACGCAAAAAGATTGGTTTTCTGACCAGTGAATTGAAGCTGGAGCAGTTTTTTACACCAAATTATCTGTATGACTTCTTTTCAGATCTATACGGTGTGGAACCGGCTGTCCGGGAAGAACGAAAAAAGAAGATGTTTGACCGTTTTGGAATATCAGAATTTAAAGAAGTAAAGGTGGGGAATCTTTCCACCGGTATGAAGCAGAAGGTTTCTCTTGTGATCTCACTCGTACATGACCCGGATATCATAATTTTTGATGAACCGACCAATGGACTCGATGTTATCACAGCGAAAGTGGTAACAGATTTTCTGCTTGAACTCAAGAAGGATGGAAAGAGTATCATTGTTTCCACCCATATATTCAACCTGATTGAGAAAATATGTGACAGAGTTGGTATTATCATCAATGGAACCATGATACTGTGTGATACGCTGCAGAATGTCACTGGAGAGAAGACACTTGAGGAGAAATTCTTTGAAATCTATGAAGAAACGGTGGGTGAGGTGCAATGAGAAATAATATTCTGACGATTATAAAAAAGGAATTTGTGCGGTTTTTTTACGATAAGCGGTTGGTTTTTACAACGATCCTGATGCCGGGTATTATGATTTACGCACTGTATACCTTCATGGGGCAGGGACTGATGAGTCAGTTGACCACGGACGAAGATTATGTCTATGAGATTTCCGTAGAAAATATGCCGCAGTCCATGGAAGCAGCCTTTGATTCCTTGAGTGCGGACGTCAAAACAGTCGAAAGCGGTGGGGAAGAAAAGATTCAGGATGAGATCAAAGATAAGAATTCGGATCTGCTTGTCGTGTTTCCGGAAGATTTTGATCAGGCAGTTGCCGCATACGACTCTCAGACTGCAACAGAAAAAGCACCTGAGATTCAGATGTACTACAATTCGACCAGAACAGAATCACAGACCGCATATCAGATGCTGACGGAGATGTTCGATTCCTATGAAGCGGTACTGTCCAATAAATTTGATATTAACAGCGGAGATAAAACCTATGATATGGCATCCGACAAAGATGAAACCGGACAGATTTTCGCAATGATGCTGCCGATGCTGATGATGATGTTCCTATACAGCGGTTGTATGGCAATTGCACCGGAGTCCATTGCCGGAGAGAAAGAGCGCGGTACGATAGCGACATTGCTCGTAACCCCGATGAAAAGAAGTCAGCTGGCAGTGGGAAAAATCATCAGTCTTGGAGTTATCGGACTTTTAAGCGGACTATCGAGTTTTCTCGGAACAATGCTTTCCCTCCCAAATCTGATGGGTGGCGCGTCCGATACGATGAATGCCAGTGTTTATCAGGTCTCTGACTATGTCGTATTACTTTTGGTCATTTTAACGACGGTGCTTGTAATGGTGGCTGCCATGTCAATCATTTCCGCATTTGCCAAGAGCGTGAAGGAGGCCGGCACAAGTATGGTACCGCTTATGATCGTGATCCTGCTAGTCGCCGTGAGTTCCATGGTAAGCAGCGGTGCTTCGAAAGAGCCTTACTGGTATCTGATCCCGTTTTATAACAGTGTACAGTGTATGAATGGTATCTTTTCCTTTACGTATGCTCCGGTGGATATCGTAATTACGGTTGTCAGCAATCTGGTATACACGTTCCTGCTTGCAGCCGGATTGGCGAAAATATTTGATAGTGAAAAAATCATGTATCTGTAAAAATGCGAAGGTGCTGTCCGGTCAATCTGACCAGGCGGTGCCTTTTATATTCTATAGGAAATGCCCTGTTATATTAACGTATGATAGCTGCGATTTTCCGATAGAATAAAATTTAGATGCGCAGCTTCGGGCGCGGAACAAAAATGCGTTCACACTCTATTCTCCGGAAGAAAAGATTTTGTTCAAATAACCGTAGGGAATGACAGAGATACATAATTCGTATAAACTTGAGCGTATTTCACACTTTACAAATAAAATATGCTGTAATACAATAGGATAAAATAATATATATCAAGAAAATTATAACAGAAAGTTATAGTATGCTTGCTGTCATATTACAGCGTATCGAGAGAGATATACTGCAATCATATAAACTATGAATGGAGGAAATTATCATGGAAAAGAAAAATTTGGACTGGTCAAATCTTGGTTTCGGCTATATGCAGACCGATAAGAGATATGTGTCCAACTACAAAGACGGGGCATGGGACAAGGGAGAACTGATTGACGATGCCAACATTGTATTAAATGAGTGCGCAGGTGTGTTCCAGTATGCACAGACCGTTTTTGAAGGGTTAAAAGCATATACAACGGAGGATGGACATATTGTGACATTCCGCCCGGACTTAAATGCAAGCCGTCTTTCCGATTCCGCAAAAAGATTGGAAATGCCCGTATTTCCGGAGGATCGGTTTCTGGATGCAATTCAGAAAGTGGTGGAGGCCAATACTGCTTATGTACCGCCATATGGTTCCGGAGCAACGTTATACATCCGTCCATATATGATGGGGACCAACCCGGTCATCGGTGTAAAACCGGCAGATGAATATCAGTTCCGTGTATTTGCGACACCGGTAGGACCATATTTTAAAGGCGGTGTGAAACCGTTGACGATCCGTGTCAGTGATTTTGACCGTGCGGCACCGCATGGAACAGGAAATATTAAAGCCGGATTGAATTATGCGATGAGCCTTCATGCAATTGTGACGGCGCATGAAGATGGTTTTGATGAAAACGTATATCTGGATCCGCAGACGAGAACGAAGGTAGAAGAGACAGGCGGAGCCAACTTTATCTTTATTACAAAGGATAATAAACTGGTAACACCGAAATCAGATTCGATTCTGCCGTCTATTACACGCCGTTCCTTGATGCATGTTGCAGAACATTATCTGGGAATGACGGTAGAACACAGAGAAGTGTACTTAGATGAGCTGAAGGATTTTGCAGAGGCTGGGCTTTGTGGTACGGCTGCAGTTATTTCACCGGTTGGCAAGATTGTTTCTAAGGATGCAGAGATCTGCTTCCCAGCAGGTATGAGTGAGATGGGGCCGGTAACGAAAAAGCTGTATGAGACTCTGACCGGAATCCAGATGGGAGCGATCGAGGCTCCGAAAGGATGGATTTACACCATCTGCTAATTGGGAAATATCCACATTCGATAGAACCGGAAAATTAAATAAAAGTGCAATTGCTGTCCAATACGGGCAGCAATTTTTTTGATTTTTAGGTCGTGTCCCTGTTGAGTATACAAGCATGCGAAATATAAACCAACTGCTATGCAGGTGTGCGGTGATTGTGTTCACATCCGGTTCATGATACACTCAAATGTAAGAGAGAAATTAGAATGACTCAGACAATATTACAACTTAAAACCAGAACCCCATATGCACGATTGCTATGAAATCAATGTGTCATAATCGGAACAATCTATGATTTTTTGTTTTGGGCACGGAAGGTATATTTTAAAAAATTAGGAAGAAGAAAATTTAAGAGAAGATGAAGAGCAAAACATCAATGAAGCATCTATTGAAAGATGATTGTGACGAACAAATAAATACACGCTCCAAAGTTATGTAGTGGATTTTGTGATAGTGAATGATCTCTTATGAATTTTTGATAGATAATGAAAACTGTAAAGGAGAAAAATCAAAATGACTAAAAAAGAAAAAGCATTAGAACTGGCTAAAGTAAAATTAAATAATCTCAAAGAAACGCTGAACTTTAGTGAGTTGCAATTTGAAAGGATAAAATCCGTTATATTTAAGTCTTCAATTTGGAATAAAGAAATGGATAAGGCAATGATTGACTTTATGGATGAATTGGATGAGGAAGAAAAAGAAGAAGTGAATTTTAGATATGAAACAGCCAAGTCAGCCAGTGTTTCTACCAAAGCGTTGTGGAACCAATGCAATAAGAGTGTAGATTTAGATTTATCAAAAGAAAGTATGATCTTGATTCTAGGTGGTTTTATTGAGTACTTTGGAGAGTTTGCAAATCAGTTTCATCATAATGAGGATACGGAAATACTGATACATCTTAGAAAAACTTTAGAAGAAGTAGAACAGATGTAAATAGGCTTAAAACCAGGTTATAAGACTACACCTATTCCGTCAGCCATGGGGCAAGCCCCGTTGGAATTCCCGGCAACAAACAGGCTGCATACTCCCGGCAGGAGTGTGCAGCCTGTTTGTTGTAAGCAGTCCTTTTCACGGTCTGCGTATAGATCTTTGTAAACTGACCCGAATGGATGTATAAACACTAGGGTGGTCATGATGCCCGGAAAAGACCTTATTGCATGAACTTATGAAAGCTGTAATATGCGATAGAATAAAAGATCGATGTACCGCTTTAGTGAGTAAAACAGAAACGGGTAGGTTCGAAGTTTTTTATCATAATTTGATATAGAAAAATGTCAAATATAATAAAAGCAATAAGAAGCAACAAAAAGCAACGAAAAAAAGAGAAAATAGGATACAAAAAGCAATTTACCAGAAATTATATTACATTATAAAATACGTTATAAAATTTAGGCCGGTAACGTTACCGGCATAGTTGCAGATTAGGGGATAAAAGTGTTATGAGATATACATATGTGAAACAGCAGGATGCCACAGACTGTGCGGCAGCATGCCTCGCAATGGTCTGCCTGCACTATAGGAAAGAGACAACGATCACCCGCCTGAGGGATCTGATGGGAACGGATATCAAGGGTACGAATCTGATCGGACTCAGTAAATGTGTAGATACGCTTGGATTTACGTCGCAGGCGGTTAGGGTGGATCGAGAGGGATTTTTAAGCAAATATACGCTTCCAGCAATTGCCAATATTACCACAAAAGAAGGACTGAGTCACTTTGTCGTCCTGTTTAAGATCACAGAAAAATATGTGATTCTCGGCGATCCTGCAAAAGATCTGATTCGAATGGAGATTGAGGAATTCTATAAAAATTTCACCGGTGTGATGCTGCTGTTAAAACCAAATGAATCATTTGCCGGAGGAAAAATCAAAGGCGGAAAAATGTTTGACCGTTTTGTCCGGCTCCTGCTCCCGCAGAAAAAGCTGTTTGTGTATTCGATTCTGGCATCCGTTTTATTAACGGTTCTCGGCATTGTATCCTCGTTGTTCAATAAAATTATTATGGATGAAATACTGCCTTACAAACTGAAAAATACGCTGCTTATGATGCTGCTTATTTTTGCGGTAATTGCCGTAATACAGGTGTTGATGGGCTTTGTGCGTCAGTGGATGATGCTCTATCTGTCACAAAAGATCGACATCCCGTTGATGCTTGGCTATTTTGAACATATTTATAAATTGCCTATGAAGTTTTTTGCATCCAGAAAAACAGGTGATATCATCACCCGGTTTTCCGATGCATTTACAATAAAAAATATTTTTACCAATATAGCACTTACACTCATTCTGGATATCAGTACAGCACTGATTACCGGGGTCATTCTGTTCAAAATGAATCCGACTCTGTTTGTGATCATTCTGTTTATGACGATCATCAGTATCTTATTGATTTTTCTCTTTAAACAGCCTTACAAAAAGATCAACGAAGAGCAGATGCAGCAGGGTGCTGTCTTAAATTCTCAGATTATTGAAGGCCTGCGAGCCGTTGAGACCATCAAGGGGAATGCCAATGAGGAGACAGAGCTGGAACTGATTGAGCGGGAATACATCCGTTCTCTCAGAATCAGTTTCAAGGAAGGAATGCTGTCAAATATACAGGGCTCTGTATCCAGCATGATCTCTACTGTCGGAAATCTGATTCTGATGTATTTCGGAATCATGCAGGTGATTCAGAATGATATTACACTGGGAAGCATGATGGCGTTTATGACACTGTCCGGATATTTTATGGACCCCGTAGGCAGGCTGGTAGGACTTCAGCTGCAGATACAGGAGGCCAATATCTCCATGCGGCGCATGACGGAGATTCTCGATTATGAGCAGGAGCAGTCGATGCACGCGGAGGCGTCCGCATCAAATGGCATGCCGTCCCTTTTGGAAACCATGCCGAATGTCTCTCAGATGTATCAGGAGTTGGAAAAAGCAGACGGGGATATTGAACTGAAGCATGTGACGTTCCGTTACGGAAACCGTAAACCGGTACTTTCCGATATCAGCTTTACGATCCCAAAAGGAAAAAAAGTGGCACTGGTGGGTGCAAGCGGAAGCGGGAAATCCACAATTGCCAAGCTGCTGTTAAAGTATTATGAACCGGAAAGCGGCGAGATTTTGATCGACGGGGTGGATATACAGGAGTACAGCAACCAGTCTCTGCGGCGGGCAATCTCCTATGTGCCCCAGAGCATAGAATTGTTTTCAAAGAGCATCTATGACAATATCCGCGTCAGTCGGATGAATGCCACGTTAGAAGAAGTAAAGGAGGCAGCAAAGGCTGCGGATGCCCATGCGTTTATCAAAAAGCTTCCAATGCAGTATTACACGTATCTGGAGGAGGCTGGGAACGGTTTAAGCGGCGGGGAAAAGCAGCGGATTGCGCTGGCCAGGGCATTTCTGAAAAAGAACAATTTTTACATTCTGGATGAAAGCACCAGCAATCTGGACTTTGGCACCGAAAATATTATCTTCGATATGATCTATAACCGGTTTCAGAAGAAAACCATGCTGATTATTGCACATCGTCTTGCAACCGTAAAAAACTGTGATGTGATTATCGTAATGGATCAGGGTACGATCATTGAAAAGGGAACACATGAAGAGCTGCTGGAAAAGCGCGGGCGCTATTCTGAATTATGGGAAATGCAGCAGGGGAATTTTAAGATAAAACGAGAAGAAGAGAACGATACGAAGGAGGAAGCGGAACTGCCGGAGGAAAATGAATTGAGTTATACCTAGAAAGAGGAGGAAGTTTTTACTTTGGGATGTAAAGTGCATTTACATAAATCACTGTGACTGGTTGCAAACAGGGGCAGAAAAAACAAGAAGAAAAGGAGATTGAATTATGGAACTTTGTTATGACGGAGCATTGGTAATGCCGAGCAGTTATGCTGTAATGGATGAAGAGGAAATGACGTATGTGGAAGGAGGAGTTTCCCTAACAAAAACATGGTATGGATACTCCGGTTACTTCACGGCAAAAGAGTGTAGTGATATAGCCAACGCACTATGGGCTGGAACAGCAGTTACAGGTATGGGAGGAACGATTGCTGGCTTTTTATCGTGTGGGATTGGTGCATTAGTAGGAGGCGTGTTATCCGCAAGTGCCGCTATCTATGCCTCATATTTCGGAATAGGTGCTAATCATAGAGGGGTTAATTTCCAAATTGTAGGATGTATGGCACAAATAGGATCTATAAGATGGTGATAAATATTTTAAAACATAAATATTATTTGATTGAGGGATTATATTGGTTATCACCTCATTGAAAAGGTAGATTGAAAAGAATAATAGCTATTGGCGAAAATGTATGGAGGAAAAATCGGATATGAAAGAAAAAAGTATTGTGTATGTATTGCTGCTTTTAGGCGGAATATCAATAGTTGTTATAACGTTAATGCAGATGGGAAATCTGTTAGCTTTTTACACTTCAAATATAATAAGAATAGGGATAGTTTTTGCAATGCAACTATTTTTAGGGATCATGTATACAAGGCGTAAGAAATTGGAAGCAGTCATTTTTTATATTTTTGCATTGATTATGGCGGTATTATTTTTACTTAGTTTATAGTCTTGAAAATAATTGAATAGATTTTTGATATCTTAAAAAAGTCCACTAAGATTATTTGAAAATATCTCTGAAAAAATTGATGATTTAAAGAATAAGGAGATATTAAAAACTGTAATATATGGTATATGTTTAGAAATTGCTGTTTGTGCTAAATAATATTTTAATTTGAATTATGTGGAAATGGGAATATTATTGGGTTTTTTGTAAGTCTAGTTAATGCCTTATTCCAAAAGAAAAAGGTAAAAATAGATTAATAAAGAAATCTCAGCTATGGCATGTGTTTTAGTTGCAATAGCAATTGAGTAGTAGGAGTAGCATCAGATAAATATGTGACACAATTAATTTATCTACGGAAAAATAGCATTAGGATAAGGATGGACAATATAAGAGAATAGAGGGTAAAAATAAGCATGGAAAATAATATGTTTTTTATTTATGGTGTAGTAACGACATTTGTGTATTTACTTGTATATTATATAGTAAAAATTAAATGTATAGCTAAGTTAAGAGCACTTATTATTTTTACTAATATTGTATTAATTCTTTTTAGTATTTATCCAATTTTATCAAAAAAAGAATGGAATAGTAGGTTTTGGATTGTATGTGTTACGAACGAATTGCTAATAATTATTTTTTCATTAACAATTTTTAGACATGATTATAAAAGAAAAAGTATTTATGAGATTATAAATAAAAATCAGTTAATAACCATTATTGGTGGTAGACCGTTTGATTTTAGAAAAATAAAGATAGAAGAAGCAGAAAAGAAATTGAAATCTTTATTTTGGATTTCAGATAAATACATTGTACCTTATAATATTGTGGTAATGGGGAATAAAGGTAAGTGCAGGAATCGAATAGAATTTACCTTTGTCTTTTGGAAAATGATTGATTTTAATAGATTTGTTCAATCTAATCCAAGCTTAGCAATAGAAGAGATATCCAGAAGTAAGAGCGGTATATGTGCAAAGACAGTAATAGATTTTTGAAGCATTTGAAGTAGATAAAACTTAGGGGGCAACATTTTAAAACGTAAAATATTATTTTATTGAGGGATTATATCAATGATATTGTTAACTGTGGGAAATGCAGCAGTTGTATTTTAAAATAAGGAGAGAAGAGCAGTACAATACAAAGGAGGGGGCGGAATTGCCCGTAGAAAATGAATTGAGTTATACATGGGAAGAGGAGAAAGTTTTTTACTTTTGGATGTAAAGTGCATTTACATAAATCATTGTGACTGGTTGCAAACAGGAGCAGAAAAAACAAGAAGAAAAGGAGATTGAATTATGGAACTTTGTTATGACGGAGCATTGGTAATGCCGAGCAGCTATGCTGTTATGGATGAAGAGGAAATGACGTATGTGGAAGGGGGAGGATTAGGAAAGCATTGGTATAATCAATCTTCAGTGGTAGCAACTGTAATTGATGTTTCAATATGTCTTATTCCAGCACTCGCTGCAATGAATAATCTTTGTAAGGTGGGAAAATTGGCCCAATTGGGGAGGGTGTATATCAGAACTAATATTGATAAGGCTCTTCGGAGTGCAAAAATTCAATTGGCAACTTCAATTCTATCAGGTATAGCTAATGCAATTTTGTCAATTGTTGGAGGCTCTATAGGAAGTTTGATCACATATGGAATTGATTTGATTGATGGAGAAAGAGATGGATATTGCTTTGCGTAATGATGAATTAGAAACAATAAAAAAAATAAAACCAAATATGATTATACCTATTTGTTTTTCAGTGGTAAGCATTGCGCCAAATCTAACCATTTTAAATTTCTTTATGGAGAACCCACAGAATTTTAAAATGATTGTGATAGAGGCTTTAAATATCTTTCTTGGTGTACTGATGATAATATCATGGGTTACATATTTTAACAGTATGAACAATTATAAAAATATATTACAAGAGTATTCTGAAAGTTGTTCAGATGATAGAGCAGATTAGAAAGATCAATTAGTAAAAAAATTTGATAAGGATCCCTCAAACGATACTATCACATTGTAGAAGATATGGAGGTAAGGCATGAAGACAGTACTATATACTGGGGGCTTCTTGTAATAGTAATGCTTGTGATCGGAATGATATTGTTTTTGAAACTCGGTTATAATTATCTTAAGAGATTTGAGTTAGAGAAGGATGAATTTCTGCAAAATAAGTCAGCAACATATTTAAAACTAGCTATTACAAGCGCAATTATGAGTGTTGTTATAACAATACTTTGGGCATTATTCATAGTAATTGTACTATAGCTAGGAGGAGTGTGGAGAAAATATATTATGTTCTAAATTTTCTCCACACTTTTCAAATCATTACAATTAAACCTTAATATATGACGGTAATATTTAATCTACATTGGAATTTCATGATTTTAGGAGAATAAACATGAAAATTAAAAATAAGAGCAGGGCAGTCTTATATTTTTTAATGATTCTGATATTTATAATTGTATCGGTAATTTTACTAATTTGGAATGCAAAAACTAAAGGATTAGGTGAGTCGTTCTTACCATTACTTATGTTGGTAATAACAGCTGTTACATGCTCTATATTAACCATCATAAATATAAAAGAGAAGTAGAGAGCGGGTTAAATCATTCTTTTATGATTAAAGAGTCAAAAATGAAATTGTTAGAATCTCCTATGACACACCTAATAAAAATAAATGGAGATTAATGTAAAGTAATGAGAAAATATAATAATTTGTAAAAATTCTGGTAGAAAAAATGAAAGGAAAATAGTTAAATTTAGTAGACAAAGCAGGAGAAGAAAAATGCCTAAATTACAAGTAAGTCAGGATAAAATTTTAAAGCTGACCAATGCACTGATCTACGAAGTCCAGACGGAGGAACTCGAAGATCTGAATGCGAACATGGAACAGATGGAAAACTACATCCGGGTAAAGGGCTCGCAGCCGGTCGGCCCGTTAATTCAGTATACCAATGTAACACTGGACGAGCAGGGGCAGGCACAGTTACAGATAAAGATGATCCGGCAATGCAGCAACTTTCTGCACAGTGTGGAGCAACCCTACCGCATGGATTCCGTACTGCGGGTGAAAAGCTGCATGTATGTACGCTACACGGGACCTGAGGAGAAGCTGAAGTTCGCCTATGATAAGATTAATCTGGCGTCATTTGAGGAAGAGATTCCGCTAAGAGGGGACAGCTATACCATCTTCGTAGATAAGAAAGAAGAGGATTGCATGATTGCGGATGTTTTTATGCCGAAGGCAGATGGAGCCGATTGATTTGAAAGGAAGCAAAACGGATAAAAGGGAAGAGATGTTATGAGCAAACAGACAAAGACCATGGAGCAGTTAAAGGACAGCAGGCTCCTATATGATAAAAAGCTTCCGGCATTCGGATACATCATGATACTGCTCGTGACAGGACTTCTTACGGCAGTTGTAATTTGGAGTATCAAAACTCCGAAAAACTATATGATTACCTCAAGCGGAACCGTTCAGAGCACGAATAAGAATTATGTGATGTCGCCGTTTACCGGAGAGATTTCAGATGTATCCATGAAAGAAGGACAGAATGTGGAGGAAGGGGATGCGCTGTTTACGGTGAAGAGCACCGATCTGGATCTGCAGGGAGACCAGCTGGAAGGGCAGAAGGAGATCTATGAAACACAGATTTCCCAGTATCAGAAACTGGTAAAATCCATTGAAGACGATACGAATTACTTTGATTCGTCCAATTCTGAGGACAGTCTCTATTACAGCCAGTACGAGACTTATAAAAGTCAGGTTGCACAGCAGACCGTGGATACCAGTACCTATCAGGCCTATGGCTATACGGATGAGCAGATTCAGGCGGAACTTGTGAAAAATCAGAGCAAGGTGACAGAACTTTACTATACTGCGATCAAAACGGCGGAAACATCGATTCAGGAATGTCAGACACAGCTGGACGCTATTGATGCGCAGCTGAGTGCGATAAGCAGCGGACAGCAGGATTATGTTGTAACGGCAAATGCGACGGGGAAACTGCATCTGCTGTCTGACTATAAGAATGGAATGGCAGTGCAGGCGACGACAGCACTGGCAAGCATTGCATCCGAACAGGATGAATATTTGATACAGGCCTATGTTTCGGCATCGGATGCCGCACGTGTACACGTGGGGGATTCTGTGGATATCGCCGTGTCCGGTCTGACACAGAGCGTCTATGGAACCGTTGACGGAAAAGTGGTGTCCATGGACAGCGATGTAAGCGTATCGCAGAGTGAGGATGGGAGCAGTTCAAGTTCCTATTTTAAAGTACAGGTTCAGCCGGATATCACCTACCTGATCAGTAAGAACGGGGATAAAGTGAATCTGTCAAACGGAATGGCAGTTGAGACCCGGATACGGTATGATCAGGTGACCTATTTTGACTATGTACTGGAAGCATTGGGCGTATTGACAAGATAGACCGGGCGATAAAAGCACGGTGATTTGAACTACATGGGGTACAAATGAGATGAAAAAGAGTGTTATGATTAAAATGATTCTGTCCTGTGTTCTGTTCGTATTCGCTTTCACAGAATTTGGAAACATTTTGGCGGGGGCAGAAGAGACAGCGGATGAAACAGAGAATGAAGTGACAGAGCTGGATTTGGGGGATTACCAGACCACGATGACGGTGGGGGATAAACAGCTTCTGACTGTGACGGTGCTTCCGGCCAGTACGACAACACCGGCGATTACTTATGAATCCAGTGATGAGAGTGTTGCAAAGATAAACGGAATGGGAAGGATCACGGCGTTAAAGCCCGGAACCACAACCATTCGTGCAGTGTGTCTGAAAGTCAGGGAGAGTTTTTTGCTTACTGTGAAAGAAGCGTCCGCAGAAAGTACGGAAAGCACACAGACAAGTGTTGCAGTCACAGATATTGAGATTGCGGACTATGAAGATGAATTGGCAGTGGATAAGACCATGACCTTAACGGCAACAGTGCTCCCTTCCGCGGCAACCGATTCAGCCGTCACCTATACATCCAGTAATACTGCAGTTGCAACCGTAAGCTCCACGGGTGAAGTAAAGGGGATAGCACCTGGAAATGTACAGATTCTGGTACAGGCTGGAAATGTGACAAAGACGGTTCCGCTTACCGTAAAAATTGCGACGACCGCAATCAATATCAGCAGCACGTATGTGGTGCTGGGGTGCGGGGAAAGCTGCCAGCTTTCTGCACAGGCGCAGCCGTCCGGGACATCACAGTCCATTACCTATCAGTCCGTCGATACCGGCGTCGCGTCTGTATCCTCCGGTGGTCTTGTCACGGCAAAACAGACCGGGAGTACGACGATTCTTGTTTCCAATGGTGATATGAGCAATGCTGTAACAGTAATTGTGAATGCGGAAAGCGCAACAGAATCCCAGATTCCGACTTCCGAAGCAGAGATAAAAGATGCTGCCAATGTAATTTCTTCCAATCAGGAGAGTACGCTGATCAGCAGTATTGGAGAAAAGAAACAGTTAACAGTTCAAATTGCAGATTATCCGGTGCTGTCAAAGAATATATTAAAAGCCCTGTATGAAAGTGGAAATACGCTGCGGCTGGAATCGTCCGACTACACACTGATAATAAATGGAAAAGACATTGTAAACTACGAAAATGAGCTGAACACCGATCTTTCCATGAAAAAGGTGAAAAACGGAATCTCCTTCGAACTGGGAGAGGAAAATAATCTCCCGGGAACCATACAGCTTCAGTTGAAAACGGAAGATTCGCCGGGCTATCTCTATTTATACAATCCGGTCAAGGAAAAATATGAAAAACTGGATGTTGCAGAAGGGCAGGTGCTTTCTCTTGATACAGCAGGTACCTATCTGCTGACCTCCGTTAAGCTTCAGACCATGCCAGTGAGTATCCTGATTCTTGCAGTGGGAATCTTTGTGTCAGCAGCACTTGCAGCGGGCAGCATTCTGCTTAAGAAAAAGTACTGGTTCTGGTAGGAATTCTGTTTCATCTGGCTTTCGGGGAAATTGACAGACGAAATATCAGAAAGAACGGTCTTGACACGGATATTGCTAAGAGATATACTGATTAAGTATATGAAAAGACGTTGACGAAGACAGTAATTCCTGAGAGAAAGTCCAAGAGAGCCGGAGCAGGTGGAAGCCGGTACGAGTAGCCCAGGAAGGAATATCACTTCCAAGTCGCAGTCCGAAAACAGGAGGGATCCCGTGAGTAGAGGCTGACGGAACTTCCCCGTTATGGAAGACATGTATGCAGAGCAATCTAAGTACGTTGTAACAAGGTGGTTAACGACAGGTAGACTTTCGTCCTTTTACGGACAGAAAGTCTTTTTTATTCTATAAGAAAGGTCTTGTTACTTTAACGTGTGAAAGTTATGATTTTTCTATAGAATAAAATTTAGATGCGCAGCTTCGCGCGCGGAACAAAAGCTGTACGCTTGAAGCAGTAGAATGCGGGTGTGTAAGAAGTACACTTTTGTTCTTCTATAGGAAAGATCTTGTCGCATTCGCGTACAAAAGCTATGGCAATCTGATCAGGATGCTGACAGGTAATTAATTTCAGGAGGAAAATCATGTACGAAAAAGTAAACAACAATCTCAATTTCGTAGACAGAGAGAAGGAGACAGAGAAATTCTGGCGTGAAAATGACATCTTCAAAAAGAGTATGGAGAATCGCAAAGAGGGTGAGACCTATACCTTTTATGACGGACCGCCGACTGCAAATGGAAAACCGCACATCGGACACGTATTGACGCGTGTCATTAAAGATATGATACCGAGATACCAGACCATGAAGGGGAAAATGGTACCTCGGAAAGCAGGATGGGATACACATGGTCTGCCGGTGGAGCTGGAAGTGGAAAAATTGCTGGGCTTAAACGGGAAAGACCAGATTGAAGAATACGGTATGGAGCCATTTATCCGCAAATGCAAAGAATCCGTATGGAAATATAAGGGAATGTGGGAAGATTTCTCCGGAACCGTTGGTTTCTGGGCAGATATGGATGACCCATATGTCACCTATGACGATAATTTCATTGAGTCCGAGTGGTGGGCATTAAAGCAGATCTGGGATAAAAAACTGCTGTACAAGGGCTTTAAAATCGTACCGTACTGTCCGCGCTGCGGAACCCCGCTTTCCTCACAGGAGGTTGCACAGGGTTATAAGACTGTAAAGGAACGTTCTGCCGTGGTTCGTTTCAAGGTAGTCGGAGAAGATGCATATTTCCTGGCATGGACGACGACACCGTGGACGCTTCCTTCGAACGTCGCACTTTGCGTAAATCCGGAGGAGACCTACTGTAAAGTAAAGGCGGCTGACGGATATACCTATTATATGGCAGAAGCGCTTCTGGATAAGGTACTTGGCAAGCTTGCCAGGGAAGATGAGGGAATCAAAGCGTATGAAGTTCTGGAAACCTGCAAAGGTCTGGATCTGGAGCGGAAAGAATATGAGCCGCTGTTTGACTTCGCAAAGGAGATCATTGAAAAACAGCATAAAAAGGCACATTATATCACCTGTGATACCTATGTAACCATGACAGACGGTACCGGTATTGTTCATATCGCACCGGCATTTGGTGAAGATGATGCCCAGGTAGGACGCAGATATGACCTTCCGTTCGTGCAGCTGGTGAACGGAAAGGGTGAATTGACGGATGAGACTGCCTATGCCGGTGTATTTGTAAAGAAGGCAGATCCGATGGTGCTGAAAGATCTGGAAGAAAAGGGACTGTTATTCGATGCGCCGAAATTCGAGCATGAATATCCGCACTGCTGGAGATGTGACACACCTCTGATTTACTATGCAAGAGAGTCCTGGTTTATTAAGATGACGGCCGTGAAAGAGGATCTGATCCGCAATAACAATACGGTCAACTGGATTCCGGAATCCATCGGTAAAGGGCGTTTCGGAGACTGGCTGGAGAATATTCAGGACTGGGGCATTTCCCGCAACCGTTACTGGGGTACGCCTCTAAATGTCTGGGAATGCGAAGACTGCGGACATCAGGAGTCCATCGGAAGCCGTGCAGAGCTGGCAGAGCGCAGCGGCAATCCGGAGAATGCAAACGTAGAGCTTCATCGCCCATATATTGATGAAGTGACATTTACCTGCCCGGACTGCGGAAAGACCATGCACCGTGTACCGGAAGTAATCGACTGCTGGTTTGACTCCGGTGCAATGCCGTTTGCACAGCATCATTATCCGTTTGAAAATAAGGAGATATTTGAGCAGCAGTTCCCGGCGCAGTTCATTTCCGAGGCCGTTGACCAGACACGCGGGTGGTTCTATTCCTTAATGGCAGAATCTACCCTGCTGTTTAATCAGGCACCTTATGAAAATGTAATCGTACTTGGACATGTGCAGGATGAAAATGGACAGAAAATGTCGAAATCCAAAGGAAATGCAGTAGACCCGTTTGAGGCGCTTGACTCTTACGGTGCGGACGCGATCCGCTGGTATTTCTATATCAACTCAGCTCCGTGGCTGCCAAACCGCTTCCACGGCAAAGCAGTGCAGGAGGGACAGCGTAAATTCCTCGGTACTTTGTGGAATACGTATGCATTTTTCGTACTTTATGCGAATATAGATGGATTTGATGCGACAAACTATAAACTCGATTATGAAAAACTTTCTGTCATGGATAAGTGGTTGTTGTCCAGGTTGAATACACTGGTCAAAACCGTGGATGAGAATCTCGGCAATTACCGGATTCCGGAAGCAGCAAGGGCTTTGGATGAATTTGTCGATGAGATGAGTAACTGGTATGTAAGAAGAAGCCGTGAACGTTTCTGGGCAAAGGGAATGGAGCAGGATAAGATCAATGCATATATGACTTTATACACCGCACTTGTGACGGTAAGTAAGGCGGCAGCTCCGATGATTCCGTTTATGACAGAAGAAATATACCAGAACCTTGTCCGGAGCATCGACAAAACTGCACCGGAAAGCATCCATCTCTGTGATTTTCCGGCAGCGGATGAGAAGGCAATTGACAAAGAATTAGAGAAAAATATGGATGCTGCTCTTAAAATCGTCGTTCTGGGACGCGCATGCCGGAATGCGGCAAACATCAAGAACCGGCAGCCAATCGGCAATATGTTTGTAAGAGCGCCGTTTGCATTGTCTTCTTATTTCGATGAGATCATCGAAGAAGAACTGAATGTAAAAAAAGTGACCTTTACAGAGGATGTCAGTGCATACACAAGTTATACCTTCAAACCGCAGCTTCGTACCGTGGGACCGAAATATGGAAAATATCTGGGGCAGATTCAGAAGGCACTTGCCGGCCTCGATGGCAATGCGGCAATGGAAGAACTTCGTAAGAGCGGTGTTCTCAAACTTGACAGCGTAAATGATGAAGTTGTATTATGTGAAGAGGATTTGCTTATCACCATGACACAGATGGAAGGCTATATGACAGAGGGTGACAACGAAGTAACTGTGGTTCTTGATACCAATCTGACTCCGGAATTGTTAGAAGAGGGATTTGTAAGAGAGATTATCAGCAAAATCCAGACTATGAGAAAAGAAGCAGGATTCGAAGTAATGGATAAAATAACCGTTTCTTACCAGGCGCAGGAGAAAGTTCAGAAAATTTTTGACAAGTTTGGAAAGGAAATCTGCCAGGATGTACTGGCGGAGGACATTACATCCGATGCTGTAACTGGCTATCAGAAAGAATGGAATATGAATGGTGAAACTGTTTTACTTGGTGTCGAAAAGAAGTAGAAAAGACAAAGGAAAAGAGGAGTAGGGTCGTTACAGACTTGCTCCCCTTTTTTGCGCGATAAATACAGAGAACAGGGGAGTCATTTAAAGGAGGAGAACATTATGAAGAGTAAGATGTTTGAAAAAGAAAGCTTCAAGAAAAATGTAGCGGAAAGTGTAAAATACCTGTATCGCAAGACGTTGGATGAAGCAAATCAGCAGGAAATCTTTCAGGCAGTATCCTACACGGTAAAAGATGTTATCATAGACGAATGGCTGGCTACGCAGAAAGCTTTTGATAAACAGGATCCAAAGTTCGTCTACTATATGTCCATGGAATTTCTGATGGGCCGCGCTCTTGGCAACAATCTGATCAATCTGACCGCCTATCGAGAAGTGCGGGAAGCGTTGGAAGAGATGGGTATCGATCTGGATGTCATTGAGGATCAGGAACCGGATCCGGCACTTGGAAACGGGGGGCTTGGACGTCTTGCCGCCTGTTTTATGGAATCGCTTGCCACACTTGGATATCCGGCCTATGGATGCGGCATCCGTTACCGTTACGGAATGTTTAAACAAAAAATGAAAGACGGATACCAGATTGAAGTACCAGACAACTGGTTAAAAGACGGCTATCCGTTTGAACTCCGCAGACCGGAATATTCTTTCGAAGTGAAATTCGGCGGATATGTTCGAGCTGAGGGTATGCCGGACGGAAGAACGCGCTTCCTGCAGGAAGGGTATCAGTCTGTGCTGGCAGTTCCCTATGATATGCCGATTGTGGGTTACGATAATAATGTCGTAAATACATTGATGATCTGGGATGCCCAGCCGGTGGAATGTTTTGAGCTGGATTCCTTTGATAAGGGAGATTATCGCAAGGCGGTAGAACAGCAGAATCTGGCCAAGAATCTGGTGGAGGTGCTCTATCCGAATGATAATCACATCGCAGGAAAGGAACTCCGTCTGAAACAGCAGTATTTCTTCGTCTCATCAAGTCTGCAACGTGCAGTTGCGAAGTTTAAGAAAATTCATACCGATATCCATGATCTTCCGAAAAAAGTGACATTCCAGATGAATGATACACATCCGACCGTGACAGTCGCAGAGTTGATGCGTATTTTACTCGATGAAGAGGGAATGACCTGGGATGAAGCATGGGGGATTACGACTGAGGCATGTGCGTATACCAATCATACGATCATGTCGGAAGCACTGGAAAAATGGCCGATTGAGATTTTCTCAAGATTGATACCGAGAATTTATCAGATTGTAGAAGAGATCAACCGCCGTTTCATCCTGGATATCCAGAAAAAATTTCCGGGGGATAATCGAAAGATTGAAAAGATGGCGATTATCTATGATGGTCAGGTAAAGATGGCCCATCTTGCAATCTGCGCCGGCTATTCGGTAAACGGTGTTGCAAGACTTCATACGGAAATCTTAAAGAATCAGGAATTAAAAGAGTTTTATCAGATGTTTCCGGAGAAATTCAACAACAAGACAAATGGAATCACACAGAGGCGTTTCTTAATGCACGGCAATCCGCTTCTTGCACAGTGGGTGACCGACCGCATCGGCAATGACTGGATTACCAATCTGTCCCATCTGAATAAATTATCGATTTACGCAGAGGATGAAAAAGCACAGCAGGAATTTATGAACATCAAGTACCAGAATAAGGTGCGCCTGGCAAACTATATTTTGGAACACAATGGAATCACCGTAGATCCGCGTTCCATTTTTGATGTGCAGACAAAGCGTCTCCACGAGTACAAACGCCAGCTTTTAAATATTCTGCATGTCATGTACTTATATAATGAACTGAAAGAACATCCGGAGATGGAATTTTTTCCAAGAACCTTTATCTTTGGTGCCAAGGCGGCAGCAGGTTACCGGAATGCAAAGCTGACAATCAAACTGATCAATTCGGTTGCCGATGTAATCAATCATGACAAGAGTTTAAATGGCAAGCTCAAGGTGGTATTCATGGAAGACTATCGTGTATCGATTGCAGAGCATATTTTTGCGGCGGCAGATGTCAGTGAGCAGATTTCTACCGCAAGTAAGGAAGCTTCGGGAACCGGCAATATGAAGTTCATGTTAAACGGTGCTTTGACCTTGGGTACCATGGATGGGGCGAATGTCGAAATCGTCGAAGAGGTAGGCGAAGAGAATGCCTTTATCTTTGGCATGAGCTCGGATGAGGTCATTGCGCACGAACAGAATCACGATTACGATCCGATGCAGATATTCAACAACGATTCAGATATCCGCAAAGTCCTGATGCAGCTGATCAATGGTTTCTATTCTCCGAATGACTCCGAACTGTTCCGTGATTTGTATAATTCGTTGCTGAATACGCTTAGCACGAGCTGCGCGGACACCTATTTCATTCTGGCAGATTTCCGCTCCTATGCGCAGGCACAGAAGCGTGTGATGGAAGCCTATAAAGATGAAAAAGGATGGGCAAAAAGTGCAATCTTAAATGTAGCGAAATCCGGAAAATTTTCATCAGACAGAACCATTCAGGAGTATGTGGATGATATCTGGCATTTGAATAAGGTCAAGGTTGAGATGGAAGATGCACTATAATTAATAATACAGGCAAACGAAATGAAAAAAGGAACCGGCATTCATCTGTCGGTTCCCTTTTCAATTCCAGCTGCTCAATTCCAGTTCTGTTTCCAGCTGTTCCTTTACGATTTTTCAATTGCTGCGGGCCGGATGTTGATGTCCCGCAGAATCTGGGAGTCAAATTTGCATTCCCGTTCATACGTGTAGAGACCGTTCTGCTCCTGCTCCACGTCATAGAGCTGGGTATAGCAGAAACCGCAGATCTTTGGATGATCGAGAAGCGCTTCCGTCAGTCCGCGATAGCGGCTGATGAATTCTTCCTTATCAGCTGGTCTTATGCCGTATCCCCAGCCGGTTCCTTCCTGCTCACTCCACCAGATGCCGCCGTATTCGCTGACAAAATAGGGCTGACCATCATAGCTCTGCCGTGAAGGATAAGTTACATATACGTCTCCGTCTGTTTTCATCGGTTCGAATTTGGCTTTGAATTTCTCCGGTGTCTGTTCGTACTCGTGAACATCAAAGATATCCGTAATCACGTGGAAATTGCCGCTCGTGTCAATGACAGGTCTTGTCGGGTCCAGCGATTTTGTCAGATCATAAATCAGACTCAGGACCTTGTCATCCTGCGGAATTCCTGGCACATAAGCGCCATTTTCATCCCAGTAGCAGTCCTTGTCCCAGGTCTCATTAAACGGGCACCATCCGACAACAGCGGGAGCGTTGAAGTCCCGTTTCAACGCTTCCATCCATTCAGGCAGAAAGATTTCCAACGCTTTGGAAGATGTCATATCCAGTCCCCAGTTCGGATATTCTCCCCATACGAGATAGCCGAGCCTGTCTGCCCAGTAAAGATAGCGCTGTTCAAAGACCTTTTCATGAAGTCTTGCACCATTGAAGCCAAGCGCGAGGGAAAGCTCAATATCCCGGCGGATTGCATCGTCGTCCGGTGCAGTATAGATTCCGTCCGGATAGTAGCCCTGATCCAGGACCAGCCGTTGGAATACGATTTTTTTGTTGATGCAGATAGCTCCGTCCTGCAGAGAGATTTCTCTTAACCCGCAGTAACTCTGTACACAGTCGACAACCTCTCCGCCGGAAATAAGCTCCAGCTGCAGATCATAGAGTTCCGGCCGGCCTGGCTCCCACAGGTGCTTTTCCTGTAAGCTCAGGTTCAGGGAGACAGAGCTGCCTGTGATGTCAGAAGTGCATCCGCCTACGGAAGTCCCCTGATAAAAAGCCCTTACACGGAACATAAAGTCCGGCTGTGCCAGAGAAAATTCGGCGGAGACATGGAAACTGCCATCCGATATATTCGGAATATAGGTGACGCGTGTGATTGCATTACAGGGAACCGATTCGAGCCAGACCGTCTGCCAGATGCCGGTCGCTCTCGTATAGACGCAGTTAGTGGATTCGTAACCTTCACTTTGCTTTCCGCGCGGCTGAAGGCCGTTCCGGTTATCATCCTGGGCATACACGGTAATCGTATTGCCTTCCTTTTTTAAAAAGTCTGTAATGTCAAAGGTAAATGGTGTATATCCGCCCTTATGCTCGCCAACAGACTGCCCGTTGATCCAGACCTTGCAGTGATAGTCAACTGCGCCGAAATGAAGCAGAGTCCGGTTTGTTTCTGCCCATTCCTCAGGGATAAAAAAGTCCCGTTTGTACCAGACGGCATTCATAAAGTCCTTCTGTTCGATACCGGATAATCTGCTTTCCGGGCAGAAGGGGACAAGGATTTCTTTTGAAAAGTGATCTTTTTCAAACAATTTTCGCTCTATCCCCGTATTTCCATAGTCAAATTCAAATTCCCAGGTGCCGTTTAAGTTGAGCCATTCGTTTCGCACAAATTGAGGACGCGGATATTCCGGTCTGGGTATGCATGTAGTTTCCATAGGTTACCTCCTTGATAAATCATTCAGTTTTAAGGAATTGGTCTTGAACAATAGCCTTTTCGTGTTGTATTATATAATTATGAATACAATAAATATGTACATTAAATGAGCAATGAGGTGTAGAAAATCAGCATGAGAGAAAATATTGTGAGTTTTCTGGAAGAAGAGAATGATGCGGAAATTTTTTTTGTGGAAATGACCGGAGTCTCATACTGCGACGGTTCTTACCGAATCCAGAGAGAAAACAGTCCGATCTATGTGTTTGAATATATACTGGAAGGCAGTGGTACGGTTCGGACAGACGGTGATACCTTTTTCCCGGTAAAGGGTGATATCTATATTCTCCATCGGGGAAGCAATCATGTCTATACTTCGGACGCTGACACGCCATGGACGAAAATCTGGTTTAACGCAAAAGGACCCCTGATCGATGAACTGATGAAGCTGTACCGGCTCACAGAGGTGCATCATGTCAGTGGGCTGTCCATCCGCAGTCTGTTTGTCCAAATCTATCAGATTGCAAGAAGTTCAATGGAAACGCAGGCAAAAAAGATGAATGCAATCGCACTGGTCTTACATGAAATCCTGCTTTCTGTCTATCAGTTCCTGTATCAAAAAAATCACTGTCTTCCAAACGAAGCAGTGATTTTAAAGGAGTATCTGGACAACAATATTACGGAAACAGTTTCATTGACTGCGATGGCGCAGACAATCAGCCGTTCGCAGTCACAGACGATCCGGATCTTTAAAAATGAATTCGGAATTACACCTTACCAATATCTCCTGAATAAAAAGATGGACATGGCGAAACTGATGCTCCGGAATACAAACAAAAGTATAAAAGATATCTGTTTTTCATTGGGATTTCAGGATGAACATTATTTCTCCAATTACTTTAAAAAGCAGATTGGTGTCTCACCGGTCCGTTACCGTATGGAATCCTTCCAGGAGAATTCATGAAAGCATAACACCGGCTTTTTGGGCAGCTTCCCGGACAGCTTGTGCAGCCATATCGTACTCAGCTTCGGTAGCAAGATGTTCCAGAATAGCCGGTGTGTCAGGATGCAATTTTGAAATTTCCTGCAGCAGAACCGGATAATCCAGTCCGCCCGTACCGATCAGGACCTCTTCCAATGAAACGGTTGTGCAGGCCGGATTCAGACGGATATCCTTCAGATGAATGGAAAGAATGGCATCGTTCAAAAGACCAACGGTATGACGGATAAAATCCGCATTCTGATAGTACCGTCTCGGCTGATTGATACAGTTGCAGATATCCAGATGAATGCCGACTTCCTTCCGGTCGACCGCTTCCAGAAATCGCAGATATTCTTCCGGTGATTCCAGAAAATAATAGGGCATCATTTCAAAGGAAAGTTTTGTATGAACCGGCTTTGCCGTATCTACGATGAACCGGACTACGTTCACTGCTTCTTGAAAGAAGGACGGTTCATAACCTTCTTTGCTGGGAGCATCCCATTTATCAGCGCATTTTGATCCGATAATATTGACACATGTCGTGGCTTCCAGCGCATCTGCAATCCGAAGCTTTTCAATCATGTAAGCGATACTGCGCTGTGCCTGTGACGGGTCCGGGTGGAGCGGATTGCACCATGCACCCATTTCTGCGATTTTGATATCTCTGTGTTCCATTGCTTTGCGCATCGCAGAAATCTCCTCCGGTTTATCAAGAGTCAGCCAGCCGGGACACAAAGCGGCGCGATAACCCTTTTTCACATGTAAGTCGGCATATTCTTCCGGATCATTGCCGGTATAAAAAACAGGACCTCCCAGTCTCATAAGTACACTTCCTTTTCTTTTTAGCCCATTCTAGCAGAATCAGCTGCTGGCCGCAAATGTTTTTGCAACGTCGAGATGCTGTATGGTACCTGCGCTTCCGTTTTCGTATAAAAAGATACCGGTTTTGCGAATGAAAGCGTTGGTGGAATTGTCTTTGGCGGAATTTAAAGAAAATTGCGTGTCGGTACTGCCCAGGTAAATTGCACCGACGCCTGCCGCTCCAAGTCCAATCAGTCTGTCATTGCCTTTTTCGTCCTTGCTCCAGATACGAAGCTTTTCAAAAACAGCATCCGCCTCGTCAATCCATCCGTTGCCATCGGTGTCGTATTGCGCGAGATCCGCAAAACCGTTCCCGCTTGCGGTTCCAAACAGCTCGCTTCCGTCATTGATTTTCCCGTCTCCGTTCTTGTCCAGTGCAAGATAGCCGCTGCCTGAACTAAGCTGGGATATGGTATCGAGTTCTCCGTCCGCATCAATATCAAACAAAAACGACTGATCCGAAACCTGAGCGACATTATTGTCGAGATTGATGACAAGAGGATCGGTAAGCTGAGGAGCTCCGAAATTGACGGTGGTATTGGAATACTCCATAAACGAGCGGGTCATGGATACATTCAAATTGAAATGAAGCTCCCTTCCATCAGCAGTCACTGCCGTACCGGTCGTCTGAAAGGTGGTACATTCTGTTTCGCTGTAGTAGTAGGAACTCTCGTAATGTCCCCCAAATTGCTGTGCCTGCTGGTTTTGGGGCAGATTTTGCGAGGTGCCGTCAACTGTGGTACAGTCTTCACCGAAAAGCCATTTCAGCAGATAATTCATAATTTGGTATTGTATCTTCTGAAGACTTGACACGGTGGAAGAGAGCTGCGGTGTGTTGACACGCCGGGATTCCTGAAAGCGGTTGAGGATATCATCCATGGAACTGTTGAAATTGTTGTCGGAAGAGCCGTTATCCGTCAACTGGTCTTCGCTGCCTTCGTATTTGGTTGTGACACTTCCCGATGCACTGTGGTAGTTGAGGCGTCCCCACGTGGAAAGTGAGGTATAAGCCTCTTCTTTGCTGCTATAAAATCGTTTGCTATTCATCCCGATTTGACTGGATTGAATAATCATTCATTTTCCCCCTTGAGAACGCTCCCTTTTCAATATGATTATTTCCTTATAAACATAGAAAAAGACGGCAGTATTCTGAAAAATTCCTTTTTTTCGAATGCTACCGTCCCTGGTTCGCTCAATGTATTTGTAACAGTATTTTTGGCCGTAAAAGACTGCTACAGATTACATATCGGAAGAACTGCTGAAATCATTAACCCTGTGATCGCGAAGAAATACACCTTTTTTATAGAAGAACAGACCGGCATAAAGGACGATCAGGCCAAGCACCAGCCAGAAGATGAAGAAAAATGCTTTGTCCGTACCATACATAAAATTGTCCGGTGCCACCGTTCCCCAAAGATTAAAGACCGCATGCAGGAGTATGGACAGAAAAATGCTGCCGCCCTTGTGGCAGACATACCCCAGAAACAGCCCGATAAAAAATGCATAGATGCCCTGGAGCGGATTCATGTGATACACACCGAATAAAACAGCCTGCAGTATATTTGCAGCCCAGAACGGCATCTCTTTTTTGGCATAGGTCAGAGTCACACCGCGGAAGATCAGCTCCTCACAGATCGGGGCAATGATGACCGAATATAGAAACAGGATCGGTGTCACATGTGAGATGCCAATCATATTTAAAATACTCTCATAGGAATCCAGCCAGTCCGGTCGCAGGAAAGCCGTAAAAGACACAACATAGTTTGTCACATACTGCAGCCCGATTGCTATCGCAGGAATGGAAATGAGAATCATCGGGTTAAAATAACGGGGAGCAGTTTTTAAAGTTGCGGCATGAAAACGTTTCTGGTACCAGATCGCAAATACAACCAGAGCGGCAGTCCCATAGGTGGCGGACAGCCAGGTGTTAAATGTGCTGCCGGTTATCAGATTTGTCAGGGCAAGATAGAGACTCTGGAAATCTGTATTATCGGTTGCGTGAAGGAAAATATAACCAAATGCAATCCCGGTAAACGGGATACTGATTAAGAACTGAATACCCAATGCAAGCAAAAAAGGCACCAGACAAAATAAAACTCTTCCGACTTTCTTCATGAATACCTCCATAAGTTCATACCTGAATTTTACTAGTAACTATTATAGCAATACTTACTGTAATATGCAAATAGTACATTCAAATGTATAAATATACAAGCAGCTCTTGAGGTCTGTACGAAATTGTGCTATAATCCTTGCATTATTGGTTATGGTTCCTATAACAGGGCCATATTTAGGAGGATGAAAAAATGAAAAATATGAAAAGAGCAGCAGCAATAACACTTGCTGTGATAATGGCTGCTTCTGTTGCAGGATGCGGTTCTGTTGCAAAGAATACGGTGTTTTCCGCAGACGATCTGAATGGAAAGACAATTGCGGTTCAGCTTGGAACAACCGGAGATATTTACGCATCCAGTTTTGCGGATGAAGCGAATACAGAAGAGCCGACGGAAGGAACAAAGACGGCAGAGACTGTTGTAGATCGTTACAACAAGGGAGCAGATGCGGTACAGGCATTAAAACAGGGCAAGGCAGATGCCGTTATCATTGACGAACAGCCGGCAAAGGCTTTTGTAGAGAAGAACGATGATCTTGAGATCTTAAAGGATGCATTCGCAGATGAACAGTACGCAATCTGCATTTCAAAAGATAATGCGGATTTAACAGAGAAATTCAATCAGGCCATTTCGGAACTGAAGGAAGACGGAACTTTAGATGATATCATTAAAAACTACATCGGAGATGATACAAAGGGGAAAACTCCTTATGAATCACCGGCAGATGTGGATCGTTCCAACGGAACGCTCACTATGGCGACCAATGCAGCTTTCGAGCCATATGAATACTATGATGGCGGAGACGTTGTCGGTATCGACGTGGATCTGGCACAGGCAATCTGCGACAAACTTGGTTATGAACTGAAAGTGGAAGATATGGAGTTTGATTCCATTATCGCTGCAGTTCAGTCTGGAAAAGCTGATTTTGGTGCTGCAGGTATGACGGTTACCGAAGACAGATTGAAGAACATCGATTTTACAGATACTTATACGACTGCACGCCAGGTAATTATCGTTCGTAATAAATAAGTATCAGAGGAAATAGTCAGCAGACGGAGGAAACATTTTGGATACGATCATCAGTAAATTCCAACAGAATTTTATAGAACAAGACAGGTATATGTATCTGCTGAAGGGATTTGGGAATACGATTCTCATAACGATTCTGGCAGTTGTGATTGGTATTGTACTTGGCTTTTTAATCGCCACCATACGCGCAACACATGATAAGCGCGGCGGACTCAATATCCTCAATTCTATCTGCCGTGTTTACCTGACGGTAATACGTGGGACGCCTTCCATGCTTCAGCTGCTGATTATGTTTTACATCATTCTGGTTACGGTGAATAACAAGATTCTGGTTGCTGCGATTGCATTTGGTCTGAATTCCGCTGCTTATGTGGCAGAAATTGTGCGTTCCGGTATTATGTCGGTCGATGAGGGACAGTTTGAGGCCGGACGTAGTCTGGGATTGAATTACGGTCAGACCATGCGGCTAATCATTATGCCGCAGGCATTTAAAAATGTGCTTCCGGCGCTGGCCAATGAATTTATTACCTTATTGAAAGAAACCTCCATCAGTGGATACATCGGTATCATGGACTTGACCAGGGGCGGAGACATTATTCGAAGCTCGACCTATGCACCATTTATGCCTCTGATCGGTGTGGCAATTATCTATCTGGTACTGGTGATGATTCTGACAGCAGGGGTACGTAAACTGGAAGCGAGGTTAAGAACGAATGAGCGTTAATGGACAAGTTTTAATTGAAGTCAGGGAACTGAGTAAGTCTTTCGGAGATCATATCGTATTAAACGGGATTTCAACGGAGATCTGTCAGGGCGAGGTGGTTGCCATTATCGGGCCGTCCGGCTGCGGCAAATCCACATTCCTTCGTTCACTGAACCTTCTGGAGATGCCGACTTCCGGTGTCATTACCTTTGAGGGAACCGATATCACGGACAAGTCGATTGACATCAATCATATGCGGCAGAAAATTGGCATGGTATTTCAGCAGTTTAATCTCTTTCCGAACTATACGGTCAAAGAAAACATTATGCTGGCTCCGGTACGAACCGGACTGATGAAAAAAGAAGAAGCTGAAAAAAAGGCAGTCGAATTGCTGGCACGTGTTGGATTATCGGAGAAGGCAGATGCTTATCCGGCAATGTTGTCCGGAGGTCAGAAACAGAGGATTGCCATTGCCAGATCGCTTGCAATGAATCCGGATGTCATGCTTTTCGATGAGCCGACTTCTGCGCTGGATCCGGAAATGGTCGGAGAGGTTCTTGAGCTGATGCGGGAACTTGCACAGGATGGAATGACCATGGTTGTTGTAACCCATGAAATGGGTTTTGCAAAAGAAGTTGCAAGCCGCGTCATGTTTATCAATGAGGGACAGATACAGGAAGAAAACACACCTCAGGAATTTTTTGCAAATCCGCAGAATTTAAGATTGCGAGATTTTCTATCCAAAGTGTTATCATAAGGAAAAGGGCATGAGAGTTACTCATGCTCTTTATTTTTTGTGTAAAATACCGATAACTATATCAGAAATTTATTTTACGGCTAAATCTATGATAGAAATCAGAGGGGGATAATGAAATGGCACAGGTTTCAAACATAAGTTATACAAATACGGTACAGGGAAGTGGGACATTCGGTCAAAATGAAGCACTTCCGTCAGAGACAGATCAAAAGGATGGAGACAACAAAGCAGGAAATTCGGTATACGGAGGAGATCTGAATCTGTCACAGGATCTGATCGCACAAAAACAGGCGCTGGCTGGCAAACAGGCAATTAAGCAGATTATGGATGTGTTTTCCGGCGAACAAAAGGTAGATGACGAATTGGAAGGGCGCAAGGATCATGTGCGGGAACTGGAAGGTGAAATAAAAGAGAATCAGGACATGATACGGGATATTCAGGACAGAAAAAGTGCGCTGATGGAGCAGTATGGAGTCAAGGCTGACAGTGAGGAAGAGAGTGATCTGAATCTGCTGAAACGAAGGGCAGATATGTTTTCGGGAAAACCGGGGGAACCGTTTTCGAAAGAGGAATGGAATCGCCTGCAGGAGATCGATGCGAACGGACGGACGGATTATCTAAGTCAGGCAATGGAACTATATAAGCAGCAGAACCATTTTAATTCCAAAATAGAGGACGCAAAAAAGAGCCGGGCGGAAGATAATGCGGTGATCCGTGGAATACATAAAGCGCGGTTAAAACAGCATGATATGGTCGACGCGGAGAAAGCGGCTCAGACGATTTTGGAAGATGCAGGTAAAGAGGTTGTCGGTATGATGATGGATCAGGCCGTCGAGACACAGGATCAAAAGATGGATGACATCCAAAAAGAGGCAGAGGAACGGAAGGAAGAACAGCAGGAGACCGAGGAAAAGACTGGAAAAACCGATCAAACGAAAGTTGAACACAGTACGTCAGCCGCTGTAAAAACGGATGTGCAAAAGGATATCCTGCAGGCGAAGGCCGATCAGATGGTGGCGGAAAAGAAAATTACCGAGGAGGATATCAAAGGAATCGTATGTGATCAAAGTATTTAAGGATGGGGCGGCTGCCTTTTGTATTCCGTTTCGAACAGTCCCTAATGTTGAAAAATCAGGGGGAAAATGTTAGACTAACAAAAGATAGAATTAGAAAAGAGGAAGACAATGGCATTCGCACATTTACATACCCATACAGAATACAGTCTGCTGGATGGTTCGAATAAAATAAAAGAATATGTGGCAAGAGTCAAAGAACTTGGCATGACCGCGGCGGCGATCACCGATCACGGTGTCATGTTCGGAGTGATTGACTTCTATAAGGCTGCAAAAGCGGCCGGCATCAATCCGGTACTTGGCTGTGAGGTCTACGTTGCACCCGGTTCCAGATTGGACCGTGAGACCGTTCATGGAGAAGACCGCTATTACCATCTGGTATTACTGGCAGAAAATGACCTCGGCTACAGCAATCTGATGAAAATCGTATCTCGTGGTTTTGTAGAGGGCTATTACTATAAGCCGCGTGTAGATATGGAAGTACTGCAGGAATATCACGAGGGGATTATTGCGCTCAGTGCATGCCTTGCAGGTGAAGTGCAGAGGCACCTGGTGCGAGGGATGTATGAAGAGGCAAAGCAGATCGCATTTAAATATGAAGACTGTTTTGGAAAGGGGAATTTTTTCCTGGAGCTGCAGGATCACGGACTGCCGGATCAGAAGATGGTCAACCAACAGCTGCTGCGTCTGAGTCAGGACACGGGAATTGAACTGGTTGCAACCAATGATATCCACTATACGTATGCGGAGGATGCGGAACCGCATGACATTCTGCTCTGCATGCAGACGGGGAAAAAGTTGTCCGATGAAGACCGCATGCGCTACGAAGGCGGTCAATATTATGTAAAATCAGAAGATGAGATGAAAGCACTGTTTCCCTATGCGCTGCAGGCACTGGAAAATACGGCAAAGATCGCTGACCGCTGCCATGTGGAGATCGAGTTCGGAAATACGAAAGTGCCGCATTTTGAGGTGCCGGAGGGCTATGATTCCTGGACTTATCTGAATAAATTGTGTTTTGACGGCCTACAGGAGCGTTATCCGGATACATTCGCAGAACTTACGCCACAACTGCAAAGTGAACTGGATGTTATCCGGAATATGGGATATGTGGATTATTTCCTGATTGTCTGGGATTTTATTCGTTTCGCAAGAGAACATGATATCATAGTAGGACCGGGAAGGGGAAGTGCGGCAGGAAGTCTTGTTTCCTATACAACAGGTATTACGAATATCGATCCGATCAAGTATGGTCTGATTTTCGAGCGTTTCTTAAATCCGGAACGTGTCTCCATGCCTGATATTGATGTGGACTTCTGCTTCGAGAGAAGACAGGAAGTCATTGATTATGTCGTAGAAAAATACGGAAAAGAATGTGTGACGCAGATTGTGACGTTTGGTACGCTTGCGGCGCGCGGAGTCATCCGTGATGTCGGACGAGTCATGGATCTTCCGTATGCATTTGTGGATAATATTGCAAAGAGCATTCCGAATGAACTTGGGATTACCATTGCGAAGGCGCTTGTTATGAATCCGGATCTAAGGACAATGTATGAGACCGACGAGACAGTAAAGACGCTGATTGACATGTCAAAGCGTCTGGAAGGTCTGCCGCGGCATACCTCGATGCATGCGGCAGGTGTCGTAATCAGCCAGCAGCCGATGGAGGAATATGTCCCGTTGTCCCGGGCATCGGACGGAACGATTACAACACAGTTTACGATGACAACAATTGAAGAGCTGGGTCTGCTTAAGATGGATTTCCTCGGACTGCGTACACTGACGGTCATTCAGAATGCCGTACGTATGGTGGAAAAGAGCCAGGGGAAGCCGATCGACCTGGATCATATCGATTACAATGATAAGAAAGTACTGGATTCACTTGGAACCGGCCGGACAGATGGCGTATTCCAGCTGGAAAGTGCCGGAATGAAGAACTTCATGAAGGAACTGAAACCGCAGAGTCTGGAAGATGTCATAGCCGGCATTTCCCTGTACCGTCCGGGCCCAATGGATTTTATACCGGCCTATATCAAGGGAAAGAATAATATGGGTCAGATTACCTATGACTGTCCGCAGCTGGAACCGATCCTGTCACCGACCTATGGCTGTATCGTGTATCAGGAGCAGGTAATGGAGATCGTGCGGGAGCTTGCCGGTTACACATTGGGCAGGAGTGATCTGCTGCGCAGGGCAATGTCAAAGAAAAAGGGTTCCGTGATGGAAAAGGAACGGAAGAATTTTGTCTATGGCAATCCCGAAGAACAGGTGCCGGGGTGCGTGGCAAACGGGATCAGTGAAGCGGTAGCTAATAAAATTTATGATGAGATGATCGATTTTGCAAAGTATGCATTCAACAAGTCCCATGCAGCTGCTTATGCAGTGGTATCTTACCAGACTGCTTACCTGAAATATTATTATCCGGTGGAATTTATGGCGGCACTGATGACTTCCGTGCTCGATAATACAACAAAAGTGTCGGAGTATATCTATACCTGCCGTCAGATGGGAATTCAGATATTGCCGCCCGACATCAATGAGGGAGCAGGAAGCTTCTCCGTTTCCGACCGTTCCATACGCTATGGACTTTCTGCAATCAAAAGCATCGGCCGTCCCGTGATTGAAGCGATCGTTGCAGAGCGGCAGGAACGCGGGCCGTTTAAGACACTGAAGGATTTTATCACGAGGCTTTCCGGAAAAGAAGTGAACAAACGGACCATCGAGAATTTTATAAAGGCAGGTGCGCTTGATGGACTTGAGGGCAGCCGCAGACAGAAGATGATGATCTACGGTTCATTGCTCGATAATATCAACCAGGAGAAGAAAAGTTCGATGGCGGGACAGATGACGCTGTTTGATCTGGCCTCGGAAGATACGAAAAAAGATTTTGAGATCCGTCTTCCGGATGTGGAGGAGTATGAGAAAGAGGTTCTTCTCGGATTTGAGAAAGAGGTTCTCGGTGTCTATATCAGCGGGCATCCTCTGGAAAACTATATGGAAAAACTCCGTCGGAATACGTCTGCGGTAACGGCAGATTTTGTACTGGATGAGGAGACCGGGAAGACAAAAGTGGAAGATAATGAAAAGGTCATTGTGGGCGGAATGATCACGGATAAGGTGATAAAATATACCAAGACCAACAAGGCGATGGCATTTATTACCGTTGAGGACCTGGTCGGAACTGTGGAAGTCATCCTGTTTCCGAAGGATTTTGAACGCTACCACAGTCTGCTGGAAACAGATGCAAAGATTTTCGTAAGGGGACGTGCCAATGTCGAAGAAGACAGAAACGGCAAGATCGTCTGTGAAAAAATCATTTCGTTTGATGATACGAAACGGGAGTTGTGGCTGCAGTTTGACAGCCTTGAGGCATATGAGGAAAAAGAGAAGGAACTGCTGGTGAAAATACGCGATTATGACGGAAAAGATGCGGTTATCATCTTTCTGGCTGCCGCAAAACAGATGAAAAAGCTTCCTGACAGCCGCAGTGTCGGCATCACCGATGATTTATTAGGAATACTGTATGAATTTATTGGTAAAAATAATGTAAAAGTTGTAGAAAAGTCGATAGAAAGCATTGCAAAATCAACATCGAGGGATTAAAATAGGATAGATTAGATAAAATTTTAAGAGAGCGCTTATACATATAGGAGGTAGCAGCATGGCAAAAGAGATCAACACAATTGGAGTGCTTACAAGCGGCGGAGATGCACCGGGAATGAATGCGGCAATTCGTGCGGTTGTACGTGAAGCAATTGCGCAGGGAAAGAAAGTAAAAGGAATCAAGAGAGGGTACGCGGGACTTCTACAGGAAGAGATCATTGATATGGAAGCAAAAGACGTATCTGATATCATACAGCGCGGAGGTACGATTTTACAGACGGCTCGCTGTCTTGAATTCGTAACACCGGAAGGTCAGGCAAAGGGTGCTGAGATCTGCAAGAAGCACGGCATTGACGGCATTATTGTCATTGGCGGTGACGGTTCTTTCAAAGGAGCACAGAAACTGGCAGCACTTGGAATCAATACCATCGGTGTACCTGGAACCATCGATCTGGATATTTCCTGTACCGATTATACCATCGGATTTGATACGGCTGTGAATACTGCGATGGAAGCGATTGACAAAGTACGTGATACTTCTACTTCTCATGAGCGCTGCAGTGTCATTGAGGTTATGGGACGCGGGGCCGGTTATATTGCATTATGGACCGGTATTGCAAACGGAGCGGAAGATATTCTGCTGCCGGAGAAATACGATTACGATGAGCAGAAGCTGGTTAATAACATCATCGAGAACAGAAAACGCGGAAAACAGCACCATATCATTATCAATGCAGAAGGAATCGGACATTCTTCCAGTATGGCTAAGAGAATCGAAGCTGCAACAGGCATTGAGACCAGAGCAACCATTCTGGGACATATGCAGCGTGGCGGAAGCCCGACCTGTAAAGATCGTGTTTATGCATCTACGATGGGCTGCCTTGCTGTAGATTTGTTATGTGAAGGAAAATCCAACCGTCTTGTTGCGTACAAGCATGGAGAATTTGTAGATTATGATATTGATGAAGCACTGGCAATGACAAAGACCATTCCGGAATATGAGTACCAGATTTGTAAGAATCTGTCTCGCTAGTGTGTGCTATGATTACCAGTAACAGCAATACACAGGTAAAAAATTTAATACAGTTGACTAAGAAAGCAAAAGCCCGGAAAGATCAAGGGCTTTTTGTGGTAGAGGGGAAGAAGATGTTTTCCGAAGCGCCGAGGGAAATGATGCATCAGGTCTATGTATCCGAAAGTTTTCTTGCATCACCGGAGAATAACCGGATGCTCGAAGGCATATCCTATGAGGTGCTTTCTGACCAGATATTTAAGTCGGTATCCGATACGCAGACGCCGCAGGGCGTTTTGTGTCTGATGAAGATGCCCCACTATATACTTGGAGATCTGTACAGAGGCGAGAAGACACATCTTTTGATTCTGGAGAGCATTCAGGACCCAGGCAACCTCGGTACAATGCTTCGTACGGGAGAAGGGGCCGGTATTTCCGGAATTCTCTTAAACCGCACGACGGTCGATATTTATAATCCAAAGACAATCCGCTCAACGATGGGCAGCATTTACCGTGTTCCGTTTTTTATTACGGACGATCTGCCGGGGGCTTTACGTGAACTTCAGGAAGAAGGCGTGCAATTGTACGCTGCTCATTTAAAGGGAACAATGTCGTATGACGAACCGGATTACCGGAGGGCCTGCGGTTTTTTGATTGGAAATGAAGGAAACGGTCTGAGTGAGGAGATTGCAGAGGCGGCGGATTGTTATATCCGCATTCCGATGGAAGGTCAGGTGGAATCCCTCAACGCGTCAATTGCAGCAACGCTGCTGATGTATGAAGTGAACCGGCAGAGAAGAGCACCGAAAAATATTTAAGAAAAGGAAGAATTTATGTTTCGCTTATGGGCAAAAGAATTTAAGGAAAATCATATGCTTCGTGATACGGTGATTGAGGATGACTCGGAAGATACCCGCACACATAAAGTGTTTCGTGCACTGGAAGAGGTATGCTATGAGTTTGACCTGAGTAAACCGATCTGGCTGGAGCATACGGTGCAGGAGTTCCAAAGGCATGCAAAGGCAAGATTCTATCAGGACAGTTTCGTTGATGAGATAGATTTTGATTATCTGGAAATCCATGTGATTGAAGAAGGGTAGGTATTTGATGGAAGGCGAGTTGAGAAGGGAAAAGATTGTAGAATTACTTAATCAAAGCCAGAATCCGGTATCCGGCTCAGAACTGGCGAAGCTGATGGGAGTCAGCAGACAGGTTGTCGTACAGGATATTGCACTGCTGCGTGCTGTGGACAAAAATATTTTGAGCACGAATAAGGGATATATGCTGTATCATCCGATTGTGGAAAATAAAAGTGTCCGGCGCACCATGGCAGTCTATCACACGAATGAACAGATGCGGGATGAATTGTATACGATTGTGGACTGCGGCGGAAAGGTTCTGGATGTGGTCGTGGAACATGATGTATACGGGCAGATGAGCTGTGATCTGATTCTGAAGAATCGCCAGGACGTGGATGAATTTATGGATAAAATAAAAAGCAGCAGGTCGCAGTCTCTGATGACACTGACCGGAGGACGGCATTTTCATACGGTGGAAGCGGACACCGAGCAGATACTTCATACCATTGAAGAGAAGTTAAAAAAACACGGTTTCATTGAATCGATTTGATTTGTGCATAATTGTTAAAAATTCATTAAAATTAACATAATAAGCAACAATATTCACAAAGGGTGTGATATAATCAAACTATTGGTTATATGATACCTTTTTTTGCATAAGATACTAGGAAGGCAAATTTTAAGGAATAGGGTGTAGAAGAACTTCATATGGAGGGAACATGGAACTGAGTAATGAATTAAATGAGGGAATTGATAGCTGGAAGACAGTTATTTTCTTGTATAACTCGGCATTAAAGGAAGTCGGCACGAAGCTGGAGATCTTAAATGACGAATTTCAGCATGTACATCAATATAATCCGATTGAATACATAAAAAAAAGAATCAAGTCACCGGAAAGTATTGTGAAGAAATTAAAGCGCTATGGCTATGAAAGTACAATCGACAACATGGTAAATTATGTCAATGATATCGCCGGAATTCGCATTGTCTGTTCTTTCACATCCGATATATATCGAATGGCCGAGATGATCGGAAAGCAGAATGATCTGACCGTCGTATCGCTGAAGGACTATATCAAACATCCGAAGGAAAGCGGCTACAAAAGCTATCATATGCTTGTGACCGTACCGATTTTTCTCTCCGACAGAGTGGTAGATACGAAAGTGGAAATCCAGATCCGGACGATGGCCATGGATTTCTGGGCAAGTCTGGAACATAAAATATATTATAAATTTGAAGGGAATGCGCCGGATTATATCAGCGAAGATTTGCGGGAATGTGCGGAATTCGTATCTATGCTGGATGCCAAGATGCTTTCTCTGAATGAGGCAATCCTGAAGGAAAAAGAGGAACAGCAGACCAGAGAAATGAATGGTTAAAATATCCGGCCAATCGGCAAAATAACTGCCGGTTCGGCCGGATATTGTGAATGATTCCGTATCTTAATTGTCTTCTCCGTTCATCCATTTTTGGAATTTCTCAACAACGGAGTCATAGGTGCGCTGTGAGATATCCGGAAGAGTTGTTCCCCAGGTTTTCGTTGCATCTTCAAAGCCTTTTTTAAAAGCATCCAACAGTTCTTCTGCCTTGGAAGAATCATTGCCGGACAGAGCCTTTGCAAAATCAACAATACGGTCCGATGTCTGTTCCACACCCCAGTAACCGTCCTCTGCAATATCCGCCTGTGCCTGCGCTTTTGCTGCTTCCGACACGGTATAATTACCGCTGGCGAGGAATTTCCAGATGTCATCTGCAGTTCCGATTGCGGTTCCCTGTCCGTTCATCATCTGGGTGACAATGCTTTTGAGCTGGGCAATCCGGTTGTCCGAATCGGATTTGAGCTGGGCAATCAGTGCAGAATTTTTTGCTGCATAGTCGGTAGTCGTGGATGTTGTACTGCTCTCAGAACTTTTTTCATATACGACACCTGTGGATTCGGAAGAAGAAACAGTAGCGGCAGCGGAATCTGAAGTTTGTTTTTTGGATGAAGCAGTGTTGGAAATGCTGCTCATAGAATTTCCGGCAGCATATGAGCCAATTGATGAAATAGCCATATAAGAACCCTCCTTGGTCTGTGCGGTTATACCGGCGATCCCTGCCGGGCTTATATTATATATCGGAAAATATAAGAATAACTTTAGAATATGAAATTGACATTTTCGGAAATAATGTTAGTATAAAAATGTATAATGTATACAAAATTCAGGAGAGTACGAATGGATAAAATAGCAGTAAAAGCATTGGCAAAAATAAATCTTGGTCTGGATGTCGTCAGACGCAGGGAAGACGGGTATCATGAGGTACGTATGGTCATGCAGACAATTCATCTGTTTGATCAGCTGGATATCCGAAAAGCGAAGGAAGCCGGAATTACCCTGCGGACAAATCTGCCGTTTCTTCCGGTTGATAACCACAATCTTGCTTATCGGGCAGCTGAAATGATGCAGGAAGAATTCAAGCTGACGCAAGGAGTTTCGATTCTGTTAAAAAAACACATTCCGGTTGCGGCCGGTATGGCAGGTGGAAGTACCGATGCGGCAGCGGTTCTGTTTGGAATGAATGAGCTGTTTCGTCTGGGACTTTCAAAAAAGGAATTGATGGAAAGAGGCGTAAAGCTCGGTGCAGATGTGCCGTACTGTATCATGCGGGGAACTGCATTGGCAGAGGGCATCGGCGAGAAACTGACTCCGTTGCCTCCGATGGTAAAATGCCCTGTTCTGATTGCAAAACCGCAGATCAGTGTTTCTACGAGATACGTCTATGAGCATCTGAATCTTGCGGAAGTTTCCGGTCATCCCGATATCGACCGGCTCCTTTCAGATATTGAGAAGAAAGATCTTCGGGCAATTGCCACAGATATGGGAAATATCCTTGAAACGGTCACGATTCCCATCCATCCGGAGATTGCTGAAATCAAAAAATGTATGTGTGAACACGGAGCGCTCAATGCGCTGATGAGTGGGAGCGGCCCCACGGTTTTTGGTCTTTATGAATCTATGGCGGATGCAAAAAAAGCGGCTGAAAAAATCAGAAAACAGAAATTGGCGAAACAGGTCTTTGTTACCGATATCTATAATAACCGAAGAGGATAAAGGAAGGTGAAAGCGATGACTGATAATTTGGAATTGAATATGGATGCCTATCTTCCGCTGCGGGATGTTGTATTTAATACGCTGCGAGAGGCGATTTTAAAAGGAGAATTAAAACCCGGAGAGCGTCTGATGGAATTACAGCTGGCAGCAAGACTTGGAGTCAGCCGGACGCCGATCCGGGAGGCAATTCGAATGCTGGAGCAGGAAGGACTCGCCGTTACGGTACCGAGAAAAGGTGCTGAGGTCGCGAAGATGACGGAAAAGGATATGGAAGATGTTCTCGTGATACGCGGAGCGCTGGATGAACTTGCGGTTCAGCTTGCCTGTGAGGAAATCACAGAAGAGCAGTTCCGGCAGCTTCAGGTGGCAAGAAGAAACTTCGAAAACTGTATTCAGTCTGGAAACGTAAAGAAGATTGCACTGGCAGATGTGGAATTTCATGATATGATCTATCAGGCAACAGGGAATACAAAGCTGATCAACATGCTGAATAACCTGAGAGAGCAGATGTACCGTTATCGGGTAGAATATCTGAAAGACGACAGGAATTACCCGGTTCTGATACGGGAGCATCAAAGTCTGGTGGAGGGAATTCGCAGGAAAGATAAGGATTTTGTGACATCGGTCATGAGGAATCACGTGAGCAATCAGGCAGAAGCAGTCAAGCAGATGATTCAGGAGCAGGAATAAATAAGAATGCATAATTTAACAAAATAAGGAAATCATAAGAGGGACAGATTGACATCTGTTCCTTTTTTATTCCCAGATAGACCCTGTCAGAACAGAACACACACGCATTTCAGTTGGAGATGCGAGGAGATATTAGGAGAGAAATATGAACGGTTGTGAGAAACAGAAGGATATCAATGCGCAGACGACAAATACACAGACAGCAGGTGCGCAGCAGAATAAGACACCCGTTTCCCTGAATTTGCAGGAGAATATTGCGGTGTATAAGCAGATCTTCGCAGATTGTGCAGATATTAAGATGCGCGAGATGAAATTGGGAAAAAATCAGAAAATAGGCTGCATGGTTGCCTACATAGAGGTTACGGGTGGTTCTGCGATTTTTGAGGAATCCATGGTCGGAAAGCTCTTGAATGATCTAAGCAATCGCAGTGATGATGAGATCTGTAAAAGATTAAAGGAAAATGCACTGGGGTTATCGGACGCAACGCCGTTCCCTACAATGGAAGAAGCCGCGGACGGAATGCTGACCGGTGACATGATCCTGTTTATTGACGGCTATGACCAGGCACTGAAGATACCAGATAAGGGCTATCCGCGTATGAGCATCACGGAAACCACCTCCGAAAAGGTAATCCGTGGTTCCAATGAGGGATTTACGGATTCCGTAAAATCCAATACTGCATTGATTCGAAAAAGAATCCGTACGCCAAATGTGAAGGTAAAGGAGATTAAGATCGGTGTCCGTTCCAAGACAAATGTGGATCTGGTCTATATCGATGATCTGATTCATAAAGAGGTACTGGATGAGGTGATGCGGCGTCTGGATAAGTTTGAAATCGATGGTGTGCTGGACAGTGGTATCTTGGAACAGCTGTCGGAGGAAAAGTGGTATTCTCCATTTCCGCAGTTTCAGACAACGCAGCGGCCGGACCGTGCCGCAATGTCGATACTGGAAGGAAGAATTGTTGTGATTTGTGACAACTCCCCGGTTGCGCTGATTCTGCCTACCGACTACAACTCCTTTATCCAGACCAGTGATGACTATTACAACCGTTGGGAGATCGCTTCTTTCGGACGGCTGTTAAGATATGTTGCATCCTTTTTTGCGATGACATTGCCGGGATTGTATCTGGTGGTGTGCAATTTTCATACACAGATATTACCAACTACGTTGCTGTTATCCTTTGCGGCCGCCAGACAGGGGGTTCCATTTCCGGGTGTGGTCGAAGTTCTCCTGATGGAAATATCATTTGAACTTTTGCGGGAGGCTGGCGTCAGGCTGCCGGGAGCAATGGGCAACACCATTGGTATAGTCGGAGGGCTGATTATCGGACAGGCTGCGGTTCAGGCAAATCTGGTCAGTCCGATTGTTGTAATTATCGTTGCATTTACAGCCCTCTGCTCTTTTGCAATTCCAAACGAAGAATTTGCCACGGCATTCCGCTTGTTAAAATTTGCATTTATCGGAATGTGCGCATGGCTTGGTTTCTTCGGCTTTTTGCTGGCATTGCTGGGACTGCTGATTCATCTGTCGCGCTTAAGCAGTTTTGGCATCCCGTATCTGATGCCTTTTGTCGGAGCAGATTTGAACGATTACGAGGATGAACGGGATTCCCTTTTGCGCTATCCGTCCTTTCTGCAAAAACGCCGTCCGATATTCGCAAAGAGAGATGAAAGAATCCGTTTGAAACGAAAGGAGTAGACTAGGAGATGTTTTCTGATAATCGAAAAATATCCGGCAGACAGACAACGAGGCTGCTGATTTATGATATCACAGGAGTCAGTTCTCTGCTCCTGCCGCCTTTACTGGCGGAGACTGCGGGCGGGGACGGCATCTTCTGCATTTTTCTGGCATTGATTCCGGCTTACCTGTTTCTGGGAATCATAAAGAACGTACAAAAACGGATGGACGAGGGCTATCCGGAATACATCAAAAAAAGCTGGGGAACTTTCGCCAGCGGGGTAATTCTGATTCTGTATTATTTGTTCAGCGTACTGCTTGCCGGCTATGTCCTGTTTCTGCTGAGCAGACTTGTAAGTATGCAGCTGTTAAAAAATGAATCCTATACATTGATCTGCACCTGTATCCTGCTTCTGGGTGGATATGGAATCATGGGCGGGATCGAAGGGAAGGCAAGAATTTATGAGATTCTTTTCTGGTTCATAATGATTCCGTTGCTGCTGATGCTTCTGCTCGCCGTAAAAGATGTGAACACAGATTACTGGACGCCCGTACTTTCCTGCGGCTGGAAGCGTATGTTAGAGGGAACCGGAATCGTATTCCTGTTCTATATGCTGATTTACTTTGTACTCTTTTTATTTTCCTATGAAAAACATCCGAATCAGTCGGTATATTGTGCGAAGAAGGCACTGGGCATATCTGCACTGCTCAATGCCGCTATTTATCTGATTACACTTGGTATTTTCGGACAGAACGCACTTGCATCGATGGATTATCCGGTCGTCACGCTGATGAGTATGATCAAGATTCCGGGCGGATTTTTTGAAAGACAGGATGCATTTATGGTAGCAATCTGGTTCTTTGCTTTGTATGCCCTGATTAACAGCGGTATGTTTTATGGAACAGAGTGCCTGAAAAAACTGATACCCAAAAAAGGCAATAAACGTTATGTTCTGGTAACAATGATTCTGACATTTGCAGCAGCTTCTGTTTTTTATGTCTCTACCGCTGCCGTGGAACAGTATCGGCAATATCTGGTTCTGTTTGGTGTTCCGTTTCTGATACTGATTCCGCTGCTCCTTTCATTTCGGAAAAAGACAAAGATCTGCACGATTGCATTGCTGATTCTTTCTTTATCCACCTGCGGATTGACCGGCTGCAGCAGTGTGGAACTGGAAAAGAGAAACTTTCCGCTTGCCATTGCATTGGATGAAGATGAGCAGGGCTACAGTCTGACACTCAGTTTCCAGAATCTGTCTGAGATTGCAAATGAAAATGCCAAGGATACGCAGAGTAAACCGGCTCCCGTAAAAGAGACAAGCTGGTATGAGGCATTTGCTTCCGCAAACTCGGATCAGCCGGGGACCATGGACTATAATCATGTCAAAGCATTGATATTCGCGAAAAGTGTACTCGATGACAAGGATGCACTGACGGAATTTCTGGATTATATCAAGAAGCAGGAAGTTTTTTCAAGAAATACGCTGCTGTACGTCAGCGAGGGAACGGCCTCTTCTGTGATCGATATGGATGAAAATCTGGAACTTCCGGTGGGAACCTATTTGGAACAGATGACGGAGGGACAGGAAGAATTGAAAAATAGTGGAGTAGTGACACTTGGAAATGTGATTAACGAATCATCAAACAAGCAGGAAACTCTTTATATACCGGTAATCAGTAATAAGGACGGAAAGCCGGTTATTTCAAGTTATTATGTCATATCTTCATTCAGCAGCGTCGGAGTTGTCGATGAAGAAACATTTCTTACCGCCATGCTTTTGGAAAACAAACTGAATAAGTATCAGTTTCATATGGACACCGGAGAATCCGTGGAACTTTCCAGCATTCATCTTCGTTATGAGATGACGGAGGAAAATGGAGCATGTCTGGAAAAAATCTATGTGACAGCAGAAGCAAGGCTGCAGAACAAGACGATAGATGATTCCCAGAAGCAGAAAGAAATGGAGAAGAAAATAGAGGAATATCTGGAACTGAATTCTTCCGCGCTTGCAAGCAGCAATCTGAAAGAAAAGAACCTGGATATCAGTAACAGTTATTACCGGCTTGGGGGATACGACCGGGCAATGTATGAAAAATATAATGGAAAGCAGGATGCGTACCTGAAAAATCTGAATTACGAAATAAATTATTCCATTCAGCTGATAGATGAATAAGATGGAAAAAATTGGTCCATAATCCTTGTATCTGAAATTCTGCAGGTTTCAGTAACAAATATTTTTTCGCAGAAAGGTATGAGTGATCATGAGGAAATTAAGATTGGCAGCAGCAATTCTCTGTCTGGTGCTCCTCGCAGGAGTGATGAGCCAGACAGCAGACTACATAGAAGCAAGAGAGATGCAGCAGGAGATAGCAGGAAAGATACTGCGCTTTCACGTACTTGCCAACAGTGACAGTGACGAGGATCAGGCGTTGAAACTCAAAGTTCGTGATGCAGTCGGAAGCAAGATGTCTTCTCTGCTGAAAAATGTGACGGATATTGAAGAATGCAAACAGATTACCACGGATCATATGAAAGAGATCGTGGAAACCGCAAGGGATACAATCACAGAGAACGGATATGACTATCCGGTAGAAGCTTATATCAAAGACGTGGAGTTTCCCGATAAAACCTATGGGGAATATACCTTCCCATCAGGAATGTACGATGCACTTGAGGTAATTATCGGAGCAGGAGCGGGGCATAACTGGTGGTGTGTGATGTATCCGAATATGTGTTTCGCCGGAACTACCTATGAAGTTGTGGAAGATCATGCAAAAGAATCCCTGCAGAGCACACTCACGCAGAAGGAATATGAATCACTGATGGAAAAAAAGGATTATAAAATACAATGCAAGTATCTGAAATTCCTGAATAAGTATCTGGATTAGCATAAGCTGCTACTTGTGGTAGCTGTTGATTCATGCTATACTACTTGCGAAATTTGTTTGACAGAAAGCAGGGAATACAGTATGACAAAGAACGTAATTGTGTCCATCAGCGGACTACAGTTTTCGGAAGAAAATGAAAGTGAACCGATCGAAGTCATTACGACCGGTGATTATTATAAGAAAAACGGAAAGCATTATATTGTCTATGACGAGATCATGGAGGGATTTGCAGGAAGTACGAAGAATATGATCAAGCTGCAGGAGGACTGCCTCGACATCACTAAGAAAGGTGTCTCCAATGTCCATATGCTGTTTGAGAAAAATAAAAAGAATGTGACCTACTACTATACACCATATGGGAGTCTGCTGATCGGAATCGATGCAAAGAGTATCCATATGACCGAAGAAGAGCACAGCATACAGGTCACCGTGGATTATGCATTGGAAGTCAATTATGAACATATGGCGGATTGTACCATTTCCTTAAATATTCAGTCGAAGGAAGCAGGCGATTTCCGGATATAAAAACAGGCAGGTTTGAAACCTGCCTGTCCGTTTTATTCGGATGCTATTTGTTCATCTTGTCTTTCAGTTTTGCCAGGAAGCCTTTTTTCTTGGCCGGTGCTTCAATCGGTCCGCGAAGTCCCTTGATAGAGGTGATATATAATCCGCTGACAACTGCTTTTATCTCTTTTTTGACAGGAACAGAATCAAAAATCTGGCCGTCGCAAATCAGTGTCATAACTTTCGGTCCAACTTTTGCCTTTACGATCGGCATCTTGGAACGGCGGAGCATTTTCGGAGTCTGCTCAAGTACCGGGGCAGGGAGACCTGCGTCTTTGAGCCTCATTTTCTTTTTATCGATAATCAGCATGGTGACTGTCTGAGCTGCTGCTGCAATCTGAGATTCCTGCTCTTCGCGTTTCTTCTGAGCCCGTTTTCCCAAAAAATATAAAACAATCAGTGCAGCCAGTAAAACTACGGAAATAATTACTAAAACGATGGCGAGTGTTGACACTGTAAAATCCTCCCTTGGTATAAATTCGAAAATAATTGTATCATTGATTTCGATAAAAAGCAATATATGAAATCTTTGCTAATTTGGAAGAACCTCTTTTATTTTAAGAGGAGATATGCTATCCTAGTATGATGTGAGATAGTATGTTGATAAACAGAAGCATAAAAATAGAAGGGAAAAGTAAAGATGAAGAAAAAAATAGTAGCATTGCTTTTATGCGTATGTATGGCGGCGACAGTTGCAGGCTGTGGCGGTAAAAAAGGGGAAAATGTAAGTGACACCGAAATTGCAAGCGGCACGGAGGCTGTATCATTTGCAGACATCGAATATGATGCCAGCGATTATGTTACTTTGGGAGATTACAACGGATTAGATGTTACAATTGACGATGATTATACGGTGGCAGACAGCGATATAAAGGATTATGTAAACAGCAATATCATTGCAAATTATCCATACTACACAGATTCGGCTAAGACAACAGTGGAAGATGGAGATTTCGTTAATATTGATTATACCGGAACAAAGGATGGCGAGGAATTTGACGGCGGTTCCGGAACCGACTATACGTTAGAAATCGGTTCCAACACTTTTATTGACGGATTTGAAGCAGGACTGGTCGGCATGAATGTGGGAGATGAAAAAGATCTCAACCTGACCTTCCCGGAAGATTATTCGTCTACAGATCTGGCTGGAAAAGATGTTGTTTTCCATGTGAAAATCAATAAGATTCAGGATAAACAGGATATTACTTACGACAACCTGACCGATGAGTATGTGGCATATCTTTCTGAAAAAACAGGAATGAGCTACACAAATGTGGATGATATGGTCAGTGATGTGAAAGACTATCTTGAGAGCTCCAGTGAGTCCAGCAAGGAATCCGCAATCCGTACGGCTGTAATCTCGAAACTTGCAGAGATTTGTACGGTTGACGGAATACCGGACGGACTGCTGGATGCAAAGGTAGCTGAGGTACTCAATCAGTATAAGGCTTATTACTGTTCAGACGGCACAAGCCTGGAGGATTATGTAACAGAGAACTTCAATATGACCTATGAAGATTTCCTGGAGGAAATCAACAGTGAAGTGAAAACAGACATCAATACACAGCTGATTCTGGAAACAATAGCACAAAAGGAAGACATAGAACTGGTAGACGATGATTTCCAGACCTATGTGGATAATCTTGTAAGCAATAACGGTTATGATTCCGAAGACGCTTTATACGAAAACTATGCATCTACTGCAGAAAGCGGAAAAGCATATCTGCAGAAGGTCTTTGTATGCAATCAGGCATTACAGGTTGTTGTAGACAGCGCAAACGTAACCGTGTCACAGTCTACTGAGACAGAGACTCCTGCAGAAGCTACGGAAACAGCAGATACGACCGAGGCGGAATAATCGTATTGATTGTTTGCGGATCAGAAGAAACAATTTATGTATGCAGGCATTTAAATTCTTTTCTTTCTTGATTTTTCTGCCTGTTCGCAGATCAGACAGGGGGAATAGAAGATGGAACTTGTGAATATCAGAGATCTTTTCCGTAAGAAGGAAGCATTTCTTGGGAAAACAGTTACGATTGGCGGCTGGGTAAGAAGCAACCGCGGGTCCAGGAATTTTGGATTTATTGTGGTAAATGACGGAACATTCTTTGAAGCGATTCAGGTGGTCTATGCAGATGCACTTGTGAATTTTTCCGAACTGACGAAGCTCAATGTCGGTGCCGCCGTGGTGGTGACCGGCAGGCTGGAGGCTACGCCGGGAGCAAAGCAGCCGTTTGAAATTCAGGCGGAGAAAGTGGAAATCGAAGGTGCAAGTGCCCCGGATTATCCGCTGCAGAAAAAGCGGCACAGCTTTGAATATCTCCGTACCATTTCGCATCTGCGGCCACGGACGAATACGTTTGAGGCAGTGTTTCGCGTGCGTTCGCTGGTTGCCTATGCCATTCATCGGTTTTTTCAGGAACGGGATTTTGTCTATGTGCATACGCCGCTGATTACCGGAAGTGACTGCGAGGGAGCCGGTGAGATGTTTCAGGTGACGACACTGGATCTCAATGAAATTCCGAAGAAAGAAGACGGAACAATCGATTTTACGAAAGATTTCTTCCGGAAACCAACGAATCTCACGGTGAGCGGTCAGCTCAACGGCGAGACATACGCAATGGCATTTAAAAATATCTATACCTTCGGACCTACGTTCCGTGCAGAGAATTCCAATACGACACGTCATGCTGCGGAGTTTTGGATGATAGAGCCGGAAATTGCATTTGCAGATCTGCAGGACGACATGATGCTTGCGGAAAGCATGCTCAAATATATCATTTCTTACGTACTCGAGCAGGCACCGGAGGAGATGCAGTTCTTTCAGAATTTCGTTGACAAAGGTCTGCTTGACCGTCTGAACAATGTGCTGCATTCGGAATTTGCGAGAGTGACCTATACGGAAGCAATCGATCTTTTAACGGAGCATAATGACGAGTTTGAGTACAAGGTATCCTGGGGATGTGATTTGCAGACGGAACATGAAAGATACCTGACCGAGCAGGTGTATAAACGGCCGGTATTCGTAACGGATTATCCGAAGGAAATCAAGGCATTCTATATGAAACTGAACGAAGATGGAAAGACGGTCGCTGCAGTGGACTGTCTGGTTCCCGGAATCGGTGAGATTATCGGCGGAAGTCAGCGTGAAGACGATTACGAGAAGCTGATCGAAAGAATCAGAGAGCTGGGACTTCGTGAAGCGGATTATGAATTTTACCTGGACCTTCGCAAGTATGGTTCTGCAAGACATGCCGGATTTGGACTTGGATTTGAACGCTGTGTGATGTACCTCACAGGTATGGCAAATATCCGTGATGTCATTCCGTTCCCAAGAACGGTCAGCAACTGTGAACTTTAATTTGAAAAAAGAAAACTGCCGGCAGCGAGATGCATCAGTCATTGCCGGCAGTTTTTTCTTTCATTCATGGGAAAGTCATTGTGCTTTCGCGGGCTTCATCAGAGGTAGATGACAACAGCCATCAGGATCAGATTTTCCTGTTTGTCTGCATTTGCGATGCCGTGATGATTTCCGTTTCGGCAGACGCAGGAATCCCCGGCAGTAAGTTTGACGGGTGTGCCGTTATCATTATAATCCGCGGTTCCGCTTAAGATCGTAATGATTTCTTCTTCGCCCTCATGGGTGTGATCCCCAAGGGAACAGCCTGGTCTTAAAATGAGTCTGGCGATCATCTTAGCCCGGCTTTCATAATCACCTGCCTGTACGGAATGAATGACTTCGACTGTTCCGGTTCCGCCCTTCATATGCTCATTGAAAATGTGTTCTAACTCTCCAGCCTTATGGTACATAAGAAAACCTCCTGTACTGTTCTTCTGTTTTTTTCTGTAAATAGGTCACCGTTACTATAACGCAATGAGGGAAAAAAGGCACGTATTTTTTGATGTGCACCATAGTTGGAGAATGGATAGGAAGTCCAAAAAGCGGATTGAATTTCAGAAAAGTTAATGCTAAGATACTCTTGGAAATCAGTAAATAGGAGATGGAGATTTAAAAATGAATTTATTGACCGTAGATGCTGTTACGAAAATATATACGGAAAGGAAGCTTTTTGACGGAGCCTCCTTTTATCTGCAGGAAGGTGAAAAAGTGGGAATCATCGGTGTCAATGGGACCGGTAAATCCACGCTGCTGAAAATGATGGCGGGACTGGAAGAACCGGACGCGGGAGAGGTGATCCGTGCAAACAACATTGTGATCCGATACCTTCCGCAGATGCCGAAGTTTGACGAAGAAGCTTCTGTTCTGGAGAGTGTTCTGACCTATGCGGAAACAGGAAGCACGCATAAGCGGGAGAAAAAAGAAGCGCATGAGATCTGGAATCTGGAAAGTACGGCGAAGTCCATGATGACGCGCCTCGGTATTACGGATTTTGAAGAAAAGACCGGACACCTCTCAGGAGGACAGAAGAAACGTCTGGCACTTGTTTCAGTGATTCTGACTCCCTGCGATGTCCTGATTCTGGACGAGCCGACGAACCATCTGGATCACGATATGGCGGATTGGCTGGAGAATTACCTGAAAAGTTACCGGGGAGCTATGGTCATGGTCACACATGACCGGTATTTCCTGGACAGTGTCTGTAACCGCATTGTTGAGATCGACAAGGGGACTATTTACAGCTATGATACGAATTATACGGGATTTCTGATCGCAAAGCAGGAGCGGGAGGATATTGCGTGGGCAGGAGAGCGCAAGCGCCAGTCGATCCTTCGGAAAGAAATCGAGTGGATGCAGCGCGGAGCGCGGGCAAGATCGACGAAACAGAAGGCACATATCCAGCGATATGAGCAGCTGCGGGATGAAAAAGCGCCGGATGTGGATGTACAGCTCGAAATGAGTTCCATATCCACCCGTATGGGACGTACAACGGTGGAATTGGAGCATATACACAAAGCTTACGGAGAAAAAGTTCTGATTGGGGACTTTTCCTATATCTTTCTAAAAAATGACCGCATCGGTTTCGTCGGAAAGAACGGCTGCGGAAAAACGACGCTGATGAAGATCATAGACCGCCGCCTGGAGCCGGACTCCGGTACGATTGTAATCGGACAAACCGTCAAAATCGGTTATTACACACAGGAAATAGAGAATGATAAAAGTGCCGGTATCGCGTACATGGACCCGAAGCTACGCGTCATTGATTATATTAAGAATACTGCGGAATACGTCCGCACCAAGGACGGGCTTGTATCGGCTTCGGCCATGCTGGAGAAATTCTTATTTCCTCCGGAGGAGCAGTACAGCCCGATCGAAAAGCTGTCAGGCGGTGAAAAGCGCAGGCTGAATCTGCTGCGGGTGCTGATGGAAGCGCCGAATGTGCTGATTTTGGATGAGCCGACGAATGATCTCGATATTACGACCCTCACTATTCTGGAAGATTATCTCGATCATTATGAGGGGATTGTCATTACGGTATCCCATGACCGCTATTTCCTGGACCGCATTGTCCGCAGGATTTTTGCTTTTGAAGAAGGTGGTGTTCTGCGCCAGTATGAAGGCGGATACACCGATTATATGCAAAGAAAGCAGGAGGAGGCATCATCCGGTTCCGAAGGCATGCAGTCAGAGAGTGGAACAAAGGCAGACAGTGGTGCGGAAGGTGACCCGGAGGCCGCCTCTTCACAGGATTCGCGTGCTACCTGGAAACGGGAGAAGAAACTGAAATTTACCTATAAGGAACAGAAGGAATACGAGACAATTGAGGATGAGATTGCAGCCCTGGAAGAAAAAATGGAAGAATTGGACCGTCAGATGGAACAGTGTGCAAGCAATTTCGTGAAGTTGAACGAATTAACCGGGCAGAAGACACAAACCGAGCAGCTGATTGAAGAAAAGATGGATCGATGGGCATATCTGGAGGAGCTTGCGGCTAAAATAGCCGCACAGTAAGATGCTTTGGATCACTGCTCTACTGTTTGGGATTGCGGAAAGTCAGATACTCCATTGGCGAGATATTCAGTTCCTGCAGGAACGCCAGCGAACGGTTTAAAGTATCGGTATCTGCGAAAGCCCCCGGTTGATGTGCATCACGACCGAGAAGAACGGTATTTCCAATCGATTTGGCAAGTGCAAAGAAACGTCTGTCCGGATAGTTGCGGCCGTTGGAAAGTCCGTTCAGGTTGAGTTCCAGCGGAATCTGAAGCAGGGCAGCTTCCGTGCAGAGTCTGCGCATGTGTTTCAGGTAGATTTCATCCGGGCCGGTGTAATAAAACAGATCCGGATGAGCAATACAGGAGAACTGGCCAGTTCGGATAGCGGCAATGACTTCATTGACGTATTCCTCCAGATAATCCTCCCGGTCTGTCGGGCGGCTGCTGTAAATGCCGGAATTTTCGGTGTAAAGGAAATGCTGTCCCAGGATGAAATAGTCAAAATCATAGGGAGCGAGCAGCTCACACAGACTGTTCCAGAGGGAAGGCACATATTCAGCTTCAAAACCAATGAAAATCTGTATCTCCTTTTGATATTCCGCGCGTAGAGAAGTCAGGGATGAAATATAGTCTTCCGCTTCGGAGGGGAGCATTCGTATGCCTGATATGTAGCCGTCCGGATAGGGATAAGGCACGTGATCGGAAAAGCCAAGTGTCCGGATGCCGGCTTTAATAGCTGCTTCAATATATTCACGGTCAGAGCCGGATGCATGTCTGCACCGTGTAGTATGTGTGTGATAATTTGTAATCATTGGTAACTCCTTTGTCATTTGGCAATAATAATAGCACAATCCGATACAAAATCAAGATGGAACATAGAATCGGAGTAAAAGGAAGGAAGAAAAATATGGAAAAATCAATTATGGATTATAAAACGGTTGCATTACTGGATGAGGAAAATGCAATTGAAATTATAGATCAGACCAGACTGCCAGGTACGATCGAACTGATCCGCCTGAAGACGGCAGAAGAGATCTGGAATGCCATTTATCTGCTGCAGGTGCGTGGTGCACCGGCAATCGGTGTAGCGGCGGGATTCGGAATCTATCTGCTGGCGAAACAGATTGAGACAAAGGACTATGAAGAATTCTACCGGGAATTTACAAAGCAGAAAGAATACCTGAATTCTTCGAGACCAACCGCAGTCAATCTTTCCTGGGCATTAAACCGGATGGATGCGGTCTGTGTGAAAAATAAGGAAAAAGGTGTTGCAGAGCTCAAAGAGATCCTGAAAAATGAGGCCGTTGCAATTCAGACCGAAGATATCGAAGTATGCAGAAAGATCGGCGAATACGGGCTGACACTGGTGAAGCCGGGTGACGGAATCCTGACACACTGCAATGCGGGGCAGCTTGCAACCAGTAAGTACGGAACCGCGACGGCTCCTATCTATCTGGGACAGGAAAAAGGTTATCAGTTCAAGGTGTTTGCGGATGAGACAAGACCTCTTTTGCAGGGGGCACGGCTGACCTCTTTTGAGTTACATGCTTCTGGCGTGGATGTCACTCTGATCTGTGACAATATGTCGGCGACGGTGATGAAAAACGGCTGGGTGCAGGCGGTGTTCGTAGGCTGTGACCGTGTGGCTGCCAATGGTGACACGGCAAATAAAATAGGAACCTCTGTCGTTGCCACTGTGGCAAAACGATATCATATTCCGGTCTATATCTGTGCACCGACTTCTACGATTGACCGGAATACGAAAACGGGGGCGGATATCCAGATCGAACAGAGACCGGCAGAAGAAGTGACGGAAATGTGGTATGAAAAACGGATGGCACCGGAGGGAGTCAAAGTCTTTAATCCGGCATTTGATGTGACAGACCACGATCTGATTGCGGGAATCATAACCGAGCATGGAATTGCAAGAGAGCCCTATACGGAGTCCTTGAAACAGATCATGGAAAAGATTGAATAAAAGAAAAGATTGGGGTATACTATTGCACAGTATAACAGGAAGGCAAATAGTGTTTTTCCTGTTAAAACCAAGAATTGGAGGAAATAAAGATGGCAGATAAAAATACATGTGACGGTGCATCGTCTTGTTCACAGGAGAGCTGTGAGGGATGTTCCGGACACAAGGAACCACAGAGCATGATCGAACCGTTAAATGCCTATTCATCCATAGGAAAAGTAATCGGCGTTGTCAGCGGAAAGGGTGGCGTGGGCAAGTCGTTTGTGACAGCATCTCTCGCAACGGCAATGGTTAAAAAAGGATATAAAGTCGGCATTCTGGATGCAGATATCACCGGACCTTCGATCCCGAAAATGTACGGCATCCATGGACAGGCATTCGGCAATGAACAGGGAATTCAGCCTGCAGTTGCGGCGGATGGAACCAAAATCATGTCGGTGAATCTTCTTCTCGATAATGAAGATGCTCCGGTCATCTGGAGAGGCCCGGTCATCGCAGGTGTCGTAAAACAGTTCTGGACAGATGTTGTCTGGGGTAAGCTGGATTATCTGTTCGTGGATATGCCGCCGGGAACCGGTGATGTACCGCTGACTGTATTCCAGTCACTTCCGGTGGACGGAATCGTAATTGTTACTTCTCCGCAGGAACTGGTTCAGTTAATCGTAAAGAAAGCCTATAACATGGCAGAAATGATGCATATACCGGTCGTTGGAGTCGTAGAAAATTACAGTTATCTGAAATGTCCGGATTGCGGAAAAGAAATACAGCTGTTCGGGAAAAGCCATATTGAAGAAACGGCAGCAGAGCTTGGAACAAAAGTCCTCGCAAAACTGCCGTTAGATCCTGCATTTGCCCAGGCGGCAGATGAGGAAAAGTTCTTCACACTGGATAATCCGTTTATGGATCATGCAGTGGAAGTAATCCAGAACTGGGGAAATTAGCATTTCTCCGGTTCCGGATAATCAACACCAAAGGTTTCAACGGTAACGGATTTCAGTTTCTGCTCCTCCAGCGGACGATCAGAGTAATCAGTCCGGACCGTTGCAATCTTGTCAACGATATCCATTCCTTCTGTAATCTGTCCGAAAGCCGCATATGCACCGTCTAAGTGCGGAGCGTCCTTATGCATGATAAAAAACTGTGAGCCTGCTGAATTCGGCATCATGGAGCGTGCCATGGATAATACGCCGGCAGAGTGTCTGAAATCATTTTTTATACCGTTCTGTGCAAATTCTCCTTTAATTCCATATCCAGGACCTCCTGTACCGGTTCCCTGCGGGTCACCGCCCTGAATCATAAAGCCATTGATCACACGGTGAAAAATAAGTCCGTCATAAAATCCGCTTCCTGCCAGACTGAGAAAGTTATTGACGGTGTTCGGCGCGATTTCCGGATATAATTCAGCCTTCATAATGTCCCCATTTTCCATTTCAAATGTAACAACTGGATTCTGTGCCATGTTCTATTCCTCTTTTCTTTTTTTCTTCGTCCATGAATCAGCATGGACAAAACAGCCGTAAAATATTACTATAATTGACAGGCGGACTGCCAGATGCCTGAAACAGCTGTTCCGCTTCCTATCATATAAGAAAAAACGGAGTTCGTAAAGAGAGAATGAAAAAAGAATTTTTCAATCAGATGAAGGCAGTTGTCTTCTATCGGGAAGAGTTGGAAATTACGGGAATGGCGGCGCCTGGTGTGAAAGAATTCTGCGAGAGCCTGATTTTGCATGAAGTAGCGGTTCTGTGTATTTCAAAAAAAGACCGCTATGGGTTTGCTGAGAAGCTGCGGCAGAATGGGTACGGGACGCAGGAGGCTGCTGCCATTGGAGCGACAGATGCAGCCATAGACGAAGCAGGAGAAAATCAGATCGCCGTCTTTGCATACCGCAATCCGTGTTATCCGGAAGAAAGTCTGATGAACAGTCCGGTGCTTGTCGAGGATTTTGACGGAGTGGATTTTGCGTTTGCAGAGCGTATCTGGCGCAGATATCACAGACTTCCATGGACAATTCTAAGCACGGAGCGGTGTACGGTGCGGGAGCTGACACTGGAGGATCTGGATGAGCTGTTTGCAATGTACGGGCAGGAGCATATGACAGAATATATGGAACCTCTGTACAGTCGTGCGGAGGAAGAGGCTTATCAGAAAGCATATATCGAGCATATGTATGGGTTTTACGGCTACGGGATGTGGCTGGTCTTTGACCGCGAAACAAAGGCACTGATCGGGCGTGCCGGATTGGAGAACAGAGAACTGCACGGTGTCTATATACTGGAACTCGGCTATGCAGTAGCAGTCCCTTACCAACGAAAAGGGTATGCGTATGAAGTCTGCAGCGCAATCATCGCCTACGCAAAAGAGCATCTGGAGTATCGGGAGCTGAACTGCCTGATCCAAACGGAGAACAGGGCATCTGCGGCACTGGCCAGGAAGCTCGGATTTGTCCGTACGGAAACAATTCTGGAGGATGAACAGCTCTTTGACCGCTATACCTGTACCTGGTAAAGATGGACTGGCAGAAGGGAAGTTTTTCTATATTTCACAAATTCCGAAGAATTCGTAATAATCTTTTCCTATTTCTCATAGTTATGGATAGAGGAGGGTGTGGATATGGAAAAAAACAGTGGAAAGCAGATCGGAAAAACACCGGCGGTATCAGTTCTGAAAATATTGCTTGTTATGTATATCCTGACAGGCATCTGCCTTGTGATTCTGGCAGCATTGCTCTACAAATTTGAATTAAGTGAGACTGTGGTCAATATTGCGGTCATTGCAATTTATATTCTGATCGGTTTTGCGGGAGGATTTCTGGCCGGCAAGATACTCAAGGTGCGGAAATTCATGTGGGGGGCAGTTTTAGGTGCCATCTACTTCCTGATTCTGATCATCATTTCTCTGATTCTGCACAGGGGTCTGGAGAATGATATGCTGCATTTTGCAACAACATTTATCCTGTGTGTGGCAGCCGGAACAGCAGGGGGAATGCTAAGCTAGGAACCGCTTTCGCATGCGAAAAAAATGCTTTTCTTCATGAATGGTATGTGTTATACTATCTAAAGGTATTTTTGAAAGGAGAAATCATTATGAAACATGTAAAAACATTGAATACAAGAAAATTACAGAATACAGTAAAAAAAGGCGGATGCGGCGAATGTCAGACTTCCTGCCAGTCTGCATGTAAGACTTCCTGTACCGTAGGAAACCAGACATGTGAGAACTGCAAATAAGCAGCAGACGAAATACATAACAGAACCCAGACGACCGTTCGCTCAGGCGTGCGGTCATTTGTTCGTTCAAAGAAAACGGGAAAGAGAGGAAATATTGTAGTGGTTCATCAGTATAAAAATAACGGCTATAATATTGTCCTGGATGTTAACAGTGGTGCGATTCATATCGTGGATGATGTTACATATGATGTGATTGCGTTATACGAAGGGGCGGATCGCAGTACCATTTTAGAGAATCTTAAGGACAAGTATGACGAGGCTGAGATTGGCGAAGCCCTCGAAGAAATAGAAGAATTAAAAGCAAATCAGGAACTGTTCACAGAGGATGAATATGAGGACTATATCACGGATTTTAAAAAGCGTGAAACTGTGGTAAAGGCACTTTGCCTCCACATTGCCCATGATTGTAATCTTGCGTGCAGATATTGTTTCGCGGAAGAGGGGGAATATCACGGAAGAAGAGCGCTGATGTCCTATGAAGTCGGGAAAGCATCACTGGATTTTCTGATTGCCAATTCCGGCAACCGCAGGAATCTGGAAGTGGATTTCTTTGGAGGAGAACCGACCCTGAACTTTCAGGTTGTCAAAGATCTGGTTGCGTATGGGCGGGAGCAGGAAAAGCTTCACAATAAAAAGTTCCGTTTTACCTTAACGACCAACGGAGTGCTTTTGAATGATGAGATTATGGAATTTGCCAACCGGGAAATGGCAAATGTAGTCTTGAGTATAGATGGAAGAAAAGATGTTCATGATTATATGAGACCGTTCCGCGGAGGACAGGGCAGTTATGAAACGATAGTACCGAAATTCCAGAAATTTGCGGACAGCCGTGATCAGAACAACTATTATGTCAGAGGGACTTTTACGCATCATAATCTCGATTTTTCCAAAGATGTACTTCATCTTGCAGATCTCGGGTTTGAGCAGATATCCGTGGAACCCGTTGTTGCGCAGGAGACCGATGATTATGCCATTCGGGAGGAAGATTTACCGCAGCTGTTTGAAGAGTATGACAATCTTGCAGTGGAGATGGTAAAGCGCAAAAGAGAAGGAAGAGACTTTAACTTCTTCCATTTTATGATCGATCTCGAGGGCGGTCCCTGTGTTGCAAAACGTCTCTCCGGATGTGGTTCCGGAACCGAATATCTCGCGGTCACTCCATGGGGGGATCTCTATCCGTGTCACCAGTTTGTGGGAAATGATAAATTCCTGCTCGGTGATGTGTTTAATGGAGTGAAGCGTACCGATATCTGCGATGAATTTAAGGGGTGTAATGTATATGCCAAGCCAAAATGCCGGGAGTGTTTTGCAAGATTTTACTGCAGCGGAGGGTGCGCTGCCAACTCCTATAATTTTCATGGGGATATTCATAATGCCTATGATATCGGCTGTGCATTGCAGAAAAAACGTGTGGAATGCGCGATTATGATAAAGGCCGCTTGCGCGGATGAAGAAGAATAAGAAAGCAGGAGAGGAAAAGAACATGAAGAAAAGTAAAGGCTTTGCAATCATTGCCGCCGTCGTTGTGGCATTAGCCGGACTTGCATATTATGCGTCCATCATTCTTTCTTCCACAGGAGCAGGAGAAGGTAAGAACATCAAATTGGGTCTGGATCTTGCGGGTGGTGTCAGTATTACGTATCAGGTAGTAACGGACAACCCTACCTCAGAGCAGATGAGTGACACGATTTACAAGCTGCAGAAACGTGTCGAGAGTTACAGTACGGAGGCAGCCGTATACCAGGAAGGCAGTGACCGTATTACGGTAGAGATTCCTGGGGTAACCGATGCAAATGAGATTCTGGAAGACCTCGGTAAGCCGGGTTCCCTTGAATTCCAGGATCCGGACGGCAATGTATACATGACCGGTGAAGATGTGGCGGATGCACAGGCAGCAACGGTCAATAACAGCATGAACAACAAGGAATACGTGGTGGAGCTGACACTGACCGATGAAGGTGCGGAGAAGTTTGCGGAAATTACCGCAGCCAATGTCGGAAATCAGTGCCCGATCGTATACGACGATCAGACAATCAGTAATCCGACGGTTGAGGAAGCCATTACCGGCGGTAAGGCACAGATTTCCGGTATGAGCAGTTACGATGAGGCAGAAGAACTCGCTTCTTCCATCCGTATCGGTTCGCTTTCTCTGGAACTGGAAGAACTGCAGTCTCAGGTAGTGGGCGCACAGCTTGGCAATGAGGCAATAGAGACCTCTTTAAAGGCAGCGGTTGTCGGACTTGCTTTAATTGCTGTGTTCATGATTTCTTATTACTGGATTCCTGGTCTTGCAGCAACACTTGCACTTGCAATCTACTCTGCAGTGGTAGTTGCGGTCATCTATCTGTTTGAAGTAACACTGACGCTGCCCGGTATCGCGGGTATTATCCTGTCGATCGGTATGGCGGTGGATGCCAACGTTATCATTTTTGCACGTATCCGGGAAGAGATAGCGGCGGGCAGGACAGTTCTGAGTTCGATTAAGACAGGTTTCCACAAGGCACTGACAGCAATTATAGACGGTAATACCACAACCCTGATTGCGGCTGTGGTGCTTGCAATTAAGGGCAGCGGCACGGTAAAGGGATTTGCATACACACTGGCAATTGGTGTAATCCTGTCCATGTTCACTGCACTGGTGATCGCAAAACTGATTTTGAATGCATTTTATGCAGTCGGATTTAAAGATGCAAAGTTTTACGGCATGCACAAAGAACGCAAGCCAATCCGGTTTATCAGCCATAAATATATCTTTTTTGCAATTTCAGCAGTTCTGATCGTGTCCGGTTTCGTGGCTATGGGTGTAAATCATGCGAAGGGAAACGGAATGCTCAACTACAGTCTGGAATTCATGGGCGGTACCGCAACTACGGTTGATCTCGGTGAAGACTACTCGCTTTCCGAGCTGGATGAAAAAGTACTGCCGGTCGTAGCTGATGCTACCGGAGATAACGATGTACAGTTCCAGAAGGTAGAAGGCGGAACGGAAGTTGTCATTAAGACAAAGAGCCTTGATCTGGATAAGCGTGAAGCTTTGAACACTGCACTTGAGGATAAATTCGGAGTGAAGGAATCCACCATATCCTCTACAAATATCAGTTCCGCAATCAGCTCAGAGATGACGTGGGATGCGGTATGGGCAGTTGTAATTGCCAATATTCTGATTTTGATTTACATCTGGTTCCGATTTAAAGATGTCCGGTTTGCGACTGCGGCAGTTCTTGCCCTGGTGCACGATGTATTGGTCGTACTTACCTGTTACGCGTTGCTTCGTATTCCGGTCGGAAGTACGTTTATCGCCTGTGAGCTTACGATTATCGGTTATTCCATGAATGATACGGTTGTCATCTTTGACCGTATCCGTGAGAATCTCAAGCACGACTACAACAAAGATGCAGCAACACTGGAAGCGGTTGCGAACAGAAGTATCACGCAGACGCTTGCAAGAAGTATCAATACTTCTCTCACAACCTTTACGATGGTATTGCTGTTGTACATCTTTGGTGTGGCATCCATCCGGGATTTTGCACTTCCGATGATGGTCGGTATCGCCAGCGGTACGTATTCTTCCATTTGTAATGCAACACCGATCTGGTTCCTGCTTAAGACAAAGGTGGGAAAGAAGAAAAAATAACAGTGATTTCAAGAAACAGCCGGTAGAGCACTGCCGGCTGTTTTTGTTCCTTCATCCGAGAGACATTGTAGCATGAACGGGTGAAGTATACGTTTGTTTTCAAATGACACGGAGGGATGAAGTATGAATTATATGTTGTGGTTTGCAGCGGCCTATCTGGCTGTTTTGAACCTTTCGGGCATAGCCGTTATGGGGATAGATAAATCCAGAGCCAGAAAACGGCAGTGGCGAATACCTGAAAAGAACCTATTTCTGGTCAGTATTTTGGGAGGGAGTCTTGGTACCTGGGCCGGTATGTATCTGTTCCGGCACAAAACAAAGCACTGGTATTTTGTAGTTGGCATGCCTCTGATACTCCTGATCCAGCTGGCAGCGGGGGTTGTATTATGGAGACAGGCGGGAGGATGGCAGGGACTTGCTTCTCTGATCTGAAACGAAAACAGTTGAAATGACAAATAAATATGTTTATAATATTGCATTAGGAATGTATGATCAAGAACTCAACAAAAAGGAGAACAACATATGTATACTTTGGAAGATATCCAGGCAGTGGATAATGAAGTTGCAGAAGCGATTACCGCAGAATTTGAAAGGCAGAGCAGCCATATTGAGCTGATTGCCTCGGAAAACTGGGTGAGCCCGGCAGTAATGTCTGCAATGGGAAGTGTAATGACGAATAAATACGCAGAAGGATATCCGGCAAAGAGATATTATGGCGGCTGCGAATGTGTGGATATTGTAGAGAATCTGGCCATTGAGCGTGCAAAAGAGTTATTTGGATGTGACTATGTGAATGTTCAGCCGCATTCTGGTGCACAGGCAAATATGGCGGTTCAGTTTGCAATGCTGCAGCCGGGCGATACGGTTATGGGTATGAACTTAGACCATGGCGGACATCTGACACACGGAAGCCCGGTAAACTTCTCCGGTACCTATTTTAAAATCGTACCTTATGGTGTCAACGAGAAAGGGTTTATCGATTATGACAATGTCATGAGCATCGCAATGGAATGCAAACCGAAGATGATTATTGCAGGGGCCAGTGCCTATGCGAGAACCATTGATTTTAAGAAATTCCGTGAAATCGCGGATGCCTGCGGCGCAGTTCTTATGGTGGATATGGCTCACATTGCGGGACTTGTGGCAGCAGGACTACATCCAAGCCCGATTCCGTATGCAGACGTTGTGACTACGACTACACATAAAACACTTCGCGGACCAAGAGGCGGCATGATTCTTTGCAATAAAGAAGCTGCAGAAAAATATAATTTTAACAAGGCCGTGTTCCCGGGAATTCAGGGCGGTCCGCTGATGCATGTCATTGCGGCAAAAGCAGTCTGCCTGAAAGAAGCGTTACGGCCGGATTTCAAGGTATACCAGCAGGGAGTCGTAGATAATGCGCAGGCACTCTGCCAGGGACTTTTATCACGGGGAATTAAAATCGTATCGGGTGGTACCGATAATCATTTGATGCTGGTGGATCTTACGAACTTTGAATTGACCGGAAAAGCAGTAGAAAAGCTGCTCGATTCCGTAAATATTACCTGCAACAAAAACACAATCCCGAATGATCCAAAATCACCATTTGTTACGAGCGGTGTTCGCCTCGGAACTGCTGCGGTAACTTCACGCGGTTTGAATGCCGAAGATATGGACAAAGTTGCGGAGGCAATTGCGCTGATGATCAAAGAGGGAGAGCCGGCAGCTGAAAAAGCACGTGCAATTGTGGAAGAATTAACTCTAAAATATCCATTAAAATAATTAAATAAAACTTAAGAAAGTCCAATTGCTTTCCTAAGTTTTAAATGATAAGATAGCTAGGAATCATCTATTCTTAGCTATCTTTATTTTATAGGAAAGACCTTGTTCTATTATAGGATGAAGCGATGATCTTTCTATAAAATCAAATATAGCTGTACAGCTTCGCACGCGGAACAAAAGCTGTACGTTATAGACAGTAGAACGCGAGAGTGTACGAAGTACACTTTTGTTCTAATAAGAAAGGCGCTCGGAAATTTTAAAACAGGAGGAGAACAATGAGCAAAAAGAAAGTTGGCATTATCATAGGTGTTGTCGCAGCAGTGGCAGCTGTTTCAGTTGGGGGACTGTACTTCAGCGGCGTATTAGGCGGAGGCAGCGGTAATTCTGCGGATAAGGTATATGTACAGACTGTTTCGACAGTCATGCAGCAATACAGCGGTGACGGAAATCGTTACAGCGGTGTCGTAGAGCCGCAGGACACATGGGAAGTCAATAAGGATGCTGACCGGACAGTTGCAGAGGTTTTTGTAAAAGAAGGAGATGAAGTAACGGAGGGGGCGCAGCTGTTCTCTTACGATACGGATGATATGAATCTGCAGCTTGAGCAGCAGAAGCTGGAACTTGAGAATATCGCCGATGAGATAACCGGCTATAATGCACAGATAACCGAGCTTCAGGCGGAAAAAGCGGCAGCACCGGCAGATCAGCAGTTTGAATATACAACACAGATACAGACAGTACAGACATCGATTAAGCAGTCCGAATATAACAAAAAGAGCAAACAGGCCGAAATCGATAAAACACAGAAATCTATTGATAATTCTATCGTGACAAGCAAGATCGCGGGAGTGGTAAAATCAATCAATGATACCGGTATGGATGCAAATGGAAATACGGCTGCGTATATGACGATACTTGCAACCGGAGAATATCAGATTAAAGGAACGGTCAATGAGACAAATATGAGCATGATCACTTCCGGTCAGAAAGTGCTGGTTCATTCAAGAGTGGACGACACCCTCACCTGGACGGGAACCATTACCAAGATCGATACGGAGAATACGGTCTCGAATAGCAGCGACACATATTCGAGCAGCAGCAGTGACGATACGACCACAACAACAAAATATCCGTTCTACGTTGCACTTGATTCCATGGATGGTCTGATTATGGGGCAGCATGTCTATCTTGAGCTTGATATGGGACAGCAGGAAGTAAAGGACGGATTATGGCTTTACAGCTATTACATAGTAACAGATGACGGAGATCCGTATGTGTGGGTTGCCAATGACAGAAACAGACTGGAAAAACGTACGGTGGAACTGGGAGATTACGATGAGAATCTCGATGAATATGAGATCAAATCCGGTCTTTCCAAGGATGATTATATTGCATGGCCGATGCCTGGCATCTATGAGGGTGTTACAACGGTAACAAATCAGGAAGAAGTGGATTACTCTTCTCCGTTATACAATCAGGACAGCACAGAAACTGCGACAGAGATACCAATGGAGAATTCTGTGTACGAAACAGAAATACCGATGGATGAGTCCGTCTACAGTACGGAGATTCCGCAGGACAACAGTGCAGCTTCCGGTGGAGCGGAGGTGTCTGAATGATATTGAATTTACAGAATATATTTAAAGATTATCTGCAGGATAAACTGGTCGTTCCGGTGTTGAAGGATGTATCGCTTCAGGTCAATGAAGGGGAATATGTTGCAATCATGGGTCCGTCCGGTTCCGGTAAGACCACCCTGATGAATATCGTGGGGTGCCTGGATCGACCGACTTCCGGTATCTATGAACTGGCGGGACAGAATGTGCTGTCATTAAAGGATAAGGAACTTTCTGCAGTGCGGTTAACGAAGATCGGATTTGTATTCCAGAGTTTTCAGCTGATGCCGAGAGAAAGCGCACTGGATAATGTTTCACTTCCGCTCAGCTATGCAGGAATCGGTAAAAAAGGACGCAGAGAGCGGGCACTGATGGCATTGGAACGGGTAGGCCTTGGTGATCGTGCTCAGTTCCGCCCGAACCAGCTCTCCGGAGGACAGAAACAGCGTGTCGCCATAGCAAGGGCTATGGTGAATAATCCGAAAATTCTTCTGGCAGATGAGCCGACCGGAGCGTTGGATTCCAAGTCGGGGAAACAGATCATGGAATTATTCCAGAAGCTGAATGAGGAAGGTGTTACCATTGTCATGATTACCCACGATGTGAATATCGCAAAGCAGGCGAAAAGGATTGTACATATCATAGACGGAGTGATATCGGAAGAACGCACAGAGGGGGATCGGGCATGAAAAAGAAAATCATTGTGATTGTCGTCGTATTGCTCGTTGTCTCCGCAATAATTGGAGGGGCGATCTTCGGATATCAATCTTATACGAACAAGAATCTGGTAGCAGATGTCTATTCGGTATCGAGTTTAAATATGGGATACTGGGGAGATGAAATGCAAAGTTACGGTACGGTTACGAACGATCTCTCACAGGATATTGATCTGGAAAGCGACCAGACGGTAGCACAGATTTATGTGCAGGAAGGTCAGACCGTAGCGATCGGAGATAAACTGCTGGAATATGATATTACGGACAAACAACTCCAACTGGAAATGAAGAAACTGGAAATTCAGGGAATTGAGAATGATATCACTTTGGCACAGCGGGAACTCACCACACTGAAAAATACGACGCCTGTTACGAATACGCCGGTTGTCACGACACCGGATGTGCAGGAGGAAACAGAGTCGGAGACACAGGTGGAGGAGATGACAGGAGATGCTTACAATTACATCTCGCAGACGGCAAAGGCATATGAGGGAGACGGAAGCGCAAAGAAACCATTCCGTTTTCTGTGCACAAAGGATGCATATGTCTATGGAAGCTATCTGAACTATCTGAAAGACAACTCCGATACGGCGGTGTTTGAGATTCGTGAAGATAATAAGAAAGACGGCACCCTGATCAGCTCCTGGACCGTGAATGGTGCTGCAATGGAATCCGTAGAGGAGGATTCCCAGTGGTCTGTTTTAAACAGACAGGAAATCGAAACAGAACCGGATACGGAAGCTGAGATTGTCGATACGGAAACAGTCGATACCGAAGAGACGGAAGGCTATACGGCAGAGGAACTGTCGAAAAAGATTACAGAGAAAGAAAATGATCTCAAAGATCTGGATCTGGATAAACGTACCGCAGAACTGGAAGAGAAAAAGCTGGAAAAAGAGTGCAGCGAAGGTATCGTATATGCAACCATCAACGGGACGGTAAAAACAGTCGGGGATCCAAACAATGCACCGACAGACGGTTCCGCATTTCTTTCGGTTTCCGGTTCGGACGGATTGTATGTAACCGGCAACCTCAGTGAAATGCTGCTGGATCAGGTAAAAGTAGGTCAGATCGTGACCGCGACATCCTGGGACAGTGGTATGACGTTCCAGGCAACGATCACGGATATATCCAAGTATCCACTGGATGGCGATAATTATTATGGAGACGGCAATCCAAATTCTTCCTACTATCCTTTTACGGCCTATATTGAAGATTCAACCGGTCTGACAAATGGCGAAGGTGTACAATTGTCTATGACGACAACGGACAGCGATATTTCGACAGGTGATACCATTTGTCTGGATAAGGCCTACGTACGGGAAGAGAATGGCAAATCCTATGTCTTGAAGGCAGACGAAAATAATCGTCTGGTAAAACAGTATATTGCAACGGGAAAGACTGTGTATGGTTCGGCAATCATCATAAATGATGGTTTGTCACAGGATGACTATATTGCCTTTCCTTATGGTAAAACAGCAAAAGAGGGAGTCCGGGTAGCCGATACGGACGCCGTTCAAGAGTAGGAGGAAAGCAAATGTTTGAAAATATTAGATTATCTTTTCAGGGAATCTGGTCTCATAAAATGCGTTCATTCCTGACTATGCTGGGAATTATTATCGGTATCGCTGCAATTATAGCAATTGTATCTACGATTCGGGGAACGAACAAACAGATTGAAGAGAACCTGATCGGAGCCGGAAGCAATACCGTAGATGTGCAGCTGTATCAGGGAGATTATACCTACGACTTTTCCTATAATCCGGTACCGAGCGGACTGCCTGTGATTTCGGACAGTGTTCTAAAGCAGATCGAGGATCTGGACGGTGTGGAGTCCGCTTCCTTATATCTGAGCAGACAGGATTATGACGGGGTATATTATCTGAATACATCCTTGTCCGGCGGATATATCAGAGGAGTGGATCAAAATTATTTCAGTACCTGCAATTATATTATACAGAGCGGAAGAGGATTTACCCAGAAAGATTATGATGATTATCACAAAGTTGCGATTCTCGATAAAGATTCCGAACAGGCATTGTTTCAGGGCGAGGATCCAATCGGAAAAACAATTGAGATCAAACAGGAGCCTTTTGTGGTAATCGGTGTCATCACGGAAGCGGAGGAATTCGAACCGGTCATCAATTCCATCGAGGATTATTACACCTATGCACAGGATGCAAGCGGAAAAATTTATATTCCGGATACAACCTGGCCGATTGTTTACCAGTATGATGAACCGCAGAATCTGGTGGTGAAAGCAACCAGTACAGATGCCATGACAAGTGCCGGAAAAAAGAGTGCGGATATTCTGAATGCGAACCTTACCGTATCAGACAGTACGATGAAATATAAATCCGAAGATCTTCTGGAACAGGCGAAAAATATCCAGCAGTTGAGTGATTCTACGAATAAGATGCTGATCTGGATTGCAGGAATTTCACTGATTGTCGGCGGTATCGGCGTTATGAATATCATGCTGGTGTCCGTGTCGGAACGTACCAGCGAGATCGGACTTAAGAAGGCCATAGGTGCAAGAAAATCCGTAATTCTTGGACAGTTTTTGACAGAGGCAGCCGTGCTCACTAGTATGGGAGGTCTGATTGGGGTTCTGGTCGGAATTATTCTGGCAGAGGTTATTTCGAAAATCAGCTCAACACCGGTTTCCATCAGCGGGCTGGCAGCACTGATTGCGGTTGTCTTCTCAATGGTAATCGGTATTGTATTTGGTATGCTGCCATCGTTCAAAGCGGCGAACCTGGATCCGATCGAAGCATTGCGGCATGAGTAAATTTAAAAAATGATGTATAAAGTAGTTGTATCTGTCTCAAAATAATAGTATAATATATAAAGTTTCCAAAAGCAGGCAGTGAGGAAAGCTGCGATTTCAATGCTGTTTCAGAGAGCCGGTGGGTGGTGAGAACCGGTACAGAGTAGAATCTTTCCACTTTCTTAGCCGGTGATGAAAGTCACAAGGGTCGTATCCTTTATTGTACGTTGAGAGGTCAGGTTTTCTATTCTTGCAGATGATAATTGACTGTAATGATAGCGGATTTTGACAATATGGGTGGCAACGCGGAATGTTAGGAACCTTTCGTCCCATGTAGCAGAACTACATGGGATGGAAGGTTTTTTGGTGTGTCAAAAGCAAATCTGATGTAATAGGGGATTCGCGCACTGCCCGCACAGATGCATAGGTGTCAGAAGAATGGCACAGATTAATTCCAGGAGGAAGAAAATGATTGATTTAAAGTTTCTAAGAGAAAATGCGGAAGTTGTAAAACAGAATATCCGGAACAAATTTCAGGACCACAAACTGCCTTTGGTAGATGAAGTGATCGAATTAGATGAAAAGGCACGTGCTGTCCAGCAGGAAGCAGATGCACTCCGGGCAAACCGGAATCTGCTGTCCAAGCAGATCGGTGCCCTGATGGGACAGGGGAAAAAAGACGAAGCGATGGCATTAAAAGAGCAGGTCGGAAATGATGCCAAACGTCTTGGCGAGTTAGAAGAGCAGGAAAAAGAACTGCAGGAGAAAGTAGCAAAAATCATGATGACGATTCCAAACATCATTGATTCATCTGTTCCGATTGGGAAAGATGATTCCTGTAATGTTGAAATAGAAAAATTTGGTGAGCCGGTTGTTCCTTCTTTTGAGATTCCTTACCATACGGAAATCATGGATCGTTTCTGCGGAATCGATCTGGATGCCGCAGCAAAAGTGGCAGGAAACGGATTTTATTATCTGATGGGCGATATCGCAAGACTTCATTCCGCTGTTATTTCTTATGCAAGAGACTTTATGATCGACCGTGGATTTACGTACTGTATACCGCCGTATATGATCCGCAGCAACGTAGTGACCGGAGTCATGAGCTTTGATGAGATGGACGCCATGATGTATAAGATTGAAGGAGAAGACCTCTATCTAATCGGTACATCAGAGCATTCCATGATCGGTAAGTTTATCGATACCATTCAGGATGAGGAGAAGCTTCCGTATACATTGACCAGCTATTCCCCTTGCTTCCGGAAGGAAAAAGGTGCGCACGGCATTGAGGAGCGCGGTGTATATCGGATTCATCAGTTCGAAAAACAGGAGATGATCGTTGTATGTAAACCGGAGGAGTCCAAAATGTGGTATGACAGACTCTGGCAGAATACGGTAGATTTCTTCCGCAGCATGGATATTCCGGTTCGTACGCTGGAGTGCTGTTCGGGGGATCTGGCAGATCTGAAAGTAAAATCCTGTGACGTGGAGGCATGGTCTCCACGACAGAAGAAATATTTTGAAGTGGGAAGCTGCTCCAACCTCGGTGATGCGCAGGCCAGAAGACTCAAGATCCGTGTCAAAGGCAAGGATGGCAAATATTTTGCACATACGCTGAATAATACGGTTGTCGCTCCGCCACGGATGCTGATCGCCTTTTTAGAGAATAACCTGAATGAGGACGGAAGTGTGAATATCCCGGCTGCATTACAGCCATATATGGGTAATAAGACCAAGATAGAGACACAGAAATAAGGCAGATGCTTAAAAGAGATGGTATGTCAATCGGAAAGAAGATTGGCGTACCATTTTTGTATCTGGGTCAGAATAGATATTTATCTATTGATATAAATATGTTATGATTAAAAAGACAAAAAGAAGAGGAATCTGGAACCAGAGAGATTCTCACGGCGCAAGAAGAGCCTGACTCCGGAGAATTGGAAGAAGTATCAATGGAGGGTCTTTTCTAGTTGGAATGAATTTATATTCATTGGGCAAAATGTAAGTATTTTCCAAAAATGATAGGATGCACGATTCCTGGGATTTCAGGTAAGATCGCGATCTTTTTGCGAATTTATTAAAAATGCATAAAAAGTGAATAAATATGCATGAAACTTGAGCACTATTTGTTGTGCGAAAAAGGTTGAAAAATCGTCAGTTATATGATAAACTTTTTACAATTTAGGTATCAAAAAGATTTACAAAGGCAATTACCGGCTGCCGATGGCATTCTTGATGGTATTGGACATGCGCTACATGTGCATGGAACAGGAAAAAAGAAAAAATAATTTTTTTTTTTTGGGAAAATTTAGAAAGGACAGGGTGAATGAATGAAAGCTTTTCTTATACTCGAAGACGGAAATATATTTACCGGAACCAGTATTGGCTCTACCAGGGAAATGATAAGCGAAATAGTATTTAACACGTCAATGACAGGATATTTGGAGGTTTTAACCGACCCGTCCTATGCTGGTCAGGCGGTCGTCATGACGTATCCGCTGATTGGAAATTATGGAGTCACACCGGATATGGAGTCTGGACAGCCATGGGTAGACGGATACATCGTCCGGGAATTATCCAGGATGCCGAGCAATTTCCGTTGTGAGGGAACCATACAGGATTTCCTGAAAAAGCACGATATCCCGGGAATCGCAGGAATCGATACGAGAGCATTGACCAAGATTCTTCGTGAAAAAGGAACCATGAATGGTATGATTACCACAGATGAGAATTATAATATAGAAGAAATCATTTCCCGCTTAAAGACATTCAATGCAGGCAATGTGGTGGACAAGGTTACCTGCAATGAGAAACGAGTATTAGAAGGAAAAGGAAAAAGGGTTGCACTGATGGACTTTGGTGCAAAAAACAACATCGCCCAGTCCTTAAATAAACGCGGCTGTGAAGTGACCATTTATCCGGCACATGCGACAGCAGAAGAAATTCTGGCTGACAATCCGGACGGAATTATGCTGAGCAACGGCCCTGGAGATCCGAAGGAATGTACCGAGATCATCAAAGAGATCAAAAAGCTTTATGATTCCGATACACCGATATTTGCAATCTGTCTCGGACATCAGCTGATGGCACTTGCAACCGGTGCGGATACACATAAGTTAAAATATGGTCATCGCGGCGGCAATCATCCGGTCAAGGATCTGAAGACAAACCGTGTCTATATTTCCTCACAGAATCATGGGTATGTCGTGGATACGGATACACTGGATGAGAAGATTGCAAGACCTGCATTCACAAATGTAAATGACTCAACAAACGAAGGTCTCGAATATATCGGCAAAAATATCTTTACCGTGCAGTTTCATCCGGAAGCTTGTCCGGGACCGCAGGACAGTTCCTATTTGTTTGAGAGATTCATTGAGATGATGGGAGGAACAAAATAATGCCAAAGAATCAGGATATTAAAAAAGTATTAGTCATCGGTTCCGGACCTATCATAATCGGACAGGCAGCAGAGTTTGACTACGCAGGTACGCAGGCCTGCCGTTCTCTGAAAGAAGAGGGGATCGAAGTCGTACTCGTAAACTCCAATCCGGCGACCATCATGACGGATAAGGACATTGCAGATGAAGTTTATATTGAACCTCTGACGGTAAAGGTACTGGAGCAGATTATTTTAAAAGAAAAGCCGGACAGTGTACTTCCGACTCTTGGCGGACAGGCGGGTCTGAACCTTGGCATGGAGCTTGCAGAGTCAGGCTTTTTAGAGAAGCATGGAGTTCGTCTGATCGGAACGACTGCTGAGACCATCCGCAAAGCAGAAGATCGCCAGGAATTTAAGGATACGATGGAAAAAATCGGAGAGCCTTGTGCAGCGTCCAAGGTGGTCCATAATGTGGAAGACGGTATTGCATTTACGAATACGATCGGTTATCCGATTGTGCTCCGGCCGGCTTATACCTTAGGCGGAAGCGGCGGCGGAATTGCAAATAATGAGACGGAACTGATTGAGATCTTAACCAACGGACTTCGCCTCAGCCGCGTGGGTGAGGTGCTCGTAGAGCGCTGTATCGCAGGCTGGAAAGAAATCGAATACGAAGTAATGCGCGATGCGAACGGAAATTGCATTACCGTATGTAACATGGAAAACATCGATCCGGTTGGGGTACATACCGGTGATTCGATTGTTGTGGCACCATCCCAGACACTGGGTGACAAAGAATATCAGATGCTGCGGACATCGGCATTGAATATTATATCGGAATTAAAAATTACCGGCGGATGTAACGTGCAGTATGCGCTGAAACCTGATTCTTTTGAATACTGTGTCATCGAGGTAAATCCGCGTGTCAGCCGTTCCTCCGCACTTGCTTCCAAGGCAACCGGCTATCCGATTGCAAAGGTGGCAGCTAAGATTGCGCTTGGCTATACACTCGATGAAATCAAAAATGCGATTACAGGTAAGACCTATGCAAGCTTTGAACCGATGCTGGATTATTGTGTCGTTAAGATTCCAAGACTTCCGTTTGATAAATTCATTACTGCCAAGAGAACCCTGACGACCCAGATGAAGGCAACCGGTGAAGTCATGAGTATCTGCGATAACTTTGAAGGTGCATTGATGAAAGCCGTCCGTTCACTTGAACAGCATGTGGACAGCATGGAAGCTTATGACTTTGATAAACTGACCGATGAAGAACTGACAAGGGAACTGGAAGTAATTGACGACCGCAGAATTTTCTGTATTGCGGAAGCACTTCGGCGCGGCATGACTTACGACACTATTCATGAGATTACGAAAATAGACCTCTGGTTCATCGATAAACTGTCCATTCTTGTGGAGATGGAGAACCGTCTGAAGCAGGAAGAACTGACACCGGAATTGTTAAAAGAAGCAAAACGGATTGAATTTCCGGATTGTGTCATCAGCAGACTTACCGGAAAACCGGAGGAAGAAATCAAACAGATTCGTTATGACAATGGAATCATTGCGGCATTCAAGATGGTAGATACCTGTGCCGCAGAGTTTGAAGCATCCACACCGTATTATTATTCCGTATTCGGAAGTGAAAATGAAGCGGAAGAAACCACCGGACGAAAAAAGATTCTCGTTCTCGGATCGGGCCCGATCCGAATCGGACAGGGTATTGAATTCGACTATTGTTCGGTGCACAGCACCTGGGCTTTTTCCAAAGAAGGCTATGAGACGATTATTGTGAACAATAATCCGGAGACAGTGTCCACTGATTTCGATATTGCGGACAAACTGTATTTCGAACCGCTGACACCGGAAGATGTGGAAAGCATTGTAAGGCTGGAGAAGCCGGACGGTGCGGTGGTGCAGTTCGGCGGACAGACGGCCATCAAGCTGACCGAAAGCCTGATGAAGATGGGCGTGACCATTCTTGGCACCAAGGCAGAGGACGTAGATGCAGCCGAAGACCGTGAACTCTTTGATAAGATTCTCGAAGAGACCCAGATTCCAAGAGCCGCAGGTAAAACGGTGTTTACCGCTGATGAGGCAAAAGAAGTTGCGAACGGACTCGGATACCCGGTACTGGTGCGTCCTTCCTACGTACTTGGCGGACAGGGTATGAAAATAGCGTTCAATGATGATGAAATCGAGGAATTCATCGGCATCATCAACCGTATTGCACAGGATCATCCGATTCTGGTAGATAAATATCTGCAGGGAAAGGAAATTGAGGTAGATGCGGTCTGCGACGGAACCGACATTCTGATTCCTGGTATCATGGAGCATATCGAACGTACCGGCGTGCACTCTGGAGACAGTATTTCCGTATACCCGGCACCGACAATCAGTGAGAAAGTCAAAGAGATTCTGACCGAATATACCAGAAGACTTGCGAAAGCACTTCATGTAGTCGGGCTGATCAACATCCAGTTTATTGTTATGGACGAAGAGGTATATGTCATCGAGGTAAATCCGCGTTCTTCCAGAACCGTGCCGTATATCAGCAAGGTAACCGGTATTCCAATCGTAGATCTTGCGACAAAGGTCATTATTGGTAGCACAATTAAAGAACTTGGTTATACACCGGGACTACAGCCGGAAGCAGATTACATCGCAATTAAGATGCCGGTGTTCTCTTTTGAAAAGCTGCGCGGGGCAGAAATCAGCCTTGGACCGGAAATGAAATCCACCGGAGAATGCCTGGGAATTGGCAAGACCTTTAACGAGGCACTCTATAAGGCATTTCTGGGTGCAGGCATCACACTGCCGAAGTACAAGCAGATGATCATGACCGTAAAAGATGCGGACAAACCGGAAGCTGTGGGCGTTGCAAAGCGGTTTAAAGCACTGGGTTACAAGATCTATGCGACCAGAAGCACGGCCAAATATTTGCAGGAACATGGAGTCAATGCGCTGCGAGTCAATAAAATCTCACAGGAATCACCGAATGTGATGGATCTGATTTTAGGACATAAAATAGACCTTGTCATCGATACACCGACACAGGGCAACGGCGATAAAAACAGAGACGGATTCCTGATCCGCAGAAATGCCATTGAGACAGGTGTTTACTGTATTACAGCCATGGATACGGCGAATGCACTTGCAACCAGTCTCGAACATGCGAATGAAGAATTGACTCTGGTTGATATCGCTAAGGTCAAAAATGTTTAAATGAAATAAAAATTGAGTGACACAGAACAGCCTGTCTGCTGCCAAGGGTTCCTGCTTGAACCTTTGACAGCGGACGGGCTTTTTTCATTTGCATATTGTTTTTCAAAAAGAAACAATATAAGATAAGGACAGAAACAGGAAGAAGGTCTTTGAGAAGAAGCGAGGGGTTGGGGAATGTATACAGTAGTAGTAGCCGATGATGAGATCGAACTGCGCAATGCGATGGTTCGGATGATTAAGTGGGAAGAGATAGGATTTGAAGTAATTGGAGAGGCTGAAAATGGGATTGAAGCACTGGAACTGGTGGAGAGGCTGGAGCCCGACCTGCTTTTAACGGATATCAAGATGCCGTTTCTGTCGGGTATCGATCTGGCAAGGCGCGCGCGGGAAATCAGACCGGCAATGAATATTGCGTTCTTAAGCGGATACGATGATTTCTCTTATGCGCAGCAGGCAATCCAGTACAACATCATAAGCTATCTGCTGAAGCCGATTTCTGCGGCGGAACTGACCGGAGAGCTCATTTCCATTCGGGAGAAGATGGATGAGAAGGTCAAACAGTTAAAGTCACTGCAGGATATGATGGATGAAAAGGAGCGGGAAAAAGAGTATCAGACGGAGGCATTTCTGCTCTCTGTATTTTTGGACGGTAATCGGGCAAAAGAGAATCCCAAAATGCTTGCTTATCTCGACACACGGGCAGTCGAGCTTGGCATCCGCAAATCAGAGGCAGAGACAATCTGCTACATGACGCTTGTGACGGAATTCAGCGATGAGCAGGGAAATAATTCCGTGCGTCCGGAGCATGTCGGTTTTTTGGATACCATACTGAAAAAATATGTCTATTCCGGCAGTGCATATTCGAACGGCAAAATCATTTCACTGGTATCGAGCACGGAGCGGGATTTGAAAAAATATGCGGCTATTTTTGCAAAAGAGATCATCCAGAATGCGAAGCGGATCTGGAATGTGGATTGCATTGTGGGCGTCAGCAAGGAATTTGAGCATCTTTCAGAGGGTAATGAAGCCTATCTGGAAGCGCTTGCGGCCTGTGATTATTCACAGGGAGAGAAGAATGAGCCGTTTTTTATTTCTGATATGGAAAAAGTGGGAACTTATTCCAGTGAATACATCAGTGATATCACTTCGGAACTGGAGCGGCTCTTAAAAACGGGAGAGCAGGAGGTTTTGCAGGAATTCCTGCAGAATACGATGCACAATGACCGGAAAAAAAACAGCAATTTTCTGCTGCTTCAGATTATGTCAACGATTTATGCATCTGCATGCAGTGTGGCAGAGGAGGAGAATGTGGAGCAGATTTTAAAAGGGCTTTCTTTTCCGGAAAAGCTGTTCCTGCATTATGCGCATGAAGATATCGAAGGAGAGATTGTCCGGTTTGCATTGGAAGCAAGAGATATGATCGGCAGACAGCGCCGGATGAATTCGGAAGTGATCTGTGAGGAGGGCCTGCGCATCATTCAGGAGGAGTACCGGGATGAGGATCTTTCACTCGCTTCCTTAAGCGAGCGGCTGCATGTGAGCTCCAGTTATCTGAGCAGTCTGTTTAAGAAAATCCAGGGAGATACGTTTGTAAATATCCTCACCCAGAAACGTATGGAAGTCGCAAAAGAATATCTGCTCTGCTCCTCAAAAAAGATTCTGGAAATCGCGAACGAATGCGGATACAGCGATCACCACTATTTTAGTTACTGCTATAAAAAATACTATGGTATATCACCAAATAAGATGAGGGAATCCGTGAGAAATGTATGAAAAGAATAAATAATGTAAAAAGGGTGGTAACAGGTCGTCTGTCCCTTTCGAGATTCATGAGTCTGCTGATCAGTGTCCTGTTTTTGATCCTGATGCTGTCAAATGCAATCGTGTTTACGGGTATCTATCGGAATTCTCTTTACCAGACTGCAACACTGAATTCACAGCAGGCCGTGTCCCAGGTCGCAAATACGATTGAAATCTATGCCGATGAGATGAAAAATGACCTGATGCTGGTACAGAAAGAGATTGAGCGCTGTCAGACCAGAAATGAAATCAACCGGTATCTGAATTCCATGGTGCAGATTCAGAGTAATCTGGTTTCACTTGTGATTTATGACGAAGACGGGAATGTAGTGGAATGCGGTACTTCCGGCAAAATGTTAAAAGGCAGCAGAAGCAGTGATCTGTCTTTTCTGCCGGAATTATTTGAACAGCAGGATTATGAAATGTCTGCGCCCCATGTGCAGAATATTTTTGAAGGATATTATCCATGGGTGTCGTCCGTTGGCATTCCGATGGATCTGGATGTGTACGGCGGTAAGGTGTATCTGGTAATGGACGTTCGGTTTTTCTCCATTCTCTCCTATGTGGACAGCGTAAGTATCGGACAGCATGGATATTGCTTTGTGATTGATGATGAGGGAAATCTTGTCTATCATCCGCAGCAGCAGTTGATCTATGCGGGGCTGAAAAAGGAAGATCTGGAGGAACTTTCCGGATTAAAAGATGGGGTGGAAGTCAGCGGAGATGTGATTTATTCACTGTCGACACTGGAAAACGGATATTGGCGGGTGGTAGGCGTCAGCTATACGGATGAGATGATTCAGGATAAGATGAATCACATGCTTGGAATATTCGGTATCAGTGTCTGCTTCTGCATTCTGATCGCCCTCGTAACGATTCTCCTGTTCACAAGAAAAGTAAGTAAACCTGTCCGGGATATGGTGGGTGCGATGCGGGAATTTGAACAGAATGCCCAGTCTTTCCAGTATGAGGCTGCGCCCGGAATCTATGAGGTTCAGTTGCTGTCGGAGTCGTTTGAGCATATGGTAAGGATGATACAGCAGCTGATGGAGCGGGTGAAAAAAGAAGAAATATCACTGCGTAAGACAGAGTTAAAGGCACTCCAGACGCAGATCAATCCCCATTTTCTGTATAATACCCTGGATTCCATCCAGTGGATGTGCGAGCAGGGCGAGATGGAGCGTGCTGTGGAAATGGTCAGTGCCCTGGCAAAGCTGTTTCGAATCAGTATCAGTAAGGGAAAGGAATTCATTACCATTGAAAATGAACTGCAGCATGCCAAGAACTACATGGTAATTCAGAGCTTTCGTTACAAGAATCAGTTCCAGTACAGCTTTGAAGTAGAAGAGGGCATTTTAAAATATCTGTGTAACAAGATTACGCTCCAGCCAATCATCGAGAATGCCATTATACATGGAATAGACGGCATGTGCGGCGAAGGTGAGATTCGGATCCGTGCCGTAGAGGATGGGGATGATATTCTGTTTTCCGTATCGGATAACGGAATCGGCATGACGCAGGAACAGTGTGCAAAGATTATCCATCACGATACGAAGGATAATTTTGGAATCGGAATTAAAAATGTAAACGACAGAATCCGTATTTATTTCGGAGAAGGGTATGGATTGAAGATTGAGAGCGAATTGGATGAGGGAACTACAATCTATATTCGTTTTCCGAAAGTGACGCAGGAAGATATCGAACGTATGAATCTTACGTAGACTGGAAGGTGAAGCATGAAAAACTATAAAAAGTATATAGCGGCGGTGCTTGCCGTGTCCTTAAGTGTCAGCATTCTGACAGGATGTGGGGATGTGAGGGAGACCCCTCAGATTCAGATTGCCTTTATTGCGAAATCCATGACGTCAAATTTCTGGAAGACGATACAGAGCGGTGTGAATACGGCGGCAAGTGAATATAACGTGAATGTGACATTTGAGGGTCCGGATAATGAGGAAGATTATGAGGAACAGAACCGATTGATCGGCGAAGCCATCGACCGTCAGGTAGATGCCATTGTGTTGTCTGCGATTGACAGTAAAAAACTTGTGGAGCAGGTGGAAAAGGCAAGTGACCAGGGAATCCGTATCGTCATTGTGGACAGCGGGATCGACAGTAACCGTGTAGAGTCGGAAATCAGCACAGATAATTATATGGCCGGGGAACTTGCCGCAAAGGCAGTGCTTGAAAATAAGGCAGAGACACTCAACATCGGAATTGTCAATTTTGATGTTAATTCTGCCAATGGGCAGCAGAGACAGGAGGGTTTTACGGAGGAAGTGGAAAAGGATGCTCGGACAAACATCGCCTATACCGTCAACGTGGATTCCAATATAACATCCGCCTCCGATGCGACAAAGACGATGTTACAGGAGCATCCGGAGATCAATGTCATCGCGACCTTTAATGAGTGGACAACCCTGGGGGTAGGTTATGCAATACAGGAGCTAAACAAGCAGGATCACATTCAGGTCATCGGCTTTGATAACAATATCGTGTCGATTGGAATGCTGGAAACCGGTGAAATGGATGGACTGATCGTGCAGAATCCCTATGCCATGGGCTACATCGGTGTGGAGACAGCGTACAATCTGATTAAGGGAAATAAGACAGAGAAACAGGTCTATACAGATACAACCTTTGTTACAAAAGATAATATGTATGATGCCGAAACTCAGAAAATACTGTTTCCGCTGGACTCTTCCGAATGAAAATTCAAAATATAAAAATTGAAATGTGTTAAAAATATTATAACTTTTGTAGAGAATATTCAATTTCAATTATGCATCCTTTCCTCTAAGATAGAATCATCAACCGGAGAAAAAATCCGGAAAGAGGAAAGGAGAGGTAAGAATCCGAGGGGGATTTCTTACAACACAGAATATGAAAAATCTAAAGAAATTGTTATCAATGGGTCTTGTTGTTGCAATGGTGGCAGCAATGACAGCCTGCGGAAGCAACAGCACGAAAAATACGACTGCAGATTCCGAAAAGGCATCCACTGAAAGTACTTCCGGGGGGAGTACAACAGCCGCATCAGGAGATCTGAATGTAGGCGTATTCTATTACAGCTACAGTGATGTATACATCTCAAGCGTCCGTACATCCTTAGACTCCTCATTAGATGATATGGGAGTTACTTATATGGATTATGACGGCAATTCGAATCAGACGACCCAGAATGAGCAGATTGATACAGCAATCAGCCAGGGTACAAATCTATTAATCGTTAATATCGTAACCTCAGGTTCCGTTGATGCTTCACAGCAGATTATTGACAAGGCAAAGGCTGCCGGAATCCCGATTATTTTCTTTAACCGTGCACTCGCTCCGGACGGACAGGACGCAGATGTGCTTGCAAGCTATGATAAATGTGCTTTTGTAGGTACGGATGCTCCGGAGGCAGGTCATATGCAGGGTGAAATGATCGGTAATTACATCGTTGACAACTTCGATCAGATTGACTTAAACGGTGACGGAAAAATCAGCTATGCAATGTTCAAAGGGCAGGAAGGCAATGTAGAGGCAATTTATCGTACGCAGTATGCGGTCGAAGATGCAAATGCCATTCTGGAAAAGAACAATCTTCCGGATCTGGTTTACTTTGACAGTTCTAACATCGACTGCTATCAGGTTGACCTCGATGGTAACTGGAGTGCAACGGCTGCAAACAACTATATGGTTACGAATCTCGCACAGTATAATGAATCCAATGACAATATGATAGAACTTGTTATCTGCAACAATGACGGTATGGCAGAGGGTGTTATTTCAGCATTGAATGATGCCGGCTACAATTTGGGAACCGGCAAGGACAGTACAACAATCCCGATTTTTGGTGTTGATGCAACCGATGCTGCAAAACAGTATATTTCAGACGGCAAGATGACAGGAACCATTAAGCAGGATGCAGAAGGTATGGCAAAATGTATCGCTACCCTGACGACGAATGCAAGTGACGGAAAATCCTTAATGGAAGGAACAGACAGCTACAACGTAGACGATGAGATTACCAACAAGATTTATATCCCATATGGTATCTACACGGGCGATAAATAAAGAGCAGCCTGTCCGATAACAGCACAATGAATAACAGTGGAAAACAGTCTGTGTTTTCACAGGCTGTTTTCTGCAAAAAACTAGGAGGAAATGAAAGTATGGAGCAGGATGTTTTATTACAAATGACTGACATCTGCAAAGAATTTCCTGGCGTAAAAGCGTTGAATCATGTTTCGCTGACGATAAAGAAGGGTACTGTTCATGCACTGATGGGTGAGAACGGCGCCGGTAAATCGACTTTGATGAAATGTCTTTTCGGTATGTATGGAAAGGATGGCGGCCATATCTACCTGGAAGGAAAAGAAGTGGATTTTAAGAGTTCCAAGGAGGCACTGGAAAACGGTGTTGCTATGGTGCATCAGGAACTGAATCAGGCGTTAAAGAGAAGTGTCATGGATAATATCTGGCTGGGAAGATACCCGATGAGTGCGGGTGTCATGGTAAATGAGAAAAAGATGTATCAGGATACAAAAAATGTTTTTGAGGATCTCGGAATCGTGGTTGATCCGAAAAGAATTATGAGTACAATGCCTGTTTCAGAAAGACAGATGGTAGAAATTGCAAAGGCAGTATCGTTTCATTCAAAGATCATTGTTTTTGACGAGCCAACTTCATCTCTGACCGAGCAGGAAGTAGAGCATTTATTCAGAATCATCAACATGCTGCGTGACAGAGGATGCGGCATTATCTACATTTCACATAAGATGGAAGAGATTCTTCGAATCTCAGATGAAGTAACCATCATGCGTGATGGTACGTGGATTGCTACAAAACCGGCACATGAACTGACCATGGAACAGATTATTAAGCTGATGGTCGGACGTGAACTTGGAAGCCGGTTCCCGGAAAAGACAAATAAACCTGGAGAAGTCGCACTGGAAGTGGAAGATGTGACAGGAATGTATTCCCTGTTGAAAGAAGTGTCTTTTCAGGCACGAAAGGGAGAAATCATAGGATTTGCAGGACTGGACGGCTCAGGACGTACAGAGGTGCTTGAGAGTATATTTGGAATTGCATCAAGGAAGAGCGGGACAATCAAACTGGATGGAAAAACAGTAACAAACCGCAATGCAAGAGAGTCTATCAAAAATGGCTTTGGTCTTCTGACGGAAGAACGAAGGGCAACAGGTATTTTCGGCATTTTGAGTATTCGGGAAAATACCGTGATATCAAGTTTGGGACGGCACAGGAGAAAGGGGCTGTATTTAAGTTCTAAATCAATGTCGGCAGACACGGACTGGTCCATAAAGGCCATGAAAATTAAGACTCCGACCCAGGAGACGAAAATAAGATCATTATCAGGTGGTAATCAGCAGAAGGTAATCCTTGGAAGATGGCTTTTGACGGAACCGGAAGTGCTGATGCTGGACGAACCGACAAGAGGAATTGATGTCGGTGCAAAGTACGAGATTTATCAGTTGATTATTGATTTGGCGAATAAAGGCAAGGTAGTTCTGATGGTGTCCTCGGAGATGCCGGAACTCTTAGGCGTATGTGACAGAATTCTTGTAATGTCCGGCGGAAGGCTGGCAGGAGAAGTGGATGCGAAAACTGCCACACAGGAAGAGATCATGACACTTGCCGCAAAATATGTATAAGGAGGTTACGCTTTATGAAGGCGATTGCGAATGCAAAACAGCGTTATTCAGATTTCAAAGCGTTGGATAAAAAAGACAAACAGACATACTGGAAGGAATCGTTGATCAATAATTCGCTCTATATCTTATTGATTATTGCAATCTTCTACACGTTTTCACAAAACCATAAGTTTTTATCGGTATCATCCGTGGTCAATATCATCAGTTTATCGGCAGCAAACCTGCCAATTGCCTGTGGTATTGCGGGAACTATCGTATTAACAGGAACCGATCTTTCCGCAGGTCGTGTTGTCGGACTGACCGCCTGTGTCTCCGCAGCAATGCTGCAGGCAGTTACCTACGCAACCAAGATGTTTCCGAATCTGCCGGTTATGCCGATTCCGGTCGTCATTCTGATGGTTCTGATCATTGGTGCCATTGTCGGATGGGTCAACGGTTTCTTCGTAGCGAAGTTCCAGCTGCATCCGTTTATCGTAACGCTGGCAACACAGCTGATTGTATACGGCACATTGTTAATCTTTGTTATGTTAAATGGAAATAACGGACAGCCGCTTTCCGGACTCGACAATTCCTATAAAAGTTTCGTAACAGGAAGTTTCCTTTCGATTAAAGGAGTTCCGATTCCAAACTATGTATGGTATGGACTGATTGTAGTAGCGATTATGTGGTTTATCTGGAACAAAACAACATTCGGAAAAAATATGTTTGCGGTAGGTTCCAATCCGGAAGCTGCAAATGTTTCCGGTGTCAATGTTCAGAAAACAACAATTCTGGTGCATACATTGGCAGGTGCCATGTATGGTGCCACCGGTTTCATCGAAGCGGCACGTATTGGTTCCAATACGGCGAATACAGGTCTGAACTATGAAAGTGATGCAATTGCAGCCTGTGTCATCGGAGGGGTATCCTTCGTAGGCGGCACCGGTAAAATCGGAGGTGTGGTACTCGGTGTATTCCTGCTTCGTATCATCTTTGTGGCATTGAATTTCTTATCCATCAATGCAAACCTGCAGTATATTATCAAAGGTCTTATCATTCTGGTTGCCTGTGCAATCGATATGAGGAAATACCTTGTTCGTAAATAAAGTGATTTTCTACGATTACTCCCATATAATCAGCAAAAGGCTGCCGTCAGTCAGGTGGGCGGCCTTTTGCACATAGCATGGATCATGCCGGAAGACAGGAGGAAAACTTATGGAAAAGGAAGCAGCAGTACAGGAAATGCAGGAAGAAGCTGTGAAGGAAAGAACCTATGTGCCGAGGAATGGCATTGTCGCAGCCAAAGAATCTATCTATGATAAAATGCATATTTCCGTGAAACAGGTAGATCTGTTCATCGGCGGATGCTGTGCTCTGATTTTACTGTTTATTCTGATTGGTATATCAGGCATGATCTAAAGCAGTTTTTCCAGACATTACCGCTATCCTATTTTAGAAAAACATGATATTATTTGTTTGTAACAAAGTTGTAACAAAAATGTAATATTTAATAGGAGGTAGATGGATGAAAAAGGCAGTAGCATTTGGAGCAATCGCTCTTATGGTTCTGGTAAATATGGCACCGGTAAGTGCAAGCGCAGCAACACAGTGTACAACGGTAAAAACGTATGTGGTTAATTCCTGCACAAGCGGTGGAAAGACAACAACCACAATTAACGGCAGTACAACTACCGGAACGAAGACTACAGGAACTACAACTACTGGAAGTAACAACACAACGACAACAAATACGGGCACAACGACAAGTACAAGCACCACCAGTACCTCATCTTATGCACAGCAGGTCGTAGATCTGGTGAATAAAGAAAGAGCAAAGCAGGGGTTGTCCGCATTAAAAATTGATAAAAACGTGGAAAAAGCAGCACTGGTAAGAGCAAAAGAAATTCAGTCCAGCTTTTCGCATACACGTCCGAATGGAAAAAGTTTCACTACAGCATTGACTGCAAGCGGTGTAACCTATAACGGAGCAGGTGAAAACATCGCCTGGGGACAGAAGACTCCGCAGGAAGTTATGACAGGATGGATGAACAGCCCGGGACACAGAGCAAATATTTTAAACAAGAATTTCAAGTATATAGGGGTAGGTAATCTGCAAAACAGTTCAGGAACGCAGTACTGGGTACAGTTATTTACGTACTAATTTGGAATGATGCAGTAAAATTACGGGCAGAACCGGAGCTTTTGCAGAAATGGGTATGATTCCATGGAGCAGAAGCTCTTTCTGATTTCATAGGGTATTCTTTTTTCCTTGCAATCCATTCGGGTGCAGCGTGTGAGTAAAGGGCATACTTTGTTCTTGACATGTCTGTTATAATATAAAGATAAAAAACAGACCAAGCACAGAAGGAGAAATGAAATGGGATATGAGGCAGCAGAAGGCAGATACAATGAAATGAAATACAACCGATGCGGGAAGAGCGGGCTTTTACTTCCAATGCTTTCGCTCGGATTCTGGCACAATTTCGGTACCTATGATAATTATGAGAATATGAAAGCTATGTGTTTTACAGCCTTTGACTCCGGAATCACACACTTTGATCTGGCAAACAACTATGGCCCGGAATATGGAAGTGCGGAGACGAGTCTCGGCAAAATTATGAAAGAAGAACTGTATGCATATCGGGATGAATTGCTGATCAGTACCAAAGCCGGATATGATATGTGGCCGGGACCGTATGGAGACCATGGAAGCAGGAAATATCTGATTGCCAGTTTAGATCAGAGCTTAAAGCGCATGGGGCTGGATTATGTCGATATCTTTTATCATCACCGGATGGACCCGGACACACCGCTGGAGGAAACAATGGTGGCGCTGGATCAGATCGTAAAGAGCGGCAAGGCACTTTATGTTGGGATCTCCAATTATGACGGACCTACGATGAAGCAGGCTGCTGCAATCCTGGATGAACTGCATTGTCCGTTTGTAATTAATCAGAACCGCTACAGTATGTTTGACGATACCATAGAGAAAAACGGCCTAAAAGAAGCAGCAGCGGAAAAAGGAAAAGGAATTATTGCATTTTCGCCGCTGGCACAGGGGATGCTGACAGATAAGTATCTGCACGGAATTCCGGAAAACAGCCGTATCCGTAAGGATGGAAGATTCCTGCACGAATCAGATCTGACAGAAACACGAATCGGACAGATTCAGGACCTGAACGCAATTGCAGGCAGACGCGGTCAGACGCTGGCACAGATGGCATTAAGCTGGGTATTGAAAGATGATGAAGTGACGAGCGTATTAATCGGTGCATCCAGACCGGAACAGATTCTGGATAATATACAGATTGTGCATGCACCGGAATTTACCGAAGAAGAGTTAAAAGAGATTCATGAGATTCAAAATAGAAAATAGAAAATAAAAACAGACCCCGGTCAATGGCAGATTCCGTCCCAATAGGTTTTTCCGTCCGCAATGGAAGAACAGTAGGTTTCTGCCATCACCTCGTGAAACGGGAGAAACGGTTCCGCAAGTCCAAGTTTGGAAGGAAAGGTTTTTGTGACAACCACCACTTCCTCCGCTATTTTGCGGGCGACGGCGGGGTTGCTGATCGGAACCAGGGCCAGTAGCGTAGAGCAGTAGGTTTTGCTGTTCACGCAAATAGCCAGATAATAACGGAAAAACGCATGCCATTCCGCGCGGATTCGTTCCTTTTCTTCCTCCGGGGCTTCGGCATACCGGAAAATCTGTAATTCGTCCATGTAGCACCGGCAGTCACGGTATTGTTTTTTCCGGTTGAAAAAAGAGACACCAATAGAAGCCGAGGCCTTTAACATCATCCAGGCATGCAAAAAGCGGTCCGGAACAGCGGCATCGGCAGTGGCACCATATTGATAGTGAAAAGACTCTTCCAAAGCTGAGGTTTTTTCTTCTAAAAACATAGGGGGTCTCCTCTGAAGGTGTTATTTTAACTTGATGCGTTTAGCGGGTTTCTGAGGAACGACATCGGCAGGAACCGCAGCAGAAACATCCAAGGGGGCAGCGGCTATATCGACAGGAACAGCAGCAGCAATATCCGCGGGAGCAGCCGTAGAAATAGCGGCAGGGGTATCCGCAGGAACAATCGCAGAAGTATCTGCAGCGCTAATCTTATCCTTATCGCCATAGCGGCCTTTTTCGATATACAGTTTCTTTGTCTTGCGGAAATTATCCGCCATTCTGCGGATATTGTCATCGGCATAAAAATGCTTCAGCGTCTGCTCGTCAATCGCAATACGGTTGTCCATGGTCTTCATAATATCGTGAATCTGAATCTCATGAAAGATTTTCGGATCGCGCAGATCATAAATCTGGTTGTCCGAGAACTTCAGAATCAGAGGCTGCAAGAAATTTTCCGAGTTGTCCATAAGAACCAGAGCTTTTTCATTGGTCGACAGGTCAACACAGCAGCCTGCCGGAAGAATGTGTATACTCGTAGAGAGCGCGCCTACTATACGGGATTCATATGCCTCGGGATGTTCGAACAGGGACTTGACGGCAACCATCTCAGATACCGGTTCTTCATCAATATTCATCGCGGTCATCCGGTCAAATGCATCCGCAACCTTCAGTATCTTTGTACCGTTTAACAGAGGAATTTTGTCTGCCTCGTTCTGCAGCGGAGAACTGGTCACATAGATCGTCTGTGAAATGATTTTTAAGACATTGTTTTCCAGAAAATTACCGGTTTTCGGACTGAGTCTCTCAAAGCCGATTTTTTTACATTCATTGATGATTTTCTGGTCTCCTGCATTGGTCAGACGGCCTTTATCCAAAATCTCCGGCGGTACAAAAAGATAACCGATATCATAAAGAAGTGCCGCGGTTACACAGGTGATCTGTGTCTCATGCGGGACATTCATCTCATGTGATATCATCGCGGTCAGGATGGCTGTACTGATGGAGTGCTTGTATATAAAATCATTGGAGCTGCGCAGATTCTGCATAAAATTCAGCTTATGGTCCAAAGAACCATATTTCAGGATGATCCGCTGTACAAGTTCATTCAGTCCCTGTGGCACCTTGCCGTCTTTGATCTGCTCCATGCAGGCACGCAGCTGAAACATGGAAATCGTCTGAAACTGTTCAAACGCAATATCCTCGTCGGAAAGAGGCGGGACAGGTTCGGCCGGTTCGAGAATATAGATTCCTATCAGTTCGAAATTCTTGATACTTTCAATACCCTGCGCATTTAATTTGGTATCCCGTTCGTATAAAAGGACACCGAGTTTATTATAAATAGGCTTTGCAAGTCGCATGCCCGGGCTTAAATCACTGGTCTTAACAAATCGCATTCCGACCACCTCCATTCGTAAATCTGACATCTTAATTGTACTAATCTTATAATAAATATAGCATATTGAAAGGGGAAATACAATCATGTATAATGCAGATAACCGTAAAAATCAGGCACTGATATTCGGAGGGTTAACATGAGAAAAACAAGATTCTTCAAGAAAATAATCATGCTGTTTCTGACATGTGCAATCTTGGGAACGGCGTTTAATACGTATGCAGACACGACAGAAGATAAGTTGAATGAGGCGTCCTCGAATCTGGACAATCTGGAGCAGCAGAAACAGGACAAAGAAAGTGAATTATCCGGCCTTGAAGATTATCAGAGCGGACTCTCATCCGATCTGCAGGATCTGGATGATCAGCTATCCGATATCAGCACATCGCTGGATGATCTGCAGGATAAGCTTAATACACAGAATGAGAAAATTCAGACAAAAGAGACCGAAATAAAAGACATGCAGGAAAAGGCTGAACAGCAGTATCAGGATATGAAGAAGCGGATTCAGTATATGTATGAAAACAGTCAGGACTCCGTCTGGGAAATCATGTTTGAGTCAAAATCCCTTTCGGATTTTTTAAACCGTACGGAGTATGTACAGGCAATTACCTCATATGACCGTGATATGCTGACTTCCTATCAGCAGACCCTCGAAGACATCCAGACTGAGAAGGAGAATCTGGTTGCGGAACAGGAACAACTGACCGAACTGCAAAGCCAGATGCAGGGAAAGCAGGACCAGGTTCAGACCCTGATTGCGGACAAGCAGACGAAGGCAAATCAGGCAGAATCCGACATTGCGGATGCGCAGGATGCAATCGATGATTATGATACGCAGATTGCGAAGCAGAAGGCTTATGAAGAAGAGCTGGAAAGACAAAAAGCGGCGGAAGATGCCGCAAGAATGGAGGAAATCCGCAGGCAGGAGCAGGAGGATCTCAGCAAAGTTACGATTGTTCCCGCTGCCGGAGATGAGGCGCTTCTTGCGGCACTCATCGAGTGTGAAGCCGGTGGAGAGAGCTATGAAGGCATGCTGGCGGTCGGAAGCGTTGTGCTCAACCGTGTGGCCAGTTCTGCTTTCCCGAACACGGTCGTTGGTGTGATATACGAAAGCGGGCAGTTTTCGCCGGTAGCAAGCGGCCGTTTTGCCACGGTTCTGGCGAGAGGGGCAAGCAGTACCTGCGTGCAGGCAGCACAGGAGGTTCTGGCTGGAACAAGAACCATCAATGCACTCTATTTCCGAACGAATACGGGACTGATATCCGGTACGGTAATCGGAAATCATGTATTCTATTAGCGGGCAGAGCAGAAATTATTTTTCCGGCATACGGAGCAGATCCGTGTGCCGGTTTTTACTTCGCGGAATAGTTGTTATCCCGGTATTTCTGGCCCGTGAAAAAATCTGATTACAGGAAAAGATTCACCAATCTATCAGAAAAACATGAGAATATATGATAAGATTTGTAGGATCTGTTCATAATATTCTTATTGCAAAAGCAGAATATCTATGATAACATGGGTGTATCGGAAAGAGCCAGAGATGGTTTTTATTTTTTTTGCAAAAGATTGTTAAAAATTTAACACATGTAAAAAAGGATACTTATTTCAAAAAGGAGACGAGAAAATGGCAAAGAAAGTTGTTTTAGCTGGCGCATGCCGTACAGCAATCGGAAAGATGGGCGGAGCACTGAGCAATACGCCGGCAGTTGATTTGGGCGCAATCGTTATCAAAGAAGCATTAAACAGAGCAGGTGTAAAACCGGAGCAGGTTGACGAAGTAATGATGGGCTGTGTTATCCAGGCTGCACAGGGACAGAACGTAGCACGTCAGGCATCCATCAAGGCTGGTTTACCAATTGAGGTACCTGCATTTACCTTAAATGTCGTATGCGGTTCCGGTTTGAAATGTGTAAACGAAGCAGCTGCCATGATCCTGGCAGGACAGGCTGACATCGTTGTAGCCGGTGGTATGGAAAATATGTCTATGGCACCTTATGCCATGACACAAGCCCGTTTTGGCTATCGGATGAACAATGCGACTATTATTGATACCATGGTAAATGATGCATTGACCGATGCATTCAATCATTATCATATGATGATTACAGCAGAAAACATCTGCGATAAATATGGTCTTACCCGTGAAGAATTAGATGAGTTTTCAGCAAACAGCCAGCAGAAATGTGAAAAAGCAATGGCAGAAGGCAAGTTTGACGACGAAATCGTTCCGGTACCAGTAAAAGTGAAGAAAGAGATCGTTTCCTTCACAAAAGATGAGGGACCTCGTGCAGGAACGACATACGAATCTCTTGCAAAATTGAGATGCTGTTCCGGTAAGGAAGGCGGACTTGTAACAGCTGGAAATGCATCCGGTATCAATGACGGTGCAGCAGCAATGGTTGTGATGAGCGAAGAAAAAGCAAAAGAGCTCGGTGTTACACCGATGGCAAGCTGGACAGCAGGAGCACTTGGCGGAGTAGAGCCTGAAATCATGGGCGTTGGACCTGTTTCCTCTACAAAGAAAGTTCTTGCAAGAACGGGTATGTCAATTGATGACTTCGACCTGATCGAAGCAAACGAAGCTTTTGCCGCACAGTCTGTAGCTGTTGCAAAAGATCTTGGATTTGATATGGCAAAAGTAAACGTAAACGGCGGTGCAATTGCACTTGGACATCCGGTTGGGGCATCCGGATGCCGTATTCTTGTAACACTGCTGCATGAGATGCAGAAGAGAGATGCCAAGAAAGGTCTTGCGACTCTTTGTATCGGCGGCGGAATGGGCTGCTCAACGATTGTTGAGAGAGATTAGTTTTTAAATATAAGGGGATTAATATACGCGGGAAGCATCACTGCTTCCCGGGTCTTATGTTAAATTATCATACTTAAGGAGGTCTATCATGAAGGTAGGTATTATTGGAGCAGGAACCATGGGTTCCGGCATTGCGCAGGCATTTGCACAGACAGAAGGATATGAAGTATGCTTGTGTGATATCAACGAAGAATTTGCTGCAAACGGCAAAAACAGAATCGCAAAAGGTTTTGAGAAGAGAATTGCAAAAGGCAAAATGGCACAGGAAGATGCAGATAAGATTTTAGCAAAGATCACAACTGGTGTGAAAGATATCTGTACAGACTGCGATTTAGTAGTAGAAGCAGCACTTGAAGTTATGGACATCAAAAAACAGACATTCAAAGAGTTACAGGATATTTGTAAAGCAGATTGTATTTTCGCTACAAATACATCGTCTCTTTCTGTTACAGAGATCGGTGCAGGACTTGACAGACCGGTAATCGGTATGCATTTCTTCAATCCGGCTCCAGTTATGAAACTGGTTGAGGTCATTCAGGGTGAAAATACTTCGGATGAACTGAAAGATAAGATCGTTGCAATCTCTAACGAAATCGGTAAAACACCGGTAGAAGTAAAAGAAGCTCCGGGCTTTGTTGTAAACAGAATTTTAATCCCTATGATCAATGAAGCAATCGGTATCTACGCAGATGGTGTCGCTTCTGTTGAAGGAATCGATACAGCCATGAAATTAGGCGCAAATCATCCAATGGGACCTTTGGCATTGGGAGACCTCGTTGGTCTGGATATCTGCCTTGCAATCATGAATGTATTATATGATGAGACAGGTGATCCGAAATACCGTCCACATGTACTTCTTAAGAAAATGGTACGTGCAGGCAAATTAGGAATGAAGACAGGAAAAGGATTCTACGATTATTCAAAATAAGCAGACTGAGCATGAAATCAGAAAGCGGTCGTCCTGTTTTTAAATAAATTATTTGAACATAAAAGGAGTGTAAATCATGGATTTCTCTTTAGATAAGAAACATGAAATGGCGCGTACTCTGTTTAGAGAATTCGCTGAAACTGAAGTAAAACCTCTCGCACAGGAAGTTGACGAGACAGAAAAATTCCCGACCGGAACGGTTGACAAAATGAAAAAATATGGTTTTATGGGAATTCCTGTTCCGAAGGAGTACGGCGGACAGGGTTGTGATCCGTTGACCTATGTTATGTGTGTAGAAGAATTATCAAAAGTTTGCGGTACAACAGGTGTTATTGTATCCGCACATACTTCTCTTTGCGTAGATCCGATTATGACATACGGTACCGAAGAGCAGAAACAGAAATTCCTCGTTCCGCTTGCAAACGGTGAGAAACTTGGCGCTTTTGGTTTAACAGAGCCTGGTGCAGGAACAGACGCACAGGGATGTGTGACAAAAGCTGTTTTAGACGGTGACGAATGGGTATTGAACGGCTCAAAATGCTTCATTACCAACGGTAAAGAAGCTGATATTTACATTATTATTGCAGTTACAAACATCGTAGAAGATAAGAGAGGAAGAAGAAAAAAGAACTTCTCCACCTTTATCGTAGAAAAAGGAACACCTGGCTTCACCTTCGGTACCAAAGAGAAGAAAATGGGTATCCGCGGATCCGCAACCTATGAATTGATTTTCGAGGAGTGCAGAATCCCGAAAGAAAACCTGTTGGGGCCGGAAGGAAAAGGTTTCCCAATCGCAATGCATACATTGGACGGCGGACGTATCGGTATCGCTGCACAGGCTCTTGGTCTTGCAGAGGGCGCGCTTGAGACCACAATTGAATATGTAAAAGAGAGAAAGCAGTTCGGACGTTCTATCGCACAGCAGCAGAATACACAGTTTGAATTGGCAAATATGGCTACCAAGGTTGAGGCAGCACAGCTTCTCGTTTATAAAGCAGCGATGGCCAAGGCTACACAGAAATCCTATTCTGTAGAAGCAGCAAAGGCAAAATTATTTGCAGCAGAAGTTGCAATGGAAGTGACCACAAAGGCTGTTCAGTTACATGGTGGATACGGCTACATCAGAGAGTACAATGTAGAACGTATGATGCGTGATGCGAAGATCACAGAAATTTACGAGGGAACTTCAGAGGTTCAGCGTATGGTTATCGCCGGAGCTTTACTGAAATAAGTCGATAAAATAAAAAATAAGGAGTGACAATACCGTGAAAATAGTTGTATGTATTAAACAGGTGCCGGATACAAAAGGCGGAGTGAAATTTAATCCGGATGGTACTTTGGACAGAGGTGCAATGCTTACAATCATGAATCCTGATGACAAAGCAGGACTTGAGGCAGCGCTTAGATTAAAAGATCAGTATGGCGCAGAAGTAACCGTACTTACCATGGGACTTCCGAAAGCAGATGAAGTTCTTCGTGAAGCAATCGCTATGGGTGCTGACAAGGGTATCCTTGTAACAGACCGTGTACTTGGAGGAGCAGATACCTGGGCAACCTCTACTACAATTGCGGGTGCGCTTAGAAACTTAGAGTATGATTTGATTATTACAGGCCGTCAGGCAATCGACGGAGATACCGCACAGGTTGGACCGCAGATCGCAGAGCATCTTGATCTTCCGGTAATTTCCTATGCACAGGCAATCCGGATCGATGGCGATTCTGTTATCGTAGAGCGTCAGTATGAGGATCGTTACCACGAACTGAAAGCTAAAATGCCATGCCTGGTTACCGCATTAGCAGAATTAAATGCACCGCGTTACATGACTCCGGGCGGAATTTTCGATGCTTACGAGCAGGAGATTACCGTATGGGGCAGAGCGGACTTAAAAGATGTAGATGATTCTGACCTTGGTTTAAAGGGCTCTCCTACCAAGATTGCGAAAGCATCTGACAAGGTACGGAAAGGGGTCGGCGAAAAAGTAAATCTGGATACCGACGAATCCGTAGCTTACTTAATCGGCAAATTTAAGGATAAACATTTAATCTAATAAAATAAGGAAAAGTGGTGAATAGAATGGGCTTAGAAGAATATAAAGGAGTATATGTCTTTGCACAGCAGGTAGATAATGAGTTGGGTGCAATTGGATTTGAGCTGCTTGGAAAAGGCAAAGACCTCGCAAAGGATTTAGGCACAGATGTAACAGCAGTCCTGATTGGTTCCGGTATTAAGGGACTCGCAGATCAGTTGGCAGAGTATGGCGCTGATAAGGTCATTGTTGTGGATGACCCGGAATTGAAAGACTACAGAACAGAACCATATGCACATGCACTTGCTTCTGTCATCGAAAAATACAAACCGGAAATCGTACTGGTTGGTGCTACCGCAATCGGAAGAGATTTGGGACCTCGTGTTTCTGCAAGAGTAAAGACAGGTCTTACCGCTGACTGTACCGTTCTTGAAATCGGTGATTTCCCAATCAATCCGGTTGGAAATCAGGAACAGAAACACAATCAGCTGTTAATGACACGTCCCGCATTCGGCGGCAATACAATCGCAACGATTGCTTGCCCGGATAACCGTCCGCAGATGGCTACCGTTCGTCCTGGTGTTATGCAGAAAATCACTCCGGTAAAGGGTACAAAGGCAGTTGTTGAGGAGTTCAATCCTGGTTTTACTCCAAACAACAAATATGTTGAGATCTTAAACATCGTGAAGAAAGTAAAGACAACAGCAAACATTATGGAAGCTGATGTACTGGTATCCGGCGGCCGTGGAATCGGTTCCCGCGAGAACTTCAAGATGCTTCAGGAGCTGGCAGACGTGCTTCACGGAACGGTAAGCTGCTCCCGTGCGGTTGTAGAGAATGGCTGGATGCCTGTTGATTTACAGGTAGGACAGACCGGTAAGACCGTTCGTCCTCTGATTTACTTCGCAATCGGTATTTCCGGAGCAATTCAGCACGTAGCAGGTATGGAAGATGCAGACCTGATTATTGCAGTCAACAAAGATCCGGATGCTCCGATTTTTGATGTTGCAGATTACGGCGTTGTTGGCGACCTGGGCAAAATTGTTCCGGCACTGACAAAAGCATTCAAAGAAGAATTAGCTTCACAGAATTAATTAGAATCAGTAAGAGGGTGTTCCCAATCTGTCGGTTTTGAATCGGACAGAGGGGGACACCCTCTTTTTTATTCTATAGGAAAATCTTGTCACATTAACGTAGGAAAGATATGACTTTCCTATAGAATAAAATTTAGATGCACAGCTTCGCGCGCGGAATAAAAGCGGTACGTTCGAAGTGGCAGAATGCGGAAGTGCACGGAGTACACTTTTGTTCTTTTATAGGAAAATCTTGTTACATTAACGTAGGAAAGCGATTGTTTTCTGTGCAAATGAATTGACCGAATCGGTCGATAGTGATAAAATACATTTTATAGACCGAATCGGTCGATAGTTGGAATGACATGATTGCTGGAGAAATGGAGGACACATTGGAGGAAAACACAAAAAGGACAACATTTTTGAATCTGCCGAAGGAGAAACAGGATGTCATTCTGAATGCAGCGATGAGAACTTTTGGAGAAAATGGATATAAGAAAACCTCTGTCAGTGATATTGCATCAGCGGCAGGAATCTCGAAATCCATGGTTTTTCATTATTTTGGCAGCAAAAAGGAACTTTATCTATATCTGTCGGATATGTGTGCGCAGCTGATCCTGTCTGCGATAACAGAAAAATTTGATGCAGATGTCACAGATTTCTTTGCGCGCATTGAACAGGTATCCGATATCAAAATAGCTGTCATGAAGCAATATCCGGCAGCATTGTCTTTTCTGACCAGCGCCTATTTCGAAACAGAAGCGGAAGTCAGGGAAGAGGTGGCGGCGATTCTTAATCAAGGAGGAGCGGTGCGGAACCAGATCGCTTTTGACGGAGTGGATACTGCGAAATTCAAAGATGGCATTGACGTCGGTCTGGTTATGAATATGCTGGTCTGGATGGCAGAGGGCTTTGCAAAACATATCACCTTAGATGGTAAATCTGATCTGGATACCCTGTTCAATCAGTATTGGGATTGTATGAACCTGCTGAAACACAATTTCTATCGGGAGGAATTTTTATGAAGGAAAATGCAAATGTAATTGAAATAAAGAATCTGACAAAGAGTTATCAAAAATCCAGAGGGATCATCGATGTCAATCTGAATGTGGAGCGGGGTGAGGTGTTCGGTTTTATCGGCCCAAACGGGGCAGGTAAATCCACAACGATCCGGACGCTGCTTGGTTTGATCTACCCATCTTCTGGCAGTGCTGCCATATTCGGTAAGAGCTGCATCGAGGATCCGAAGGTGCGCATGGAAGTTGGGTACCTTCCATCTGAAGTTTTTTATTATGACAATATGAGAGTCATCGATCTTTTAAAATACTCTGCCAGCTTCTATAAGAAGGATTGCACCCGCCGTATACAGGAACTGGCAGACATTATGGATCTGGATCTGAAAAAGAAAATAGAGGATCTGTCGTTTGGTAACAAAAAGAAAGTCGGTATCGTACAGGGGCTGCTGCATGAACCGAAGCTGATCATTCTGGATGAGCCGACCAGCGGACTCGATCCGCTGATGCAGCAGACCTTTTTTGAACTGATAAAGGAAGAAAACAGAAAAGGTGCCACCATCTTTTTCTCCTCTCATATTTTGAGTGAGGTGCAGAAAATGTGCAGCCGGGTGGCCTTTATCAAAGAAGGACGAATTCTGAAACAGGAAAAAATGAGCACACTTCAGGAAGATAATTACAAAAAATTCAATCTGGAAGCAAAATCTTTACTCACCGAGGGAATGTTTGCGCAGCAGGGTATCAGCAAGCTGGAGATCAAAGAGAATACCGCCAGTTTTATTTTTAAAGGAAATCTTAACTCTATGATAAAGCAGATTGCCGAACTGGATCTTCGCAACATATCCATTGAAGAACCCGATCTGGAAGAAATATTTCTCCATTATTATGCCAGGGAGGAAGGAAGTTTATGAACATATATCGGTTTGAAGTAAAATCCCTCAGGAAAAGCACGCTTATCTGGATTTGTTCCATGATTGCCCTGGCGGCGCTCTATCTGTCCATTTATCCGAGTATGGCAAATGATGCAGAGGAATTCAAGGAACTGCTGGGCAATTATCCGCCCGCGGTTCAGGCAATGCTGGGTATCAATCTGGATACGATTGCATCCCTGAATGGATTTTATATTATGATTTTTTCCTTTATTTTACTCTGCGGAGCCATACAGGCGATGAACCTTGGGGTGTCGATTCTCTCCAAGGAGACGAGAGAACGGACTGCGGATTTTCTTTTGGTAAAACCCGTATCCCGCGCCGCTGTTTTGTCTGCAAAGCTCTGTGCAGCCTTCACCATGCTTGTCGTTACAAATGTCGTATTTCTGCTGGCTGTAGTCGGTATGGCGAAGCTGTTTGTTTCAGAGCACTATGATCTGCAGCTGTTTGTACTTGTGAATTTCAGCCTTTTTTTTGTGCAGCTTATATTCACAGCAATTGGCATAGTGATCTCCGTATTCTTCCGGAAGTTAAAAAGCATCCTTCCGGTCTCTCTGGGAGTTGTATTTGGATTCTATCTTGTTGGTGTATTGCTGGCTGTGGGGGAGGAAGGAGAGAAGTTGCGGTTCCTTTCACCGTTCAAATATTTCGATATGGATTATATATCGAAGCATGGTGGCTATGAGATTTCATATCTGGTTTTGAGTGCAGGGATCATCCTGATTTCCGTAGCAGTCACTTATGTGGTTTACGGAAAAAAAGATATTCATGCGGTCAGTTAACCGTCGAATTGTACAGGAGGTCTGTTATGAATGTGTTTCTAAGAGAGTTAAGAGCAAACCGGAAGGCGCTGATCATATGGAGTATCTGTATGTTCCTGCTGGTTTTAAGCGGAATGGGGAAATATACGGCATATTCGTCCGGTTCCGTCAGCAATGATATTTTTGATAAAATGCCATTCAGCCTGAAAGCACTATTCGGGATGGGTTCTTTTGATGTTTCCACAGTCAGCGGATTTTTTGCATTTTTGTTTCCTTACCTGGAGATTACGGTGGCAATCCATGCAGGACTTCTGGGCGCCGGTATCATCGCTAAGGAGGAATTGGATAAGACGACGGAATTTCTTATGGTAAAACCGCTTTCCAGAACATCCGTGATCCTTTCCAAGCTGTCTGCCGCACTCCTCAATATTCTGGTTGTCAATAGCGTGACACTTATTTCTTCAATCCTCATGGTATCGGTCTACAGCAAGGGAGAGTCCGTGACGGAAGAAGTGGTGCTGCTTCTGGTCAGCATGCTTGCAGTCCAGTTGATTTTCTTTTCTGTCGGTGCATTTTTTGCCGCATTTTTGAGAAAGCCTAAAGCAGCCGGTTTGATTACAACGGCAATTTTGCTGGGCGGATTTATTTTATCAAAGATGATTGCTTTTAATGAAAAATTGAATGTGCTGAATGTGCTGTCACCATTTCAGTATTTCAGCATAGAGGATGTGGTGTACGAAAGCGCTCTGAATCCGGTCATACTGCTGTTGAGCTGCCTGTTGACACTTGGCCTGCTGTTGTCCTGCATTTATTTTTATCGAAAGCGCGATTTGAATATCTGAGTCATTTACGTATTGCATAAAATACAAGAAATACGGAAAGACTGGTTGCGAATCAAGAAAAAATGTGATATCTTTTCCATGTTAAAATAAAATATGCGTGGGTCGGCAGACAGACCCGGAAAAGAGGAAGAGACTATGAGTACAAAGAGAAGCAGTAAGACGGTCTACATGGTAGAACTTGCCCTGTTGATCGCAATCATCTTGATCATGGCTTTTACCCCAATCGGTTATATCAAAACCCTTGGACTGGAAATTACATTGATTGTAGTGCCGGTAGCGGTAGGAGCTGTTATTTTAGGACCACTTGGAGGAGCGATTCTCGGTGCGGTATTCGGACTGACAAGCTTTATTCAGTGTTTCGGCTTGAGTCCATTCGGCGTCGTGTTATTGAGCATCAATCCGGTTTATACATTTATTGTATGTGTTGTGCCCAGGACTCTGATGGGATGGCTGACCGGACTGATTTATCGGGGGTTGTGCAAAGTTTCGTCCCTGCGTCATGTAAGAGTAGTTCTTGCCAATCTATGTGCACCAATTTTGAATACCGTATTTTTTATGAGCGCACTGGTTCTGTTTTTTTATCAAACGGATTATATTCAGGGATTTGTGGAATCTGCAGGTGCATCCAACGTACTGGCCTTTATCGTGGCATTCGTAGGTGTGAACGGGCTTGTGGAAGCGGCACTGTGTTTCGTGGTAGGAAGTGCGATTACAAAAGCCTTGCAGGTAGCATTAAAAAATGTATAAAAATTAAAAAAGAAAAGATACTAACCTCGGAATAGGAGGGATAGTATGAAGCATAAGACTTATCGTTTATGTCTCCTGTCATTGATTGTTCTTGCAGTGATAGGAGGCGTTTTTTATTATCTGAATACGGGCAGAACAGAAGCAAAAGAAGTCGACGGCACATTTGTGGAGAAGATGCTGGACGTACAGATGAATTATGCAATGACAGGAGGCACGAGCTCATATGAGTGGAACATGTGACACGTTGTATCTGAAAATTGATAAAAATATACTTGCAAAGGATAAGCATGTCACGCTGCAGGATATTGCGACTCTGACAGGCACCAATCAGGCAATGCTCAGGCAGCTCAAACAGATGAAAGTTCATTCATTCTCTGACACAAAGAAAGCCCCGAAGCAGCAGGAACAGGTCTTTTCCGTGATGAAAATCATTCAGATGATACAGCAGGAATATCCGAATGCGGAAGTTGTCAATATGGGAGAGACCGACTTTGTCCTGGAATACAACAAGGACGGAGAGCCGCCAAAGTGGCTGGAAGTTTTAAAAACGGTTGTACTGTCCATCGTTGTATTTTTTGGGGCATCTTTTACCATTATGGCATTTAATAATGATATCGGAGTGACAGATATTTTTGACAAGCTGTACAATCAGGTCATGGGAAAAAAATCAAATGGATTTACGGAGCTTGAGATCTGTTACAGCATCGGGCTTTCCTTTGGTGTTCTCATGTTCTTTAATCATATCGGCAAAAAGAAAATCACCCACGACCCGACGCCAATTCAGGTGGAGATGCGTAAGTATGAAAAAGATATAGACGATACCTTTATTGAAAATGCAGAAAGAGGGGGAAAGAGTATTGATGTGGAGTAAACATCTGCTGCTTGGCTTCCTTGGGCTTGCAGCTGGTTCGGCAGTTGCGGCAGGAACATTTGCCTTTATCGTAATGCTCGGAATTATACCGCGTATCGTTGGAAAGAGCAAGACGGCAAAAGAGATATTATATTACGAGAATATGGTCGTGCTTGGGGGGATTGCAGGAAATCTCATTTCCGTTTTTCTGAATATCCCGCTGCCGTTTGGAAGAGTATTTCTTGGAATTTTCGGAATATGTGCGGGAATCTTTGTAGGCTGTATTGCAGCGGCACTTGCGGAGGTCACCAAAACCTTTCCAATCCTGTTTCGACGGATGAAGATAAAATTAGGTCTGAACTATGTGCTCTGTTTTATGGCAGCGGGAAAACTGGTGGGCGGACTATGGTATTTTTTTCACCGCATGTCCTCCGGCGGATAGCAGATTGACTAGCTTTCCGGAATGGTATAAAATAAAACATATAGTAAATAAGGAAGAAGATTTGCATTATGATTTTATCAATAGCCAGGCAAAGTGTAATAATTAAGAGCAATCTGAATGCCTCTATCATGACCGGGAACTATGAATTCTATTATGCTGCAGGACTGCTGTATCACTTGAAGGGGATAGAGACGGAAACGGTTCTGGAACCGCTGCAGCTGCTGGAAGCAGTTCATGGATTGATAGCGGATTTTGGAACGGAGGATACCAGAGAACGTCATCTGGTGCATATGTTAAAGTATTACAAACCAGTTGCGGATTTTGATGATCAGATGAAAGAACTTTTTCTTCTTGGGAACCGGGAACAGTTCATGTGGCAGGAGTTGGCGCCGAACACATAAGAGAAGGTATATTTATGGGGAAGAGATATACGATTGGGGTTTTGATTGGAAATGCACACACCGATCATCCAAGGGGACTGATGCGGGGGATTTGCGACAGTGCCGAAGGGAAGGATGTGAACGTGGTTTTTTTCCTAGGTACGCAGGCTACGATTTTTTATCAGGAAATGATAAAAGAAAGGGAAGATTTTGATTATCAGTACAATACGATCTACGATTACGCAGTGCTGGCTCAGCTCGATGTGCTGATTATCGCGTACGGTTCGCTGTGCATTTTTCAGGAGAACCAGGACAAGGAGAAGTTTATTGCCCGATTTGACAATATTCCGTTTGTTCTGCTGGAAGATGTGACGGAAGATCCGCGTGGCGTGCATATTATCGCAGATAATAAAGGAGGCATCCGGCAGTGTGTGGAGCATCTGATTCAGGTACACGGCTACCAGAAGATCTGTTATCTCGGCGGCCCGCGTGAGAACAGGGATGCGATGGAACGGCTGCAATCCTATCGGGAGACCATGCAAAGGAACGGCAGACAAGTCACGGAAGAAATGATTGCTTACGGCAACTATTCCGAATATGTTGACCGGCAGGTAGAGACGTTGTTTGAGCGCAATCCGGATCTGGATGCGATCGTAAGTGCAAATGATACAATGACGGCAGCAATTTACCGGGTCTGTGCAAAACACGGACGGAAAGTGGGCAGAGACATCGGTGTGACGGGATTTGACAATATTTATATGTCACAATATACCAAACCGCCGCTTACAACTGTTTTTCAGGACAGTTACCGGATGGGAATGGTGGCTTTTAAAAAGGCCTGTAACATCGCGCGAAAGAAAAAGGAGCGATCCGGTCGGCTTACGGTTGATTTTATCGGCAGAGAATCCTGTGGGTGCGGATCATGTACTTGTGAAGTTGCGCAGACGGAGAACGCAGAATATACGGAAGAAAAAGATCTGCGTGATACCGTGGCAGAACTTCGAACGTTTCAGCACATGGCTTGGATGGGTCCGTTTTTAATGCGGGATCTGATGCAGAATACAAATGACGAAAGACGGTTTTATGCATGTGCTGCAAAAGCCATGAGCGGAGTCGGTGCGAAAAGCGTATTGATTTATGTTTTGGAAAAACCGCTCGTATACAAAAAGGGTACTGAGTGGAAAATTCCATCCAGATTGTATCTTGCAGCCAGCTGCTGCGGGAATAAAGTGGTTACATATGAACCGAAGAAGCGTCCGATCATCACCAGCAAGCATGGCTTATTCGAACGCCGGGAGTGCTCCGATGGGCCGCATATCTATATGAACTTTCTGCTTTTTGAGGGAACGAGGCAATACGGCATTTTAGCAGTCGAAATCAAACCGCAGGCAATTCCCAATTTTTATATGATTGCGCTTCAGTTTGGAACGTCGCTGCGTTTTCTCGAACTGAGTCAGAAGGAGCGCTCTGTGAAAAGACGTCTCAAGGAGAAAAACGAAGTGTTGAGCTTTGTCGCTGCTTACGACGAACTGACCGGGATCTATAACCGAAGAGGTATTATGGAGAATCTGGTGGAGTTTAACCGTCTTCACAGAGGAGAGCAGGCATATCTTCTGATTGGGGATCTCGATTATCTGAAAGAGATCAATGATCTGTACGGACATATGGAAGGGGACTGTGCCATACGTACGGTGGCCGGAATTTTAAAAGAGGTACTGAGTGAATACGGAGATATCGGACGAATCGGCGGAGATGAATTCATTGCGGTATTTCTAATGAATTTTGAAGTGGGGAAAGAGGAATTTATCCGCCGGATACATAAGAAATGTGAAGAATATAACCGCAATTCCGGTAAGCCCTATTACGTCAATGTCTCGCTTGGAGCAGTAGAATTTATCTGCGGGGAAAAAGTTGAATTTAAGGAAATGCTGAAACATGCGGATGAGTTTCTCTACCAGGCAAAAAGAGGACGCCGAAAATCCATCCATAAGGATTCTTGATAATGCGGCAGAAAAATGATACAATAGTTGTATACGAACTGGAAACGATACCGCAAACGTTTTCAAACATGTAAAAAATGGAACAGAAATGGAAAGACTGGGGTTAAATGATGTTGGGAAGGTGAACCTATGAAAAAGAGACAAAAACAGCAGGATGCAAAAAAGCAGGGTACGAAAAAAAACGGTTTGAAAAAGAGCAGTCTGAAAAGACCGGAATGGGGAATTTTGACCAGAGCTAAGGCATTTGGGGAAAACTGGAGAAATGGAGGTAAGACGAGAGAGAAAAGGAAGAAAAAAGAGACTGGGAACGCTAAGAAAGTCGGTTCGCTTGGTTTTCGGGGGATTCAGGTAAAACTAATTGCAGCATTTATGATACCTGTTTTCCTGTTTATTCTGACGGGTACGCTGATCTATTCAAAAAGCAGCAAAACGCTGACGAGTACATATGAATCATCCACCGGTACAAGCGTCAATACGCTGGAGGAGTATCTCGGACTTGGTTTTGAGAACATTGAGCTGATGGCAACGAGACTTTCCATCAATGCAGCAATCACGGATTATTACACAGGAACGGGAACAAAGACGGAATCGCTGCTGATGGCTGCAAAACTGGCAATCAGCAATGAATCGACCGCAGATAAGTTTATCAATCATATCATTATCATTTCAAAAACAGGAACCACCTGTACGGAGCAGGGGACCGTGAAGGGTGATCTATATACTGCCTTCACCGAATCCGAAGAGGGTAAGAAGGTAGAAGAGAATATCGGCACAGGCAGCATGTGGATCAGCAGCCATTCCTCAATTGATGAATTGACCGGTTTTGAACCGGATGACTATGCCATGTCCCTTGTTTCTGTTCTTCGGAATAACTCGAATAAGGCGGTTGGGTATATTATCATAGATGTTAAGACCAGCTTTATTCAGAATATTCTGGACAATGCAAAAATCAGTGAGAACAGCGCCAAGGGATTTGTATTGGAGGATGGCGCACAGGTAATAAGCGGAAGTAAAGATATCCAATTTGCGGATACCGAATTTTACAAGAATGCTCTGGCATCAAAAGAGGAGTCAGGTGCAAGCTATGTGACTTATAAAGGCAGGTCGGAATTGTTTGTGTACAGCAAAGTGGAAGACAGCAATATGATGGTCTGTGCGCTTGTTCCAAAGAGTGAGATTATCAGTGGAGCGCAGAGCATTTTGCGCTATACTGCAATATCGGTCATCGCATGCGCGATCATTGCCATCATAGTGGGAACCGTTTTGGCGAGCGGTATTTCCAAAGCGATTCGTAAGGTGAACCGTGTGTTAAAGAAGACTTCTGACGGAGATCTGACCGGACAGATCACAATGAAGCGGAAAGATGAATTCCGGGTACTGTCGGGAAATATTACGGATATGATCGAAAGTATGAAACAGCTGATCAGCAAGATGGGATCGGTCAGCGGCCATGTTTCCGATTCGGCCGTATCGGTTAATTCCAATTCGGAATTACTTCTCGAAGTGACAAAGAATATTACGCAGGCAGTAGAAGAAATTAACAGCGGTATTTCACAGCAGTCAAAGGATACGGATGACTGTGTGGATCAGATGGCTGCTCTTTCTGAAAAAATAACCGAGGTGCATCACAGTACAAATGAGATCAATGAGCTGACAGGGGCAGCGAAAGATGCGGTGGACAACGGAATGCTGATCGTACGGGAACTGGGGAAACGTGTATCCGATACCACGACGGTTACAAGAACGATTATTTCCGAAATTGACGGGTTGAACAGAGAGTCGGCGGCAATCAACAGTATCATCGGGACCATCAATGAGATTGCGGAGCAGACCAATCTGCTGTCCTTAAATGCCTCGATTGAGGCGGCAAGAGCGGGGGATGCAGGAAAAGGTTTTGCTGTGGTTTCGACAGAGATCCGCAAGCTTGCCGATCAGTCCGGTCAGGCGGGAATGAGAATCGGAGAGATTATCCGGCATATTCAGGACAGAATGCTCGAAACCATCCATACGGCAGAGCAGGCGGAATATATTGTCACCGGCCAGGCAAAAGCACTGGATAATACGGTTGCAATTTTTGAAAAGATAAATCACCAGGTCAATCAGCTCGGAGACGATGTGGAACATATTATCCGGAGCATCAATCGTATTGAACTTGCAAAAGAAGACACGATGGCTGCAATTGAGAGCATTTCTGCAACATCGAGCCAGACTGAAGCGGCTTCCGCGGAACTGGGAAGGAGCACGGAAAAACAGCTTCAGGCAGTTCGGGTGTTAAATGAAGCGGTTAAGAGGCTTCAGGAGGACGCAGATAATCTGGATAATTCCGTTCGTATTTTCAAAGTGGAATAGAAAAGACGCCGGTACAGGAAAAATTTGAAAAAACGAGTAAAAAATTACGTAAAGAAATTTAAATAACATTGACTATTAAAAAATGCTGTAATATACTTAACTTAATAGAGCGATAAATGAAAATAAACAGCTGGGATTGCTTCGGAAAAAATAAATTGTAAAATAGCTGTTTATTTTCTTTTATCAGAAGGTTAGGAGAGTAGTTATGGCAACGATAAATGATATCGCGAAAATGGCTGGGGTTTCCGCTGCGACTGTATCCCACGTTGTAAACAACACCAGATATGTCAGCCCGGAACTCAGGGAAAGAGTGGAGAAGGCCATCGAAGAAGTGGATGTGCCGCCGAATTTTGTTATTCGCAAACGGAAAAATAAGCATGTTACGGGAAAAAATATCCCGGAGTATATATTGTTTTTGGTATCGGACGCGCAAAATCCGTTCAGCATGGAGCTGGAAAAATATTTGAAAAATTTTCTGGAAGAAAAAGGGTATCTGCTTTTGACACTGGATATGAGCGGAAAAGGCAAAATCAATCTTTTGGAGCAGCTGCTTCTGGAAAATGAGGACATGGTGGGTGTTATCGCATCAGTGGATGTGTACGGGGAAAAAGAAATTGATTTCCTGAAGTCTTTTACCGTGCCCAAAGTCATTATCGGAAATAAAATGAATGAGATCCGGTGTGACAGAGTTTCTTCGTCCAATTTTGAAGGAGCATACAAAGCAACGATTCATTTGATCCGCAGCGGGCATGAACATATTGCACTGCTTTGCGGAAACAGTGATTCCGAATCAAATCTGGAACGAATTGCAGGTTATCGGAAGGCATTGCTGGACAATGATATTCAGATTGAAAATGAATTTGCTATTATGAATCTGCAGACGGAAGAAGAAACATTCAAAGCACTCCATACTCTGTTGTATGGGAAAAAAGCACCTTCTGCAATTTTCGTGGCGAATTACAGGACGGTATTATCTGTTTTTAAATACATCGGTAAAAATAATATGGAATGTCCGAAAGATGTTTCGATTGTAGGTTTTAATGATTTTCCGTGGGCACCGCTGATTCAGCCGCCGGTCACGACAATCAGCCAGAATATGGAGAAACTGTGCACTTCGGCGGTTAGTCTGCTGATGGATAATATCGAACGGTTAAAGGACGGAACCTGGGATGAGAAGATGAGCGAACCCAGACAGATCGAAGTCTCGACGGAACTGCGGGTGAGGGGTTCTACCTGTGGAATCGGAAGAGGGCCGTTTGGAGAAAAAGCTGCGGATATCAGCGAACTGCAGATGTCGGAAGAGGATATGAAGATCTGTAAAAAAGGTAACTTCACAGCGGCTATTTCGTTTCATTATTCCGGAAAATCCTGGATGCGCCTGCATGAACAGGGCATTCGAAATATTTTCGATAAACTGAATATTTCCCTGATTGCGATCACAGACGCCCATTTTGACCCGGAACTTCAGAATAAACAGCTGAAGAGTATCATGATGCTGGAACCGGATATTTTGATTTCAATTCCGACAGACAATGAAAAAACCGCAGCGACTTACCGGCAGATTGCGGAAACAAAGACGAAACTGATTTTCATCTCAAATGTACCGGAGGGAATTGGGAGAGAGGATTACGCGACCTGTGTGTCTGTCAATGAAAGATCGCATGGGCGGTTTATCGGACGCGGCCTCGGCGAATATATGAGAAGCACCAAAAAGAAGAAAATCGGAATATTAAAGCATGGTGCCAATTTCTATACGACAAATCAGCGAGATATCGCAGGGGAACAGATTCTTGTGGAGGAATATCCCGAACTGGAGATCTGTGCGGTGGAAAACTTCAGCACGGAAGAAGAAGCCTATGATGCGACCATCCGGATGATGAATCAGAACGCAGAAATCGAAGGCATTTACGTTTCATGGGAAGGACCTGCGCAGTTTGTCATGAGTGCACTCGGTGATATACAGAGGACAGATGTCGCGATATCGACCGGTGACCTGGAGTTTAATATCGCTATGAATATGGCGAAAGGCGGAATGATTAAGGCGGTCAGCGCACAATGTCCGTATGAGCAGGGACAGGCACTGGCAATGAGTGCCGCAAATATATTGATCGGGAAGGAAATACCTTCGTTTATCGGGGTGGAGCCGGTTTACGTGGAGAAAGAAAATTTGTTGAAAGCATGGCAGAGGGTATATAAAGAAGCGGCTCCGGAACAATTGGAAGAGATATTGCGATAATTTGGGAAACAAATAAAATAAAAATGATAAAAAAGAAGAAGGAAGAGATTCTGAAATGGAATTTTTTTCCTTCTTTTTTATTGCTCGTCCTCAAATTAATTCGAATTCACTATATTTGCGCAAAAATTGAGACAATTTTGGATGAAAAAGGAAAAATATGCAATAAACTGGGAATGAAAGTCGGGTGGATAAGGATAGAAAAATGCAGGGGAGAAAAAATGGGAAACTGGAAAAATTGTGTAAAAGTAGAAAAAACCCGCCTTTTTTCACAAAAATAATGTGAAAAATTTATACAATGTGATGAAAAAAGAATAGTTACCTTGTTTACATTGACAGAAAAAACTTTACGTGATACATTTAAAACACAGTAAAAAATGCGCAAATAAAGAAAAATAACGTAAAAATTTTCTGAAGATGTAAAAAGTAATCACAAGAGGTAAAAAGTAATTACAAAAGGAGGAAAAACTATGAAATTGGGCTACATGACAAATGCATTTGGCCCCCTGGTAGGCAGCGGAGGAGGCGTCACAAGCGTGAAGGATATTCGATATCTGACCATGTGCGATGATGAAGAGACTCTGGAAAAGATCACATCTGTCGGATTTCGGGCAATTGAAGTTTTAGAGGGAAATCTGACAAAATATGAAAACGACCCACAGGTGCTGATTGACATGCTGAAAAAGCAGAATGCCGAAATGCTGAGCGTCTGCGTGGGCGGAAATTTCATTTATCCGGATGCATTGGAAGATGAAATGTATCATATGGAAGCAGTGGCGAAAATGGCACAGAAAGTTGGCGTGACCTATTTTGTAATCTGCGGAGGAGCCATAAGAGGAAAAGGGATCCAGGCCGGCGATTGTGAACTGCTTGCAAAGGGACTGGACATGGCGAAAGGCATTGCAAAGAAGTACGGACTGACCGCCTGCTTTCATCCACATTTGGGTTCGATTGCAGAAAAACCTGCAGAAATCGATGCACTTTTTGCAAATACGGATATCGCAATCTGCCCGGATCTTGCACATCTGCAGGCAGGAGGATATGATCCACTGGAATTTGTGAAAAAATATTATGACAGAATACCGTTTATTCATTTAAAGGATTTGGATGAAAACGGATTTGCACCATTGGGAACGGGAACAATTGATATAAAAAGTGTGATTACATATGTGAAATCACGAGGCTATGAAGGAGACTGGCTGGTAGAAGTGGATGGCTATGAAAAAGATCCGCTGGAGGCATGCCGGACCTGTTATGAATATTTGGAGGGATTGCTTGTTTGAAATATAGCAGGCATATGAAAAAGTTGGAGAGGTCATACTGAAAGGAGAAAGGCAACTATGAAAAAGAAAATTATGGCAGTGTTATTGAGTGCGGTGATGGTGCTTGGAATGACGGCATGCGGTAACAGCACAAACGAAAACAGTAATGAGGGGAACAGCAATACTTCTAAGGGGGATGCTGTAACAGAAACAACAGAGAAGAATACGGAGAATGTGGTAGCTACGGAAAGTACATCGGACGGTGACGCGGGGACGATTTATTCTACCGGACCAAACGGAGAAAGTGCAGTCAATGCGGACACACTTGGATTGACTGATGAACAGATTCAAAAGGTGAAAGAAGGCGGCTATAAAGCAGCAATCTGTATGCATTACGGCGGAAATGACTGGGCAACCGCACAGATTTCCGGCCTGAAAGCCACATTTGAGGAGCTCGGAATTGAAGTTGTCAGCGTCACAGATGCAAATTTCTCGGCAGAGCAGCAGGTATCTGATATTGAAACCGTTATGGCGTTGAATCCGGATATCATTGTCAGCATTCCTACGGATGCAACAGCCACAGCAGATGCATATAAAAGCGCTTCCAAAGCAGGGATCAAGCTTGTGTTTATGGATAATGTACCAAGCGGCATGACGGCAGGACAGGATTATGTGAGCTGCGTATCCGCAGATAATTATGGAAATGGGCGAATTGCAGCAGATATACTCGCAGAATCTTTAGATGGTAAAGGCGATGTTGCCATGGTTTATTACGATGCAGACTTCTTCGTGACGAATCAGAGAGATCAGGGATTCCGCGATGAGATGGCAGAGAAATATCCGGATATTACGATCGTTGCAGAACAGGGATTTACGGATGAAAACGGATGCTCCGAACAGGGAGATGCCATTTTGACACAGTATCCGGATATTGACGGAATCTATGCCAGCTGGGATGTTCCGATGGAAGGTGTTCTTTCTGCAATTCGTGCGGCAGGCAAAGAGGGAGAAATCAAGCTGGCAACCATTGATCTTGGAAACAACCTTGCAAAAGAAATTGCAGCCGGAACCGTAGAAGGTCTGGGAGCACAGCTTCCTTATGACCAGGGTGTGGCAGAAGCGACACTTGCAGCAATGTCATTGCTGGGCGAAGATTGCCCTGCATATGTGGCAGTTCCTGCAAAACGCGTAGATCAGAGTAACGTGCTGACGGCATACAAAGATGTATATCATATCGAAGCTCCGGATTGGTTGAAAGAAGCAGCAGGAGAATAAACAGTATAAATAAGAGTCGGAAGCCTGCGTTTGCGCGCAGGTTTTCGACCCATACAAAATAGGTGAAAAAATGGATAAAAATGTATTGGAAATGAAAGAGATCAATAAAACCTTCGGAGATGCAAAGGTTTTAAAAAATGTACATTTTGAACTTCAACTGGGTGAAGTACATGCCCTGGTAGGGGGAAACGGAGCCGGAAAATCCACGTTGATGAAAATCATGACGGGGGTATATACACTGGATTCCGGAAAAATTTTCATAAATGGGAAAGAGACAGAGATAAAGGGACCCTCTGATGCAAAGAACAATGGAATTGCCATGATTTTTCAGGAAATGTCACTGATTCAGACACTGACCGTTGCGGAAAATATTTTTCTGGGTTCCGAAATTGTGAAAAACGGGATGCGGGACGAAAAAGCGATGGAAGAAAAGGCTGCCAAAGTGCTGGAAAAGCTGGGAATTGATGTGGATCCGTCCACACCGGTATCGGAACTCAGCGTTGGCATGAGCCAGATGGTGGAAATTGCAAAGGCTGTCTCAAAAGATGCGAAGATACTTGTGTTTGACGAACCGACAGCGGCTCTGTCCGATTCGGAAACGGTGAGGCTGTTCAAGATGATTGACCAATTGAAAAACCAGGGCGTTTCCATGGTTTATATTTCTCATCGAATGAATGAAATTCTGGAGCACTGCAACCGCGTGACGATTTTAAAGGACGGACAGTTTGTTGTGACAGAAAACGTAAAAGACCTGACGTTGGAAAAGATTGTTGCCTTTATGATGGGCGGAGAACAGGCTGAGCATAAATTTGAATGGATTGAGCGCAGTTACGATGAAAAAGCGCCGGATCTCCTGTGCGTGCAGGGGTTGAAGGTAAATGAAAAAGTAAATGATATCTGTTTTTCATTGAAACCCGGAGAGATTCTTGGATTTGCGGGACTGATGGGCAGCGGAAGAACGGAAATTATGGAGACACTGTTTGGCATTCGCAAGAATCTGGGCGGCAAAGTGATTTTAGAAGGAAAAGAGATTCAGGTAAAAAATCCGAAGGAAGCAGTGAAGCTTGGGTTTGCATTGATACCGGAGGACAGAAGAAAAGAAGGACTGGTATTGCAGCATACGATTTGCCAGAATGCGGTCCTGCCGATTTTGACAAAAATAGCAAAGCACAGAATTTTTAACGATGAGAAAAAGGCAAGAAAGATTGTGGCCGGAAATATTGAAAAACTGAATATTGTGGCAGAGAGCATGAATCAGGAAATCGGGGTTCTTTCGGGTGGAAATCAGCAGAAAATTGTCATTGCAAAATGGCTGAATTCAAATCCGAAGGTCATGATGCTGGATGAGCCGACAGCAGGGGTTGATATCGGGGCAAAAGGTGAAATCATTCAGATTGTGCGCGAATTTGCGGACAACGGCGGTAGCGTACTTTTTGCATCGTCGGAACTTGCGGAGATGCTGGCTGTCTGTGACCGCATCATCACTATTTTTGACGGTAAGATTACAGGTGAATTAAAACGCAGGGAGATAAAAGCGGAGGAGGAATTACAAAATGCAATCCAGAGAAAATAAGAAGAAAATACAATTCAGTAAATATATGGTATATATCGTACTGGTTGTCGTGTTCGCGTTTTTTGCGATTACTTTGAACGAAAAGGGGTTCCTTGGAAGTACGAACCTGTTGAATATTTTGCGGCAGACGGCAATGGTATCCGTTATGGTAGTGGCAGGCACATTTGTCATCGGAGCCGGGCAGATTGATCTGACTGTCGGTGCGAACGCTGCAATGAGTGCGATGCTTGCCGCACTTGTAATGGAATCTACGAACTCCATTTTGCTGGCGTTGATTGTTTCTCTGGCTTTTGGTGTTCTGGTCGGCGTAGTGAACGGTCTGCTTGTAACGAAGCTGAATCTTCCGTCTTTCCTTGCCACCCTTGGTATGATGCAGGTCGTGCGCGGGGCAGCGATGTGGATCACAAATACAGCTGCAGTTCCAATCAGCAACTCGACCTTTAATACCATATTCGGTACGGGCTATATCGGACCGGTGTCCGTTCTGATCTTGTGGACAATCTTCTTCTACATTGTCGGTTATATCATTTTCAATAAAACGCCGTTCGGAAAACATGTTCTGGCTACCGGAGGCAATGAAGTATCTGCCGGATATTCGGGTATCAAGACGACAAAAATAAAAATGTATGTATTTATGCTTTCGGGAGCTGCTTCTGCTTTTGCGGGAATTCTCTATGCCGGCCGCATGCAGTCTGGCCGTTATTCCTTTGGTGATGGAGACGAGATGTCTGTCATTGCTGCAGTCGTACTGGGTGGTGCTGCAATGTCCGGGGGAACCGGATCGGTCATCGGCGCGCTTGCAGGTTCCATTTTGATGGGTATGATCAGCAATGCTCTGATTCTGGCTGGCTTGTCTTCCGCAGAACAAAAAATGGTCAATGGTCTGATTATTATCCTTGCGGTTGCATTGAGCAACATTACGAGATTGAAGAAAAAAAATTAGCCCGGAAATAGATTGACAAAGCGAAATAGAAGTGGTACATTAAAAACAAGAAAAATTTACGTAAAATAGCGCATTTTAAAAAGAAAACAAAAAGAGACAGCAGAGAAACAGAATTCTTTTTGTTTTTAATTTTCAAAAACCGGTAAATTTTAATTAAATTTAACTGAAATTTGAAAAAACTGTGGAGATTGAACAACAAAGGAGGTATTTCGAATGAAACAAATGAATGTAGGATTAGTTGGGGCCGGATTTATGGGAAAAGCACACTGTGTAGCATATGCAAATATGCAAAAATTTTTCTGGCCAGCACCTTTTGTACCGGTGATGAAGAATATTTGTGATATTGTACCGGAAATTGCAGAAGATGCAAAGAACAGATTTGGATTTGAAAAATGCTGTACCGACTGGCATGATATTATCAATGATCCGGAAATCGATGTCGTAAGTGTCTGCACACCGAACAATGCACATGCTGAAATAGCGATCGCCGCTTTGAAAGCAGGAAAACATGTCATCTGTGAAAAGCCGATTGCGGCAACAACAGAGGATGCGAAGGCAATGGCAGAAGCAGCAGAAGAAGCTGCAAAAAATGGAATTGTCTCCATGTGTGCATACCAGTACCGGAGAGTGCCGGCCATTGATGAGGCAAAGAAGATCATCGAATCCGGCAAACTCGGTGAAATCACAAACATCCGGACGCAATATTTACAGAGCTGGTCTGCAGATCCGGATTCACCGTTATCCTGGAGATTCCAGAAATCCGTTGCAGGTGCAGGAACATTAGGAGATATTGCAACACATGCAATTGATATTGCACAGTATCTGGCAGGTAATATTACGGATGTCGTATCCATGGTAAAGACATACATCAAGGAGCGTCCGGTACAGGAGGGCGGCGTTGACCTGCTTGGAACGGTGAAGCTTGGAGCAGATGCAAAGAGAGAGCCGGTGGACGTAGACGATGAAGTTTCAATTTTGTGTAAATTTGACAGCGGTGCAATCGGAAGTGTGGAAGCAACCAGAATGGCATGGGGACGCAACAACTACATCACGCTGGAAGTACACGGAACAAGAGGTTCCATTACCTGGAATTATGAAAGACTGAATGAACTGGAAGTATGCTACGGTATGGACGATCAGGACGGCGAGCGCGGATTCCGAAAAATCTATACCGGCCCTGCCAATCCGCATGGTGATGTAACCTGGAATATCCCGGGTATGAACATCGGCTATGGCGAATTAAAAGCCGTAGAGATGTATGAATTTGCAAAAGCGATCACAGAGGGATATCAGCCGACCACCTGCTTTAAAGTAGGATATCAGGTCGATCGGGTATGTGATGCGATTCTCGAATCGAATGAAAAAAATGCATGGGTAAAGGTCAAATAATCTGCATGGAAAATGAAAAAGGAATATCGTCGGGATATTCCTTTTTCTAAAATGGAGGCGAGGAAGATGAAATTAGGATTTGTAAGTGCAATTTTAGGAGACCTTTCTTTTGAAGAAATGATCGATTTTGCATCGGAAAACGGCTTTGAATGTGTCGAGGTATGCTGCTGGCCGAAAGGAAAGGCAGAAAGAAGATATGCCGGAGTCACGCATATTGATGTAGATACACTGGATGAGAAGAAAATCCGATATATCCGGGATTATGCAGCAGAGCGCAAGGTTTCCATATCCTCTCTGGCATATTATCCGAACACACTGGACCCGGATTTGGAGAAAAGAGAAATTTACGTAAATCATTTAATGAAGTTGATCCAAGCTTCTGCGAAACTGGGCGTGGGAATGATCACGACCTTTATCGGCAGGGTTCCAAATAAGACAGTGAACGAAAATCTGGAACTGGTGAAGGAAGTCTGGCCGCCGATCCTGGAATGTGCAAAGAAACATCAGGTAAAAATCGGTATTGAAAACTGTCCGATGCTTTTTACGGATGATGAATGGCCAGGCGGTCAGAATCTTATGACCTCGCCGGCAAATTGGAGAAAAGTATTTGAACTGCTGGACAGCCCATATCTGGGAATTAATTATGATCCGTCCCATTTTGTGTGGCAGCAGATTGATTATATCAAGCCGATTTATGAATTCCGGGAAAAAATATTTCATGTACATTATAAAGATATTAAGATATTCCAGGACAAACTGCAGGATGTCGGCATTATGGCAACACCTTTGGAGTACATGTCGCCGAAACTGCCGGGCCTCGGGGATGTGGACTGGGGAAACTATGTATCGGCACTGACAGATATCGGTTATCAGGGCAATACCTGTATTGAAGTGGAGGACAAGGCATTTGAAGGAAGTGTGGAGGAATCCAAACGGGCACTGCTCTTAAGCAGACAGTATCTGAGGAATTTTGTAATCTAAAAGAAACAAACAAATTTAAATTTAGAATAAAATTTTGATATGGCAGGAGGGGGCAGGCTGACTGCCATATCAAAAATGACAGAAACGACAGGCAAAATCACGGAAATGTGTGGTCAGAGGAGTTGATATTATGATAAAGGCAGGAATTATCGGATTTGGTTATATGGGACATTTTCATTACAATAAGGCAATCGAAAGCGGGCAGGCAGAAGTGATTGCAATTTGTGATGTTGACGATAAAAAGTTAGAAGAAGGAATAAAAACAGGGCTCCATGCCTATCGGGATACGGAAATCGATGATTTTTTAAGAGAGGACATGGATCTGGTGGTAATCGCAACGCAGAATCAGTTTCATGCACCTTATGCGATTCGTGCACTAAGAGCCGGCAAACATGTGATGTGTGAAAAACCGGTGACAATGACGGTCAAAGAATTAAAAGAAATTATGGCTGTCTCCCGAGAAACCGGTAAATTATTTACCGTACACCAGCAAAGGCGCTTTGATATCGATTTTCAGATGATAGCAGAAGTCGTACATAGTGGTGAAATCGGAAGTGTGCATACGATCGAATCACGGATTATGGGTGAACGGGGTGTTTGTTTTGGCTGGAGAGCAGATCCCGAAGCGGGCGGCGGAATGCTCTACGACTGGGGCGTTCATCTGATTGATCAGATGCTGCAGCTGTTTGCGGGAGAGCGGGTGGAAAGTGTCCATGCCAGACTAAACAGTGTACTGACTCCGGCGGTAGATGATTATTTTGAACTGGATCTGCAATTCTCCAATTATATTTATGCAAAAATAATGGTGTGTACGTTTGCATTGCAGAAGCTGCCGCGCTGGTTCGTATTCGGGGATCGGGGGACAATGAAGTTAGATGATATGTCTGGCAAATCCGGCGGAATCGGAAGAATTCGCAGAGAGGTAAAGGGATTTGACAGTGTGGTCGGAAAGACGGAATTGGGACCAAGCCGTACCATGGCTCCGCTAGAAGCCGGATATCTGGAACAGTTGGAGCTGCCAGATAAAAAAGAGGAACCGCTGAAATACTGGAAAAATCTGATTGCATCCATAGAAGGCAAAGAAGAGCCGTATGTAAAGCAGGAAGAACTGCTCCGACAGATGCAGATTGTCGAAGCGGCTTTTCGTTCGGCCGAGCTGGGAGAAGTTATAAAAGTCTGTGTTTAAATGGGCAATAAGCCAGGGAGGATGAAGATGAAACAGATAAAAGTCGGAATATGCGTAGACGGTGAGAAGATTGAGGAAAAACTTCCGGTACTGATCGACATGGGATTTGAATCGGTCTCCATCACCTATAAGACACCGATGCCGAACGTTGATTTTTCGGAATTGGCGAAGCGAGTGAATGAAATCATAGGAGACCGGCCGGTGAACGTATCTTCACTTGGCTTTTATGGGAATCCGCTTACCTCGGAAGAAGATCAAAAAGCCTTGTCAAAGCTGATGCTCCATGCGGGTGAATTCGGTACGGATATGGTAGGAACCTTTGCCGGTGCGCTGACCGGAAGACCGGTGGAGGAAGCAATTCCGAAATTTCGTTCGGTGTTTGGTGAAATTGCAAAGCAGGCGGAAGACCGTGGTCTGAAAATAGCATTTGAAAACTGTCTTCATGGCGGCACGTGGCGGTGTGCCACGGAAAATATCGCATTTCACCCTAAGGCATGGGAAATGATGTTTGATGCTGTTCCCTCCGAGCATCTTGGGCTGGAATGGGAACCGGCCCATCAGCTGGCACAGCTGATGGACCCCGTGGAACAGCTGGAACAGTGGATTGGGAAAGTATTCCACATTCATGGAAAAGACGCTGCGCTAAACTGGGATTTTATCAAAAAAAACGGTGTCAGCGGCGTGGGCTATATCGCGCAGTTTCGGAATCCCGGCCGGGGTGAGACCGATTGGAGAAGTATTTTTAAAATTTTATATCAAAATCATTACACGGGACATATATCGCTGGAGAGCGGTCATGATCCTGTTTATCATGGTGAACTGGAACTTCTGGGAGAAAAAAATACGCTGGAATATCTGGTATGGTGCCGTGATGCATTTCATACAGTAAGAAACTAATAGAATATTGAAAATCAGCTCCTGTCACATAATTTTCGGAAAACGGTACATACTGATAGAAAATCAGAGCAGTATGAATCTGCTGACATCGGATACAGGAGTGAGAATATGGACGAAAAACAAAAATCAAACCAGCAGGAACAATACAATGCGTATGTGAAACAGATTACACCCAAGCGAAATCTTCCGGTGCAGATGCTGAAGGCATTTATCGTCGGCGGTATTATCTGCGATATCGGGCAGTTTATACTGAATTTTTGCGAAGGTTATGGCCTCGATCAGGATACTTCGGGCGGATGGTGCAGTCTGATCCTGATTTTTCTCAGTATTTTACTGACCGGTCTCAATATCTATCCCTCCATTGCAAAATTCGGCGGAGCAGGAGCACTGGTGCCGATCACCGGTTTCGCGAATTCCGTTGCAGCTCCTGCCATTGAATTTAAAAAAGAAGGGCAGGTATTTGGAGTCGGATGTAAGATCTTTACCATTGCGGGTCCTGTCATTTTATACGGCGTATTTACCAGCTGGGTACTCGGATTGATTTACTGGATCTTAAAAATTATAAATGGTTAGAGACTTTTCTATCACACAGCTCAGATTTGCCTTGACAAATAGGAAAGATGGGTTAGAATAAAAAACAGAGTGTCGACACAATGCCGCATGAAGGGGTACACCACCTTGGGTGTACTACTTCGTGCGGTTTTTTTGGTTCAAAAAAAGCTTGCGGGAGGTGAAAGAATGGTAATGATAAACGGAGAAGTGTGCGATGCCGTTGGAATGACGTTGTCGGAATATCTGGCAGCAAACGGGTATGACAGCCGGACAATAGCGGTGGAAAGAAATGATGAAATACTTCCGAAGGCACAGTATGAGACCACTGTATTAGAACAGGAAGATGTTGTGGAAATCGTCAGATTTGTTGGCGGAGGAAAGTAAAAGAAAGGATAAAAACATGTTAGAAACAGATGACTTAAAGATTGGAGAAAAATTATTTTCGTCCCGTTTTATTCTCGGTTCGGGGAAGTATTCCATGGAGCTGATCAAAGCGGCGGTGGAACATGCGGGAGCAGAGATCATTACGCTCGCTGTTCGAAGAACTAATACGAGACAGAGTGAGAATATCCTGGATTACATACCGGGACAAGTGACGCTGCTGCCGAATACGTCCGGTGCCAGGAACGCAGAAGAAGCCGTGCGTATTGCGAGGATGGCCCGGGAACTGGGCTGCGGTGATTTTATAAAGATAGAGATCATGAAAGACAGCAAATATCTTCTGCCCGATAATGCCGAAACGGTAAAGGCGACAGAGCTGCTTGCAAAAGAGGGATTTACGGTACTGCCTTATATGTATCCTGATCTGTATACGGCAAGAGATCTGGTAAATGCAGGAGCCGCTGCAGTTATGCCGCTTGCGGCTCCGATTGGTTCCAATAAGGGGCTTGCAACGAAAGCATTTCTTCAGATTCTCATCGATGAAATAGATCTTCCGGTGATTGTGGATGCCGGGATCGGAAGACCTTCCCAGGCATGTGAAGTCATGGAAATGGGGGCGTCGGCTGTCATGGCAAATACAGCGATTGCAACAGCCGGAGATATTTCGGCGATGGCAGGTGCTTTTCAATCTGCAATCAAAGCGGGAAGAAGTGCGTACCTTGCAGGTCTTGGCAGGGTACTGGAACGCGGGGCATCCGCATCGGATCCGCTTACAGGATTTTTAAGGAATGAGGGGTGAGAAAATTGCAGGAAAACCGGTTTTTAATAGACTCGGAAAAACTCAGCGGACAGGCTTTGCGAAAAAAACATCTGCTGGAGACAGAGGCAGGTTCCCGGACAGACCATATGGAGTATATGGAAGGCATGGAGCAGATTGACTCTCCGATCATGGCAAAGGTCCTAAGAGAAATGGAGAGCTACGATTATGAGAGCTACACAGAGAACGATGTAAAACGTGCACTGCTTCATGAAACGTGTACCGTGGAAGATTTTAAAGCACTGCTTTCACCGGCGGCATTGCCGCATTTGGAAGAGATGGCACGGCGGGCCAAGGAAGAGACAGGCAGTCATTTCGGAAATACGGTCTATCTGTTCACACCGCTTTACATTGCTAATTACTGCGAAAATTACTGTGTGTACTGCGGTTTTCACTGTTATAACGATATTGTCCGTAAAAAACTGACAATGGAGCAGATCGAAAAAGAGATGCGGGTGATCGCAGATTCGGGAATGGAGGAGATTCTCCTATTGACCGGAGAGAGCCGCAGCATGAGCAGCGTGGCGTATATCGGCGAAGCGTGCAGGCTGGCACGGAACTATTTTCGAAGTGTGGGACTGGAAATCTACCCGGTTAATACGGAAGAATACCGGTATCTGCATGACTGCGGAGCAGATTATGTGACCGTGTTCCAGGAAACCTATGATTCAGATCAATATGAAACGCTGCATCTGCTTGGGCATAAACGGGTCTTTCCGTATCGTTTTGACGCACAGGAACGGGCAATCAGAGGCGGAATGCGCGGAGTCGGCTTTTCGGCATTACTGGGACTTGCAGATTTTCGAAAAGATGCACTGGCGTCTGCCCTCCATGTATATTTCTTACAGCGCAAATATCCGTATGTGGAGTATGCGCTGTCCTGTCCGAGACTCCGGCCGATCATACACAATGAGAAGATCCGTCCGCTGGATGTTCATGAAAAACAGCTGTGCCAGGTGCTGTGCGCATATCGGATCTTTCTGCCGTATGTGGGAATTACGGTTTCTTCCAGAGAAGATAAAAAGTTTCGGGACGGGATCGTAAAAATCGCCGCTACCAAAGTATCTGCGGGGGTATCCACCGGAATCGGTGATCATGAACAGAAGTATTGCGGAAAAAAAGGAGGAGACGAGTCGGGCGACGAGCAGTTTGAGATATCCGATGGCAGAAATTTTGCAAACATGTATCGGGATATGGAAGAGGAAGGACTGCAGCCCGTATTGAATGATTATGTCTACGTATAAACGCATTTGCGTTACAAACCGAAAGCTGGTAAGCGGAGATTTTTTGCAGCAGATCAAGAAAATCACTCAAAGAGGCTGTGATGCGGTCGTGCTGCGTGAAAAGGATCTGACGGAGGAGGCATACGCAAAGACGGCTGTGGAAGTGATGAAAATCTGTGAGAACAACCGGGTACAGTGCATTCTCCATACATATGCTGATACGGCTGTCCGGCTTGGCGCAGATGCCCTGCATCTTCCGGCAGAGAAACTGACAAAACTGCGGCAGGAACAAAAATCCTGTTTCCGTATTCTGGGGGCTTCCGTCCATTCCGCCGCGGAAGCAGAGCTTGCTTACCGGGCAGGTGCCACCTATCTTATGGCGGGCCATATCTTTGAGACAGACTGTAAGAAGGGTGTCAGTCCGCGTGGGCTTGTATTCTTACATACCGTCTGTGCGGCTGTGCCGATTCCTGTCTATGCGATCGGCGGTATTACGCCTGACAATGCAATGGAATGCATGCGTGCCGGGGCAGCAGGTGTCAGCATGATGTCAGCTTTCATGAGAGCCTGACAGCAGTTTTGCGAGTGGTCACAAGCGCCTGTTTTCCCAGTACTAGCGGTTTTGATAATAGAACACAGCAAGCTGTGTGCGGTCGCGAAGCTCCAGTTTTTCCAGAATAATACTCAGGTAATTGCGGACAGTTCCTTCGCTTAAAAAGAGCTTTTCGGCAATTTCTTTATTGCTCAGTCCTTCTGCGATCAGCTCGATGATCGTGAGCTCTTTCGGACTGATTGCCTTTGCGGAATAGTCAAACCGGCTGCTCTGCGTGAGCAGGCCCGGGAGCTTTGTAATGACCTCACTTCCAAAGACGCTCTGACCGTTCATGACGGAGTTCAGTGCCGGCAGCAGACATTCAAAATCCTGCTTCAGGATATAGCCTCTCGCACCGATATGCAGAGCACGGATGATATATTCATCGTCCGAAAATGTCGTAAGAAACAGGATTCTGGCATCCGGAAAATGCCGGAGGATTGTTTCTGCGGCTTCCAGCCCTGTCATGGTATTCATCCGGATATCCATGAGGAGCACATCCGGCCGGTATTTTTCATAGAGTTCGATGGCTTCCGCTCCATTTTTTCCGATTTCAAGTATTTGTACATTTCCGCTCGCTTCCAGAATTGTCTTTAAAGAAAGCGATACCAGATTGTCATCGTCGACAATTACGAGATTCATAAATTTCCCCTTTCCTGTTTGTCTCAAAACGTTGCTTCAAAAGGTACGAACATAAACTTCAGGTTGAGCTAATTATCTGATATTGTCCTCACGTAAAGAAAAAAATACGCAATTAAGACAGGACATGCTGCGCCAAGAATTTTGCATGAAAGAACTCATTCATCGGTCAGGCAGTTTTTGGGAATGGAAATAAATATGCGGAATCCATTTTCTGTCTGATAAGAAAACGTTCCATGAAGCGCATGGATACGCTCCTGCATGTTTTCCAATCCGATTCCCGAACTTCCTACATGGATGTCCGTGCCGTTGTCATGAACCAGCAGCTGGTAGAGACTTGGGTGTTCCCGTAACACAAGGTGTATCTGGGAAGCGTTACTGTGCTTTACAATGTTGGAAAGTGCTTCTTTGAGAATGGAGATATAGCAGTATTTGATATTTTTGGGGAGGTCTTGCCCCATATCATATTCAAAAAAAATCCGGTATTGTGTATATTCACGCAGTATGGTATCAATTGCGTTTTTCAGATCAATGGCGTCATCATGCAGGTCATGTACGCTGGTGCGGATGCTGTTCATGGCGCCCAGGAGCGTTTCCCGGAGGGATTCCAGAGAGACGTTTAAGTTCGTATCTTTATTGACCGCGGTCAGAGCCCCCACCTGTAAAATGGAGCGGGAAAGCATATGGCCGACATTGTCATGAATTTCCCGGGCAATGCGGGTGCGTTCCTTTAGCGTTGCAAGATGAATTTCATAATCCTGTTTTTCCAGCAGGTCATTGTTTTTCTGGCGGAGCAGCAAATTGTATTCGATACTGCTGTCCCGGAGTTCTTTCAGCTGTTTTTCCAGTAAGAGAATTCTTGTACTGCGGCAGCAGAACAGCGCGGAGAGTCCGGACAGCAGCAGAAGAACCAGGAGTACTGACGGTTGACTGGAGGAAAACTGTAATACACATGCCGCAGCACTGAGCACATACAGCAGCAGATTGCGGGTGTACAGCATGTCATAGAGTATAAGCGGCAGATAAAAGCAGAATTGTGGATGCCAGAAGCAAAGAAGGACATAGCCAAAAAGCAAAAGATGATAGGGGGGGTTCTCAGAAAAACAGCTTATTTTTTGAAAGTTACAGTTACTGTACGTAGCAGCCATTCCAACCAGAAGGGCAGTGAGAAAAGCGGCCACCGAAAAAAAGCTGGAGGACGTATAAGTAATGCAGAGTAGTATGGTACAGCACACAAAGATGGTGAGTTTATCCAGAATGATTTTCATAATTATGACTCCTTCGCAAGGATTTCAAATCTGCATTATAAATATAATATAATTTTCGACAAATCACAATCCCAATGGGAAAAAATGACATTTGTCATTTGCTGTTATGACACGTTTCACTGTTTCAGTGAGAAGAAATAAACTACAATGGGTATATCACAAAAAAAGGAGGAGCGGTTATGGCACAGCCGGTAGTAGAAATTGAGAATCTCGTAAAACGTTATAAAGAATTGGTCGCATTGGATCATCTGAATCTAAGGATAGAAGAGGGGGAAGTTTTTGGACTTCTTGGGCCGAACGGTTCCGGCAAGACAACATCAATCAGCTGTATCCTGGCGCTTCTGGGATTTGACAAGGGAAGCGTGAAAGTATTCGGTACGGAGATTGAGCCGGACAGCTACGAACTTAAGAGGAACATCGGAGTCGTACTTCAGAATGTGGCAGTTTTTAACGAATTGACTGTATATGAAAATATCGATTATTTCTGTGGACTGTATGTAAAAGACAGAGCACTGCGCCATCAGTATGTACAGGAAGCGATTACATTTGTCGGACTGGAGGATTATAAGAAATTCAATCCGAAAAAACTGTCCGGCGGACTGCTCAGACGTTTGAACATCGCCTGCGGAATTGCACATAAACCAAAGCTTATCATTATGGATGAGCCGACTGTTGCGGTCGATCCGCAGAGCCGGAATAAGATTCTGGAAGGAATCCAGAGCTTGAATGCACAGGGAGCAACCATTATTTACACTTCCCATTATATGGAAGAGGTGGAACAGATCTGTACCAGAATCGCAATCCTGGATAAGGGGAAAAAGATTGCGGAGGGTACCAAGGAAGAACTGAAAATGATGATTAAGACGGGGGAGAAGATTCATATTGAAATCTTAAATCTCACAGGGGAACAGCTGTCTGAGATTCAGAAACTTCCGCATGTCTATCAGGCGTCCTATGAAAATAACCAGCTTGCCGTTTCCTGCAATGGCGGGAAGCACAATCTGGTGCGCGTTCTGGATTACCTGCAGACAAATGATATCGGATTCGGAAGAGTTTACTCCGAACTGCCGACATTGAATGACGTATTCCTGGAAATCACCGGCAAAGAACTGAGAGACTGAGGAGGATGAAGATGTTTTTTCGATTGTTTAAATTTAATATCATCCGGACAATCCGGTCAAAAGAAATGCTGTTCTGGAATCTTCTGTTTCCGATTGTTCTGGGTACGCTGTTTCATGTAACTTTTGGCGGTTATATGGACAAAAGGGAAATATTTAAGGAGATACCGGTTGCATATGTGGAAGAAAATGCCGCGGATACGGAATTTTCGGGTGTTCTGGATCAGATGGAAGATAGTGACGATGCGCTTGTCAAGGTGACGGATACGTCTCTGGAGCAGGCAAAAGAAATGCTTGCAGATGAAGAGATTGACGGTATTTATTATAATTCCGCTGATGGACTCAAGCTGTATGTCAATGAGGACGGTATCAAGCCGAGTATTTTAAAAGTAATTTTGCAGGAATATCAGAAGAGCAAAAATACCATTACAACGATTGCCCAGAGTCATCCGGAAATGCTGGAGCAGGTGATTAACAGTATCACAGAAGAAACCAGCATTCTGAAAGAGGAAAAATATACGAACAGCAATATGGACGCCATGACTTCCTACTTCTATGCACTGATTGCGATGACCTGTCTGTACGGGTGCTTTATGGGCGTCGGGAGTGCCGTGGAGAACAAGGCAGATCTCACACCGCTTGGTACGAGAAGAGTCGTTGCAAGTACAAACCGCTTCGTAGGGATGGCAGCGGATATCTCTTCAAACCTTCTCATGCAGTTCTGTTGCGCGATGTTTGCCACTTTTTATTTGAAATATGCGCTTGGCATCGATTTCGGAAGTAAAATGTCCTATCTGGTGCTGGTTGTGCTGATCGGGTCGTTTATCGGGATTGCCACGGGTTTTTTCATCGGCTCATTGGGAAGACAGCCGGAAGACGCAAAGATGGGCATTGCAGTCAGTATCACAATGCTGGAGTGCTTTTTAAGCGGTCTGATGGTACAGAATATGTATTATATCATTGAAGAATATTGTCCGATTTTGAATCGGATCAATCCGGCTGCATTGATTTTGGATGCACTGTACAGTCTCGATATCTATCCGACCATGGATCGATTTTATCAGAATTTGGCCATCTTGTTTGGAATTGCAGTTTTGCTCTGCATAGCCAGCTTTTTGGCAGTAAGGAGGGAACGATATGCAAGTCTATAAGGCATTTCTTAGAATCGTAAGGAAAAGAATCGTTTCCGTATGCATTTATTTTGGAATTTTTATCGGAATCGCGATCGCAATGGGCAAGGCAGGGCAGGACAATGATGCAAAGAATTTTTCTTCCGTTGAGCTCAAGATCGCGGTGGAAAATCTGGACGAGGGAGAGCTTGGAACAGCTTTGACGGATAACCTTTCAAAGAATAATAAAATCATGGATGTACCGGAGGACAATGATCAGCTGCTGGATAAGATCTTTTGCAGAGAGATCGATTATGTCCTGTATATTCCAAAGGATTTTACGAGCCGTTTTCTTGACGGCGAACGGGATGGTCTGCTAAAGGATCGAAAGGTGCCATCCAGTGCGAATGGAGTATTTGCCGACAATCAGATTGAATCATACCTGAAAACGATTGGTATGTATACCGACAGCGGTTTCACGCTGCAGGAAAGTATTGATCATACCAGACAGGATGTGGATGTGAAGGCAGCAGTGGAGTTTCTGGACGGAAGCAGTGATGATCAGATTGAACCGGCATATTATTATTTTCAGTTCCTTCCGTATATCTTTATCTGTACGATGGTGTCTGCGGTTGGACCGGTATTTATGGCGTTCAATGAAAAGGACATCAGTGCACGCAACAAATGTTCTTCCATGTCATTCTTTAACAGAAATATACAGATGATAACAGGAAGTGTTGTGATTTCCTTTATGAACTGGGGACTTCTGATGGCAGTTGCGCTGGTCCTGTATCCGGAATATGTCGCTTCGGTCAGAGGGGTACTTAGCATGATGAACGCACTCCTGGAAGTCATTCTGGCGCTTGCAATGGCATATACTGCCGCGCAGCTGGTAAAAAAGGAAAATGCGCTCAGTATGGTCAGCAATGTATTCGGACTTTCCCTTGCTTTTCTTGGCGGAGTTTTTGTTTCGCTTGATATCTTCGGAAAAAGCGTATTAAACGTATCCAGGTTCCTGCCGACCTACTGGTATGTGATCTCCAATGACGCAATTCAAAAGACCACACAGTTTTCAAATCTCTCGGTGGATATTCAGCATGGATTTGCCATTCAGGGAATCTATTGTATCGTGATTCTGCTGGCAGGTATGCTGGTAAACCGGATGAAAGCGAAAGAGTAATAAATAAAGAAATAAGAAATAAAGAAATAAGAAATAAAGAAATAAAGAAATAAGAAATAGAGAATTAAGAATAAAAAGAAAAGCCATAGCCGCACGGTTTGTGTGAAGCTATGGCTCTTTTTTATTTCTTAAAGCTGGAACGTTTCCGCATGGTAGGATCTAAAATCCGTTTACGAATTCGAAGACTTTCCGGTGTCACCTCAAGGAGTTCATCCACGTCGATGAAGTCGAGTGCCTGCTCTAAGCTTAAGACCTTAGGCGGAACCAGTGTGAGTGCTTCATCGGCAGAAGAAGAACGGGTATTTGTCAGGTGTTTTTTCTTACATACATTCAGCTCGATATCTTCCGCTTTGGAAGAGGAACCGATGACCATACCGGAATATACCTTTTCGCCAGCTCCGATAAAGAGCGTACCGCGTTCCTGTGCGGAAAACAGACCGTAGGCTACGGATTCACCAGACTCATAAGCAATCAGGGAGCCCTGCTTACGGTAGGAGATATCTCCCTTAAACGGTGCAAATCCGTTGAAGATGGTATTGATAATACCATTTCCCTTTGTATCGGTCAAAAAATCTCCGCGATAGCCGATCAGACCACGGGAAGGAATGTTGAACTCCAATCTGGTATAGCCGCCTGCAATCGGGCGCATATTCTGAAGCTCACCCTTACGCTGGCTCAATTTATCGATTACCGTACCGGTGAATTCATCCGGAACATCGACATAGGCTGTTTCCATAGGTTCGAGTTTTTTGCCGTTCTCGTCTTTGTGATAAAGTACCTCTGCCTTGCTGACTGCAAATTCATATCCCTCGCGGCGCATGTTTTCAATCAGTACGGACAGATGCAGCTCACCACGTCCGGATACCTTCAGGCTGTCCGGGCTTTCCGTATCTTCCACACGAAGGCTGACATCGGTATTCAGTTCCTTGAACAATCTGTCCCGGATATGGCGGGAAGTTACGAATTTACCTTCCTGACCGGCAAGCGGGCTGTCATTGACAATGAAATTCATTGAAAGTGTCGGTTCCGAAATCTTCTGGAACGGAATGGCAACCGGATTTTCCGAAGCGCAGATGGTATCTCCGATATGAATATCTGCAATACCTGAAATTGCTACGATGGAGCCGATTTTTGCCTCAGTCACATCCACTTTGCTCAAACCGTCAAATTCATATAATTTACTGATTCGAACCTTTTTCATTTTTTCCGGTTCGTGGTGGTTTACAACGACAGCCTCCTGATTGACCTTCAGGCAGCCGTTGTCGACTTTGCCGACACCGATACGGCCGACATATTCATTGTAGTCGATCGTGCTGATCAGTACCTGTGTATTGGCATCCGGATCACCCTCCGGTGCAGGAATATAATTGATAATTGTTTCAAAAAGAGCAGTCATGTCCTTCTTTTCATCGTTTAAATCGAGCATTGCATAGCCGTCTCTTGCCGAAGCAAAAACGAACGGGCAGTCCAGCTGCTCATCCGAAGCATCGAGATCCATAAATAACTCAAGCACTTCATCGATGACCTCGTCAGGACGTGCCTCCGGACGGTCAATTTTATTGATGCAGACAATAACCGGCAGACTCAGTTCCAGTGCCTTCATCAGAACGAACTTTGTCTGAGGCATGGCACCCTCAAATGCATCAACGACAAGAACAACGCCGTTTACCATCTTTAAGACACGTTCTACTTCGCCGCCAAAATCGGCATGGCCTGGTGTGTCTATGATGTTGATCTTTACATTATTATAAAAGACAGCAGTATTTTTGGAAAGGATCGTAATTCCCCGCTCTCTTTCAATATCATTGGAATCCATAACACGTTCCTGCACTTCCTGATTGGCTCGGAACACACCACTTTGCTTTAAAAGCTCATCTACCAGGGTTGTTTTGCCGTGGTCAACATGAGCGATAATGGCGATGTTACGGATATCATCTCTCGTAGTCTTCATAAATAATCCTTCCTTCTATAGATAGAAAAATAACAATAGTATCTTCGTTCTTTTCTGGTCTCTAAATGACCGACTTTCTTATTTTATCACAAATTTGGAAATGCGCAAGTTTTTTCGCGGAAAATGGGGCTTTGCGAAGTCTTTCATGGAAAAAGAAAACGAAAAGCAAAGTTATGTTATCGACAGATTATGCGAAGTTTCAGCCAGCCTGCAATGGTAAGGTAATGGAGTTCTAAACGGGATGCATCCGGAATACATTGTACAAAGTACATATAAGTCGATATGCCATCGATATACGCAGCTGACAGGTATCATGAGATACCGGGCGAGAGGAAGGGAGACAAAATTCATGGCAGATAAAGTATTTGAAAACAACCAGGTATCCATTGTAGGTGAAATCATCTCGGATTTCACATTTAGTCACGAAGTTTATGGGGAAGGCTTCTACATGGTGGAGGTAGCAGTGAATCGTCTGAGTAATTTCTCGGACTATATTCCACTTATGGTGTCTGAGCGTCTGATTGATATCACGCAGAACTGCATCGGTCAGAAAATCTATGCAACAGGCCAGTTCCGCTCATACAACAGGCACGAGGAGAGCAAGAACCGTCTGGTTCTGTCCGTATTTGTTCGTGAGATTGAGTTCATTGAAGAGGAGGACGAAGAGTTAAAGAGTAATCAGATCTTTCTGGACGGCTATATCTGTAAAGAACCGATATACCGTAAGACCCCGCTTGGCAGGGAAATCGCAGACCTTCTGATTGCGGTCAACCGTTCTTATGGAAAATCTGATTACATACCTTGTATCTGCTGGGGAAGAAATGCAAGATTTGCTTCAAGCTTTGAAGTGGGCGGTCATGTACAGGTCTGGGGTAGAATACAGAGCCGTGAATATGTCAAAAAGCTGAATGAAGAAGAGATTGAAAAACGCACAGCTTATGAAATTTCTGTGAGTAAAATAGATTTCCTCGAGTGAGAAAAATCAAAAAGTTGCTTTTTTTCGGTAAGTGTGTTATTTTAGAAAAATCTGGAATGCATCACGGAGGTAAAAAGTAATTATGGGAAAAGGTTCCGTTCAGGTTTATTATGGTGATGGGCGCGGAAAAACAAACGCAGCACTGGGGAATGCATTGTGTGCCGCTGGGGAAGGCAAAACAGTAGTTGTCGTGCAGTTTTTAAAGGGTAAAGGCGATCACAGTATGGACTTTTTACAGCGTCTCGAACCGGAGATTAAAATCTTTCGTTTTGAAAAGTCTGAAGGTTTTTACAATGAGCTTTCAGAAGAAGAAAAAAACGAAGAGAAAATGAATATGAAAAATGGTCTGAACTTCGCAAAAAAGGTATTGGCGACCGGAGAGTGTAATGTCCTGATTCTGGATGAGGTACTGGGACTCATCGATAACGAGGTCATATCTTCGCAGGAGTTGGAATCTGTACTGCAGATGAAGACGGATGATACGGAGATTATTCTGACAGGACGTGTGCTGGAAGCGTCAGTACGGACTTATGCGGATGAAATATATAATATTACGACAGAGAAATAAGATCTGAATTTATTACAGGTTGACAGATATCGACTGGGGTGCTATATTGAACATAGAATTGAATAATTGATAGAGGTTGCGTGATTCATGAGTAGCTTATCGGATGTGACAGGACAGTGGAAGATAAGTGGAAGGGTAGAACGCCGAAAGAGTATTCCAACCTGAAGGAATATATCTTGGGCATAGACTGAAGAAGTTTATGACTGTCATCTGCTATGGATGGGGAGCTATCGTTTAGGACTGTGAATTTTTTATTACAGGATGATTGGACCGGCTCATTTTTGCCGGTCTTTTTTGTAATCATCTTTCTTTCATAGGAATACATCCGCATGCAGAACTGATTTATAGACGAAAGACTCCTGTCGGGATTCACTTCAAAAACAGACGCAATTCAGGAAAAATGCAATACAATAAAGAAGAGGAAGAATATGGAGGTAGAGGAATGTCAATTTTTAAGGGAGCCGGAGTTGCAATTGTTACTCCTATGAAGGACAATTTTGAGGTAAACTATGATAAACTGGAAGAGCTGATTGATTTTCAGGTCGATCATGGTACCGACTGCATCGTGATTGCCGGAACCACAGGAGAAAGTTCCACCCTGTCCATGGAGGAACATCACAAAGTAATCGAGGCAGCCGTTGCATTTACCAAAAACCGCGTTCCGGTCGTAGCAGGAACAGGTTCGAACTGTACCGCAGATGCAATCCAGCTGACCAGAGAAGCAAGAGAGGCCGGTGTGGACGGCGTTCTGCTGGTGACCCCTTATTACAATAAGGCGACGCAGGCCGGACTGATCAAACATTATTCGATGATTGCAGAAGCGGTCGATGTCCCGATCATATTGTATAATGTGCCGGGCAGAACCGGATGTAACCTGCTTCCGGAGACGGTTGCAACGCTGGTTAAGACACAGAAAAATATTGTCGGATTGAAGGAGGCAACCGGAAGCCTTGCACAGGCATCCAAGACGATGAGTCTGACGGACGGCAAGCTCGATCTTTATTCCGGCGAGGACGGACTCGTATTGCCTCTGTTATCAATTGGCGGTTCCGGTGTTATTTCGGTATGGTCGAATATCGCACCGCAGCAGGTGCATGACCTGTGTGCAAGCTATTTTGCCGATGATATCGAGAAAGCACGTAAGCTGCAGTTTGATGCACTGGAATTGATCGATGCACTGTTTAGTGAAGTAAATCCGATCCCAATTAAAAAAGCGATGAATCTCATGGGCCTGGATGTCGGAAGTCTTCGTGCGCCGCTCTGCGAGATGAGTGAGGCCAATGCCGTAAAATTAGCGGAAGTGATGAAAAAATACGGATTGAAACTGGCATAATGTGGGAAAACTGATATACACAGGAGAAATGGTAAAAGTAAGGAGAAAAGAAAATGACAAGGATAATCATGCATGGTTGCAACGGGAAAATGGGTCAGGTCATCAGTGACATCGTAAGCCAGGATGCAGATGCTGAAATCGTGGCCGGAGTCGATGTATATGACGCCAGGAAAAACGGATATCCGGTTTACAAAACGATGTCAGACTGTCAGGTGGACGCGGATGTGATCATTGATTTTTCCAATTCCGATGCAGTCGATGCATTGTTGGAATATAGTGAGAAAAAAGGAGTTCCTGTTGTATTATGTACAACAGGGCTTTCCGAACAGCAGCTGGAGAAAGTGCAGCAGTTGAGTAAAAAGGCGGCGGTATTGAAATCGGCGAATATGTCGATGGGCGTCAATATGCTGATGGAACTGCTGGCACAGGCAGTCCGTGTGCTTGCGCCAGCAGGATTTGACATGGAAATCATAGAGAAGCACCATAATCAGAAAGTAGACGCTCCAAGCGGAACAGCACTTGCACTTGCGGATGTGATGAATGAGGCGATGGAACAGACTTTCACATACAAATATGACCGCAGCCAGGAGCGTAAGAAGCGTGAAAAGAACGAAATCGGAATCTCTGCGGTACGGGGAGGAACGATTGTAGGAGAACATGAGATTCTCTTTGCAGGAACAGATGAGGTGATAGAATTTAAGCATACGGCTTATTCCAAGGCTATTTTTGGAAAAGGTGCGGTAGAAGCCGCTAAGTTTTTAAAGGGAAAACAGGCAGGGATGTATGATATGCACGACGTGATCTGTGCGGGTTAGATGACAGACTCCTGCGGATGAAATACAAGATACAAGTGAAGAAAGGATGAGAATACATGATCTGGAAAGATAAGTATGAACTTGGTGTCCCAATAGTGGATGCACAGCACAGGGAGCTGTTTCGGCGTGTGGATGTCTTTATTGAAACGCTGCGGTCTGCCGCTTCCTGGGAAGAAAAAGTACAAAAGGTAAATGAAACACTCGAATTCATGAAGGGATATGTTGTTGAGCATTTCCAGGATGAAGAAGAATATCAGCAGAAAATTGCATATCCTGACTATGAAGCACATAAAAAAATTCATGACGATATGGTTGCTTATGTACTGCAGGTTTCTGCAGAATACGAAGCGAGCGGTTACAACGAACAGTTGATGCAGCAGTTTGCAGGGAAACTTCTTGCATGGCTGATCCACCACGTGGCAGCCGAAGATCAGCGTATTGCCACCTATGCGAAAGCAAAGGAGGTGTCAGACCATGTCAGATAAACTGTATCAGCCTTTTTTGGAGGCAACGCGTGATGTATTTGAGTTAATGCTGGATATTACAGACATCCTGGATCGTATCATGGAAACATTTGAATGTGAGGATGAGCTGGATGTCACGATTGAGATCGTCGGGGATTTTGTCGGTGAGGTAATCTACCGTTTCCCTCGAAAGACATCGCTGAATGTGGTCAATGTCATGAGCGGAATGGAAATACAGGAAGTAGATGATTTTGTCACTTCCGCCATTTCGGAGATTGCGAACATCATCAGCGGGAATGTGCTTACCATACTTTCCAAGGATCACTTTAATTGTGATATTCTTCCGCCGATACTTGGGGCAATGGATGATAACGGTAGTTATGAAATACATAACACTTATTGCCTGTCTACTGCAGTGGGAGATGTCTGCCTGGAAGTAAGACTGAATCCTGCCAAATAGTAAAATTTGAATGAGAAGCAGGATCAATGATATATAGTTCGTAGCAATCAAAGACAGCGCCCATAGAGGCGCTGTCTTTGATTTTATCGGAAAGACCTTGTTACAGCAATGGGATATGATGTTTTTCTGCTTCGGCCATCAGATCTGCCGGCCAGAGGGAGGACTGTACCTCGCCAATATGCGCTTTCCGCAGGAAAAACATGCAGATGCGGGACTGGCCGATTCCACCGCCGATGGTATATGGCAGTTCTTCCTTAAGGATGGCCTTCTGAAATGGCAGATCGGCGCGTTCCATGCACCCCGCTGTTTCCAGTTGGGCAAGGAGTGATTTTTCATCCACGCGGATGCCCATCGAAGACAGTTCCAGTGCCAGATCCAGAACCGGGTAGTATACAAGAATGTCGGCATTGAGCTCCCAGTCATCATAGTCCGGTGCACGGCCGTCGTGCCTTTCACCGGATTCCAGAGTCCCTCCGATTTGCAGGATGCAGACAGCACCTTTCGCCTTGGTAATGTAGTATTCACGTTCTTTCGGTGTGTTCTCCGGAAACATATCCGCCAATTCCTGCGTAGTGATAAAGAAGATGTTCTGCGGAAGAAACTCTTCAATGTAATCATACAGGATTGACATGTACTTTTCCGTCTTCCGGAGACATTTATAAACAGTGCGGACGGTATCCTGTAAAAAATCCATATTCCGGTCGCTTTTGTCAATCACCTTTTCCCAATCCCACTGGTCAACAAAAATAGAATGAATGTTGTCGGTTGTTTCGTCACGCCGAATCGCATTCATATCGGTGTAGAGGCCTTCACCTTTTGGAAAACTGTATTTGTTCAAAGCATATCGTTTCCATTTTGCAAGAGAATGAACGACCTCTGCGGTTCTTTCGTCCTGCTCCCGGATCGTAAAAGAAACAGGGCGTTCCACGCCGTTTAAGTTATCATTCAGTCCGGACCCCGGATCCACGAACAGCGGCGCGGATACACGGCAAAGATTCAGCCGCAGAGCCAGGAGATTCTGGAAGAAATCTTTCACGGTTTTAATGGCAATCTGAGTATCATGCAAGTTCAATTCCGGTTTATAATCCTTTGGTATTATAAATTGTTCCATAAAATACTCCTTAAGATTGAATTTTGATGTTATGATAGCATATACACGATGGTTCTCAACAGGCACCCGTCAGAAAATCCTGAATCAGCGGATACAGTTTTTCACTATGTACGACGTAGCTTCCGTGATCTTCCCCTTCTAAAATTTTCAGGGTTGCGTTTGGAATATGTTTGGCTATTTTTTTGGTCGCGCTTTTTTTGATCATATCTTTCGCTCCGGCCAGAACAAGCGTCGGCACAGAAATGAACTGCAGCTGGTCGGTGGGAATATCCGGCTCTTTTAGCAAAAGCTCTGCCAGCGGACTTTTCGATTTCCGATAGTCTTTTTTGGTCCAGCGGATGGCCCAGCGTTTCAGATCCCGCGGGGAAAGATTGGCACCGCTGACCATCAGCCGGGATATTTTGTCGGGATATTTGGAGGCTAAGAGCAGACCGATGATGCCGCCGTCGCTGAAACCATAAAAAACAGGCTTGTGGAGGGAAAGTCCATCTATAAATTCAGCCATGTCTTCCGCCATTTCGGCATAGTGGTATTCCTTTGGAGTAGCAGACTGTCCGTGCCCTCTTGTATCAACTGCGTATACGGTATATTCTGTGGCAAGCTTGGGAATCAGAACATCAAAAATCTCATGTGTTTCCCCATTTCCATGAACCAAAATGAAAGGAGGCCCTTCACCCTCTTTTTCGTAATATAGTATCTGACCGTTTAACTGGATAAACATAGTATGCCCTCGTTTCTGCTTACATTTCGCTCCCTGTATCGAAAAGAAAAGGCAGGAAACTTCTATCATTTCAGTGTATCATTTTCAGGAAGAAAGGACAATGTGTTTTTCTGTTTCGCCCAGACGGGAGATTGCGGTATAATGGCATAAGAAAACAAGCAGAGATAAGCAGAAAGGGTAACGTAAAATGGAATATACGCATGTCACACATACATTTGAGCCGGTCTTTGACCGGAATTCGAAGATTTTGATTCTGGGGTCTTTTCCGTCCGTAAAATCCCGGGACAGTCAGTTTTATTATGGACATCCGCAGAACCGCTTCTGGAGAATGCTGGCGCAAATTCTGGGAGAGTCGGTGCCGCAGACGATACCGGAAAAGACGGAGCTTCTGCTGAAGCATCATATTGCCGTATGGGATGTCATCGCCTCCTGTGACATCGAAGGATCTTCCGACAGTTCGATCCGTAATGTCGTGGCAAATGATATGAATCGGATTTTGCAGAAGGCAGACATTCGAAAGATCCTGTTGAACGGCGGAAAGGCATATGAATTGTTTGTCAAATACTGCAGGCAGGAGGAGATGCCGGAGGCAGTAAAAATGCCTTCGACAAGCCCGGCAAATGCAGCCTGTAACATGGAGCGTCTGGCGGAACTCTGGGAGAAAGAGATAAGGGGATAACAGCACGTTTTCTGTAATTGGGCTGGTCAGGGGAAGTTATTGCTGCGGTACTCTTTTGGCGTAATGCCTTCATATTTTTTAAATACCTTCGTAAAATGGCTCTGATAGTTATAACCCACCATAAAAGCAATCTCACTGATGGATTTATTGGTATGAGCCAGCATAATTTTACTCTGCCGGATCCTTGTGAGATTGATGTGGTCGGACAGAGATAAATTTGTTTCCTTTTTTATAATATACGATATGTAAACCGGTGTAATGTGAAATTCTTTCGCTAAATCGTCCAGTGTTATTTTTTCTGTATAATTGCTATTGATATATTTTAATACCTGATTGACATGAGGAGAAAAATCTCTGTTTGCAGAATGTGCAGTCTGAGAAAAATCCTTCAGGGAAAAGCTTGTAAGATGGAGAACTTCTGTAAAAGAATGAGTTCTGTCAAGCTGCGTAACAAAGCTCCACAGTTTTTTAAATAAAATCTCAAAGGATGAATTGGAATCTAGAGAATAGCAATAAGACATGGTACACAGGATCACACAAAAATTTTTTAGCGAATGAAAATTATCATATTTTGTTATCAAATCTTCCAGTAGAAAGATATTTTCATTGATCGTATGTGATATGTTGTCTTGTTGCCCATACATGATATCTTCTCCAACTCTTAAAATGAACTCGAATAGATTCTGAAATTCGTTATTTGAGTTGTTTTCATTTGGAACTAATTCTGTGAATTCCATTTCCGGAATCGAAACATCGGTAATCTGGCAGATACGGTCAAAGTCCGTGACCGATGTATGAAGCATTATATAAAGAAGCTTTCCGATTTCTTTGATATGCTTGTCCGAGTATTTGGGGAGACAGTACAGCATTCGCAGAATGGTGTTTTTTTTCTTCGTGACCACATCATGATGAATGTTGATCTCCTTCACCTGTGAGGTAGTGGGAAGCCTGTTTAACAGAGGGCCGCTGATGAGAATCAGCGGTTCGTTTTTTGGAGAAGGTAAAAAAGTAACGTTATAAATATAATCATGATTTGTTTTGTAGGTGTAGAAAGCAGATTCTTCTATTTCAAAATCCGGAACAATGTTCAACAATTCTTTTAATTCAAAATACTCGACCAGATTCGTATAGGGAATACCGATAATTGACAGAAGAGAACGGTTATTTGACAGTAAGATGGTCGTCAGTTTTGTTATATTCGAATAAAATCTCATAATCTCAATTGTTCTAGCAATATCCATATAACTCAAACTCCCGTTCATCAAAAGGTAAATAGTAGCAGATTAATTTTACTAACCAATACGGTATGTGTCTAATGGTTTCTCAAAAAATGGAAATATTATATTAATTTCATATAAAAAATATTAATTTCATAAAAATAAAAAAAAATATATATGTTAGGATAGTACCTGATTAACAGCAGACAAAAAAAGAGAGGAGGTGAAACTATGCGATCAGATCAATTTATTGTGTTTTTTCTGAATGGAGAAGAGTATGGACTGCCTATCGCAAATGTACAGGAAGTTTTAAGATTAAAAAAACGAATCAAGAAGATCCCAAACATGCCATATTATGTGGAAGGGATCATTGATTTAAGAGGGCATGTGGTAACTGTAGTAAATTTATGTAAAAGATTTGGATTTGAAACGCAAAGCAGTGAATCAGATCCAAAACTGATTATTGCCGATCTTGGAAATATGATGGTTGCGCTTTTGGTGGATGATGTTTCCGATATTATCAGCTTTGAGGAATCCCAGATGGAAAAACTGGAGGAAAGTATCTCAAGTCTGGGAAAAAACAGTATTTTAGGTATTGGACACCTGGAGGAACGAATGATTATTTTACTCGATGCAAGGGCACTGAACTTGGAAATTTTTGAAAATACAGATGAAGGAGAAAATGCATGTTAGAGAAGTCAGCAATAGAATATAACAAAGTCCTGATCGAAGCGATTGCGGATTTACTGCCGAATGAAATCTTTTTTGCGATTATCGAAGAAGACACGATTGTCTGGGCAAAAGAATCGGAAGGGTTTCACTATGATATTTTTCACGTGGGGGACCGGCTGAAGCCGGAATCGACAACGATGCAGGCCATGAGAGAGAGAAAGACACTGATCCAGAACGTACCGCGGGCCTTTTACGGTACGAGACTGAAAATTGTTTCTATTCCGGTGAGAAGTGAAGATGATACCATTTCCGGGGCATTCTCTATCGTCATCCCTGTTTTACATCCGGTTATTGCCGCATTTGAGCATTTCGCGCCGGTTATGGCAGAAATGTTCAGTGAAGGCTCTTTTTTGTATGCAACAGATCTGACAAAAATTATCGTGAACCAGCCATCCGCAAAGTTTGCCATCAACACGTATGAGCCTGGAAAAGAGCTTACAGAAGGAGATCTGGCTTATAAGGTCATTGCGACAAGGCAGCCGCAGTTTATGGAGTACGGTGAAGAGCGATTCGGCGTTCCTGTTTCAATCGCAAGCTTTCCTCTTTTCGATGACGAAAATAAGGAGCAGCTGGTTGCAACACTGGGAATTGTTCTGCCGAAAAAGACAGCAGCCGTATTAAGGCAGATGTCGGTGGCACTGGAAAGCGGACTGGCCGACATTTCATCTGCGATTCAGGAACTTGCGGCCTCTGCAATTGAAATCAATGCGAACGAAGAATCCCTGTACAGCGATATCAATGATATCGTCGGCATCTCAAATGAAATCAATGATGTCTCCGTTTTCATTAAGGAAATTGCCGAAGAAACAAAAATGCTTGGTCTAAATGCTGCGATAGAGGCGGCAAGAGTGGGTGATGAAGGAAGAGGCTTCGGGGTGGTTGCCGATGAAATCAGAAATCTCTCCGCGCAGTCGAAGAGTACCGTTCCAAAGATCAATGCGCTGACGGAAAATATCCGGGTGAAGGTCGAAGAAGCTGGCAAAAAGAGTAAAGGCTCACTCGATTCGAGTCAGGAGCAGGCTTCTGCGACAGAAGAGATCACATCCAGCATCGAAGAAATTACATCCATGTCCGCAGAGCTTGGAAAACTTGCGATGGATTTATAAAAAGTCAGGTGTTACATAACGGTTAAGGAAGAAGTATGATTTTCAGGATGAAAAGTCCGGCACGGGTCTTTTTATCCTGAAAATCATCCCATTGACAGCAGTGGCGGAATGTGATACCTTATACATAGGTTAATCGGTTAACTTTCGGAACATGGGTGGAGGTACTCGAGTGGACTGGAAGTTGATTGAGCAGTATGACTGCAAAAAAGAGATTGCTGAACCGGATGGCAGATTCAGAATCGGAAACGGCTATATGAGCATGTATGGTCAGTTAGATGAACAATGCCAGTACATGATTCCTGCACACAGCCTGAATGGAATACTTATTTCAGGAGAGAATGGGTGGAGGACTTTTTTGCATACACCGAATCCCTGTTTCACGTCACTTTTTCTGGAACAGGAGGAATATGCCGTTGGAAAGAAAGAGATCCTTTCCCATCAGCAGGAGCTTGATTACCGGCATGGCATATGGAGCAGACGGACCTCCTGGATGACGCCGAAAGGGAAGTTGACGATTTACGCGGAGCGGTTTACAAGCAGGGAAAAGCAGCATGCGTTATTTCTGCAATATCGGATTCTACCTGAATTTGACGGGAAAATCCGCTTGAAAACCGGGATAGACCTGTCCGAGAGGAATGCCGGGCAACACTTGTGGCAGGAATATGAATGTGAGCAGATTCGTGGATTTTCCAGCCAGAATACCATTCTAAAAGTGACAGCAGACCTGCATCAGAATGAAAATGGCGTTCATATGATGGAGGCAGTGACATTTCCTTATGATTGTGAACAGTGGATAGAGCAGGAGCAGGAATCTTTTGTAAGAAATATGGAATTTTCAGCTGAAAAGGGAAAGGAATATGTGCTGACAAAATACGTCACACAGTTTTCGCGGCAGGACAGCGGATTCTATGACATCAAAAATGCAGAGCTGCTGGAGGAGATTACGCAGACCGGATATCAGAAGGAAAAGGAATTACATGAAAAGTGCTGGGAGACTGTCTGGGAGAACTGTGATATTCGCTGGGATATTGCAGAAGATATGGAAATAAAGGAACAGATTTGTCAGGCCGTATATGCCTTAAGTTGTATACCGTGGACAGATAACAGAAAGAAAAAAGGAAAACGAAAAGGAAGATAGTATGGAATATAAATTAGAAGCAAGACCGAAAGCGAAAAAAGAAGCAGTGATTTCAGCTGAAAATTACCGGATTACGTTGCTGACTTCCCAGATGGTCCGCCTGGAGTACAGTGAGAATGGCTGCTTTGAAGACCGTGCAACACAGACGGTATTAAACCGTGAATTTGAGGTACCCAAATATCAGGTAAAGGAAAGGGAAGATCAGCTGGAAATTCTGACAGAGGCGCTGCGGATCGTATATAACAAACAGAAATTCTCGGCACATGGTCTTTACATTCAGCTGCGCGGCAATTACAGCGCTTATAACAGCACCTGGTACTATGGGGATAAGGGAAGCAATCTGGGAGGAACAGCGCGTACGCTCGACGAAGCCGATGGTGCGGTAAAACTGGAGGATGGCATTCTTTCACAGAATGGATTTACCCTGATTGACGACAGCAACTCCAGTGTGATTTTGGAAGACGGCTGGGTCGAGCCAAGAGAAAACAGAGAGATCGATCTGTATTTCCTTGGATATGGAAGATCGTACCGCAAATGTCTGAAAGACTTTTTTCGGCTGACAGGAAAAACACCGCTGCTTCCGCGCTACGCACTCGGGAACTGGTGGAGCCGTTTTCATCCTTACACGGAAGAAAGCTATCACGAACTGTTGGACTGCTTTGCAGAGGAAGGAGTTCCTTTTTCGATTGCTGTTTTGGATATGGACTGGCATTTGACAAAGGTAGATGCGAGATTCGGCAGCGGCTGGACGGGTTATTCCTGGAATCACGCATATTTTCCAAAGCCGGAGCGCTTTTTGACCTATCTGCATGAGCAGGGAATGCATGTCACCTTAAACATTCATCCGGCAGAAGGGGTCCGCGCGTATGAAACAGCCTATGAGGAAATGGCAAAAGCGCTGAACGTCGATTCTGAACACGAAGAGAAGATTGATTTTGACGTTTCAGACCCAAAGTTTTTAGAGGCGTATTTCAAATATCTGTATCATCCGAATGAAAAGATCGGGGTTGATTTCTGGTGGCTGGACTGGCAGCAGGGCGGCGGTACGAAAAAGCCGGGATACAATCCGCTGTTTCTGCTCAATCATTTTCATTATCTGGACAGCGGACGTGACGGGAAAGTGCCGCTTACGTTTTCCCGCTATGCAGGGCTTGGAAGTCACCGCTATCCGATCGGATTTTCGGGCGATACATTTGCAACCTGGGATTCCCTGAAGTTTCAGCCTTATTTTACCGCGACGGCCAGCAATGCCGGGTATGGCTGGTGGAGTCATGATATCGGCGGACATATGCATGGCGTGAAAAGTGACGAGATGCTGGTGCGTTGGATTCAGTTTGGGGTATTTTCTCCGATTATGCGTATACACAGTTCGGATAATCCGTTTTTTGTGAAAGAGCCATGGGCTTACGATTCTTATGTCGGCGGCATTCTAAAGCGGTTCATGCGTCTGCGGCATCAGCTGATTCCGTATCTGTATACGATGAATTACCGCTGCCATGTTGAGGATGAACTGCTGATTGAGCCGATGTACTATCGATATCCGGAGAAAGCGGAAGCATATGAAGTGCCGAATGAATATTATTTTGGCACGGATCTGATCGTGTGTCCGATTACAGAACCGCTGCATCCAAAGCTTCAGATGGCGGAGTTTAAGGCATGGCTCCCGGAGGGTACCTATTATGATCTGTTCCTTGGACGCATCTATCACGGCGGAAGAAAGTTAAAGCTGTACCGGAAACTGGACAGCATACCGGTATTGGCAAAAGCAGGAGCTATCCTTCCCCTGATTCCGGAACGCATGGTAGAAAATGATACGGATAATCCGAAGCAGCTGGAAATCCATGTGTTTGCGGGACAATCCGGAAGTTTTACAATGATAGAGGATGAACTTTTAAGAAAGAAGACGGAAGAGAGCAATACAGCATTTACACAGTTTGATTTTTCATGGGGAAAAGAAGCGATACTGCGGATGAAACTGGAGGATGACGATGAGGTGATTCCAAAGGAAAGAAAATACAGTTTTTGTATTCATGGAGTTACGAATCCGACTGCAATTGCTGTAACTGTCGATGGAGAAAAGACAGAGTACGAAAGTATCTACAAGGAAAAGGAGCATCTGTTGTGTCTGGAATTGGTGGGGCATAAAGTGAAAGAAGCAGCAGAGATTTGTATATCCACAGATGAAAAGCAGACAGAAAATGGTATCAGAGAAGAATTGTTTGGCATCCTGGACCGCGCACAGATTGCCTATGACCAGAAAAAGAGCATCTATGAAACACTTTGCAGTGCAAACAGCATCACAGAGAAAATAGGGCAGCTGTATACGATTCCGATGGATGAAACAGTACTGGGTGCTATCCTGGAAGTGCTGACTGCCTGAATGGTCAAAGGAGAAGGGATATGAAGAAACAGAAAAGAAGACAGAGGTGTATTGGGGAAAAAACAATCCTATGTGGAATCCGCTTTAAACTGCTGGCAGCCTTTCTGGTGCCGGTCGTCTGTATGATCTTGCTTGGAATGATCAGTTATAGGAGGGCATCTGTGATTGTGGTAGAAAACAGGGAAGAGGATATGGAACAGACGCTGTATCTGATGTCCGAATATTATCAGTCACAGTTTCAGGCAATTCAGGCAATGGTGGATGAATATTATCAGGATCGTGACCTGCTCGACTATCTCGACGGGACCTATGCGCTTTCCAAAACGAAAGAAGTCCAGTTCTACAATGCAGAATTGGAAGAAATGAAGAAAAAAGTATGGAGTGACGACCGGCTGGACAGCATTGCGCTTGTATCCTCCGACAATCAGTCGATTCTGACGAATGGGACAGAGGATGCGAAGCTGTATGAGAAAATCAGTGAGACAAAAGAGGGGCAGGCACTGCTGGAAGATACGGAGCATTATCACTGGCTTGGAATCAGTACAAGGCTGGATGAAATACTGGGCTGCGGTGATTCGGGCTACTTATTTCGAATCGGAAGGGCTTTTTCCGGCAGCAATACGTTTCTCTTTGCGGATGTGACGGAGGATACTGCATCGGCAGTCATGCAGAAACTGGATTTTGGCGCGGGCAGTATCCTTGGCATTGTCACTGCGGATCAGACAGAATTGACCTATGACGGTGCGCGGTGTGTAGTTGGGAGCGGCATATTTACAGCGCAGCTCTCCGGGAAAAAAGATTCGGATGGATACGTTACCTATCAGGGAGAGAACTATCTGTATCTGACTTCGGAAATAACGGATATGGATATGACGGTATATGCGCTGATTCCACAGAAAAATCTGCTGCAGCAGACCTTTGTACTTAAGCAGATCACGGCGGTACTTGTATTGGTGGCGTGTGCGCTGGCATTGCTGATTGGGACCCTGTTTGCAGGCAGTTTGGGAAAAGGAATCCGGCACATCAACAGGCACCTTGCAAGAATTGCGGATGGTGATCTGACCGCGAGACTCGTCTTGAAACGAAAAGATGAACTGGCGGTACTTGCAGAAGGTGTCAATCATATGACGGATAATGTCTGCACGTTGATCGGAGAGGTGCATTCTGTTGCAGGGGAATTGCTCGAGGATGTCAATGCAGTTGCGGATGCAACGGGAAAGTTTGTTGATTCCACGGTAGTGATTCAAAGCTCACTGGAAGAGATAGAGTCCGGAATCGGACAGCTGGATGAGAATTCTGCCAACAGCCTCAGCCAGATGGAGCTTCTGTCCTCCAAATTCCTGCAGGTGAACCGGAATACGGCAAGTATCGGGGAAGCAGCGGATCATACGGTGGCAGCAATTGATGAAGGAATCCATACCATGCGGCAGTTGAATGAGAAAACGGCAGAAACGACGCAGCGAATGAACCAGGTGACAGAAACGATGCAGAGTCTGCAGATACAGATCTGTGATATTCGCGCGATTGTCGATGCGATGGATGATATTGCGGGGCAGACGACGCTTCTTTCACTGAACGCATCCATCGAGGCAGCCAGGGCCGGAGAAGCAGGGCGCGGTTTTGGGGTCGTGGCAGATGAAATCCGAAAATTAGCCGACCAGTCTCTGCAGTCTGCCGGTGAAATCCGTATGATCATACAGGAAATTACAGAGCAGACACAAAAGGCAGGAGATTCTGTTGAGAGTGCCTGTGCCTGTGTCGAGAACCAGCAGGGCGCGGTAGATCAGACAACGGCATCCTTTTATCAGATGAATGAACAGACCGGCATCCTGATGAATCAGGTGCGGGAAATCCTTTCCTATATCCAGAGTATGGAACTTGCAAGAGATACCACACAAAATGCCATTGGGAGCATATCTGCTGTGGCAGAGCAGACAGCAGCAAGTTCTCTGAATGTCTATCACACAACCGAACAGCAATCGAGCGAAGCGTGGAATCTGCGGCGGGCATCCGAACAGATGCAGGAACAGGCGGAAAAATTAAAGCAGGCAATTCAGATGTTTCGAATAGATCGCACAGATTGTTGTAATATTGCACAAAAATAAAGCACAAAGTTTTTACACAGTAACGAAAGTGATAAACATCTATTGACGAACAGTGTGTTATATGTTATTTTCTATATAAGTTAACCGGTTAACAAATAATGACCGGGTTCTTTTATAGGCGATAGTTAACCGATTAACCACGATTTTAACTAGAAAAAGGTATAAAAGACTAACCGGTTAACAAAATGAAAAAAAGTATGGTATAGTAAATCAAGGAGGGTTTTGGAATGAAGAAAAAGTTAGTTGCATTGACATTAGTGCTGGCAATGGGCACGGCCGCATTGACAGCATGCGGTAATTCAGGGAATGCCAAAAAATCAGATAACGCATCGGCAAATACACCTGCCACAGAGACAGAGGATTCCACCGAAGTACAGGATGTGACCTTAAAAGTCTGGGCGCCGGAGGAGGAGCAGGAAGTCACAAAACAGATGTGTGACTCGTTTGCGGAAAATCATCCGGAATACAATCTGACCTTCGATATATCTGTTGTAGGTGTAGATGACACAATCGATGCGATGAAGAAAGATAACAGCGTTGCAGCAGATGTATTTTTATATCCATCGGGCGGAATTGCAGAACTTGTGGAAGCAGGCCTGATTTATCCGATTACGGTGGATATTGACCAGGTAAAAGATATACAGGGCGAAGGTGCCATCAAAGCATGTACAATGAATGATGAGGTATATGGTATTCCGGTTACACCGAATTCCTGGTTCATGTATTATGACAAGAGCAAATATTCCGAAGAGGATGTAAAATCTCTGGATACCATGATGGCAAAGGATCTGGGCGATGACATATATAACTTCTCCTGTACGGTATCCAATTCCTGGTATATGGAAGCTTTCTTTTATGCAAACGGCGGTACACTTTTCGGAGAAAATGGGGATGATCCGACCGAGTGTTCCTGGAATGATGAGAATGGCTACAAAGCAGCAAATTATCTGTTGAATCTCGTAAACAATCCAAAATACGTTGAGGATGCGGACGGACTTGCAGGTTCACTTGCTTCCGAAGGAAAACTTGCGGCATTCTGTTCCGGAACATGGTCCGCAGAAGATGCGCAGAAATATTATGGAGACAACTATGCGGCATGCAAGCTTCCGACCATCAATATTGACGGCACAGATTATCAGTTAAGCAACTTTGCGGATTACAAAGCATACGGAGTAAACAGTGCAACAGCAAATCCGAAGGCAGCACAGCAGCTTGCAGAATGGTTAGGCGGAGAAGAGTGCCAGTTACTCAGATTCCAGCAGGTGAACTCAACGGCTCCTACGATCCCGTCTCTCGCAGAGAACGAAGAAGTGGCAGCAAATCCGGCAGTGGCAGCGCTTTGCCTGCAGACCAACTATTCTACTCCAAACCCGACAACATCACAGCTTGGAAATTACTGGGATCCGGCATCAGCGTTTGGTGCAGGCCTTGTAAATGGTGATATCACGGAGAGCAATCTTCAGGACAGTCTGGATGCAATGGTAGACGGATTCCTTGCAACGATTGCATCAGATACGGAGTAATTTTTGACAATGGTATTAACAGAAAGATTCGGGTGCATGTACTGCACCCGGATCTTCTCAAAGAATAGGCATGGTTGCAGATGGTTCTGTAATGTGCGAAGGGTATAAGGATGAAGAAAAACAAGAAAACGTCTCTCCGGTCAATCTGGCGGGAAGGAGATATCAAAACAAGACTTTCATTTTTCCTTTTTGGGCTTTCGGATATGACAAGAGGAAGAGCAGTTAAGGGACTTGGTTATCTGGCGCTCGAACTCTTATTTATAATATTTATGGGATTAAAAGGGAACAGCAATATTGTCCATTTTATTACACTTGGTACAAACCAGCAGGGAATGGTATATAACGAAAAGACGGGCATCTATGATATGACAAAGGGTGACAATTCCATGCTGATGCTTCTTGGCGGTGTCGTTACGCTGTTTGTAATTGCAGCATTTGCACTGATATGGATCTCCAATCTGTATTCTGCAATCGAAGTGCAGCGTCTGCAGCAGAAAAAAGCGCACGTGCCTGGAATAATTGAGGATATTCAATCACTATTTGATTCTAAAATACATAAGCTGCTGCTTGCGCTGCCGCTGGCCGGAATTATCATCTTTACGGTTGTACCGCTGGCCTATATGATTCTGATGGCTTTCACAAATTACGATATGAATCATCAGCCGCCGGGAAATCTGTTTGACTGGGTCGGGTTCCGTACATTTGTAAAATTGTTTGCTTCGAATAATGACATTTCTTACACGTTCTGGCATGTACTCGGCTGGACACTGATCTGGGCTGTCTTTTCCACCGTCACCTGTTATTTTGGAGGAATGCTTCTGGCAATTCTGATCAACCGGAAAGGAATTCGGGGAAAAGGTTTCTGGCGGACCATGTTTGTGATTACAATCGCCGTTCCTTCATTTGTTACATTGATGATCGTGCGTGTGATGCTGGCAAAATCAGGTGCCATCAATGTTTTGCTGCAGGACCTTGGATTTATCACATCTCCGCTTCCGTTTCTGACGGACGGAACCTGGGCAAAGGTGACGATCATTATCGTCAACATGTGGATTGGTATTCCCGTCACGATGCTGATTACAACCGGCATTCTTACGAACATCCCGTCCGATTTGTACGAGAGCGCTGAAATTGACGGTGCGAACAAAGTTCAGACTTTTTTTAAGATTACACTGCCGTATATGCTGTTTGTTACCACACCGTATCTGGTGACGAATTTTATCAGCAACATTAATAACTTCAATGCAATCTACCTGCTTAACGACGGAAATCCGGCAACGCTGGACTATTTCAAGGGTGCAGGAAAAACGGATATCCTGGTAACCTGGCTGTATAAGCTGACCATGGAGAACAGAGATTACTGCTATGCATCTGCCATCGGTATTGTCATCTTTGTCATGTCGGCAGTTCTGTCGCTTGTCGTATACCGGAACACCGGAGCATATAAAAATGAGGAGGGCTTTCAATAATGAGAAGATTGGCTGGTTTGAACGAAAAAACATTGAAAAGACTTCCGATAATCAACGTACTTCTGCTGCTGGCATGGTTTCTGCCGCTCTTGCAGATTCCGGATACAAAGAGTATCTCCGGTTACGGATTTCTGGCTGCTGTCCGCCAAAATTGGGATGGCGCGTTTCCGGCAGCGGCAGGCGTTTTACTTATACTGTTGGCCGCTCTGGTGCTGCTGTCTGCGATATGGCTGGTTGTACGGCCGGAGCGAAATGCCGTCCGTCTGACACTTGCACTTTATCTTCTGCATGCCGTTTTGGCTGTACTTTTCCTGTTTGGCGGAAAGCATCTGCTGGATGCCTCTTCCCTTGTGATGAACGGCGGATTTTTGGTTCGCTATTTCGGACCGGGTTACTGGCTGTATCTGATTTTATCGTTTGCAGGTCTTGCGGAAGCGATGCGGACGATGAAGATAGATACAGGATATATTGTGCTGGTCATCATGGTCATTATCTGGCTGTTTCCGATTGCATGGCTGATCATGATATCATTTCGTGAGGAGAGCGGCTCGTATACGGCTTATTTCTTCCCGAAGACATTCACCTGGAAAAATTATGTGAATCTGCTCACGGACACAAGCCGGTTCCATTTTGCAAAGTGGTTCGTAAATACGTTAATCGTGGGAATCTGTTCCTGTCTGATATCCACTTTTCTGGTATTGTCCACGTCCTATACTTTATCCAGAATACGGTTTGCGGCAAGAAAACCGCTGATGAATCTTATGCTGGTGCTTGGTATGTTCCCGGGCTTTATGTCCATGATCGCCGTCTATTATATCTTAAAAGGGATGGGACTTTCCCAGACACTTCTGGCACTGGTCATGGTCTACTCCGGAAGCGCCGGAATGGGCTACTACATTGCGAAAGGATTTTTTGATACGATTCCGAAGGCGCTGGATGAGGCGGCAATTATCGATGGAGCGACCCGCTGGAAGATATTTACGCGAATTACGATTCCACTGTCGAAGCCGATCATCATCTATACCGTGCTGATGTCATTTATCGGCCCATGGGCAGATTTCATCTATGCAAAGGTAATTCTCGGAGATGATGTCGATCATTACACCGTTGCGATCGGGCTTTACACGATGCTGAGCCGTGACAATATCGAGACATGGTATACCCGTTTTGCAGCAGGTTCCGTGCTGGTTTCGATACCGATCTGCATTTTGTTTATCTGTCTGCAGAAATATTACGTAGAGGGACTATCCGGCTCGGTAAAAGGGTAAGCAGGATTTCAACAAGAAATACAATATTGCAAATCAGGAAGAAAAAGGCAAGTTCATGAAACATGAACTTGCCTTCTGTTACATTCGGGCGAAAAAGAAAAAGATTGCCGGAATTTCAAGAAAACGGTATAATAGGAATGCTATTGAAACGGTTAACAAGTGGAGGAAGAGTGATGGCAGCAAAGGTGACAATCCGGGATGTGGCAAAGCGGGCAGGAGTTTCCGTGGCGTCTGTGTCCTATGCGATAAATAATGTAGATAAGATTAACTCAGAGACAAGACAGCGCATTTTAAAAGTAATTGACGAGATGAACTATAAGCCGTCGCTGACAGCGCGTTGTCTGTCAAACGGAAGCTCGAAACTGATCGGGATCACGCTTCCTCTGACTGAGACAGGAGATGCGCCGGGAGCACTGTTAAAGAACCCGTTTTTTGGAGAGTTCATCAGCGGTGTGGAGAGCATTACCAGACAACAGGGCTATGATATCCTCTTTACCGGTGTAGAGACAGATGAACAGTGTAAAGACTGGATACAGCGCAGAAAGCTGGATGGCATTATCATGCTGGGTGTCTATCCGAAGAGTTTTTTTGAAGAAGTGAAAAAGCTCGGAGTGCCGATTGTCCTGACCGATGCCTATGAGGATTATGCAAAAGAATTTCACAGAGTCATGTTAGAGGATGAGATGGGCGGTTATCATGCGACCAGGTACCTGATTGAGAAGGGACATAAGAAGATCGCATTTGTAACGGGTTCCATCAAGCACAGCCCATTGAATTATAAGCGATACCAGGGATACCAGAGGGCTTTGCAGGAGGCTGGTCTGGAAGAGAAAAGGGAATATTATTTTGAATATCCGGTCAGCTTTCAGGGCGGTTATGACGCTGCGATGGAGATTCTGAAGCGGGAATGCGATGCGACCGCAATTTTTACGATTGCAGATATCATGGCAATCGGCATGCTCAAAGCATTCCGCGAGAATGGGAAAGAGGTGCCGGACGATTATTCCATCATAGGATTTGACGATATCCAGTTTGATGAATATGTCACCCCGGGACTTACGACCATGCACCAGAACAGTGCACAGAAGGGAAGCATCTCGGCAGAGATGATACTGGAGGATATCCAGCATGGCAGGAGCAAGGGAAAGACCGTTGTGTTGAAGCCGGAGCTTGTGGAACGCGAATCGGTCAAACAGTTATAAGATTGACAAAAAAACAGATTCATGGCATAATGTAAGAGGTTAACCGGTTAACTATCCATTTATATGGAGGTTAAGTATGGGAAAAAGTAACGTTAGTGCCACTTGTAAGAGAGTACTTACATTTTTTCTGGCATTATTACTGTGTATTGGGGAGTTTCCTGTCACATTGTTTGCAGACACGCCGGCAGTGGGCACCGCACAAACTGCGGAGATTTTCTATATCCACAATCATTATACCGGCGCAGGTGATATGTATCTGTGCGAGAATAACGGCGTTCTGGAGTATGGGGTACCAAAGTCCGAGGATCCGGCATACCAGTGGACCGTCGAGAATGTTACGACCACGGACGAGAACGGACAGCCGGTCAGCGGGAAAGCGTTGAGAAATGTTGCAAGCGGCGACTATATCAATGTCAGCGGAACGACACTTGGCTGGAACGGAAGCGTGGCAGTCACGGAGTATGACGCCGATGACGAAATGGCGTTTCTGTGGAATTTCGACACAGCTTCCACGACAATCATCAGCCGTGTGGCGGATGCAAATTACAATCTGAATCCGCAGACCGCGATTGATGCGCAGGGAAGTTACCTTGGTTCGATCCAGTGCAGAAGTGATA
>JAEWCQ010000003.1 GCA_023390555.1 Bacillota bacterium | reverse complement strand
GGCTGAGGAGGTCTGGGTCCTGGTCCTGGCTGAGGAGGTCTGGGTCCCGGTCCTGGCTGAGGAGGTCTGGATCCCGGTCCGGTGGTTGAAGGAGGAGTAATTTGTTCACTGGATAAGTTGTTTTCGTTCGCAAAAATTTTGTAATTATGGCTTACCTGTTTGTCGAAAGGATTATAGTAATCCAATTTGCAGTCTCCTGGTATTTACATTCTCACTCTAACATATGTAAGGGGGGAAAAAAGGTGAAATTTTCAGAAGTCCTTTCCATAATCCGGTCAAACCCCGGCGTCATTTCGGCTGAAAATGACTGTTATTAGATTGAAAAATATGATAGACTATAAAGATTAGCAGACGGATTAATCTGCATGTATGGACGAGGAACCTGCCGCAAAGGCAAGCGGCATTTCGCGCGAATTTACCGATTTTGGAATAAAGTGCAGAAGGCTGCCAGGATTTAGAATCACAATCAGGAGGAGAAAAATGAAAAGATATGGAGTTTTGGTCGTTGTATTCATGCTTAGTCTTTTGACTGCATGCGGATCAAAGGATGAATCAGGTAATCAGAAATCAAATGCTTTGCAAAATGAAACGGAAGCAGCTACTATGGGGAATGACAATGCAGCTGCCGGTGAAGGTACAGAGACGAAAGTATCCGAAGGAACCGAAGAAACTGCAGCCGATCAGGATTCTGAATCAGCGGATGGGGCAGGTTTTGACCAAGAGGCGATGAAGGAAGCCTATCAATCGATTTTAAAGGGCATCTACTATGATCACACGTTCCCGGATGGACAGGCTTGTGATTGGGATGATACACAGGATATGTCACAGAATCAATTTGCTGTATACGATATTGACCAGGACGGAAAAGATGAATTAATACTTTCCTATACCACGGGCTCCATGGCGGGTATGGCAGAATTGATCTATGATTTTGATAACAATACAAAAACTGCAAACGAAGAACTTCGGGAATTTCCGGCACTTACCTTTTATGACAATGGTATCATTCAGGCAGACTGGTCACATAATCAAGGCCTGGCAGGAGATTTCTGGCCGTATACCTTGTATCAGTATGACAGTGAAACAGATCGTTATGTCAATGTCGCAATGGTAGATGCATGGGATCGGTCCTTATCAGAGACGAATTCAGATGGTACTTCTTTCCCGGCTGAAAGTGATGCCGATGGGGATGGAATCATGTACTATATTATGAAGGAGGGCGTTTATGCACTGGAGAATCCGGTGGATGGAGCAGCATATGAGCAGTGGCGTGATTCTTATACGGGCACTGCGCAAGCGGTGGAGGTTCCATTCCTGAATTTAACGGAGGAAAATATAAATCATCTTTGATCGTCAGATCAATGCAACCTATACAAACAAGAGCAGACAGCCAATTGTGAACGTTGGCAGTCTGCTCCTTTCTGTTACAGGATTTTAACAAGATTAAGCGATTGATCCATAAGTAAGATATCCGCTTTTTTCCCGGGTGCAAGACTTCCGACCCGGTCAAAGATCCCAATGCTTTTAGCCGGATTTGCGGTTACTGCCTGTATTGCATGTTCAAGCGGGATGCCGAAATGCACGGCATTTCTCATGCAGTCAAAGAGATTGGAAGCGGAACCGGCCAGAGTATTGTCTTTCAAAACCGCTTTTTTTCCATTCTTATAGACCGTCTGTTTTCCCAGTTCATAGTTCCCGTCCGGCATGCCCGTAGCCATCATGGAATCACTGATAAAAACCACACGGTCTTTTCCAAACATACGAAAGGTATTACGGATGACGCTTGGATGAACATGGATTCCGTCACTGATCAGCTCTACCATAGTATTCGGATGATCTGCTGCCGCTCCGATGACACCCGGGTCCCGGTGGTGATAAGGCGGCATGGCATTATATAGATGCGTGATGTGTGTCGCACCTGCCTGAATTGCCAGATCCGCTGTCTTAAAGTCCGCGCAGGTATGTCCAAGCGAAATCGTTACTTCTGATGAGAGTTCCCGGATAAAGTCTATGGAATGTTCCAATTCCGGCGCAATGGTGACCAGCTTGATTAAGCCGTCTGCATCCCGATTCAGTTTCCGGAACAGAGAAACATCCGGAAGCCGTATATAATTCCCGTTTTGAGCTCCCTTTTTGGAAGAGGATAGAAACGGTCCTTCCATATTGATTCCGACAATTGCAGCACATTCATCCGGGAGCGGAGCAACGGCTGTCCGGAATATACCTGCCAGTTCCTTCTCGTCTAATGTCATGGAAGTCGGACAAAATGAGGTGATTCCATTTTGTTTCAGATATTTTGCAATGGTCAGGAGACCGTTTCTGTCGTTATCACAAAAATCATGTCCGTAAGCTCCATGGATATGAATATCGATCAATCCCGGGATCACATACAGATTTTCGGCATCTATGCTTGTCATATCTGATTCGGGATCAGATGCGCAGGTATCATCATCCAGAATGATACCATTTTCTATACGCAGGTTTTTCTTTTCAAATTGAAAACGGTCGTTAAAGACAAAACCATTTTTTAGCATCATAATATTCGAATCCCCCTTATTACAATGTTTTCTCTGATATCACAGACAAAGCATCTTCGTCGGCCACGACGGTAACATGATTGTGCAGCTGCAGTATGGATGCCGGAACAGCCGGTGTAATCGGACCGTAAACTGCATGATACAATGCCTCTGCTTTTTCCCTGCCGGATGCAATCAGTACTATTTTTTCTGACTGCATGATATTTTTAATTCCCATGGTATAGGCATATTGGGGGATATCTTCTTCCCGTTCAAAATATTTTGAATTTGCATCCATGGTATTTGAGGTTAATTTTACACAATGCGTTTCTTTCTCAAAGGCAGCACCCGGTTCATTAAAGCCGATGTGGGCGTTTTGACCGATTCCCAAAAGCTGGAGATTTACCCGGCCAAGCGATTTCATAACATCGTTGTATCGTTTGCACTCAGATGAAATATCCGCTTCCAGACCATTTGGAATATAGGTGTTCTCTTTCTTAATATTCACTTTGTCAAAAAGATTTTTTCGCATGAAATAAGCATAACTTTGAGGATTTTCAGGTGGAAGACCTTTGTATTCATCTAAATTAACAGTTCTCACCTGGGAGAAATCAAGGTCACCTTTCTCATACCAACTGATCAGCTGCTGATAGGTACCTACCGGTGAAGATCCGGTAGCAAGGCCTAATACGGCATCTGGCTTCATAATAATCTGGGCAGAAATGATATTGGCAGCCTTTCTGCTCATGTCTGCATAATCCTTTGCTTTGTATAATAACATCAAACCATCTTCTTTCCGAATGTATTTTGTCCTCTGACAAAACGAATTATATACAAGATAGAATGCAATTTCTATAAAAAAAAAGAAACAGAAAGTACATTCAGCAAAAAACAGGAAGATACAACACAATGATCGGATTTTGAGGGTGGAAATGTATAAATATGCACAAAGCGTATGAAAGTAGATTCAGAAATAGAAAATATATTGAAATTAATTACACGGAATATTATAGTGATGACAAGAAAAATCAAATGCTTAAAAAACAATAAATTACAAAGGAGTAGTTTTTATGGAAGATTGTATTTCATGCATAAAGGGACATTTAATCGTATCTTGTCAGGCACTTGAGGAGGAACCGCTTCACTCTTCTTACATTATGGGAAGAATGGCATTAGCGGCAAAGCAGGGAGGAGCCTGCGGAATCAGGGCAAATACCGTAGAAGATATTCTGGAAATAAGAAAAACCGTGAATCTGCCGTTGATTGGAATTATAAAAAAAGATTATCCGGACAGTCCGGTATATATAACACCGACGATGAAAGAAGTCGACGAACTTATGGAAGTGCAGCCGGAAGTGATTGCAGTGGATGCAACAAACAGAATCCGGCCAGACGGTCTTGCACTGGATGATTTTTACCATCAGATAAAAGCCAGATATCCAAAGCAAAAGCTTCTTGCAGACTGTTCCACCATTGATGAGGCGATTCATGCCGATCTGCTGGGTTTTGATTTTATCGGAACGACACTGGTCGGCTATACGCCATACAGTAAAGACTTAAAAATAGATGAAAATGATTTTGAAATTATCCGGACGTTGTTGGGCAGAATAGAGGGAAAATTAATTGCAGAAGGAAATATCGATACCCCGAAAAAGGCAGAAAGAGTTATAGAACTCGGCTGCTACAGTGTGGTAGTCGGAAGTGCCATTACCAGACCGCAGAAAATAACAAGAAAGTTTACGGATGCGATGGAGCATAAGGAGGCGTAGATGTCCAAACGGTTAAAAACATATCTGGCTTTTGATATCGGCGGCACCATGATAAAGTATGGAATCATAAATGAGGAAGGCCGTATGATGGAAAATCACGAGATTCCGACAGAAGCATCAAAAGGCGGCGGCAGCATCCTTGCCAAATTAAAACAGATCATACAGCAAATGCAAAAGAGCAATACCCTTTCGGGAATCTGCATTGCGACGGCTGGAATGGTAGATCCTGTCAAAGGAACGATCCTTTATGCAAATGACAGTATCCCGGAGTACTCTGGAATGGAATTGAAAAAAATTCTGGAGGCGGATTGTCAGATCCCGTGTGAAGTAGAAAATGACGTATCCTGTGCGGCATTATCGGAAGCCATCACCGGAGCCGGCAGAAATGCCAAAACGATCCTGTGTCTTACCATAGGAACCGGTATCGGCGGATGTATCATAATAGATCGTGAGATTTTTCACGGATCATCGAACAGTGCCGGAGAAGTTGGCTATATGAAAGTTTTTGATTCGGATTTTCAGAAAGTGGCATCCACAAGTTCTCTGGTGAAAAAGGTGGCCAGTCAGAAGAAGTGCAGAGAATCGGAGCTGAATGGACGTCAGATTTTTGAACTGGCAAAAGCGGGAGATCAGATCTGCAAAGATGCCATTGAACAATTGTGTGACACGCTTGGTTACGGCATAGCAAATATCTGTTATGTGATCAACCCGGAAGTTGTTATTTTGGGCGGCGGAATTATGGGGCAGAAAGAATATTTATACAGCAGAATCCAAGCCGGTATCAGTAAATATTTACTGGATGCGATCGGAAACAAGACGCGGCTGGAATTTGCGGAAAATGGCAATCTGGCAGGTATGGTCGGTGCCTATTACAATTTCAGAAGCAGGCAGCAGAATAAGAGGGAATCGCTATGAAGGAGTATGAGAAAAGTGTGATACCGATTATCGAATCGTATTACGACAATTTTACCATTGTAGAAAAAACAATTGCAGACTTTTTTATTTCGAATAAAGAAGAAGCAGATTTTTCTTCCAAGGCGATCTCTGCAAGACTGTATATTTCCGAGGCATCGCTATCCCGATTTGCAAAGAAACTGGGGTATTCCGGATACCGGGAATTTATATACAACTATCAGGAAAACTTTCTCAAAGAGGAAGTACAGATAGAAGAAGATTCCAAGGATGTTCTGTATACGTATCAGGAACTTCTGAATAAGAGTTACACACTGATTGACAACGAACAAATCCGACGGGTCACAAAGCTGATATCACAAAAAAAGAGGGTTTACGTATACGGAATGGGAAGTTCCGGACTGGCAGCGCAGGAATTCAAAATGAGATTCATGCGAATCGGTGTTGACGTGGAATCCATTACAGATGCACATTTGCTTACCATGAATTCCGTAAGGATTCACGAGGACTGTCTTGTAATCGGTATCAGCATCAGCGGAACTACAAAAGAGGTGATCACCGCTTTGGAGAAAGCAAAAGAAAAAGGTGCTGTCACGATTCTGATCACATCGAAGAACTGCAACGAATATGTCACAAAGTTCGATGAAGTGCTTCTTGCCTCTGTGAAAAAAAATCTGGATTACGGAAATGTCATTTCTCCGCAATTTCCGATCCTGATTGTACTGGATATCATTTATGCGAATTATATTCAGGAAGACAGGTTGAAGCGAAAAGCATTATATAACGTTACATTAAGTGAATTCCTGGACAGATAGACATGGAATCAAACAGACTGCGAAAATTTAATATTTGCAAAAACAAATATTAAAAAATAAAAAACAAAGAAAAGAGGAAATAAGTATGGGAAATGTTCTTAACTTTCAGGTGATCTTAATTCTGGTCGCATTTATCGCCGCTATTGTGCTGATGATGACGAAGAAGCTGCCAGCCATCCTGGCCCTGCCGATTTTAGGCATTGTAATTGCATTTATTGCAGGGGTGCCGTTTCGGACTCCGGAGGATACCGATGGACAGACCATCATGGCATTTGTAATTGCCGGTGGTGCTTCAAAGCTTGCCAGTACCATCATGGCAACCATTTTTGGCTCGATTTTTGCAAGAATCATTCAGAAGCAGGGGATTTCGGATGCGATCATCCGCAAAGCCGCTGAACTTGCAGGAGATAAGCCGGTTGCAATTGCGATTGTACTGACTGCGGCAACAGCATTAATTTTTACGGCAATCAGCGGTGCCGGTCCGGTAATCATGGTCTCTACCATTGTCATTCCGCTGTTTTTATCGGCAGGAATTGCACCTGTGATAGCTGCGAGTCTGGTATTGATGGGCTTGAGTATTGGATTGCTGTTTAATGTCGCAAATTATCAGATGTATATCGATACGATAGGTATGGATCTCGAACTGATCAAGTCCACCTCCATTGTTATGGGTCTCATCAGTGCGGTTGTAACGCTTGTTTACATATTTGTCAATGTAAATAAGAAATCGGTCAGAAGTTCCTGGGCACTTCCAAAAAACGAGGAGACAAAAAAGGTAAATATCGTTGCACTGCTTTCTCCTCTGGTTCCGATTCTGCTCGTATTCCTGTTTAATTTTAATGCAGAAACAAGTCTGCTTGCAGCCATCGTATTTACGACGGTCGTCACAACTCCGAAAAAATTTATTCAGGTAGTTTCCAGTGCAGTGGTCGAGGGAATCAAAGACGTTGCCGGTGTCATCGGTCTGATGATGGGAATTGGAATTCTGTTAAATGGGGTAACCTCCACCTATACGGCAGCGCTGATGCAGCCTTTGATCCAGGAGGTATTGCCGACTTCCGCAGTTACTTACGTCATTTTGTTTGCGGTCTTATCTCCGCTGGCATTATACAGAGGGCCGTTAAACATGTATGGATTAGGCTCCGGACTGGCCAACATTCTGCTTGCAGCGGGAACCATGAGCCCGGCAGCAGTTGGTATGGCACTCAGAAGTACCAGTATTGTGCAATGTATTTCGGACCCGACCAATACGCAGAATGTCATAACGGCAGATTACGCTAAGGTTGATGTAAATGAGATATTGAAATCTACATTGCCATATACCATGGTAATCGCCTTGATTACATTGATCTATACTGCAATTTTTATATATTAGAAAGAGTTGGAAAGAAGAGGTAACGTATGGATAAGAAAGTAAGACTTGGGATTGACGTAGGCGGGACTTTCACCGATGCAGTTGCAATTGACAATGAGACTTACGAAGTAATTGCAAAGGTAAAAGTGCCGACGACACACCATGCAAAGCAGGGGGTTGCATTGGGCATTGTGCAGGCAATTGATAAGGTGCTGTCTGAGAATCAGATCAAACCGGATGATGTCATATTTATTGCACACGGTACAACGCAGGCTACAAATGCACTTCTGGAGGGAGATGTTGCGAAAGTTGGAATTCTTGGTATGGGAAGTGGACTGGAAGCAGGCAAAGCAAAGTCTGAAACAACAGTGGGAGATATAGAACTTGCTCCCGGAAAATATCTGTATACCACCCATACGTTTCTGGATTCTTCCAAATTATCGAAAGAAAGCGTGCGGGAAAACCTTCACACGTTAAAAAAAGCAGGGGCAGAGGTAATCGTTGCATCCGAAGCATATTCGGTAGATGATCCGGCGCATGAAAAGGAAGTAATTCAAATTGCAAATGAGGAAGGCATGCTGGCAACCGGGGGATATGAGATCTCCCAGTTGTACGGGCTTATGGCAAGAACGCGGACTGCCGTGGTAAACGCAGCTCTGATACCTAAGATGGTGGAAACAGCCGATATGACAGAGTCATCCGTACGGGAAGCCGATATCAAAAAACCTTTGATGATCATGCGTTGCGACGGAGGTGTCATGAGTGTGGACGAAGTCCGCAAAAGGCCGATTCTAACGATGTTATCCGGTCTTGCCGCGGGTGTGGCAGGCGCGCTCATGTATGAAAAAATCACAGACGGAATTTTCCTGGAAGTAGGAGGAACCTCAACGGATATTTCGGCGATTAAAGACGGCAAGGTCATGATCAAAAACTCACAGGTGGGAGGCAGAAAATTATATCTGACTTCGCTCGATGTAAGAACACTTGGCATAGCCGGGGGAAGTATGATCGTTGTGGAAAATGGAAAGATCACAGATGTCGGTCCCCGTTCGGCACATATTGCAGATAAAGCGTATGAGGTATTTGCAGAGGAAAGTGAGTTGAAGAATCCGCAACTGAAGCTGATAGCGCCAAGAGAATGTGACCTTGCAAATTATGCAATCGTAGCATGTGATGGGGACAGATCTTATGCCCTCACGCTGGCGGGAGCAGCCAATATTCTTGGATACGTGCCCGAGAATGACTACGCTTATGGAAATAAGAAAGCCGCAGAAACAGCATGGAAAGCACTTGCCGATTTGTGTGGCTGCAGTGTGCAGGAGGCATGTCTGCAGGCCATGAATATAGCGGTAAAAAAAGTGGAGGTCATTGTAGAAGATCTGATTCGGGATTACGGGCTGAACAAAGATCTCATCTATCTTGTCGGCGGCGGCGGTTCCGCTTCGGTCATCACTCCGTTTTTAGGAGAAAAAGCAGGCATCCGGCATCGGATAGCGAAAAACGCTCCGTATATTTCTACCATAGGAGTTGCACTTGCCATGGTAAGAGAACAATTGGAACGCAATGTTACCAATCCAAGTCAGGATGATATCAGAAAAATAAGAAGTGATATTATGGATGTCATTACGAAAGCCGGCGCAAATCCGGACACCGTTGAGATATCCATTGAAATCGACAGTCAGAAAAACATCCTGCGGGCGATTGCAACAGGTGCAACGGAACTGCGGACAAAGGATTTGAATTCCCAGGCAAAAGAGATGGATGAAATCATAAAAATCGTGCAGGAATCTGCGCAGGCTGAAAAAGATGCCGTCCGTCTGGTGGATTCCATTGGCCGTTGGCACGCTTTTGAAGTGACAAAAATCTCAAAAGCGCTGTTCGGTCTGCTAAAAAGTAAAAAGAATCTGGTGCGGATCGTAGATGAAGAAGGGGTCATAAGGCTTCAAAAGAATAATGCAAAGCTAATGATCATGCAAAAAAAAGATCTGAACAAAAGGTACGCTGAGTTTATTGAGGATATGACACAGTTTACGGATGCAGGTGCAACACTTCCGAAGGCATATCTTTTCTTCCAGCAGAAAATGGTGGATTTAAGCGGTGTGATCAGTCAGGAGCAATTGCTTTCCCTGGCAGAAATGGAACTGGAATTTGTGAGTGACACAGATAAAATTATTGCGGTAGCAGCAAAGGATTGATCGATATGATGGAAAAAGAGCAGGAAGACAGACGTTCCTTAGAATCGATTTCTGATTTTGAGATGTCGTATTGTGAATTGTCGGAGGATCTGTTATTTGCATATATTCCGGAAAAAAACAGAGCGGATTACATTGAACGGAGCATTGAGCTTGCCAGGAAAGAATCCACGTTGTATCGGAAAAATAAAATTGCCGATTTATATGGCAATAACGATATTGAGGTGAGATTTCATGAAGAAAGCAGTTCCGGTTTCCTGCACGCTCAGATGTATTGTGATCAAAAGATCAGAAGGGCAGATATCTATCTGAATGTCCTGCAGGATATCCAGGCAGCCATGCGGGACGTCGGATATGAATTTTCCATGCAGGAACTCACTGATCTTCATCTTGCACATGAATTTTATCATTTCCTTGAATTTCAGAATGACCGAAGGACGTATGAACTCTTAGAGCCGCTGGAATACAGGTCTTTTGGATTTTGGAAAAGAAAAGCGGCAATACGGCGTACCAGTGAAATCAGTGCTCATATTTTTGCAAAAAACATCTGTAACTTTTGCGTGCATCCGAAAATCTTAGATTATATTCTGATGGAATATCAAAGTGCGGATCATAGCATTTTAAAACATAAGCTGGATTTGTTACAACCGGCAATGAAGGAGGAATCTGCTTGCGTATGGAATTAAAAAATTTCGGTGAAACGATTAAGGTGATTGGAAGCTTTGACACAGTCGTTGTCGGAGGCGGGTGCGCCGGGGCATCTGCCGCGATCAGCTCGGCAAAAGGAAAAAATAAGACATTGCTGATTGAGAAAATGATTAATCTGGGCGGAACGGCCACGAACGCACTCGTAAGTCCGATGATGCCCTCCTATGTAACACATTTTGAAAACTTTTCTGAGATCGAAGAAATGCTGCGGAAAAAGGGTTGTGCAACACGGGATTCCATCACGGAATATGTATGGTTCAATTCCGAAGTAATGTCGGAGGTTCTGGAAGAAATCTATTTAAATGCGGGCGGCGCTGTTTTATACGATTCGGTTGTGGTTGATTGCGTGGTAGAAGATAAAAAGATAACCGAGCTGCTGCTTATGACAGTCGAGGGGATTGTAGCTGTAAAAGGAAGACATTTTATCGATGCCAGCGGGGACGCAATACTGACAAGACTGGCAAATGTCCCGACCGTTTCCGGAGATGAAGATGGAAATAACCAGATGAGTTCTCTTCGGTTTGAGTTGGCAGGGATTGATGTGGAAGAATATCGGAATTACTGCCTGGAGTTAAACGATGAATTTTCGCCGTTAAAAGCGGGTTATTTTTTTGAATCAGCAATGGTAAAGGGGAAAGATTTTAAACTGGAGCCAATTTTTCAAAAAGGTGTGGAAACCGGTATATTAAAAGAAGAGGATTTACGCTATTACCAGTGTTTCTCTCTCCCTTCAAAAGAGGGATGCATGACATTTAACTGTCCTCATATTGCATCTCTGAAAAAGAATACCAATGCGCTGGCACGTTCTCTTGCAATCACCGAAGGGCGGCAGATGATTCACAGACTGGTTCGCTTTCTCAAAGAATATATGCCGGGGTTTGAGGGCTGCTATCTTTTAAGAGAGGCGAACATGCTTGGAATCAGAGAATCCTATCGGCTGATCGGCACCTATGTGCTTACGGAAGAGGACTATATCAATCGGGCCAGATTTGAAGACGGCATAGCAAGGGGCGATTGGTATATCGACGTCCATTCTGCCAGTAAGGGACTTGTTCATAAGGATAAATTCAAACCGGGAGAATATTATGAAATACCGTACCGGGCACTGACGAATCCGGGGGTAGAAAATCTGCTGACAGTGGGCCGCTGTATCTCTACTACCTTTCTGATGCAGGCCAGCATACGAATTCTTCCAACCGTTATTGATATGGGACAGATTGCGGGAGAAGCTGCGGTGTATGCGGAGAAGAACGGAATAGTACTCAATGCGGTTGACGGAAAATATCTGAGGAAATTCTGATAATTGCCAGATTGTAAGTTGAACGGTCTTCTGATGCAAACATAAATTTTGTGTAACCGTTAAAGAAGCATACTCTGAGAGTATTGCTTCTTTTTTTGAATAAATTTTCAAATTGGGCAGAAAGCTTATAGAGAAGATGTAAAAACAAAATTGTGTGAAAGTTTTCACGCTATGGAAAGTGCTCTTTTCAAACGGGGAAGCTGCATCTGGAGCGCATAGTTTATAAAGAGTTAATTTCTAATTGGCAAAAGATTATGTTAAAATGATATTTATGCAGGGAAATTCCAGGAATGAAAAGCAAATGATGATGAACGGAGGTAATTATGGAAGTACCAATACAGGGTTTATCCACCCAGGAAGTGATGGAGCGGAAAGCACGGGGGGAATCGGGGAATAAACCGGATTCGATTACAAAGACAAAAGCGCAGATATGGAAAGAAAACCTCTTTACATTATTTAATTTGCTCAATTTCGCAATAGCGGCACTGCTTTTTGCAGTCGGCGCCTATTCGAACATGGTCTTTATTGTCATTATCATTGCCAATATTGTGATCGGTATTGCGCAGGAATTGAAAGCGAAAAAACTCGTAGATGAATTGTCTATTTTAAATAGGCCAAAGGCCAAAGTACTCAGAGATGGCAACGCAATCGTCATTGAGACGGAAGATATTGTGAAAGACGATGTGATGGTATTGGAAAGCGGCCATCAGATCTGTAATGACGGAATTGTACTGGATGGCATGGTGGAAGTCAATGAATCTCTGCTTACCGGAGAGAGTGATGCTATTTTAAAGACGAAGGGCAGCGAACTCTACTCCGGAAGTTTTGTAGTTTCGGGAAAATGTTATGCGAAAGTAACGCACGTAGGGAGTGAGAATTATGCGGTAAAGCTCACAGAAGAAGCAAAGAAAACCAAACAGGTGTCGTCCGAATTGCTCGGCTCCATGAAGCGGGTAACCCGATTTACCACGTTTCTTATTATACCGCTTGGAATTCTGCTGTTTCTCGAAGCGGCTGGGCTTCGGCATGTAGGGGCGGCAGATGCTGTCATATCTTCTTCGGCAGCGCTTTTGGGTATGCTTCCAAAAGGTCTGGTGCTCCTGATTGCGGTATCCCTTGCAACGGGTGTCATTCGTCTGGCGAAGATGAAGATTCTGGTTCAGAATATTTATTCGCTGGAAACACTGGCACATGTGGATATCCTGTGTCTTGATAAAACCGGAACCATTACCGATGGAAGGATGAAAGTCAGAGAAGTGCTTCCGTTAACGGATTTACCGCATGAAAAGCGAACGTCGTTGATCGAGTCCTATCTGGCGGCGAGTGATGACAATAACGCCACCTTTCAGGCACTGCAGGAGCATTTCGAAACAGATGCGGTGTACCGGCCGGCATACAAAATTCCGTTCTCGTCCCTTCGTAAGTGGGGAGCGGTTAGTTTTGATACCGGTGAGACAGTGCTTGTTGGTGCAGCAGAGCGTATTATGGGTATCCTGCCTGCATCTGTGGAGCAACAGATTGATAAGGGTTATCGTGCTATTGTAGTAGGATTTTATGACGGCGAATGGCAAAATGAAAAGGAACTGCCGGATGGGATCAAACCCTTGTGCGCAGTCATTCTGGAAGACAATATCCGAAAAAATACAGAGGAAACGCTGGAGTATTTTCGAAAAGAGGGCGTGGACGTAAAAGTCATTTCCGGTGACCATATCAAGACGGTGTCGATGATTGCTCAAAAAGCAGGATTAAAAAATTGGGAAAATGCGGTTGATCTGTCGGAATTCGGTGAAGATGCGGATTACGACAGTCTGTGCCGGAAATATGCCGTATTTGCCAGAGTGACGCCGAAACAGAAACAGATGCTTGTAACGGCTATGAGAAACAGAGGACATCGGGTCGCCATGACCGGAGACGGCGTGAATGATCTCCTGGCACTTCGGGAGGCGGACTGCTCCATTGCGATAGCGGAGGGCAGTGATGCAAGCCGCCAGATTTCGCAGATCGTTTTGCTGGATTCGGATTTTGCAAATCTGCCGCAGGTGGTATTGGAAGGAAGAAAGGTCATTAACAATGTGACGAGAACGGCAGGTGTATTTTTCATTAAGACGATCTATTCCGTACTGCTGTCTTTTTTCTGCCTGTTTTTGAATATGCCGTTTCCGTTTATTCCGATTCAGATTACACTGGTCGATGCCTTTATTGAAGCATATCCGTCCTTTGTAACCATATTTGAATCGAGTACAAAGAGAATCCGCGGCACGTTCTTAAGGACAGCGCTGGCAAATGCGCTGCCGTTTGCGCTGACAATTACGACGGCAGTCATTTTCATCAGCCTTGCAAAACCATTTGATGTGCAGCAAAGAGAGACTGTCATGTATCTGCTTTTGATCCTTGTATCAATGCTGGCTGTAATAAAAAGTTGTATTCCATTTACAAAGCTGCGTGCATTTATTTGTGCAACGATGGCAATAGGTGCGTGCGGTGCACTGTGGATACTGCCGCAGCTGTTTGAGGTTTCGGCTTTGACAACGGTGATGCTGTCTTATCTGGTGAAGACATTTGTGGGAATGCTGTTACTTCTGCTTCTGCTTTTCTATATCAAGCAGACGATCGAAAAAAACAAGGCGGATCATCTCAAGCCGGTCAATATCAGAGAGACCTGATCGCATTCTAAACGGTGCCTGTCAGAAATGATTTTCCGGCAGCAGGCTGCATTCCCGGATCGCCCTGCTGAACCGGAATGTGCACTTATTCAACCGGGAAGATATGCAGACTGTGCAAAAGAAAACTGGCGGTCACAGACAGCAGCCAGATAGAAAGCATCGCAAATTTTACCGTCGTAAACCAGGCACATACGGTTGCCGTGACGCCGTTGAATATCGGATATTGGCGGAGCATATAGAGCAGTAAAGTATTTTCCGATATATCGAACAGTGCCCGCAGTGCACATAAGAGGTAAAAAAACGTTCGGATATGTACAGACGAGGGTACTGCATCTGAAATAGCAATCATGGTCTGGAAGAAGCATAGAATAAACATGAAATCCAGCAGCAGATATTTTTGGTAGGCGATTCGGCCTCCTTCCTGGATCTGGTCAAACGTTTGCCGTACGGTTTCACTGCTGTAATGAAAACGCATATCCAGCAGACGAAAAGTGGGGTCGTATTTTTGAATGCCGGGTATACCGTGATCTGTTCGATACATGATGAAGAGGATTATTATAAATCCGCCTATTCCGATTATTTTTCGTATTCCTTCCATAAAAAATCTCCTTTTGACATTCTATATTCTAACCGCTACACTTGTAGCGGTTTGTTTGGTATAGTATAAGGTATGGTAGCGCAAGAAGCAATCAAGTGAAACCAAGTGCCACAAAGAATCGTGTTTTGTGGCGGTTTGGAAGAGAGGAGGAAGCGAAATGCTGCAAAGCGGGAACCCAACAGCGCAACAGTCGCAGCAGTGGATTATTCAGGGGTTGCTGGATCTGATGGGAGAGGCTTCCTATGACCGAATCAGTGTATCCGGGATTTGCCGTAAGGCAGATCTGGACCGCCGCACATTCTATCGTAATTTTGATTCCAAAAACGATGTATTAGAACAATATATCCATATTCTCGGGGAAGAATATCTAAAGCGGTATGCGGTGATAGAGCATCCGGACAGATATACGGCTGCAAAAGTCTTTTTTGAATTCTGGAACCGGCATATCTGTTTTATCCGGGATATGAAAAAGTGCGGTCTGAGTGATTTTGTTTTCCGGCAGTTTGAGAAGTTTACGAAGGAACACACAGAACTTCTCATTGGAGATGAAGTGCGCAGGCTGCCGACAGACTATGTATTTGTATACAGAATCGGTGGCTTTTGGAATGTTATGCTGACGTGGGTGTCAACGGATGTAACGCTATCCCCGGATGAAATGGCTTCGATTCTTTGTCAGATATAATTTCCGGTGCAAGCGCGATGGAATGATTGTTGAAACTATCATTTTGAAGTGGTAGAATAGGCAAAACAGAACAGGAGACATGTATGTACGCCAATCTAAAAATGCATCCCAAAAATCGAATTGACTCTGTATAAGGAATGAAGGATGAAACACTGTACAGAGTATCAGATATAACTATCTTCGTTTCATCGAAAACAGGGAAAAAATGCTGCTAAATCATTTGGTAGTTTTCTTTTGGTACCTTTTTCGGGAAGAGATCTGAACTTAACATTTAAAGGAGATTTTTTGGAATGACAAGATTAGGGAAACCAGTGATAACAATGGAAACAATAAAAGCGATGGAGGACATGTCTTTTTTTACGCATGCATTAATCTTTGATGACTTGCTGATTGTTGCACAAAGAGAAACAAATTGTTTTGTACTAAAATCAACGGAAGGGCTGATTGTAATCGATGCAATCTGGCCGAAGGAGGAGGCATTTGATGCGATTGTTGCAGCAATACAGGCGGTCGGATGGAATCCCGGTGATATAAAGAAACTGGTACTTACGCATGGTCATGTAGATCATACCGGATGCGGAAGATGGATTGTCGATGCGTATCATGCAAAGACGTATTTATCAGAACGGGACGATATTTTCTGGAGAGATGAGCCTGTCAAAAAGAATCGTCCTGAAACGTGGAAGGATTATGAAATCGATCATTACGTTGAGGACGGTGATACGGTCGTATTGGGAGATAAGACACTATTTGTCTATGCGACACCGGGGCACACGCCGGGAGGTTTGAGCTTTATTTTCGCGGTGAAGGAAGAGGGTAAGGAATACATGGCAGCCCTGTGGGGCGGTTCGAATCCGCCGAAAGATCAGAATGCAATTGTCCAGTACAGGAAGTCGCTGGATTATTTTATGAAGAGAGCAGAGGAAAAGAAGGTGGAGGTTGCCTTAAGCAACCACACATCTCTTGACTGTGGCCTGGAGCGGATTGCATATTCCAGAAAAAGAATGTCATATCTGCCGAATATTTATATCATCGGACAGCAAGGGTTCCGAAATTATTGTCAGTTGTTTCAGAATCTCTGCGAGGAAGGTTGATTTTACTTATGATATTTGCCGGTGCAGGCGGTGACTTCAATTTCTATGACAGCGGTTCCCTTTACCATATTTTCCGGGAGATCGGTTCCTGTAAATTGGGGCGTATATTTTTCCACCAGCTGATTTAGAACATCCCGTTTGGCTTGCAGATTATCCAGTATCCGCGCGTTACCGGTCAGAACGGCGCTGTTGTAGACTGCTTCTGTGTCACAGGCGGCGTCTGTTCCCGGTACCAGCGCAAGCAATTCGTCCACTTCAAAGCAGACATTCGGATTGTGCCGGATATTATCTATTTTTTGACCTTTGGGTAATCCGTGCAGATATATATTGCCGTTGTAAAAGACAAAGTGCATGGCAATGACGTATGGATAGCCATCATCCGAGATCGTGCCCAGTCGTCCGGTATCTGCCTGCTGTAAAAGTTTGTCGATCTGCCCGGCGGTTAACTGATAATGCTGCATTCTGTATTGCATATGGAATCCTCCTTCGTTTGTGTTAGATAGTATGGTTCAGAGTATTTAAATTTTTATTCATTATATACGGAATGTGAACCCATGAAAAGGTACAGTTATTGAAAAATATGAAGGGTACAGTTGGAGGTAATATATGATATACATTGATCGGGAATCCAGTCTGTTACTGTATGAGCAGATCTACCGGCAGATAAAAGACGGGATTGAATCGGAAGATATGAGGCAGGGAACAAAGCTGCCCGGTATCCGGTCACTGGCCAAAACGCTTGGAGTGGCACGTAATACGGTGGAAAAGGCGTATACTCAGCTTTCTGTGGAAGGATATATCTATCCAAAGGCTGGTTCCGGTTATCTGGTCGATGATTGGGAAAGAGGAGCCGGAAAAAAAGAAAAAATAAGGAATATTTCCGCTGTTATAAAAACGGAAACTACGCAAAGCGGGAAGAACATAATTTTATATGATTTCCAGTATGGAGATTTTCCAGAATATTATTTTCCGGCTGCATTGTGGAAAAAATATACGGTTAAGGCTCTTTTTTCGGCTGCACAGCCGGGGATACAAAAGTATCAGGATAAACAGGGAAATCTTTCATTGCGGCAGGAATTGCGGAACTATCTGCATCAGTCAAGGGGGGTATCCTGTGAAGAAAGTCAGATTGTGATTGGATGCGGACTGCATCACTCACTGGATATCTTATGCAAAATTTTTCGTGACAATAAAAACATGGCAATGGAGGAGCCGGGCTATTATGGGGTTAGAGAAGCATTTCAAAACAATGAAATTTCACTTCGTTATCTTCCGGCAGGAAAAAACGGTCTCGACCTGCATACACTGGAAACAATGGATGTTTCTGCTGTCTATGTGACGCCGTCTCACCAGTTTCCGCTTGGAACGGTGATGACGATTGCAAAGCGCAGGAGGCTGTTGAAGTGGGCCGTAGAGAATAAGGCCTATATTATCGAGGATGACTATGACAGCGAATACAGGTATGATGCAAATCCGGTTCCTTCGCTGCAATCCCTGGATGAAGACAGCAGGGTAATCTATATCGGAACCTTTTCGAAATCGCTTTCGCCCTCTTTACGTGTGAATTACATGGTGCTGCCGAAACAGCTGCTTGCGGTATATCATCAGATGTTTTCCTCTTATGCTAGTCCGGTATCCTGGCTGACACAGGAGGTTCTGGCGGAATATCTGGCATCGGGCAGGTATCTTTGGCATGTGCGGAAAATGTGTGCAGCGTATCGGAGGAAGCAGGATGTGCTGATACAGGAGCTGACCGGGCAGTTTGGGAAACAGATCCGGCTGCACGGAAAAGGAGCGGGTCTGCATTTCATTTTGGAATTCCCAAAAGGTACAGAGGCGTCTGATCTGATACGAAGGGCCAGGGAAGCCGGTGTTCTGGTTTATTCGGTGGAACCCTTCTGGGGACAGGCTGGCCGGTGTCCCCAGAATCTGCTTTTTATGGGATACAGCCTGCTGGATGAGCAGGAGATCCGTGAAGGTGTCCGGATATTATATCAGGTATGGAAAAAGAGGATTTCCCGATAATGTGGAAAATCCTCTTTTCTGATTCCTGTCAGACTATTCTTCACACAGCAAAGCCACGTCATACGGCGCAAAGGCAGATTGTGTGGTCAGTGTATCACCGGTCAGGAGATTGACCCTGCCTGCAAAAAACTGCGGAAGCGGAAGCGTCTCACCCGTCAGATTCAGGATAAAGTAATAGCGTTTCTCCGAAACAGTCCGGCAGACAATTTCCAGCTTGGTCGGTTCCGTTATGACCGGCGAAACATCCGCGTCTGCTGTCATCTGATCCAGCACTTTTTCCAGAGCTCCTGGCTCTAACTGCGTTCCGATATAGAACACGGTCCCCTGTCCGAAGGTATGCTTTGTGACCGCCGGAGAGGAGGCATAAAAATTGCTGCTGTAGTCGGCCAGACTGAGCGCACCCTCAAGATGAAGGATATCGCATAACAGCCGGCAGGTAAATTCCGTACCGTCCGAAAAACGAAGGGTATTGCTCTGTTCCGGTGCAAGCGCGTCAATTTCCTCTGCCCAGATACCGGTCAGCTTGCGCAGCGGTCCAGGATATCCGCCCAGATGTACGTTGTCCGACTGATCCACGATACCGCTCATAAAGCCGGTAACCAGTGTACCGCCATTTTCTACATAACGTTCCAATGCCTCCTGCATTCCCTCTCTTACCATGTAAAGAACAGGAGCAATTATGGTTTTGTATTTGGAAAAATCCGCATCTGCCGGTATCATATCCACCGGAATATGTTTTTCATAGAAGTACCGGTAATATTGATGGATCTGGTCCACATACTTCAGATCCCGGTGTGGTCCGCTCGTATATTCCAGTGCCCAATAGTTCTCCCAGTCAAAGATGATTCCTACCTCAGCCGGATTATCGGCTCCAAGGATCCGGTCACCAAGCGCATTCAGTTCGGCACCCAATTGGGAAACCTCCCGGAATACGCGCGTGTTCTCCGTTCCTGCATGCTCAATGACGGCACCGTGGAACTTCTCGCAGGCGCCCACAGAACGGCGCAGCTGGAAAAACTGGATGGTATCCGCACCATGTGCCAGTGTCTGATAGCTCTGGGCACGCATCTGTCCCGGTTTTTTCAGAGAGTTGTATGGCTGCCAGTTCTGCTGGCTCGGGGTCTGCTCCATCAGCATGAAAGGCTGCCCTTTTAACCCACGCATCAGATCATGCTGCATTGCCACCATACTCCATGGGGTGTCGTAAGAAGGATAATTATCCCAGGATACGATATCCAGTTCTTTCGCCCACTTAAAGTAGTCAAGACCTTTGAAAGTTCCCATCAGGTTTGTTGTGATCGGGGTCTTGGAATCAAATCTGCGGATGGCATCCCGCTCCATTTTAAAATTGTCAAGCAGGCTGTCTGAGTTAAAACGGCGGTAATCAATGGATATACCGGCGAAAGCGGTATGATCGTCTCCAATTCCCTCGCTCAATGCGTTCGGCAGAACGATTTCATTCCAGTCATAGACAGTGTGTCCCCAGAATTCCAGATTCCATGCTCTATTTAATGTTTCTATGTTCTTGTATTTATCTTTCAGCCATACCCGGAATGCTTTCTGACAATTTTCGCAGTAGCATTCGCCGCCGTATTCGTTATTCACATGCCAGCAGGTAACGTGCTCATTGCTGCCATAGCGCTCCGCAAGCTTTTCGGCAAGAAGTTTTGCAAAATGCCGGTAGACCGGGCTGTTGGGACAAGCATTGTGGCGCTGTCCGAATTTGTGGTGTCTGCCCTCATAGTCTGTGCGGGCAACCTCCGGATATTTTTGGAACATCCAGGCAGGCAGTGCAGCTGTAGAAGTTGCCATGACAATATCACAATTTTCACGGCTCAGCATCTCCACGACGTCATCCAGCTCATCAAAATAATATTCGTGTTCCGAAGGCTGTATTTTTGCCCAGGAAAACACATTAATTGTTGCACTGTTGATGCCTGCCTTACGGAACAGGCGCATATCTTCTTCCCAAATTTCCTTCGGCCACTGATTTGGATTGTAATCACCGCCGTATAAAATTCTTTGAAATGTTTTTGGCATAGGATTCTCCTTTTTATAAAATAGATAATATAAAAGCTTACTACGTTTTTATTATAAATACTGGCTTTGCAGAAATGTATAATATGTTAAAATAGATAATATAATATTTTGAAACAAGGGGATAGAAGATGCCGATTTATTTTGATTTGTCATCGCGTGAGCTTCCGCTCACCGTTGAAAGTATAGGAAACCACTGGAAGCAGGAAAACGTACGCAGACGCAAGGGCTTTCCGCATTATCATTGGCTGCAGACAGAACACGGTACCGGAGAAGTCGTAATCGGGGAAAAAAGATTTTCCCTTTCAGAGGGAGAGGGGATTTTGCTCGCACCCTTTATGCCGCATGCCTATCGTGCCGATCAGACAGAATGGACAACCTCTTTTGTGACTTTTTCAGGGAGACTGGAGTCCGATATTAATAAAATAGTGGGACAGCAGCGTTTTATTCCGGTGAAGAACAGCGAAACGTTTTCTTTTCAGGCATGGATTGATGGAACTATATTCCGTCATGAATCCGGGCAGACGGAACCAATGCAGATGTCGATCGACTGCTACACGTTTCTTATGAATATCAATCGTCTGCAGGATTACCGGGAATTTTTGAATCATCCACTGTATCAGAATTATGTCGCACCAGTTTTAAAAGAAATCGAAACAAATTTTCATCAGGATATCATGCTCCAGAACCTTGCGGATTTCGTCTACGTATCGCCCCAGTATCTGAATCGTTTATTTAAGCGTTTTCTTGGATGCGGCGTGTATCAGTATCTGACGAATTACCGTCTGAGCAAGGCGAAAGAGCTTTTGGCGAACCGACCCGAACTGGCAATCAGCCAGGTGAGTTTTCTGGTGGGCTATCATGATGCCAGTCATTTTATTGCAATGTTTAAAAATGCGGTCGGCTGTACGCCGCTGGAGTTCCGTCAGCTGCATCGCAGATAACCGAAGTCAATTTTAAAGCAGTTGGTATTGACTTGAACACGGTGTCTTACTTTACAATCAGGAGAGAAAGGAGATGAGCGAATGGAAATCATGACAGTCAGTGAAGTTTCTAAGACCTTTCACGTGTCTACGAGAATGTTAAGATACTATGAGAGGATCGGATTGCTGTCGAGCAGACACAGGGAGGATTATGCCTACCGGCTCTATGATGAAGGTGCGGTAAAACGCCTTCAGCAGATTCTTCTGTTACGAAAACTCCGTATCCCCTTGAAACAAATTTCCGTCATTCTGGATGATTCCGGGCAGCCGGAGGCACTGCGTATATTGCAGGAGAGTGTGGCAGAGCTTGACGAGGAACTGGAAGCACTTCGCACCATAAGAATGATTCTGAACACCTTCGTAAACCGGCTTGACGCATGTATGCAAAGTAAGGTTCAACTGGATCTGCTTGAAGATCATGAATTGACAGAGATTGCCAATGCTCTCATCCTTCCAAAACTTAATTTAAAGGAGGAGCATTCGATGAATGTACGCAGTGAGGCAAATGTGAGAATCGAGGGTAAAATGGATATCAGAATCCTATATCTTCCCCCGCTGTCTGTTGTATCAAGCCGTTATTTGGGAGAGAATCCGGAAGAGAGGTCCAGAGAGAGGCTGGCAGAATTTATCAGGGAGGTGGATTTACCGGCAAGGAAGCCCGATTTTCGCATGTTCGGATTTAATAACCCTTCTCCGCAGGAGGGAGAGGAATATTACGGCTATGAATTCTGGGCGTCCATACCGGAGCATATGACAGTACCTGCGCCATTTGAGAAGAAAGAATTTGCGGGCGGGCTTTATGCAGTTCACTGTATTAAAATGGGGGATTTTCATGAGTGGGGGCTGTTCTTCGAACAGATAAAAAGCAGTACCGAATATGAGATAGACTGGCGTGAACCAATTGGCATGGGCGGTTCTCTGGAAGAGCACCTCAATGCATATTCGGTTTATACGGGCAAAATGCCTGACTTTGCTCAAATAGATCTGCTTATTCCGGTAAAGCTGAAATAACAGGGTGGATGGCGTTTTATCCAGGTGGACGGCTTTAAGGCAAGTCAGGGATTGACATGGTACAAAGGTACCTTTAGAATAGAACTGTGAGTACAAAAGTATTCGGTCAGAAACACTGAGAAATGATAGAAAAGGAAACCTGAGGTGATAAGATGAGTGTAGAGAGCAATGATTTGTATGAGCAGTTCATTCGACTGGAGTGGCTGGTAAGGCGTTATCAGTTCAAGAATATGCGGGAATATGGTCCGATGATGAATAAGCATAAAGGGCAGGGAAGAGTATTGGCTTTACTTAGACTGAAACCGGAGATAAGTCAAAAAGATCTGTCTTCGATATTGGATATACGGTCGCAGTCTCTTGGTGAGCTATTGTCTAAACTGGAAAAATCGGGATATATCACACGTACACCGTCTCAGACAGATCGGAGGATCATGGAAATCAAGCTGACAGACGCAGGAAAAGAAGCTGCGGACCGGCAGCAGGATACCTCGGATGAAGAGGATCTCTTTGGCTGTCTGGATGAAGCGGAACAAAATACGCTAAACGGGCTGTTCCTAAAATTAATAGAGAATCTTACGCGAGACCTTGGTGATGCGGAAGATCCTATGAGAGACCGGGACGGATTTCCTTTTATGGGACGTCATTTTGATTTTTCGGAATCTGCCTTCGCAGGCCGTCCGCCATTTGACCGGGATCGTTTTTCCGATTTTGAGAAATGATCGGAACGAATAGATAATCAGGAATACGAAGCTGAAATGTAAAAATAAAAAATAGTATTGACATAATAGAAAGGTACCTTTATAATCACGAACAAAGGTACCTTTCTATTTTTGTAAAAATAAGGAGGAAAGAATGATGAAACAAATAATTGAAGTGGAACATTTTACAAAAAATTATGGAAGTTTGAAAGCAGTCGATGATATAACGTTTCGCGTTGAGGAAGGGATAATTTTTGCCTTTTTGGGACCGAATGGGGCAGGTAAAAGCACAACGATTCATTCACTCTGCACCATTCTCGATAAATCAGAAGGTAAGATTTTAATCAATGGGCATGATGCGACGGAAGAGAAGAGTCTGGTGAGAAAAGACATTGGAATCGTTTTTCAGGATTCTACGCTGGATGCAAGACTTACCGTGGAAGAAAATCTGAAATATCATTGCAGCTTTTACAAAATTCCAAAGAACGAAGTAGAAGAACGCATTGATTTTGTTCTGGATCTGGTAGCGCTTTCCGATTGGAAGAAAGCGATTGTAGGTGGTCTTTCGGGCGGCATGAAAAGAAGAGTGGAAATAGCAAGAGGATTGGTTCATGATCCAAAAGTGCTGTTTTTAGATGAACCGACAACCGGCCTCGATCCGCAGACAAGAGCAAATGTCTGGGAATACATTCAAAAACTTCAGAAAAAGAAAAATATTACGATTTTTCTTACCACCCATTATATGGACGAAGCAGAAATCTGTGCGAAAGTTGCCATTATGGATCATGGAAAGATCATCGCATACGATACACCGGGCAATTTGAAAAATAAATATACAAGTACCGTGATGCAGATATCCACCAGTCAGGAAGCTCAGTTCGAAACCTTTTTAGGTGTCAATGACATTTCGTATGAGAGGGCCGGGGAAAAAATAGTGATCAAGACAGACCAGTCTGCGAAGGCATTGTCTATTCTGTCAGAATGTAAAGATATTATTACGGATTTCGAAGTCAAAAAAGGAACCCTGAATGAGGTGTTTCTCGCGATTACAGGAAAGGAGATCAGAGAGTGATGAATCCAATAACTGCGATTATTCAAAGAAATTTACTGAACTTTGTGAGGGACAGAGGAAGATTACTGGGAAGCATTGTGATGTCGTTTTTCCTGCTGTTTATATTTTCATTTATAATGAAATCGTCCATGAGCGGACTCAGCCAGCCTATGAATTATTTGATTGCAGGTGTCATTATCATGACCGTCTTTCAGGCAAGCATAAATAATTCAACGGACATTCTATCGGATATTGCAAGCGGATATATGAAAGAAGTTCTGGTGTCGCCGATCGCGCGTTACCAGATATCAATCGGGCACATTTTATCCGGCGCAATCATTTCCGTTATTCAGGGGACGATCATAACAATTGTCGGTCTTTTTATCGGACTGAAACTGGACATTGTTCAGTTTGTTCAGATGATTGGTGTCATGGGCATCGCAGGGCTGGCCTTTGGAGCAATCGGTCTGTTTCTGGCGACGATAGCAAGAAATTCTGCTTCGTTTCAGATCATCAGTTCCATGATTACCATGCCGCTGACTTTTCTTTCGGGAGCCTATATACCAACGACAGTTATGCCAAAATTTCTGTTACCGATCGTATATGTGAATCCACTGACCTATATTACCTCTATTTTCAGGTATATTGTGTTGAAGTTAAGCGGGTCGGGTGTCGAAGAACTGGTCAATCAGGGAATCGCCTTCCGGATTCACGGTTTTATTGTTACACCGGTCATGGGATTATTCCTAACGGTATGCATTGGCTTCGTATTTTTTATTATTTGTGTAAGCAAATTCAATCAAGCAGATTTTTCAACCGTTAAAGTTGCTGCAACTCCAAGACGTTAGATACCTGCTACATCAAAAAGCCAGCGTTTAGCTGGCTTTCCGGGTTCCGGGGGAAACTGCAGGCGGGCATTTATCTGTCAAAGGAAGAATTCCCGTACAACGATAACTGGATAATCAGTTCTGCTACCTCCTGACTGGATTTTTTCGTTCCATCCTTCAGCCATCTTTGAATCACACCGACACAGCCGTTGGCCAGAAAAAGAAAAATGTATTCGGAATCTTCGATGCTTGTTTTGTTCTGTTCAAAAAACGGGAAAAAATGCTGCTCAGAGATCAGAGCAATTAATTGCTGCTCAAACTGGAAGTCATTGTTTACATTCAGAAAAAGATGAAACAGTTCCGCATTATCTTTAATAAAATCCAGGATTTTTACAAGCATGGAAACGGGTGTTTTGGTTGATTCATGGAAGAGGTCGCTGATGATATACTGGTTGATTCCAGACATCAATTCCTGCTCAATCTGTTCCAGTAAATCATATTGATCCGTATAGTGGGCATAAAAGGTTGCCCGATTCACATCTGCAAGTTCACACAGCTCTTTGATCGTGATTTTGGAAATGTTCTTTTCCTTCAGAAGCTGGACAAAGCTTTCTTTAATCACCATTTTCGAGTATTTGACACGCCGGTCTGTCTTTCCGGAGGTCACAGGAAGTCCTTCGTTTTCCACCATTTCTATTTTCCCCCTTTTTGGATCTGGTCTCTTTCAGATAAGACGAGTATGCATAACGTCAGTATATGAGTTTTGTGATAGATAATCAACAATGTGTTTATAAAAAATTAATAAATTTGAATGCGCAATTCTGTTATTTAATCAACAAATCTGGTAAATCTGTTTAACAAACAGCATCTTAAAAAAATCTGCTGATTGTATTTCAAATATCAGGTTGCTATATTCAATTAGAAATTAGTGATAGACACCGGATACGGCAAAGGAGAGGACAGAATGCCATTTATCGAATTTAAGAATGTGAAGAAAGAATACCGAACAGGGGACGTGACGATTACGGCGGTCGATCGCTGTTCGTTTGCAATTGAGGAAGGAGAATTTGTTGTGATTTTAGGACCCTCCGGTGCTGGAAAGACAACGGTTTTAAACCTTCTTGGGGGAATGGACAGTCCGAGCGGAGGAACGATTTTAGTGAATCAGAAGGAGATTCAGCGCCTTAGTAAAAAAGAACTGGTATACTATAGAAGAAACGATATCGGATTTGTATTTCAGTTTTATAATCTGGTCGGAAATCTGACCGCGCTTGAGAACGTGGAGCTTGCCTGTCAGATCTGTCCGGATTCCTTTGAGCCGCGAGAGATTCTAGATGAAGTTGGTCTGGCAGAACGGATGTATAATTTCCCGTCGCAGCTTTCCGGCGGAGAACAGCAGCGGGTGTCCATTGCAAGAGCCATAGCAAAAAATCCGCAGATTCTGCTGTGTGATGAACCGACAGGAGCACTGGACAGCAGTACCGGACAGAAAATCATTGATCTGCTGCAGAGAACCTGCAAAAAGATGAAGACGACCACGATATTGATCACACATAACGCGATGATTGCTGAAATCGCAGATAAGGTGATCCGGGTAAAAAACGGAACAGTCAGTGATATTACCCGGAACGAACATCCAAAACGCGTAGACGAGATTGTGTGGTGATTCCTGTGATATACAAAAATACATTTCGGAAAATCAGAAAATCATTGGGAAGATATCTCTCCCTGTTCTTTATTGTAATGGTGGGAGTCGGATTCTTTTCGGGTATCCGCGGCAGCGCACCGGATATTATCCAGGGTGTCAGTGACTACACGCAGAAACAGAATCTGATGGATTTTAAAATTGTCAGTACCACCGGATTGACAGATGAAGATGCTGCGGCGATTCAAAAATTGTCCGGAATAAAAGCAGCGGAGCCAAGCTATTCGATGGATGTCCTGCTGTCGGACGGCAATGCGGTAACAGTAAATGCGATGGAAGACAGCATAAATGAAGTAGAACTCAAGGATGGGCGAATGCCGGATAATGGTGAAGAATGTCTGGCAGACAGCAGAAAATACAAGGTGGGGGATACGGTCACGATTGACAGTGATGTGAGCGGCCGGTTGAAACATACCGGTTATACTGTAGTCGGAACGGTCAGATCCCCGCTGTATCTGGCAGTTGATTATGGAAGCACAGGAATCGGTGACGGAAACCTGTATTCCTATCTCTACGTGGAAAAAGAAGAATTTACAATGGATATGTATACGCAGATTTATGTGACAGCTTCTTACGACAAGGAGATTTCCGCATATTCGGATGCATATGATACACGGATCGCTGAACTGAAAGATGAGATAAAAGATATCCGTCCCGAACAGGGGACGGCAGAGTGGAATATCTATGACAGGGATGCCGTAATCGGATACACCAGCATTGGAGATGCAACAGAGATGATCATTAAGGTTGCGGACATCATGCCGGTCTTTTTTATCCTGATTGTTCTTCTGATGACTTCTAATACCATGGCACGTATGATTATGGAGGAGCGTTCCGAGCTGGGCATATTGGCATCCCTGGGATTTGGAGATCGGACAATTCTGACTTCCTACCTGGGTTACGTTCTGTCTGCCACATTGTTTGGTGCAGTTGTGGGATTCTTTCTGGGAAATGCCGTCATTCCGGAAATTATATACGGGACGTTCCAGAAATTCATCATGCCGCCGCTCGTGTTACAATTTGATCTGATTCAGCTGGCTGTGATTCTTTTGGTAACAGGTGTGATTATGAGCCTGGTCACTTTCTTTTTCTGCCATATGGAATTGAAACAGAAACCATCGGCATTGATGCGGCCGGTGCCGCCAAAAAACGGACAGAAAATTATGCTGGAACGTATCGGTATTCTCTGGAAAAAACTGTCCTTTACCTGGAAGGTCACAATGCGGAATATGTTCCGATACAAGCAGAGAGTATTTATGACAATCGTGGGCGTAGCCGGCTGTACGGCGCTGCTTGTCACCGGATTTGGACTGAAAGACAGCATGAATGGTGTGGCTCAGAAGCAGTATGGAGAAATTTTTCAATATGATGCGATGCTGGTGCTCGGAGCAGAAGTTTCATCCCTCGATCAAAACGTGACGGAGCTTCTCGAGCAGGAAGAAGTAACCAATCCGCTTCTGGTCAAACAGAGTTCGTTGGATGCGGTAGAAGGCAGCAGATCGGTTTCCGCACATATGATTGTTCCGGATGACACAGCGCTTTTTTCAAAGTATTACAATCTCACAAGCAGGATTTCCGGGAAAAAGATAACACTGGATTCGAAAAGTGTCGTAATTACGGAGAAACTGGCAGATGTTTTTGGTGTGGGAAAAGGTGATTCCATCACCGTTGAAAATGCGGACAATGATACTTATACGCTAACGGTAAGTGATGTTGCGGAAAATTATGTGAGCAATTATATTTACCTTGGAAAGGATGTATATGCTTCCGTGTTTGGAGAGGATGCATCTTACAATATGATTGTTGCCGGATGCGGGCAGGATCAGTCCGCAACTGCAAAGAACCTGCTGGAAAGCGGAAAGATTGTCAATATCACGTTTACCGATAACATATTACAGACCGTACTGGACGGCAACCAGAGTCTTGACAATGTCGTCGTGCTGATCGTAGTCGTTGCGGGGTTGCTGGTGGTTATTGTATTATACAACCTCACCTCCATCAATATCAGCGAAAGGACAAGAGAGATTGCAACCTTAAAAGTGCTTGGATTTACCGATCGGGAGGCGAACCAGTACATTTACCGGGAGGCATTTCTGCTCACTCTGCTGAGCATTGGGATTGGGTTTGGACTTGGAATGGAACTGCACAGACTGGTCATTCACATTATAGAAGGGGATGCCACCGTGTATTTTAAAACGATACAGCCGCTCAGTTTTCTCTGGTCCTTCCTCATCATTTTCGCGGTATCCGTTCTGATGCAGATCCTTACATTCTTCAAAATGAAGACAATCGATATGATAGAGTCCTTAAAGTCAGTGGAATAACAACTGCATGCCATACACCATCAGCTGTGGTGGAGCAGCTCAGAGGCCGGAACGCTTTATTTTTGCTGACAGCTGTATGACACCGTTTTTGATCTCCTCCGGCTTCAGATGTCCGTAACCGAGCAGCAGCATGCTCTGGTGTCTGCCTTTTTCAATACAGTGAGTCTCTACAGGGGTGATGTAGATTCCTTCCTGAAGACAGCTGGCTTTAAAGGAGTCATCAAAGTGCATTCCCGGGAAATCGATGGCTACATGAAGCCCTGCACAATCTCCGTAAGCAGTCCAGGTATCCCCGAAGGAGTCCTGCAGTGATGCCAGAAGTACCTGCCGCCGCTGGCCATACAGCTTGCGCATTTTCTGAATATGCCGGTCAAATTTACGTGTTTTTAAAAAATCCGCCAGAGCGGCCTGCTCAAATGGCGGATTTTGCACGTCCGTGTGTGTGCGAAGATCGCGCCATTGTCCGTGAAGCTGCCGGGGCAAAATCACATAGCCGATCCTAAGTGCCGGGAAAACAGACTTGCTGAACGTACCGACATAGATCACACGCTGCGTATCCATCGAATAGAGCGGGGCAATGGATTCTCCGCCGTAACGGAATTCACTGTCATAGTCGTCTTCGATAATATAGAAATCCTGTTCTCTGGCGAAACGAATCAGTGCGGTGCGGCGCGCGGCGGGAAGAATTCCGCCGAGCGGGAACTGATGTGAGGGGGTGACATAAATGGCACCTGAGCTTTTTCGCGCAGACAGGTGATCGGTCTGCATCCCGTGCGCATCCACCGGTATGGGAAGAATGGAACATCCTTTCTGCCGGAAAGTGCCGAGCATACCGCTGTGACAGGGGTCTTCCATCAGGATTTCCTGCCCCTTCTTACAGAGGATATCTGCGATCAGATGAAGTCCGTGCGTTGCACCGGCTGTGATAAAAATATTTTCAGCGGCAACCCGGAGTCCGCGGCTGCGAAACAGCCAGCCGGCAATTTCCGTCCGGAGCGCAGGCAGTCCCTGAGGTCCCGTATATCCAAAGGCATCCGGAGGCAGTTCGCCGGATGCTTTATGCAGCAGCTGCTGCCACAGAAATCTCGGAAATTGCTCCAGGTCCGGTCTGCCCGTTCGGAAATTTACGGAAATGGGACAGATGGCTTTCAGCTCTGTTTGCGGCGTTGCGACCGGTTCTGGTGTTTGGAGACACAGACCGTCTGAAACCCGTGTGGGTGCTCCCTGTCTGCTGATTACAAAGCCTTCCGCTATCAGCAGGTCATAGGCTTCGCAGACGGTGTTGCGGGATACATTCAGTTCCTTTGCCAATTCCCGTGTAGAGGGCAGACTTTCTCCTGCCTTCAGCCGGCCGGACAGCATCAGCTCTTTCAGGTTCTGGTAGATCTGGCGCCATAGCTGTAATTCACTTTTCCGATTTAATGTAATCCCTAACATAAGACCTCCAACTGGTACTTTAATATCTGCGCCATACTGGCTCTTCCATAGAACCAGTGGTATGTGTAAAATTATACCATCACAGATTAGAAATGCAATCTATTTCAGGAGAGGAACAAATGGAGCGTTTAAAAGGAAAATTATATCTCATGGGTGCTTTCTCGCTGGCGGGAACAAGTACCATATCCGGCAGGTTTGTCACAGGAAAACTGGGGACGTTTACGATTACGGCAGTCAGCTTATTTTTTGCACTTCTATTTTTAATTCCGCTTTGCAAGAAGCAACTGCTGCACTATCTGAGGCGGATGTCTATTTCCAATTTCATCTTTCTGACGCTTCAGGCTTTTTGCGGCATCTTTCTGTTCCGCCTGTTTTTGTTAAGCGCATTGACCTATACGAGTACCGGAGAGGCGGGCATACTTACCGGAGCGGCACCGGCCATAACAGCACTTTTGGCGATATTTTTGCTGAAGGAACCGGTCAATGGAAGAAAACTGGCTGGGATTTTCTGTACGGTAGGAGGGATTCTGGTCCTTCAGGGTCTACTGACACCGGGAAACGGCTTGTCCCTGGAGCATTTAGGTGGAAATATGCTCGTACTCTGTGCGGCTGCCTGTGAGTCGACCTTTAATACGCTGTCACGTGTTTCCGCGGTGAAAGCAATGGGCGGACAGACCGGGACGTCTGATCCGATTGCACAGACCACGGTGGTATCTGCAATCGCGCTCGCGTTATGTCTGATACCGGCACTGTTCGAGCATCCGGTACAGAGGCTTGCAGGAATCGGACTCCGCGAATGGACGGCTCTTTTCTGGTATGGGATCTTTGTGACAGCACTGGCCTTTATCTGCTGGTATGCCGGGATCAGGCGCTGCGGTGCATTTACCGCTGCGGCATTCTCCGGAATGATGCCGTTTACCGCCATGCTGCTCTCCACGGCGTTACTTGGTGAGCACATGAACAGCTGGCAATGGTTTGGAGGTTTTTTCGTAATTGCCGGCATGTTTCTGATTGGAAGCGAAGGCATCGCCTGGAAGTTATTCCCGTCAAAAAGCGGAAAGACCAAAACAAAAAAACCGGTAGAAAACTAGCAGGCTTGTCAGAGTTTCCAGTCGAAAGCTGCTTTTCTGGCATTCCAGAAATTCCGATAAATTTCATCTTTTTCCAGTAATTCAGTATGTGTCCCGCCGTTATGGCATCGCGTTTCCCATTCTGATATTTTTTTCAATTGAAGATACGAAAACCAGTGCTCATCGGAGCACTGGTCAGTATTGTTCGGTTAAAAGCGCTTTTAACTGGTTCTCATACACCCATTTGGGACTGTAGCGTCTTCTTACGTTCCTCTTTGCCTGAAACAGAGGATTCTGTTCTAACGTTTCCAGAATGATTTTTCCATGTTCCTCATAATATTCCAGTTCTCCCGGATAATAGCTTTCTTCCGTATTGAACCCAAAGTTGCAGGCATCCCAGCGTAAGTAGTAGGCATGCAACATATCTCCCAGCTCTTTCAGAGCCGGAACGGCTTCATTCAATACCAGAAAGTTTCCCATCGCTGCTGCCTCCAGAGCAGTCAGCCCAAAGGATTCCGAACAGGAAGGACAGAGGAAGACATTGGACAGGGTGAACAAATTTAGAATAGATTCACGTTTCAGTCCCATCGGATACCCCTGCTCACTGACAAATACCATATCGTCCGGTTCCAGGCCGCAAAGACCGCCGAAATGCCGAATCTCCGATTTATACTCTTCCGAGATGGTATCCATGGCCGGAAATTCGCTGAAAATTACTTTGGTACTGTAACCGCTGACTTTGCGCATGGCCCCTGCAAGCATGGCAACTTTCTCAAATTTTTTTGCTCTGGTAAATCTGGCCGGATATACGATCAAGAGGTCCGGTGACAACAGATCCACCTTTTCGTGAAGCGCAAGTATCTGGGGATTCATGTATTCCAGCAGATCCAGCGTATTATTTAAAACACGGCATCTTTTTAAATCGACACGATACTGTCTCGATAAGGATGGAAGTCCGCAGGAAGTGGGATAAGTGTAGATGGTATGATCCATGGGGGTGTATCTGGCGGAATGCGGCCAGGAAACTGAATTATAAATTTGACTTTCATCCGGCATGGAATGGGTCACCGCGATAAATCTCAGATTGGGCAGCCGCTCTGCCGCATAGCGTACAGCTACATTATGCAAAAGATGCCATCCCTGATAATGAATATCATGCATGATACATACATCCAGATTACTCAATTTTCGAACCAGATCTTTTCCTACAACAGTTGCCTCGTCCATAAAGGTGGAGTGAATCGGAACGCTCGGAGAATGATAATCCCTCCATTGAATCTGCTTTCCTCTATATCGATTGCATACGCGGACCCATTCAATCCTCGGATCCAGATAGATTCCTGTCTTTTCTCTGTCCGGCAGATCTTCGCAGACCAGAAGTCTGACTTCAATTCCCTGATTCAGCAGCATCCGAATTTCATCTGCCACCACATTTACCAGAGAGTAAATCGAAGCCAGTCCGTTGAACATCGTTAATATTCCGACTTTCATAAAATATCCTTACTGATCCTGTCAATATCATACTATGTTATTACCGCCCTTTTTAAGCATGCAATCATCAGAAATAAATATTGAAAAAGTTGGAACCTTTCTTCTGGTTTTTCATATATGTATTTATATCAAGCCCTTTCAGCAGGAGAGACAGTATGAAAGCATATTCAAATACCAGAATCCAATTAGAATGCTCACCGCTATATCAGGCCGGGGAATACAATTTGTTCGCACTGGGTGATGCGGTTCAGCGTCAAAGCAGCGTGGAAGGAAGAGTTGCCGTCGCAGGGAATGCCGTTTTTGAATCTTTTAAAATCGGGATTGCACTTAGCAATCCATCGCAGATTTCCAGTCCGGTTTACGGAACAGATCCCACTCTGGTGGTCGGAGGAAATCTGACCTGGAATGGTGGGGTTAATTTCGGCGGAAATACAGTTATGACACCCGAGAACGATTATGATGTTACAGATGTGGCCTGCCGAAATGCAGATGAAAGTCTTCAGCCGGTATGTACCGGCAATCTTCCGGTGAATTTTATGGAGGCATCCCATTATTTAGAATGCGCGTCGAATGAGTGGGGAAGCCTGATCAGTCCAAGTAATACGGCAATCATTCTCAACTGCTATGGGAATGTATTTTTGATTGGGTTGAACAACAGCCTGAATATTTTTCATATCAGTGCGTCACAGATTGCGCCGTCCGCGAATGTCATCGGTTCGGGAGGAAATACCCTCAGTAATATATACAGTATCACAATCATGACGCCTTCCGGCTCGACCGATCTGATCAATGTGTCCGGAGCGGTGATTGAACTTGGAAATTATTCGGTTTACCGAAGCACGAATGTCCCGGATACGATGCCTTCTCCTACCACATTTACCTGTAACCAGATGGAGCAGGGCATCTTACCGACGGCAGAAGAAAAACGCAGGATTCTCTGGAATTTTTATAATGCAAAAAATATCACAACCTCTTCCTCAAGTTTTCAGGGAACCTTACTTGCACCGTACGCAGCTGTTTATACGACAGGAGGAAATATAGAAGGAAATGTCATTGTACACAATTATCTTCCGAATGGCAGCGAAACAAATCACACAGAAGTCCATAATTATCCGTTCAACGGATGTCTTCCGAGTGTCAGCTGCAGCACAACTACGGGTACTTCAACATGCACAGGCACAAGTACAGGTACAAACACAAGCACGTGTACAAACACAAGCACGTGTACGAACACAAGTACGTGCACAAACACAAGTACGTGTACGAACACAAGTACAACTACGATGACAACTTCCACGGTAACCGCAAGTACGGCCACTTCCACAGCAACTTATCCTTATGGCTGCTGCCTGCACTGCAAGGATTCCTGCTGCCCATACCTCAATTGTGTGAAGCCTGAAAATTGCTATCATGTATTTATACATGACTGTACCCCAAAGAGAAGGTTTTTCAGAAAGAAGCCACGCTGCTGATAAGAATAGAAAAAGCACCGTCTGTTTCCAAAAGACCGGAGACAGTTGCTTATTAAAAGTGTTGTTGCGCTTGTATCTGCTTTGGAGAAGGGAGTATAATAATTCCAATACATAAAGCCCGGTTTTTGGGGGGAATTGTAAGATATTTTGGAAAATAAACAAAAGAAAGCGGTGGAATGTATGTTTATTGCAAGACAGCCGATATTTGATAAGTCTATGAGAATTTATGGATATGAATTGCTGTTTCGGGCAAATCTGAATGCGAAAGGATTTGCAGATGCGGCTTCCGGGCTGGCTACGGCTGTTGTTCTGGGCGGATTATTTGAGCAGGGGATTGATCAGGTTGTCGGAAGAGCAAAGGCATTTATTAACTTTGATTATGAATTTATCATGTCAGATACGATTGAACTGATTCATCCGAATACGATGATTATTGAGGTTCTTGAAACAGTTGTAGTGGATAGCTTCCTTGTTGACAGAATCCAATATTTAAAAAGAAGAGGCTATAAAATAGCTTTAGATGATTTTGCACAAAATTTCTATTCGTATCCCATGGTACCTTTTGCTGACATACTAAAATACGACATCATTGTAACTCCGCTGGAAACCATTCAGGAAGATGTAAAAGAAGCGATTTCTGAGGGGAAAATTCTGCTGGCGGAAAAGATTGAAACAGAAGAGGAATTTCTTCAGGCAAAGAAAATGGGCTTCCATTTATTTCAGGGATATTTTTTCAGTAAACCAAAGATCTTTGTAGGCGGCCCGAATGCCCAAAAAACTTCCAGAATCATCTATACCAGAATTTTAGCAGAGATAAAAAAAGAAGATGCCTCTTATGATAAAATTACGAAAATGATTACATCGGATGTGAACCTGTCCTACAGGCTCATGCGTCTGATCAGCCACCGGAAGGAGGAAAGCCATTACAGCTCGATTAAAAAAGCACTGATCCGAATGGGGCTGGTGGAGATGGAACGATGGATCCGGGTGCTGATGCTGCAGGATGTCGCACAGGAGAAACCAGTCGAACTTTTGCGCCTGTCTCTGGTCCGTTCCAGATTCGGGGAGTTTGTAGCAGAAAACAGTATATACAGGAATCGCAAAGAAGAAGTGTCCATGATGTGTCTGTTCAGTATGCTTGATGCAATCCTCGATGTTCCGATGACGAAAGTTCTTGAGGGAATGCTGATATCGGAAGATGTAATCGATGCCCTTGTTGATGGAGAAGGCAGCTTCAAACCAATCTGCAGGCTGCTGGCGGCATATGAGAAGGGAAATTGGACGGAAGTAGATACCTATGCAAAAATCATCCAGATTGACACAGGAATTTTGTATAACGGATATATTGTGTCAATTCGGTGGGCGGCTCATATCATAGAAGTATGTGAATAATGAATACATAGTTGGAGGCGTGAATGAATGAATAAAAGTATTATGAAAAGATACAGAATTCTGTGTCTGGCTTTCGGTGTGCTCATAGGGTGTATCTTCCCGCTTTTTGCCGGTCTATTTACGACTGTGAAATCCGGAACACCTGGTACGCTGTTTGTAATTGCCTGTATAGCAGCAGGTCTTGTGACTGGCATCCTATCCTATACAATCGGCAGGCTGACTGTGATCAGGCCATTAATGGAGCTGAAAAAATCATTTGAAATAATGAGCAGCGGCGATTTTACCAATGTCTGCACGATTGAGAGCAGCGACTCGATCGGGGAGCTGGTGGAGTATCTGGATCATATGAGGATATCTCTGAGGGAACTGATCGGTGTGGTACGGAGTAAATCCTTTGATATCGGCAGTCATGTGAGCATTCATGCAGAAGAGTTACATAAGCTGAGCCAGGAGATTGAAGCTGTGAATCAGCTGGCTGAGATCGTGCAGAAAGACATAACTGAGGTATCGGATAATTCGAAAACCCTTACGGAGACCGCGACGGAAATAAATGCAGCGATACAGTCGATTGCAGATAAAGCTTCAGACGGAGCAGCGATATCCACCGATATCTCGGAGAAAGCCGGCAGGGCGAAAACCGAATTGGAGGAATCCGTCAATCGGACGGAAGAACTGTTTGAAGCGACCAGTGGAAAACTCGAAGCGGCACTTCAGAATATTCAGGCGGTAGATCAGATTCAGGTTCTGCTGGATACGATCCTGCAAGCCTCTTCCCAGACCAACAAGCTGGCTTTGAATGCAAATAAAGAAGCGAGCCATACAGAAAATAAGGAAGCAGGGTCCTCTGTCATTGCGACGGAGATTCGCAATCTATCCAAAGAATCAAGAAAAAATACGGAGAAGATCACGAAAGTGGTGAATGAAGTGAAGATTGCAGTAGAGGAATTGTCAACCTGTTCCGGCAATCTGCTTTCCTTCTTTTCAGAGAATGTAAAAGCGGACTATGAAAAATTCCGAGGGATAGTAGAGGAATATGATCAGAATTCCCAATCGATAGAGAACATCGTTGCTGACTTAAGCACAGCATCCGAAGGATTGTCCGCATCTTTGCAGGTGGTGACGGACCGGACCAGTGCTATTTCCCAGTTGGCAGCCAACAGTACCGATCAGGTAAATAATATTTTCCAGGAAGTAAACAAAACAAATGTGGAGTCTGCACATCTGGCAGAAAGTACAGGGGTGTTAAAAGAAAATGCGATCGAATTGGAACTGCTTGTAAAGGAATTCAAATTAGAGGGAGAGACGGTTGCATAGAGTCTGAGATGAGAAGCAGTTAAATTGATATCTAAATTCATATGAATGAATATTATTCATTGACAGAAATAATCTTTTCTGCTAGAGTAAATTCTGGCAGGAAAGGGGAATAAGATGCGGGAAATAAAGTCTGTTGAAGTCAGAAAAAAAGAGATATTGGATGCATCTATAAGCGTGTTTCAAGAAAAGGGATATGATAAAACCTCGATTTCCGATATTGCAGCAGCTCTCGGGATATCACAGGGGCTGTGTTACCGGTATTTTAAATCAAAAGAAGAGATCTTTGAAAGTGCCGTGGATGCATATGCACAGCATATTGCCGACAAGCTGATCGGTATTCTGGAGGATCCTTCGAAGGAACTGCCGGAAAAGATTTCATGCATGCCTGATTTTGCGAATATTGAAAAAGAGGATCGGACGTATTATGATATCTTTCATGGGCAGGGAACGGATTCTTTTCATGATCGGTTGTCACTGGCTATTTGCAGAAAAGTCTGCCCGCATGTTCAAGCCTTATTTTCAAAGGAGTGTGAAGCAGGCCGGATTCGACTGGAAGATCCCGACACAGCCGCAGCTTTCATTGTATTCGGGCAATTGGGAATTTTATTGGATAAAGATATTCCGAGAGAACAAAAGAATAAGAAAATCATCGAATTTTTGGAAACAGCATTAAAAAAAATAGCGCTGTAATCAAAAAGGGCTTCCATTGGAAGCCCTTTCAATAAAAACAAAGATGAATAAAATTCATTCATTAAGGAGGATATATGGAACAGATGGAAAAGAAAAAAGAGAGAATAGGACTTTTCGAGATATCGGTGATTTTATTTTTTTATATACTGCCGTTCCTGTCCATTACAGTGGATTGGCTCTTGAATCACAAGATACTTTCCGCAGTCACGATGAAATGGATTCTGTTCTGGGGAATCGGAATGAGGCTTTTTACCTGCGGACTCAAGCAGATTCTGCAGCCTGCATTTACGGCCAGAAATATATTTGAATTAAAGGAAGAAAATGCATATACTATTGTTCGGGAGCTCGGATTTTCCAATCTTGCAGTGGGTCTGTGCGGAATTCTTTCGCTCTTTTATGCTCCCTACAGAAGCGGGGTATGGATGATTGGTTTTTTGTATTATATGCTGGCATTTATACAGCATGTATTTCGGAAAGACAGGAATCGGACAGAGCTGTTTGTGACGGTCACAGACGGTACGATTTTGCTGGAACTGATGCTTCCCATAATTATGACAGCTGTTTTTTTAAAATGAAAAAGGATGTGGTGTGAAGCATGAACGAAAAAGTCTATGAATTTGAAGCGGAAATCAGGAAAGTGCCTGATATCGATGGTGCGTATATAGAAATACCATTTGATGTCAAGGCGGAATTTGGAAAAGGAAGAGTGCCGGTCAGAGCTACATTTGACGGAGAACCATATGAGGGAAGTCTGGTCAGAATGAAGACCCCCTGCCATATTATTGGAATAAGAAAGGAAATTAGAGCAAAAATTGGTAAGCAGCCGGGAGATGTCATCCGGGTAACCGTTCAGGAAAGAAGTGTGGAAAAATAGCGTTCTTGCTTTCAATAGGAAACAATCCGCTCAGATATTGATTTTTAAAACCCTGTGTGCTATTATTTGGAATGTGTGTTATTATTTTAACAAACAGAACATTTTATAATACCCACTTGTGAATTGGGTGGAAAGGTGCAGAGATGAAAAAGGGTTTTGATGAAATTGTTGCTAAAGTGAGTGAATGCGACATGAAAAAAGTGGCCGTATCCGTAGCGCAGGATGCCGCAGTATTAGAAGCAGTGGCAGAGGCGAAAAAAAGAGGGATTGCAGATGCAATTCTTGTTGGAGATGAAGATAAGATCAGGGAGATTGCTTCCACCATTGGAATGGATCTTAACAGTTACCGTATCATTGATGAAAAAGATGATATTAAAGCATCTCTCAGAGCTGTGAAACTGGCCCACGACGGTGAAGCGGACATGTACATGAAAGGCTTGATTGATTCAAAAAACTTTTTGAAGAGCGTACTCGACAAAGAAGTAGGATTACGGACAGGCGGAGTATTATCGCACGTATGCGTGTTTGATATTCCGGGAATTGACCGTCTGCTGTTTTTGACAGACGTTGCATTTATGACATATCCGACCCTGGAAGATAAAGTGAATATTATTAAAAATACATTACCGGTGACCAGAGCCTGCGGTATTGCAGTGCCAAAGATTGCACCGCTTGCAGCAGTTGAAGTTGTCAATCCGAAAATGCCGGTAACCATGGATGCTGCAGAGCTTACAAAGATGAACGAAGAGGGAAAGATTACCGATTGTATCATTGACGGACCGTTATCGCTTGATCTTGCAATTGATCCGGAAGCAGCAAAACACAAGGGTGCAACAGATCGCAAGATTCAGGGAGATGCAGATATCTTACTTTTTCCAGATATTCATGCGGGAAACCTTGTGTATAAGGCAATTGTGCATTTACTGAATGTGAAAAATGCCTGTATCCTGACTGGAACCACAGTTCCGGTTATCCTGACCAGCCGTTCTGATACCTTTGAAACAAAGGTGAACTCTATGGCATTGGCCGCAGTTGTATCAGAAGAAATGAGAAAAAACAAGTAGCAGGCGTGCAAAGGAGGATACCATGTCCATAAAAAGCTTAATTATCAATCCTGGTTCCACATCCACAAAGATCGGTGTCTTTGAAGATGAGAATCTGCTGTTTGAGGAGACACTCAGACACACGACAGAAGAACTGGCTGTATATGACTCGATTGTCGATCAGAAGGATTTTCGGGCAAAGATTATTCTTGGATTACTGAAAGAAAAGAACTTTGATGTCAAGGATCTGAATGTCGTAGTCGGAAGAGGCGGTATGTTAAAACCGATTCCGGGAGGAACTTATGCGGTGACACCGGAACTGCTTCATGATTTGGAGATCGGAAGACAGGGACAGCATGCTTCCAATCTGGGTGGAATCATTGCAAAGGAAATCGCAGACAGTATTCAGGCTCCATCCTATATCGTGGATCCGGTTGTTGTGGATGAACTGATTCCGATTGCAAGATATTCCGGAGTTCCGGAATTGCCAAGAGTCAGTATTTTTCATGCTTTGAATCAGAAGGCAGTGGCAAAGCGTTATGCAAAGGAAATAGGGAAACCATATGAAAGCCTGCGTCTGATTGTGGTACATATGGGCGGTGGTGTTTCGGTAGGAGCGCATGAAAACGGAAACGTAATCGATGTATTCAATGCACTTGACGGAGACGGTGCATTCTCTCCGGAGAGAGCTGGCGGTGTGCCAAGCGGTGCTTTGATAAAAATGTGTTTTTCAGGCGACTATACCGAAAAAGAGATATACAGTAAAATTGTTGGAAAAGGCGGTTTCAATGCATATCTTGGAACGAACGACATGCGTGACGTTACAAAAATGGCGAACGAAGGCGATGCGCATGCATCGGAAGTGAAGCAGGCATTTTTGTTCCAGGTGGCAAAGGACATTGGTTCCATGGCCTGTGTATTAGAGGGCAAAGTCGACCAGATCATCGTGACCGGCGGAATAGCCTATGGTGCAGACGTTGTTGAGAGCCTTAAAAAGAAAGCAGAATGGATTGCTCCATTTACCGTTTATCCGGGCGAAGATGAGTTACTGGCATTGGCACAGGGCGCGTTGAGAGTCTTGAAGGGTGAAGAAGAAGTAAAGGTATATTAAAATTAATACAGAACGTACAGGCCGCGGCATATTATGCCGCGGTTTCTTTATTCTATAGAAAAGACCTTGTTACATGAACGTATGGAGGCTATGAATTTCCAATAGAAAAACATTTAGATGCGCAGCTTCGCGCGCGGAACAAAAGTTGCACTTTCTAAGCAGTAGAATACGGGAACGTACGAAGTGCACCAAAGTGCACTTTGGTTCTTTGGACAGATTCTTGTTAGACAGAGGACAGAACTATTATAGATTTTAAAAATCGGTCAAACTATAATAAAAATACAAAGGGAATAGAAAGTTCAACAAAATTGGGAGGAAAAAAAATGAAGAAAAACGTATTATCATTGCTCTTGGTCTGTGCCATGAGTATAGGATTGCTTGCGGGCTGCTCGAACGGGGGAAATCAATCTTCCAAAGCGAATGGAAGTTCAGAGGGAGCAGTGGCCGGAACAGAAACAGGTTCCAGTGAAGTGGATGGAATTGATACAAGTGAAACTTATGAGGCAACGATTGTTTTAATGGGAAGTGAACAGCCGGATGAACAGAAGGTTGTAGACAAAATCAATGAGATTCTGATGCGTGACATTAATACAAAAATAAATATTGTCATGTTGTCTTACGGTGATTACAGTACACAGCTGCCACTGATGCTCCAGGGCGGTGACAAAGTGGATTTAATCCCGATTATCAACAGTGCTGCCGGGTCCTTCATCAATAACAAGATGGTGGTAAATTTAAAAGACTATGTTGAAAACTACGGAGACAATATCAAAAGTGCCTTTTCTGAGATGGGTGAAGAGCTTGTGGATACGGCGAGCATTAACGATTTTATGTTCGGTATTCCGGTTGTAAAGGGTTCTTCCGGAGTATCTACAATCTGCCTTCGTGCGGACTGGCTGGAAGAAGCGGGATTTACCAGAGATGATATCAAAAGTGTGGATGATATGGATGCAGTTTATGAAAAGGTGCAGGAAAACCACCCTTCTTCGGTTATGATGTGGATTACAAAGGGAATGTCTGCTGACAGCCGTTATGAAACCTGTGATCCGCTGACAGACTTCAATGGAGTCCTTTTAAATTATGGGGAGAGTCCGGAAGTTGTAAACTGGTTTGCAAGTGATGATTATAAAGATCTGGTCACACGCCATTATAACTGGGCACAAAAGGGCTGGATATCCAAAGATGCAGCAACCACGACAGATCAGGCATCCACAGCTGTGCAGGCAGGGCGTGCATTTTCCTTCTATACACCTGGAGGTCCTGAGGCAGAAGCTACAAATTCAGCATCCTGCGGAACGGAAATGTACAACATCCCGGTTACGGAGGGACAGCTTACTACAACCGGATATGGGTATAACAGCTGGGGAATCGCACAGTCGAGTGAAAATCCGGAACGTGCATTCTTATTACTGAATTATCTTTATGGAAGCAGTGAAGTTACAGATCTGCTTAACTATGGAATTGAAGATGAACATTATGTCGTTTCAGATGATGGCTTATATACCTATCCGGATGGTGTGGATGTTACAACCTCTACGTATACATTTAATCAGGGCTGGGAACTGCCAAATGCAAGCCTTGGCGGTATCTGGGAAGGAAATGATCCTGATTTGTGGGAAAAACAGATTGAAGTCACAAAATCCGCGCAAAAATCGTGTGCTTTGGGATTCGCTTATGACAGCAGCGCATTGAGTTCGGAAATCGCCGCGATAGAAAATGTAAAAAGTCAGTATGTGGATGCTTTTAATGCAGGTGTAGCAGATCCCGATGTAGAACTTCCGAAGTTTATAAAAGCGTTAGAGGATGCGGGAATTCAAAAAGTCATAGATGAAAAACAGAAACAGTTAGATGCATGGCTTGCTGACAAACAAAATTAACAGGAGGAAGCAGAATGCTTCATAAAAACAAAAAGGCTGCCCAATGGAAACATTGGGCACCGGTATTTATTATGATGTGCCCAGGACTGATTTATCTTTTTATTAACAATTACATCCCGATGGCTGGTATCATAGCTGCATTTAAGAACGTAAATTTTATGGACGGAATCTGGAAAAGTCCGTGGGCAGATCCGTGGTATAGTAATTTCATTTATCTGTTCCAGTCAAAAGAGGCCTTTGTAATTACCAGAAATACACTTCTTTATAATCTGGCATTCATCCTGATTAACAATTTGTTTGGGATTATCATAGCAATTCTGATCTTTGATGTAACCAGCAAGCGGGCAAAAAAAATATATCAAAGTGCCATTTTATTTCCGTTTCTGATGTCATTTGTGATTGTATCTTATATTGCATTTGCGCTGTTAAGCAATGAAAACGGAATGTTGAATAATGCAATACTGCCTGCACTGGGGCTTGACCCGATCTCATGGTATTCAACGCCGAGTGTGTGGCCGGTCATACTGATTCTGACGAATTTCTGGAAGGGGATTGGATATGGGTGCCTGATTTATATTGCCGGTATTGCCGGAATTGACAGGCAGATTTATGAAGCTGCAAGAATTGATGGTGCAGGAAAGTGGAAGCTTATGACGAAGGTGACACTGCCTGGATTAATTCCCTCGGTCATTACACTTGTCATGTTGAGCATCAGTAAAATTTTCTTTTCTGATTTCAGCCTGTTTTACCAGGTGCCTCAGAATTCCGGTGCCCTTTACTCTACCACAAATACAATTGACACCTATGTATACCGTGCATTACTGCAGCAAAATAATCCGGGTATGTCTGCTGCGGCAGGTTTTTACCAGTCAATCGTAGGATTTATCCTTGTGTTAACGGTAAATGCACTTGTGCGTAAATTCAGCAAAGAAAATGCACTGTTCTAAGGGAGGGTAAGATGTTAAAGACAAGAGAGAATTATTACTATCAGATTTTTTGCCATGTTTTTTTGAGTGTCCTGACGATTTTTATGATATTTCCTTTCCTTTTACTGTTTATGTCCTCCATTACAGATGAAAATACACTGATTATGAACGGGTATTCTCTGTTTCCGCAGAAGTTCAGTTTGGAAGCCTATCGGTATATTTTTGAAAACGGGCAGAAAATTTTCCATGCATATGGCGTTACGATACTGGTGACTGCGGTGGGGACCTTTTGCAATGTAATGATGAGTTCTATGCTGGCATTCGGTCTTTCAAAGAAAAATTTACCGTTTAAACGGGTGATTACGTTTTATGTGTTTTTTACGATGCTGTTCAATGGTGGTCTGGTGCCGACGTACATGATGTATACGAGTATGTTCCATATTAAAAACACGATATTTTCACTGCTTGTTCCAAACCTGCTGTTAAGTGCGGTCAATGTCCTGCTGATCCGTACTTATCTTGTACAGGCAATACCGGAGCCGTTGTACGAAGCTGCAGAGATTGATGGCGCAAATCAATTTACCGTATTTTTTAAAATTGTATTTCCGCTTGGAAAGCCGATTCTGGTAACGACCGGTCTGTTTGCCGGATTGGGATATTGGAATGACTGGACCAATGGTCTGTATTACGTAAATCAGGAGAAATATTGGGGAATTCAGAATTTGTTAAATAAGATGATCAGCGATCAGCAGGCCTTGACGAGCGGACTGCTATCGAAGAACATGACCAGTGTAACTGCATCCATGCCTACGGTTTCCGTGCGGATGGCAATTGCGTTTGTCGCAATGCTTCCCATTATTGTCCTGTACCCGTTTTTACAGAAGTATTTTGCGGAGGGAATTGCAATTGGAGCAGTAAAAGGATAAAAAGAAGAGAGGTGCGTAACAATATGAGAGATATTGAAAAAATCGTAGAACAAATGACTTTGGAAGAAAAAGCCGGTCTTTGCTCCGGTGCCGATTTCTGGCATCTCAAGAGTATAGAAAGACTCAATATACCGCGTATCATGGTTGCCGACGGACCGCACGGACTGCGTAAGCAGGATGAAAATGCAGATCATCTTGGAATTAATGATTCTATAAAAGCAGTCTGCTTTCCTTCCGCAGCCGGGCTGGCCAGTTCCTTTGACCGAAGTCTGGCTCAAAAGGTAGGGGAAACCTTAGGAAAGGAATGCAGGGCCGAAAATGTGGCAGTCCTTTTGGGACCTGCAATCAATATAAAGCGGAGCCCGCTATGCGGCAGGAATTTTGAATATTTATCGGAGGACCCTTACTTATCCGGACAACTGGCAGCTGCTTACATTCAGGGCGTACAGTCTGAAAATATTGGAACCAGTGTAAAGCATTTTGTCGCGAATAATCAGGAAAAAAGAAGGTCGACCGTCTCTGCGGAGATCAGCGAGCGTGCATTCAGAGAGATTTATCTCGCCGGGTTTGAAGAAGCCGTAAAAGAGGGGAGACCCTGGACGGTTATGTGCTCCTATAACCGCGTCAATGGCGAATATGTATCGCAAAGCCATCGCATTCTGACAGAAATCTTACGTGAAGAATGGGGATTTGATGGGTTTGTTGTGACAGACTGGGGTGCATGCGATGAGCGGGTAAAAGGTCTTCTGGCCGGACAGGATCTGGAAATGCCGGATTCCGGTGGCGTGAACGACAAACTGATCGTAAAGGCCGTGGAAGACGGAACGTTAGAGGAAACGATTCTGGATCGGGCAGTTGCACGTATTCTCAATATCATATTCCGATATGTGGATGCTATATCCGAACCGGAGGCATTTGACCGGGAAGCAGATCATGAGATTGCGCGTCAGACGGCGTGTGAATCCATGGTGCTTTTAAAAAACAAAGAACAGAAGGATAAAAGGATACTGCCGTTACAAAAGGGAAAAAATTATGCTTTCATCGGAAAGTTTGCCGAACAGCCACGTTATCAGGGGGGAGGCTCCAGTCACATCAATGCTTCCAGAATCTCCAATGCACTTGACAGCTGCAGGCAGTATGCAACGATTACGTATGCGCAGGGATATGAATTGACGGATAGAGAGGTAGATGAGGAACTGATTGCGGAAGCGGTTCGTGTGGCAAAAGAAAGCGATGCTGCGGTGCTGTTTGCCGGTCTGCCTGAATTTATGGAATCAGAGGCCTATGATCGCGAACATATGAGACTTCCGCTCTGCCAGAATATTCTGATAGAAGCGGTAGCGGAGGTTCAGCCAAATCTCGTGGTGGTGCTGAATAATGGCTGCCCGATTGAGATGCCGTGGGCAGAACGTGTACCGGCGATACTGGAATGTTACCTGGCCGGAGAAGCTGTCGGAGAGGCACAGGCGGATATCCTGTTTGGAATCGCGAATCCGAGCGGAAAACTGGCAGAGACGTTTCCGAAACGGCTGCAGGACAATCCTTCTTATTTGGATTTTGGCGGGCAGTCAGATATCGTTCACTATGGAGAGGGTATTTTTGTCGGTTACCGCTATTATGATATTAGGGAAATGGACGTATTGTTTCCGTTCGGGCATGGACTGAGTTATACAGAATTTAAATATGACAATCTGAAGCTGGATAAAAGAAATCTGACTGCAGAGGATACCATAAATATCCGTTTTGATCTTTCCAATATCGGAGAATGCTCCGGGAAAGAAGCGGTTCAGGTATATGTCCGGAAGAAGAACTCAGGCATATCGAGAGCGGATAAAGAGTTGAAAGGCTTTGAAAAAGTTCATTTATGGAAGTGTGAAACCAAAGAAATCGAAATTGTCCTGGACAGCCGAAGCTTCCGATATTTCAATGAAGATACCGGAAAATGGAGTATTGAGCAGGGAGAATATGAGATTCTGATAGGGGCCTCCAGCAGAGACATCCGCCTGAGTGCAACCGTACAATTTTCCGATAGTTCAGCAACCGGATGGATTTGCCACCGGAATTCAACATTGGGTGACATCAGATCGAATCCAACCGCTGCCGCAGTCCTTCAGGAAATTTTAAAGGAGGAAGTAGGAGAACTGCCGTTTTCAAAGCTGGAAAACCAGGATACGCTCGGAGAGGGTATGAGCAGAATGCTTGCCGCTATAGTGAACGATTCGCCTTTAAGAGCACTTCGCAGTTACCTGAAAGGAAAGGCAGATGAGGCTTTCATCGAAAGAATTGTTGACAAAATAAACCATGCTATAAATAATGAAATGAAATCATAGTATTTAGAACGTATAGCAGGAGGGGTTCCATTGAGAAAGAAGGGGGCGAAACCGGACAGGCATACATTTGCTGTCAGGCAAAGAAGCGCGTTGATTGCACTGGTGGTGGTAGGACTGCTGGATTTTATTGTGAGCACAGTATCAATGCGTTCTGTCAATGCGACAACTGCCGAACAGATGAAACAGATGGCAGTCTTACAGACGAACCAGATCTATGACGAATGCGGAGAGATCAGTTACAATATGCGGCGCCTGTTGATGGAAAATCAGGATTTACTGATGCAGGTCCTGAATGGATCTGCGCTGGATCAATTTGATGCACGCATTAAATTGACGGATAAAATTTCGTACTCCTTTGCAAGTAACGAAGACTATCAGTTTTTTTACTATTTTGCAGCAACGGATGAAGTACTTGGCAGTTCCTGGTTAGACATGCAGAATGCAAAGGAAAACGGGCTGGTGGATGTCATATTGGACAAAATCAGCAAAGAGGAAGTTCTGACCAAGGACCTGTTTCTCTGGATTCCGTTTCAATATGGAGATGAGTATTATATGCTGCGCGCCTATTGCAATAATAATGTCTGGTTTATCTGCTATGTACCGTCCCATATCATGATTCAATCTTTAGAGGAAATCTATCAGGGAGAAAATAATGCAGTCATGCTGGTCGCACCGGACGGCTCAGTACTATCCGGTGAGGAGCAGGAAAAGAGCCTGCATCTGTCAAAAGAGCTTCTGACAAGCGGTGGCACCTACTATCAATTTCCATTTCAGCGGGTTCAGGTCGTAACAGAAAGTTCTCCTCAATTGGGGATTTCAATCGCTGTTTTGATGACAGGATACGGCGGTTTTGCAAGAATTCTGATGATACAGGCGGCAATATTGTTTACGGTTTTAATTACGCTGCTTGTTTTTGGTATTACCGCTGTTTACACAAAGAGAAAAATAATAACTCCTGTACAGAAATTCACAAGGGAATTGCAGGCCTTTGCCTATACCGGAGATGATAAGAGGGAACTGACCAGCAGTGATATACGGGAACTGGAACAGGTAAATGTTCAGTTCCGGGATATGATGCACCAGATAAGACGGTTAAAAATAGATATATACGAACAGAAGCTGCAGAGGCAAAAGCTGGAAATGGATAATATGAGGCTCCAGTTAAAACCGCATTTCTTTTTAAACAGCCTGGGCATGGTACATGGTCTGCTGCAGGTACATCGGATCGAAGATGCTGAGAAAATGTGTCTGGATACGATCCGCTACCTGCGCTATTTCTTTCGGGCAGGTATGGAAGCAGTTACTGTGGAAGAAGCGATTGAACATGTACGGGATTACTTTGAAATTATGAAGTTACGTTATCCGGACGAAGTCGATCTTGATATCTATGTCGATTTGGAAGCAAGACAATACACAGTTCCCCCGCTGGTCATACAGACACTGGTCGAAAATTCCTTCAAGTACGGGAAATTACCGGAACAGAAGCTGGAAGTATCCGTCACCGTGACAATCGAAAAAATGCTTGGAAAAGGATTCCTGTGTATTATGATCGGTGATAACGGCAAGGGATACCCGGAGGACTATATCCGTTTATGGAAGGAAGGCGGGGAGCTGAGCCAGAAAGATGGAAATCACATTGGAATCGCCAATATTCGGGCAAGGCTTCGCTATACGTATGGTGAAGATGCAACTTCAAAGTTCTATAACAGTCCGATCGGAGGAGCCGTCGCCGAAATAAACATACCTTTAAATGAGCGGAGGGAGTGATAATGTATGAACATATTGTTGGTAGATGATGATCAGCTCATTTTGCAGGAGCTGCAAAGCGGAATCGACTGGGTATCACTTGGCATAGAACGAATTTTTGTGGCATCCGGAATGAAAGAGGCGCAGAGAATCATTCAGACAGTGCCGATTCATGCGATGCTCTGCGATATCGAAATGCCCGGCGGTTCCGGTCTGGAGCTCCTGGAATGGGTAAGACAGAACGGATATGAGATACAATGCATTTTTCTGACGAATTATGCGGACTTTACTTATGCGAAACAGGCGATTCATCTGGAAAGCATGGAGTACCTTCTAAAGCCGATTGACAGGAAAAAGGTGACCGGAGTAATTGGACATGCATTGAAGAAAGCAGTGCAAAACGAGAAAGACGGAAAGGCAAAGAATTATTGGTTAGACAGCGAAAAAGAAACAAAAGAACTGCTGTGGCAGCGGTATTTTCTCTCTGATGGAAAAAAGAAGGAAACCGGTATCCGGTATCTGGGCTATGACCAGCAGGATTTTTTTATACTCGCAACACTGAAGGCGGCCATTTCCAGCGTAGAAATGCTGTGGGGCGAGGATATGTTTGAGTTTGTTCTGAAAAATGTACTGTATGAGCTGATCGATACCGTGTATCTGAAGGCGGAGAGTGTCTTTCCCATGTCAGAGAATATATGGGTAATTGTCTGCCGTTTTTCCAGAGATATCGCTCCGGACAGCGGCTCACTGGAGGAAGTGATGCAGCTGGTATCGGAGAATTGCGAAAAAAAGCTGCATTTTGAAGCGACAATTGCCGTCGGTCATGTCTGTATAGAGGAGGAATTGAGAGATCAACTGGAGAGTATGAAGGGTATGATGGAAAATACATTGAACTCCAAGGGGCATATTCTGCGGATGGACGATTATCGGCCGTCTACTTATATCTATATGACACCGGATATTTCAATCTGGGAAAGTCTGTTAAAAACCGGAAATAAGAAAGAACTGACCAATTCTGTCAATGAGTATGTATATGAGAAGGCGAAACGGGATTTTTCCCAAAAGGATCTGCGGGCCTTTCGGCAGGATCTCACACAGATGATTTATTCCTTTCTGCATGAATCGGGAATACAGGCTCATAGACTGTTTGCGGAAAAACAGGCAGAACGGTATTATCAGAGAGCCTGTAATTCCGCCCAGGACATGTGTCTTTACTGCAGTTTTCTGATAGATAAGGTAATCGAATATAAAAAGTTTACAGATCAGGAAGGGTCATTGATGGAGACCATATTACAATATGTGGACGGGCATTTTTGTGAAGAAATCAGCCGGAATGATCTGGTCAATCTGGTATATATCAGCCCCGATTACTGTTCGAGGCTGTTTAAAAAAGAGACGGGGCGTACACTCGCTCAGTATGTGCTGGAGAAACGCGTAGAGAAAGCAAAAAAGCTGCTGGTATGTGAAATCCCGATTAAGACCGTTGCACTTCAGGTCGGATACAGTAATTTTTCTTATTTTTCCAAAGGATTTAAAGAGATTACCGGAATCACACCGATGGAATTTCGGGAAAGAAGCAGGGACCAGGCAGGAAATGAAGGGCGGATAGAATGAAATTTACAATTGACAGCCAGGAAAAAAGCATCCCTTATCGCAGACACTGGAAGTTCTGTGTAGGGAGTGACCATGCAACCATGGCGCTGCGGACGGATTATGTCGCAATGCTGACAAAAGTGCATGAGGATTTGGGAATTCAATATGTCAGATTCCATGGGATATTGAGTGACGATATGGATGTGGTAAAAAGCCTGTATCATATTTTCCCAATCGATGGAGCAGAAAATTTTGTAGAGTATAATTTTCAAAAGATTGCAGCAGTATATGATAATGTCCTCTCCTGCGGAATGAAGCCGTTTGTGGAATTATCCTTTATGCCGGAATTGTTGGGCTCTTCAAAAGAGGAGTGTTTTTTTTACTACAAAGGAAACATCAGTCCCCCACAGGACTACGGACATTGGAGTGAGTTGATAGAACAGCTGATTCAGTTTCTGCTATACCGATATGGTAAGGAGGAGGTGGAGAGCTGGTATTTTGAAGTATGGAATGAACCGGATCTATATGGCTTTTTTGCGGGAAAGAAAAAGGATTATTATAAATTGTATGAGGTGACGGCAAGAACCATCAAACGTGTAAATGGAAATCTGCGTGTAGGAGGACCGGCAACATCCGGAAGCAAGTGGGTTCAAAGCTTTTTGGAATATTGCAGGAAGCAGGATGTACCGGTTGATTTCCTTTCCACACATCAATATGCGGGAGATCCGATCGGAGGTCTGGACGCTGCCGTGGATCTGGAGCAGGAGAATGAAAAATTTGTGTTAAAAGATTTTCTCAATCGGGAGATATTTACAGAAAAGAAAGCCGGGACCATATTGGAGGGATATCGTCAGATTATGAGGGATAAGTCAGAAATAGAAGAGCTTCCCAATGACAGCTTCCGAAGAAATGCGGAGCTTGTAAAAGGCTTTGCCGGTACCCTGCCGGTCATATATACGGAATGGAATGCAAATGCAATTTTTTCTGCGGAATCCAATGATACGAGAAAAGTTGCCGCATATGACATAAAGGCATCTCTTGATACGGAAGAAAGTGTAGATTTATCGAGTATCTGGTGCTTTAGTGATCTCTTTGAAGAATTTCATCATTTTCAGGAGGAGTTTCATGGAGGCTTTGGTCTTATGACCAGCCATGGAATACCAAAACCGGTTTATCATGCGCTGCGTATGATGAGTGAAGTGGGAGGACAAAGACTGCTGATCGGTGAGCATGCCACGGACGGGGAGATTGGTATTGCAGCATTTCGAAAAACGGAGAGTATTCAGATTCTCCTGTTCCGGCAAAAGATGAAGCAAATAAATTTACCAGAGGAGATTCTGGATTTAAAACTCATGTCAGATAAATCACCTGTTTCCGTGACGGTGAAAAAAATAGATGAACAGCACTGCAATCCATATTTTCTCTGGATGGAGATGGGAAAGCCGGTATCCATGACAAAAGATCAGCTACAGGATATCATTGAGAAGTCTGATATGAAAGAGGAAAATCTGGATTTTAAATATGATGGAAGCAGTATTGCGGTAACCGCGGAACTCTGTGTGAATGATGTGTGGTTGATTCATGTCTGTATGGGATAGACAATGAACGGATTTATATTGATTTCTTAGACAAGAGTGGTTTATTTTCTGGATATTTTATACGTGTGAAAGTTCTTACGTGATAAGGTCACTGATAATCGGAAAAAGGCTGATATAATAAAAAGAAGAAATTTACAAAGCAACGATCCGAAAAACAGAGGAATACAGGAGGAAAAGACCATGTTTGAATTTTTAAAAAGAGAGACCGGAAAGACGATACATGTAAATGACATTGACCAGTATCTCGGGAACATAGATCTGATTGATATCAGGGAGCCGTATGAATATCAAAGGGGATGTCTGAAAACAGCAAGAAATGTACCGATGGGCGATCTCCTCAAGGAACCGGATCGATATTTAAACAGAGAAAAGACCTGTTATATTATGTGCCAGTCCGGCGCGAGAAGCGCAAGGACGTGCAGCATGCTTTTAAAGCAGGGATATGATGTGGTGAATGTCGCCGGGGGATTCGGTTCTTATGTGGGAAGCCGTCTCAAATAGCATTCGGGATGGGATACAGAAAACTTTTGCCGTACGATCCCGTTTTCATATTGACTTTGTGTTTCCTTAGGAATAGAATACTCTTTAAATTGGTATAACCAATTTGAGGAGTATTTATTTTTTCAAGGAAAGACCTTGTCACATTGGCGTATGTAAGAGATGTCTTCCTTCTGGATTTAAATTCACATGCGCGGCTTCGCGCGGAACAAAAGCGGTACGTCCGAAGGAATAGGACGCGAAAGCGTACGAAGTACACGTTTGTTCCAGAAAAGATGAAAGGTGTTACGATGAAGTTCTTAAAACAGTTTGGATTGATTTTATTTTTTACGTTTCTGGGTGAGGTATGCAGGTATTTCATTGACCTGCCGATTCCTGCGAGTATCTATGGTCTGGTTCTGCTTCTGCTCGCGCTTCTGACAAAGCTGATTGATTTAGAGCAGATCAAAGAGGCAGCCGCATTTCTGATAGAGATTATGCCGCTGATGTTCATTCCGGCATCGGTAGGAATATTAAATACATGGGGAATCCTGAAGGATATCTGGATTCCAATCTCGATTATTACAGTGGTTACGACCGTGCTGGTCATGGCGGTTACGGGAAGGGTCACACAGTTTGTGATCAGAATGGACAAGAGGAGAAAGCAATGAATCATTTATTGGCAGAATCTACATTTTTCGGTGTGTTTATCAGTATTGTGGGATATCAGGCGGGCCTGTTTTTGAGGAAGAAATTCAAACTGACCATATTTAATCCGCTTCTTATTTCCATTCTTTTGGTCATTGTGGTTCTGCTGGTCTTTCATGTGGATTATGACAGTTATAACAATGGGGCAAAATATCTGAGTTATCTGCTGACGCCTGCAACCATATGTCTTGCGGTTCCGCTTTATGAGCAGATTGATCTGCTCAAGAAAAATCTCAAGGCCATTCTGATTGGAATTTTCGCCGGAGTACTTTCGAGTCTGGGCAGTGTGCTTGTGTTTGCCATGCTGTTTCATTTTTCACATGAAGAATATACGACAATGCTTCCAAAATCCATTACAACGGCAATTGGAATGGGAATTTCAGAAGAACTTGGCGGTATTGTAACGATTACCGTCACTGTCATCATTGTCACAGGTGTATTTGGAAATATTGTTGCGGAAAAGGTCTGCAAGTTATTTGGCATCAAGGATCCCGTTGCAAAAGGAGTTGCCATCGGTACGGCGGCACATGCGGTAGGCACGGCAAAAGCAATGGAAATGGGAGAAATTGAGGGAGCCATGAGCAGTCTTGCGATAGCGGTTGCAGGACTGATTACTGTGATCGGGGCGTCCATTTTTGCCAATTTCCTATAGAATGGAACAAGCGAACAGAGTCATCCAGTATGAAATGGAAGGGGAAACGGAGGCGGTCAAATGATCATTACAATTGGAAGAGAGTACGGAAGCGGAGGGCATGAAATCGGGCAGAGACTGGCAGATAGGTATGGGGTGCCGTTTTATGACAAAGAGGCATTGGTCAGGGAGGCAAAGAAAAGAGGCTTTTACGAGGAAATGATTTCTTTCTATGAAGAAAAGCCTGTAAACAGCCTTTTGTATGCGATAGCGATGAACACGTATTCCCAAAATATCGGGAAGGCGCAGTTTGAACTGATCCGCAGTATTACGGAACATCAGTCCTGCGTCATCATTGGAAGATGCGGGAACTATATCTTTCGGGAGCAGCCCGATTCTGCCAGTGTATTCGTCCATTCCGATATCGAAAAAAGAATCTGCCGTGTTCGGGATGTGTATGGAGTGGATAAAAAAAATCTCCGTTCCGTGATAGAAAAGACGGACAAACAGAGGGCATCTTTTCATAAATTCTATACCGATCAGGAATGGGGAGATGCGAGAAATTATCATCTTACGATGAACAGTGGAGTGATTGGAATCGACGCCTGCATAGAACTGATTGGGGAATTTATTGAAAAAAAGAAAAGGAATTGTTAATATTTATCTATGAACGACAGAGAATATAAGAAAGTAATTGCATATGTCAAAGAACAGGTAACGGCAGGCAGGCTTCATGCGGGAGATAAACTTCCGACCGAAAGAGAACTCGTGGAGCTTTTGTCTCTGGGGCGGAATTCGATTCGTGAGGCACTTCGTATCATGGATGCGATGGGGATGATCAAAAGCCGGCAGGGATCGGGAAATTATCTGGTTGCCAATATTGAAAAAACATTTACCGAATCGATGGAGCTTATGCTTTTGATCAAGCAGGTGGATTATGTCCAGATCAGCCAGCTGCGCCGTGCGATTGAACTCTATGTATACGCCGATGCTGTTTGGAATCTATCGGATTCTCAACTTTGGGAATTAAATGAAATCGTTGAGAAAATGAAGCAGAATGCAGGAAAAAAGCGGGCTTCTCTGGATAAGCAGTTTCATGACAGAATTCTGATCACCTGCAGTAATACGCTGATTATCAGTATCATGAGTTCGCTGTCGGATGTATGCAGTGAACTGATTGAAAAGGTAATCACAGAATCTTCACCGGAAAAAAAACTTGTACTGATGGAAACGCATGAGACCATGCTGAAAGGGCTTTTACATAAAGATGTATTACTTGGCATGCAGGCAATCAACCTGCACTATGATCTGATCGACACGGAGGTATGTTATGACGGAAATACGGAAAATTGTCGTAAGGCAAAAGGAATTTTTCAACAGCAATCAGACAAAGAGCATTGCGTTTCGAAAGGCGATGCTAAAGAGGATGCTTTCTGCGATACGGCAGAGCGAGGATGAAATCTGTCAGGCCATTTATCAGGATCTTGGGAAGTCAAATGCCGAGACCTACATGGCAGAAATCGGGATGGTGTATGCAGAGATAAAGGAAGCCCTGAGAAAACTGGATCGGTGGAGCAGACCGAAGCGGGTGGCGGGGACGATGGCAACCTTCCCGGCGAAAAACTATCTCTATTCGGAACCATACGGTGTGGTTCTGATTCTCGCACCTTGGAACTATCCGTTTAATCTTTCCATGGCCCCGCTGGTCGGTGCGATTGCCGCCGGAAACTGTGCGGTTCTAAAATGCTCCAAAAGCAGCATTCATACGGCAAACGTCATTCGCAGCATTATAAATAACACGTTCCCGGCAAAATATATCTGCTGTGTAGATGCTGAGGCAGCATATGACGAGGTTCTCGAACAGAACTATGATTACATCTTTTTCACCGGAAGTCCGGGTGTGGGAAAAATCATCATGAAGGCTGCAAGTGAACATCTGACGCCGGTTTCGCTCGAACTGGGAGGGAAAAGTCCCTGTATCGTTACCGAATCCGCAGATCTTCGGATGGCCGCAAAGCGGATTGTCTGGGGAAAATTTCTCAATGCTGGGCAGACCTGTATTTCCATCGACTATGTTATCGTGAAAGAAAGCGTAAAACAGCGCTTTGTTCAATATCTGCAGGAGGAAATCGAAAAACGTTATGCAGATGCACAGGAACGGGACGATTATCCGAATATCATCAGCGTGCACCATTATGACAGACTGTGCGGTCTGATCGATCGGGAGAAGACGGTCCTTGGAGGAAAGCGGAATCCGCAGAAGAGGAAAATTGCACCGACGATTCTCCCAGAGGCCGAATTTGACCATGAAATCATGGAGGAAGAGATTTTCGGACCGATTCTTCCTGTCATAAGCTACCGCAGCCTGGAGGAAATGATTCGACTGATCAAAGATAGACCAAAGCCGCTGGCGTGCTATATTTTTACGGGAGAGAAGAAGACTGCCGATCGGCTTATTTCTGAAATATCCTATGGAGGCGGCTGTGTAAATGATGTCTTTTTGCATATTGCCAATCACCATCTGCCGTTCGGAGGAGTCGGTTACAGCGGCATGGGCGGATATCACGGCAAATACAGCTTTGATACGTTCTCTCATAAGAAAGGTGTGGTCAAAAACCTCACCTGTGTTGACATTCCATTGCGATATGCGCCTTATGATGAAAAAAAGAGGAAACTATTAAAGCACTTTTTATGATTCGGATGCAGAACTGGCTCAGGGATGCCAATACAGATAAGAGGAACAGCGTTAGCAGGCGGGTGCATTATATTTTGACAAAATTGGCAGGATTTTGGATGCTGCCAAGATCCGTAAGCTGTTCGGAAGCTCCGGTATCCAGAGAGAGGCTGGTCGTATAGGTCTGCAGGTCCTCGTACGGCCGAAAGAAATACTGTTGTTTATCCGTATTGATAAAGGCGGTATATTTCGTGTAGTCATAGGTATTGGAGACAGTTGTCACGGCACCTTTTGGAATGGAAACGGATTCCATAATACGAAAACAGGAAACGATTCCTTCTGCGCTGTCTTTCGGTGTCGGAATATGTGTTTTCAGATATGCGGTTCGGACGAAACGGTCGGGTGAAGTGAATCCGCCCGGAAGAGGGGCGGTTCCCCCCGCCTGCCCGAAAGGAGTCAGAAGTGTGGTTCCCCAGTAGGATTCCGCAGTCTGTGTCGGAGAGGTCTCCATGTAATTCCGAAGGTTTGTCAGCTGCCATTGAAAGCCGGGACTGTTCGCCATAACTCCAATTGTATTATAAAACAGTTCCAGACCTCGTTCTGTCTGTTCTACGACCATGCACCGCTTGCTTTTATCCATGACGATCCAGTGCAGCGGAGCGACCGTTTGCGTGACGGGATCTGCCATTCCTATGATATAAGTCCGGTCAAGCAGCTTTCTAAGGTCCTCCATGGTCGCGCATTTCCCAAGAATATAATGAAGAAAATCATAAGAGGCAATCTGTTCTGCACCCGGAAAAGCAGGGCGTCTGTCGTATTGCGCATAACCTGCAAAATACAGAGCTGCAGCTGCAAATCCCTGCTCATTTACACCATCGAAAAAGCCGAGTTGTCCGTCAAGCTGCTGCCCCATGGCAATGAAGCGATAGGTGTCACGCATGGTCTGGTTGTTTAAAGGATTCGTCCACATATAATTGTTCGGTACAATATAAACATGCGGTTGTATCTCATAAGAGAAATCCATTGTTCTGCCCAAAAAAGTTTCTCCCTGCAGGGTTTGCAGTGTTATCGCAGTACACATAGAGATACCTCCTGTCAAAGAAACAATTCATCTATCTCATTGTATGAGTACATTTCTGATATGTTCCCATATCTCCTTCGATAATCCCAAAAAAATGTAATATCCGGCTGACTGCGTCATAAACATAGAATAATAAATTATGGTGGTAGCAGATGTACGATACATTAAGGTCACTGGAAGAAAAACAACATGGGGAATATTCCATGCGGCAGATTTTGAATACTTATAAAGCCTTTGTAGAGGCTGTTATCCCCTGGACACCAAGACTGGCGGCGCAATATGGAGAAGTACAGTATTATGGTGCGATAGATGCTCTTACTTACGAATATGTAATTCTAACGCTGTATGAGCTGGGAGGAAACGCCCTTTTAATAGCAACTGGAGAGGCATTGGATGCGGCGGCGAAAGAACTGGTATACCAGGGAGGAAATGAGGTTTCCATCGATACTACGCAAGGTGTGACGTTCTCCGCTCTTGCACCGGGAGATCGCCTGTCTGTGATAAAAAGAATCAAAAAGCAGGAAATACTTTCGCTTGGAGATCCGATGATCTCAGATAAATATATGATTGACTCCCTGATCCGATTTACGATGATGGGATATTATTCGGAATGGTATGGTTATGGATCCACACGTCTCGATGAGCCGAATCAGAGAATTCTGGAATTTCAGCCAAACAGTTGGCGACAGGTGGATTATCCGGGACCTGTCAGGTAAAAACAAATGACCCATACAGACATGAAATTGATGGAGGCAAATGTGAGTAGTGATGCGGATGTAATTATAATCGGAGCAGGCGGGGGAGGCGCAGTCGCCGCGAAGGAACTGGGAGAAAAGGGGCTCAAAGTTCTGGTATTGGAGGCAGGACCTTGGTACGGGAATCGAAAATGGCCGAAACCGAATGCGGAGCAGGGAGAGCAGTCCAGTTCCAGCCTGGAGGATTTGAATATCAGGTTACTCAATGAAAGCTTTACGGATCTGGAAAATGATATGAATGACACAGTAAGCGGTAAATTCCGATGGGGACCTGCAGACAGAAATCATAAACCATGGGTGCGGAATGTGGAAATGGGTGGATATGCATGGCAGAGTTCGGGAGTCGGTGGCGGTACCCTGCTTTACACGGCAAACTGTCCGCGTGCATACCCATCTTCGGTGGATAATGTCTGGCCGATCTCCTACGATGAGCTGGTTCCGTATTATGAAAAAGTGGAAGCAACCCTTCCCGTGATAAATGCCAGGCCGGTTGCAAAAGAGGATCTGTTTTTTTACGGAGCCAAAAAATCGAATTGGAACCAGTTAGAAGGAAAAGATGTGACAGAGCCCGGTTACCGTCTGCAGCCAAATGCGATACTGCTTCGGGGCGAAGCGGCACAGATACCGGATTATAATAAAGAGACAGATGGTGAATATGGCTGTACGTTCCGTGGAAGCTGTATCAATGGGTGCCATATAGGTCCCAAGGTACAGACGGTAGCCAAACGGTCTACATTTGCAAGCTATATTCCGCTTGCACTCGAGACAGGAAATGTGGAAGTGCGGCCGAATTCCTTTGTAATCAAAATACTGACCGAAACAGACGGCGAACAGGGGCTGCATGCGGTCGGTGTGGTATACCGAAACACCTGGAGCGGAGAAAGATTTGAATTAAAAGCGAATGTCATTGTAATGGCAGGCGGATCGATTGAAACACCGCGTCTTTGGTTGAATTCCCAACTCCCGGATAATCCGTGGGTCGGAAGAGGACTGATTAACCACTGGATGGACAGTGTGACAGGAATCTTTGATGAATCGGCCATCATGGATGCAATTGAGAAACCGGATATCACACCGTTTACCGGTCAGAATGCTGCCGCCAGATTTGACTACCCTGGACTTGGTGTCATGCAGACGATGGGCTATAGTCCCGGCATCTATACCTCCATGTTCTATGGATCGAGTGAAAAAGGATTTTACGACCAGAACAAGTTAAATCCGGGTGCACCCTGGGATATGGAAGGTGCAGTCATCGGAGGGAAACTCAAGGAATTCATGGTGGATTACAGAAGAACCTTAAGTCTTTTGATTTTTACCGATGATGAAGTGAATCAGGAAAACAGGGTTACCCTGGATTATGAAATCAAGGATGAAAACGGATTTATTCCGATAATTGTATACCAGCCGAATGAAAGAGATCGGGCAAAGCGGGATAAACTTGCGGAAATTGCAGCCGACATTTTAAGAAATGCAGGTGCAAAGAGCGTATTGCGTCTGAACTGGCCGGCAAATATATTCATACATATTCAGTGTACCATGCGGATGGGATTCGTCACGGATACCGACTGTGAAGCAATGCAGGTAAAGCGGCTGTTTATTGCGGATAACAGTGTGCTTTACAATGCCTTGGGAGGACCGAATCCGACACTTACGACGCAGGCGCTTGCAACCAGAACTTCGGAAAAAATAATGAATAAATATTTTAATAGATAAATGGCAGAATCGGTACGAATCCGCACGGAAGAAAAAGGCTCCGGCAGGAGCCTGCGCCTGACTGGACAGGCAGTCTGAACATTTTTAAAATTTTCAAAAAATTCAGATATATAACGGGAGTGATGTGTTATAATGCATGTATCGGCTGAAAGAGCCAATAAAAAACTGGAGGAAATTATTTTGAATATCAGACTGTCATCTTTGGATGAAGCAAAGCAGCAGATATTGGCATTATGGGAGATGCCGGAAATAAAAAAAGAGAAAGGGAGCGTCGGTTTCAGTCCTTATCAGATGCTGGTACACTGTGCAAAGACGATTGAATATTCCATGACGGGATATCCTTCGTTAAAGCCTGCCCTTATCCGTTACGTGGTGGGAAGACCTGTGATTCGCAGGTTTTTAAAGCAGGGTTATATGAACCACGATCTGGCAGCGGATGTACCTGGATCGCCGGCAATCGATGACGTCGGCACTTTTCAGGATGGGATACAGGAGCTTATGGATGCGATTGACAGATTCACACAGTATGATGCAGACTTAAAACCGCACCTTTTATTCGGAAAATTATCCAAAGGAGCCTATGACAGGTATTTTGCAATACATATAGCGGACCATCTGTCCGAACTGTAGGGACAGTGTACGCGAAGAAAGGATGAAAACTATGGTAAAACCGATGTTTTTGTGCCACGGAGCACCAGATATCGTATTAGAGAAAAATGAATTTACGGAGCTGTTGAAGGATCTCGGAAACAACGTGAAGCCAAAAGCAATCGTTATTTTTACCGCACATTGGGAAAGCGAAATCCCTGCAATCTCTTCGATTGACGGAACGTATGAGATGATTTATGACTTTTATGGATTCCCGGCGGAACTGTATCAGATGAAATATCCGGCAAAAGGTTCACCGGAACTTGCGGAAAAGGTCAAGACACTTCTGGAGAAGCAGGGAATTGCGAGCCGTATTGACGGTACACGCGGGATCGATCACGGTGCATGGACGCTGCTTTCTATCATGTATCCGGAGGCGGCTATACCGGTGGTTCAGATATCCGTGAATCCGTTTCGGCCGATGCAGGAGCAGTATGAGATCGGTAAGGCACTGCAGTCACTTGGCGGCGAGGATATCCTGGTGATAGGAAGCGGTTCTACGGTTCATAATCTGCGCACGCTGGACATGTATGCATCCAAACCGAAGGACTGGGCCGTTGCATTTGATGACTGGCTGATTGAGAAGGTGGAAGGTAATCTGCTGGATGACTTATTTGACTATCAGAATCTCGCACCGAATGTGAAAATGGCAGTACCGCGGGAGGAACACATTGTGCCGCTGTTTATCGCGATGGGAGCAGGACAGGAGAAGCGTCCGAAATTGCTGCATCGTAGTTATGCTTTTGGAACGCTTACCTATCTTGGATTCGAATTTTAAGGAGGATGTGACCATGAAACTGGATTTCTCGGTAGAAGAGACCGTAAAGGCACGCAGCAGCATACGAACCTATGAGGAACAGGGGATTACGGCTGAGGAAAAGGCGAAAATCGATGCCTATATCCATGCACTCTCAAATCCCTTTGGAGCAGATATTTCTTTTTGTTTTCTGGAAACAGGGGAAGCATCCAATGGAGAGAAACTCGGCACATATGGAACGATAAAAGGAGCACGGAATTTTATCGGTGTAGCGGCAGCAGACGAAGAATTTGCCCTGGAAGCAGTGGGCTATTCTTTTGAAAAGCTGATTCTGTATGCGGCATCGCTCGGACTGGGTACATGCTGGCTTGGCGGAACATTTCAGCGCAGCCAGTTTGCGTCAGCTATGGGCTTTCAAGATAAGGAACTGTTTCCTGCAATCTCGCCAATCGGACATCCGTTTGGGAAAAAGAGACTCCGGGATTCCGTTGTGAGATGGGCCGCAAAGTCAGATCAGCGAAAAAGCTGGAAAGAGATTTTCTACAAGGGAGATTTTTCTCATCCATTGACAGAGGCGGATGCAGGTGCCTATGCCTTTCCGCTTGAAATGCTGCGACTGGCTCCGTCTGCAGTCAATAAACAGCCATGGCAGATTGTACAGGGTGAAAACTGCTATCATTTTTATGAGGCAAAGACACTGTCAGAGGAGAAGTTTGACATACAGAGAGTGGATATTGGAATTGCTGCCTGCCATTTTCATTTGGCGGCAATGGAGAGAGATCTCTCGGGAAGGTTTGAAAAACTTTCGACACCGGAACTTCCGGCACCGGATTCGCTGCATTACATTTTTTCCTGGATTGTGGAATAATCTGCAGCCTTCATATCGAAATATGTGCGTGACGTTGTCACAGATAAACGGATAAAAAATAGTATAATGAAGGTAGAGGTTCATCATTCAATATTCTATTTTGAAAGGAGAATACGGCATGAGCGTATTAAAGATAACGAAGGATAATTTTGAACAGGAAGTGATTCAGTCCGATAAGCCGGTGTTATTGGATTTTTGGGCATCGTGGTGCGGTCCCTGTAAAATGGTGAGTCCAATTGTGGATCAGGTGGCAGGTGAGACCGGGAACATGGCGAAAATCGGCAAGATCAATATAGAAGAAGAACCGGAGCTTGCCAAGGAGTTCCGTATTATGAGCATTCCGACACTTGTCGTAATGAAAGAGGGAAAAATAGTACAGAGTGTGATAGGAGTGCAGTCAAAACAGTCCATTTTATCTATGGTTCAATAGAATGATTGGACAGCATCCGGTAAAGACTACGAAATAACGTGATATAAGATCAGGAAAGCGGGAATAAGCATGCACAAAGGCGAAAATGAAGATGAAATGTGGGACTTATATGATAGTGACAGAGCTTTAACGGGAAAAAAACACAGACGCGGAGATCCCTTAAAGCCGGGAGAATACCACCTGGTAATTCATGTGTGCATATTCAACAGCAAAAATGAACTTCTGGTACAGAAACGCCAGCCATGGAAAAAAGGCTGGTCCGGTATGTGGGATCTGACGGTAGGAGGTTCCGCTGTCTCAGGTGACAGCAGCCAGACGGCAGCTGAGCGTGAAACGGAAGAAGAACTGGGACTTAAGATTCGTCTTACCGGAGTCAGACCTTATTTTACCATTCATTTTGATCATGGATTTGATGATTATTATCTGATCACGCAGGACGTGGATCTGAGCACGCTTAGCTTACAGGAGGAAGAGGTGCAGGCGGTAAAATGGGTGAATCAGGAAGAAGTGCTTGGCATGGCAGAGCGTGGAGAAATGATTCCCTATTTTTTTCTGGATAAGATTTTTGCGATGAAAGAGCGCAACAGTGCGCGATTAGAAAAAGATCACACAAGGGTGCAGGACATAGAATAAAATTGCAGCAGAAGAAAGCTGGATTATTTTTTCGGGAACGAAGAGATCATCCAGCTTTTTTACGGTGTTCCATTTAGTAAATGCAGTTGCTGAGAACCCGGTAATAGCCCTGCGGGAAGCCGCAGACTGGGCAAACTTCCGGCGCGCAGACCCTTGACATGATATTTCCGCATTTCATACAGATCCATAGAGTTTCCTCAGGCTTGCAGAAAACCTGGTTGGTAATAATGTTATTATATTGCTGCTGAAACAGTGACGCATGGTAGTAATTGATGTTTGCAACACCTGCAAACAGAGCGGCAATATCATCGTAGCCTTCTTCTCTTGCTATCTTGGCATAATCCTGATATTCATTTCCCGCAATATTGTTTTCCTCCTCGGAGGCCTGCAGGAGATTCGTGGACGTACTGGGAAGCGTCCCTTCGTTGATCTTTCTGAGCCAGATACGCGCATGCTCCCGATTCTGTCCGGCCACAATATTGAAAATTACGGAAATTTCCATATAGCCGTCGGTCCTGGCAATATCGCCGAATAATTCATACTTGCCGCTGTACATCAGTTCTTCGTTATAAGATTTTTGTAGATTTTGGTATGTACGGCTGTCCTTAAAGTCCACATTTTCCTCCATTTTTGATTTTCATGTTCCTGTATAATGATATGCAGGGAATCTTTAATTTTGTCATGATTTCAAATATTTTAAAATTGACGATACCTGTTTTTTTAATTTTCCTTGAAATTTTAACAAGACTGGAATATAATTACTAATCGATGTTAGTTGTATCTAACCGAAAGGGGTATTTATGCCATTGTTGTTAGCCACCATAGGAGTTCCATATACGGTCATACGTGTCGGCGGACGTGAGAAAGACCGGCATTACCTGGAAAGTCTCGGATTCCTTCCGGGAGCAGTCGTTACGGTTGTCTCAAAATTCAATCATTATGTTCTCGTCAATATCAAAGGATCCCGGATTGGAATCAGCGGGGATCTGGCGAAAAAAATCATCATATAGAGGAGGCTTTATGAAGAATAAATATACCATTTTTTTGCTGTATCTTTGTGTTTTCCTGGTGGGAGTGATCGGCATTGTCCAGATCTATGATCTTTCTGCATTCTATGCCAGATCTGCACGGGATATCAATGTGGAAATGTACTATCATTTCCGAACCAATCAGAGTATTACCCTGATTCTTGCTATTATCACTGTTGCGGTCTTATTCTCTAGAGAGGGAATTAACCGGGAGTTAAAGCGTAAAGCCTATACGGATATTACCGGAATTAAGAACAAACATGCCTGCCTGGAGGAAATGAACATACTCGACTGCAATGACAATACGCTCAATATCGGATTTGTGATGTTTGATCTGAATAATTTAAAAAAGGTCAACGATTTTTACGGGCATGAAAAGGGGGATGAACTGATTCAGAATTTTGTGCTTCTGCTTCGGCATGCCTCCGACCGGAAATATTTTCTGGGGCGTTTTGGCGGCGATGAATTTATTGTAATTATTCAAAACTGTAATGAGCAGATGATGGAGCAATATATCGGAAGCGTGCAGTCTCTGACGGAAAAGTTCAACAGAGGCCGTACAATTCAACTGAGTTATGCCTGCGGTTATGCAATCAGCACGCAGAAACACTATTATCTGATGGAAGATCTTTTGAAAGAAGCAGATAAAAATATGTATGAAAACAAAAAGAGGATCAAGTCTGGTACTATGCTGGAAACGGACCAGATTAGCAAGATTCTGGATACGGAAAGGGTTAACCTCACGGAGCGGGACAATCTCACAGGTATCTTTACACATGATTCTTTTGTATCCGCGGCACGTAAAGTCCTTCAGATAACGAAAGTGCCCGCGAGACTGGCGGTGGTGTGTTCCGATATTTTTAATTTTCGCTACATCAACAATAGCTATGGGTATCGAGAGGGAGACAATGTTCTTCGGCAATTTGCAAAAGATCTGAGCAGCCAGTCGTTCTGTCTGTGTGCTTACCGGACGTACTCCGATAACTTTGCATTCCTAGCAGATGTATCGGACATGTCGGAGGAAGAAGCCGTGAAGCTGATCAGCGACTGGAGCATACGATTTTCCTGCCGAATCAACCAGACATATAGCGGGAGCCGCCTGATTATTAAAAGCGGAATCTATTTTATCACGAATCCGTCAGAATCGGTCGAAACAATGCTCAACAATGCGGATTGTGCGCATAAATATGCTAAGACTTCCTACCACAATATCTCTATCTACAATGACGAGCTCAGCGAGTCGGCAAGAAAGCGTTCCGAGATCATCAATTCCTTCCAGCGCGCCATAGATATGGAAGAGTTCAAGGTATATGTCCAGCCGAAGGTGCACTGCTCGGATAAGAGTATCAGCAGTGTAGAGGCATTGATCCGCTGGCAGAAAAGTGACGGGCAATTCTGCTACCCGGATGAGTTTGTTCCGGTATTTGAGCAGACAGGAGATATTACGGAGATGGATTTTTATGTATATGAGAAAGTATTTTCCTATCTGCATGAAAATTATCTTGCAGGGAAAATGCCTGTCCCAATTGCCGTAAACGTCTCCAGAATCCATTTGGCCCGTTTTGCACATTTCAGAGAGAACATCCACAAGCTGCAAAAGAAATATCCGGTTCCCTCTTCCCTGCTTATTTTTGAATTGACAGAAAGTGCCTATATCCAGGAGCTTGACTCAGCACGCCTTTTTGTCGAAGAAATTCATAAGATGGGCTATAAGGTCGCCATGGATGACTTTGGAAGCGGGTATTCCTCGTTAAAGGTTTTACAAGATATGCCCTTCGACGAAATAAAATTTGATCGGGCATTTCTGAATCAGGAGAGCGGTCAGAAAGGCAATAAAATTCTGATTCAGATGATACAGCTGGTCAAAAGTCTGAATAAAACAATTGTATGTGAAGGTGTGGAAACAGCCGATAATGTTGCTTTGCTGGAGCAGTCACAATGTGATCTTATGCAGGGCTATTACTATTACAAGCCATTTCCGCTGGAAGAACTGCGTCTGTAAAAAGTGGGGCAGAAACCATATTTTTACAGCCGGTTTTTGATTGTCCGGTTGACCGGGGCCTGTAAAATCAGTATAATAAATTCATACATTTGCTTGGAATGGCAGTTGGAAACTGGTAATGAAGCAAAAAAGCCCGTATGGAAAGGAGAATTATGAGTATTTGAGTGTATTTACAGCAAAATTAAAAGAAGTTTCACTATCGGTTTTGCCAATTACGTTCTTGGTGGTTCTGTTGAACTTTACCCTGACACCGATTGAAACTCCCTTGATGCTTCGTTTTCTGATTGGAGCAGTACTGGTTGTGATCGGATTGACGATTTTCCTGCTTGGTGTGGAAATCGGAATCACACCGATTGGAAACAGCATGGGAAGTGCTATTGCAAAAACGAATAAATTATGGATTTTGGTGATTGCCGGTCTGATATTGGGATTCACAATCTCCATTGCAGAACCGGATCTACATATACTGGCAGGACAGATTGATGCTGTCACGTCCGGTATGATTTCAAAAAGCAGTATCGTCGTCATTGTTTCAGCAGGTATTGCAACCCTGCTTTCTATCGCTCTGATGAGAATCGTATATAACTTCCCATTATATAAATTGTTAACGATTATCTATGGTATTGTGTTTATTCTTTCTCTTTTTGTCTCGAGAGAATTTCTGGCAATATCCTTTGATGCATCCGGAACGACAACAGGAGCTCTGGCAGTTCCGTTTATGCTGGCACTTACCGCCGGTATATCGAACATGAAAAAGGACAGTAAAGCATCGGAAAAGGATAGCTTTGGTATGGTTGCCATCGCTTCTTCAGGTGCTATTTTGGCTGTTATGATTATGAGCATCGTGTCAAGAACTGGCGAGATTACCGGTGTCCTGGAGCAGGAGTCCGAAGCGGCGGGAATTATCAGTCCTTATATCCATGAATTTCCGAAGGATACACTGGAGGTATTCATTGCACTTTTACCGATTGCGGTTATATTCCTGATATTTCAGAGAAAATTTTTTGACCTTTCCCGGAGCGAATCGAGAAAGATTCTGTTTGGTCTGCTGTTTACCTTTTTGGGACTGGCCATCTTTCTGACGGGCGTCAATGCCGGTTTTATGAAAGTCGGAAGCATTGTCGGGTACAGTATGGCGTCTCTGGACAACAAGGCATATGTTGTAATATTCGGCTTTGTACTTGGTCTCGTGACAATGCTGGCTGAGCCGGCAGTCTATGTACTTACGCATCAGATTGAAGATGTCACGAGCGGATATGTGAAACGAAGCGTCGTAATGGTTACGCTTTCCATCAGTGTCGGAATCGCAATTGCACTGTCTATGATTCGAATCCTGATTCCACAGCTGCAGTTATGGCACTATCTGCTGCCTGGCTATGTGATATCGATTGCTATGAGTTATTTTGTTCCGAAGCTGTTTGTTGGTATCGCGTTTGATTCGGGTGGAGTTGCAGCTGGTCCGATGACAACGACCTTCATTCTGGCTTATGCACAGGGAGCGGCCGGAGCAATTGAAGGTGCGGATGTCATCGTAGACGGATTCGGAGTAATTGCAATGGTAGCCATGACTCCTTTGATCGCATTGCAGATACTGGGATTTATATTTAAGATCAAGTCGAAAAGGAGTGGTACACAATGACGGAAGAGAGAACAGGGACAATGGATATAGAACTGATCTGTATGATTGTTAATTTTGGAATGGGCAGCAAACTGATGAAAGCTGCCAAAAAATGCGGTGTTTCCGGTGGAACGATATCTTTGGCCAGAGGAACGGTTCATAGCGGTATTTTTGATTATATGGGTCTTTCGGATATCCGAAAAGAGGTCCTCTTCCTGCTGACTGACCGTGAAACCGCGGAGCAGACGTTAGAAAAACTGAATCAGGAATATAAATTTTGTAAGCCAAACCATGGGATAGCATTTACGACATCTGTTTATACGGTGATCGGTGCAAGAAGCTGTCCATGTGACCATAGAAATAAGGAGAGAGGTGCAGATAATACTATGTATCACGTGATAACAACGATCGTTGAGAAAGGCAGAGCGGAAAATGTGATCGATGCCGCAACGAAGGCCGGTTCTAAAGGAGGTACCATCATAAACGCAAGAGGTTCGGGAATCCATGAGACAAGCCGTCTTTTCGCAATGGACATTGAGCCGGAAAAAGAAATTGTCCTTATTCTGTCGGAAGTAGAGGCGACGGATGCTATCGTGGCATCTATCCGGGAATCTTTGCATATCGATGAACCGGGAAAGGGCATCATCTATATCCAGAACGTAAATAATACCTATGGAATTTATAAATAGCCGGATTCTGCCGGTCTTCTGAGAAACATTATCAATATGGAACTTGACGCAGCTGGTCAATTTATACTAATATAGCAGTGATATATATCACTGCTATATTTTTTTAGAAAGGAACAGGAAGTATGGAAGAAGTTCTTACCAGAGAAAAGTTTTTAGAGGAAGGGAAAAAAGCATTTTTGGAACGGGGATTTCAGAACACCTCTCTGCGCCAGCTCTGTGCAATGCTTGGCCTGACTTTGGGAGCTTTTTACGGCTGTTTCAAAAGTAAGGAAGACCTGTTTGATGCAATTGTTGCAGAGCCAGCAGCAAATTTACTTGACTATTACAGAAAGAGTCATGAGAACTACACGAAACAGGATCCAAAAGCCCAGCATGATCATTTGGGAGAGGCATCTGCAGATGCATTGCGTACCATGGTTGATTACATGTATGAGCACTACGAAGTATTTAAACTGCTATTCTGTCGTTCATTCGGCACAAAATACGAGTCATATCTGGAGCAGTTTATTGCAATTGAAGTGGAGTCCACCAAAATATTTCTGGATACCATGAAGGAAAACCACTTTTTTTTCGTAGAAATAGACGAGCAGCTCAGTCATAATCTTTCCAGTATGCTGTTTAAAGGGTTGATCGAGATCTTTGAGCACGATATGAGCTATGAGCATGCGGCGGATTATGTGCACAAGCTGATGCTATTCTACACAGCAGGGTGGATGAAACTGTTTGAGGGATAATCCGGAAAGCAGGATTTTTTTGCCCAGAGGTTAGTAATAACTAATAATTGTTATGTTTAAGAAACTAGAACTATAGAATATGGAGGAAAAAGATGAAGGAAGACAAGAAAAGGAGCACACTGTCCTGGCTGTCTGAGTGGGCGGCTCCGTATAAAACGACCTATATTCTTTCGGTGATCTTTGCAATTGCAGGAGTTTTCTGCGGAATTGCACCTTACTATGCAATTTCAAAAATCATTGTCAATCTGCTGCAGAATAATCGAAGCGTCTCGGATTATAGGATGTGGATCGGAATCTGTGCGGCTTTATGGATTGCAAGATATCTGTTTCATGGAATTTCCACTTCTCTGTCTCACCGTTCCACCTTTGCGGTGATTGCAGAAGTGCGTAAACGCCTGACAGCAAAGCTTGTTAAACTTCCGATGGGATTTTTAATGGACACCCCGTCTGGAACGATGAAAAATATTATTGTGGAAAAGGTGGACAGTATTGAGACGACGCTGGCGCATATCCTGCCGGAGATGACTGCAAATCTGCTTGGACCGGCGTGTATCATCATCTATTTGTTCGCCGTTGACTGGCGTATGGCGTTGATCTCACTGATTACCATACCGATCGGATTGTTTTGCTACACTGGAATGATGAAGGACTATGCAGTCAATTTCGGGCATTACGTAGATGCCAACAAGCACCTGAATGCAACGGCTGTTGAATATATTAACGGGATCGAGGTAATCAAGGCATTTAATCAGAGTGCCGCTTCTTATCAAAAGTTTTCAGATGCGGCGCGGGAAGCTGCTGATTCCGCCATCAACTGGATGCGCTCAACCCAGTTTTATTTCGCGGCAGCGATGTCGATTTTTCCGGCCGTGCTTGTTGGAGTGCTTCCGCTCGGTTCCTGGTTTTATATGAAAGGAAGCCTGACGGCAGAGACATTTATCCTGACAATGATTCTTTCGCTTGGAATCATGACGCCATTGATTACCGCGATGTCCTTTTCTGACGATCTTGGAAAAATAAGAACCGTTGTAGCTGATATCGCGTCCATTCTGTCCGAAGAGGAGCTGATACATCCGGAAAAAAATGTTCCTGTTACGGATTATGAGGTAGAACTTCATAACTTATCCTTTGCTTATAAGGAGAAGACGGTTCTGGATCAGATCAGTCTTTCCATTCCGGGCAATTCCGTGACAGCTCTGGTAGGACCTTCCGGAAGCGGGAAATCTACGATTGCAAAACTGGTGGCCTCCCTTTGGGATGTAAAAGAGGGAAAGATTACAATCGGAAAAACTGATATACGGCAGATTCCGCTGGAACAGCTGAATGCAATGATCGCTTATGTTTCACAGGATAATTATCTCTTTAATGATACGGTTCGCAATAATATCCGCATGGGGAATCTTTCCGCAACCGATGCAGAAGTGGAAGAAGCTGCGAAAAAGAGCGGCTGTCACTCGTTTATCATGCAGCTGGAACATGGATATGAGACGATTGCAGGAGGTGCTGGGGGTCATTTGTCCGGAGGAGAGAGACAGAGAATCGCGATTGCAAGGGCAATGCTAAAAAATGCACCCATCATTATCCTTGATGAGGCAACTGCCTATACGGACCCGGAAAATGAGGCAGTCATCCAGAGTGCAGTCGCAAAACTGGTGAAGGGAAAGACACTTCTTGTGATCGCCCACAGGCTTTCGACCATTACGGATTCCGATAAGATTGTTGTTGTCAATCAGGGAAGGATTGCCGCAGAGGGGACACATGATCAGTTATTACATACCTGCAGACTTTATCGCGATATGTGGAATGCACATGTCGAGGCAAAAGATTTAGGGGAGGTATCAGAATGATAAAGATATTTAAAAAGTTCTTTGATTTTTCAGGGAAACAGAAAAAGCGGTTTTACCGTTCTCTGATCGTATCCCTGCTTCATTCTATTTTTGAGGCAAGCCGAATTATCGCAATAGCAGTCGTTCTGCAGGCGATCATTCATCAGACAATGACGCCTTCTGTCATTTGGGGAAGTCTTGGCATTATGCTTGTCAGCATCATTGGCTGTGCATGGAGCCGGAACGTCACGACAATGGAGCAGACAATTGCAGGATATACCATGTGTGCGGAGAAACGCGTTGAGATCGGCGAACGGATGAAATATATGCCAATGGGATATTTTAATAAGAATAATCTGGGGCATATCACCTCAATTACCACCAATACCTGTGAAAATCTTCAAGATGTGGCAACGCGTGTCATCCTGATGTATTTGCAGGGAATGATGACGACAACCGTAATCTCCATCCTTTTGCTGATGTTCAATTTCCGCATCGGCATCCTGGCAGTTCTCGGAATTTTCGCCTTTCTGCTGGTAAATCGGCAGATGCAGAAGGTTTCTATCCGGATTTCTCCGCGCAAGACAATCGTGGATTCCACACTCGTCGATGCAGTACTTGAATATGTACAGGGAATCACTGTGGTAAAATCCTATAATCTGGCTAAGCAGGCAAATAAAAAGGTAGACCGTCAGATCGAAGAGGCAAATGAAATCTGTTATCTGCTGGAGAAGAAGTTTATTCCGTTTATGTGTATCCAGACTGTGGTATTGAAGCTGTTCGCACTTTCTATGATCGCATTGTCCGTACTATTTTGTCTGAATGGAAGCATGAGCCTGATCAATGCACTTCTTATGATTATATCCGCATTCATCGTATACGGGCAGCTGGAATCCGCCGGTATGTATTCTGCGCTGATGCGGATTGTAGATCTTTCCGTTGACCGCATTGCGGAGGTATTCGAGACGCCGGTCATGGATGGTGATGGAGCAGAATTAAAACCGGAGCATTCTGATATACAGGCCGAGCATGTCACCTTTTCTTATGATGACCGGACAATTATCGGGGATGTGAGCTTCACGATTCCGGAAAAGACAACAACTGCAATTGTAGGCCCTTCGGGAGGGGGAAAGACAACTATCTGTAATCTGATTGCCCGTTTCTGGGATGTTAACGAAGGTTCCATCCGAATCGGAGGAAGAGACGTGAGGGATTACACGCTGGACAGTCTGCTCAGCAATATCAGTATGGTATTTCAGTCAGTCTATCTGTTTCAGGATACGATTGAAAACAATATTAAATTCGGAAGCCCGGATGCAACGCATACACAGGTGGTGGAGGCTGCGAAGAAGGCATGCTGCCACGAATTCATCCAGTCTCTGCCGGATGGATATGATACGATGATCGGAGAAGGCGGAGCGACAATATCCGGAGGAGAAAAACAGCGGGTTTCCATTGCCCGTGCCATACTAAAGGATGCACCGATCATCATTCTGGATGAGGCGACGGCAAATGTCGATCCCGAAAATGAAAAACATCTGCAGAATGCAATTGCGGAGCTGACCAGAGATAAAACAATTATTATGATTGCACACCGGTTAAAGACCGTAAGAAATGCCGATCAGATACTGGTGCTGTCAGGGGGAAAGATACTGCAGCAGGGTAATCATGAGCAGCTGATGAAGGAAAAGGGACTGTACCGGGAATTTGTCAACATGAGAAACCAATCCATCGGATGGAAACTCGGATAAATTTCTGCTGACAAACGTTTTTCTTATTCTCGTTCGAACTTTACAGAGAAGCCATGTGAGATATCAATGCATGGCTTTTTTTTTGCCGGATAAAAGACTTTCTAAGTAGTAAAAAGATGTGGTATTCATAAAAAGTTCACATGTCATTCAAAAAAGAATCATATATCGATGCTAAATTTACAGAATAAAATAAATTGATTCCCAGAAAGGCAAGAACAGGGTAAAAAAATGAAAGAAATACGAAAAATTTTTTTCGCGTTTGGAACAGTAAACTCAATTACGGTGAACTGTGAAGATGTGCAGGAGACAGCAGTCATGACTGCTTTGAATCAGATAAGGGACCGTCTTTTAGAACTGAATGATGAACTTTCGGTATTCCGGGAAGACAGTGCAATGACAAAAATCCGCAGAGAAGCGGGAAAGTCGCTTGTAGAAGTGTCTGAGAGTGCTTATTATATTGTAAAAAAATCTCTGTATTATGCGGAAATTTCCGGCAAGGTGTTCGATATTACATCCTGTCCGCTCACGGAGCTTTGGAGAAATGCAAAAAACGATCAGGCTGTTCCGACAGAACGGGAATTAAAAAGGGCCAGAAAGCTTGTGAATTATCAGGATGTGATTCTGCGGGAGAAACCGTACCGGATTGGGTTGCGGAAAACGGGTCAGGCAATCGATCTTGGAGGGATCGCGAAGGGATATGCTGCAGATTGGACAAGAGAAAAGCTGGAGGAACATGGCATCAGAGAGGCCGCAATTAATTTCGGCGGTACAGTGGTCATAACAGGAAAGCAACGAAAAATTGGCATACAGCATCCGGATAGCCAAACAGGAAAGATCATGGGATCGCTGATCATTGAGAATCAGTCCGTCGTCACTTCCGGTGTGTATGAACGTTATTTTATCAAGAAAGGAACCCGCTATCACCATATTATCGATCTGTCGTCAGGCAAACCCTCTGTGACCGGATTGTGCAGTGCTACGGTAATCGGAGCATCCGCCATGGAAATGGACGCCCTGGCGACATCTGTAATTTTGCTTGGAATGGAAGAAGGAATGAAGCTGGTCCGGCAGTGCAAGGCAGAATGTATTTTTATTACGGATGCGCAGGAAGTGTATCTCACACCGGGACTTGCAGAAAAATTTGAGCTTAAGCAATTACAGGAGAAAAAATATGGAAACTAAGAAAAAAAAGATATCACGTATGCACATGTTCCGGAGAACGATGCAGATTGCATTTTTTCTGCTGCTTCCTGGCATTTTTGCATCCGTATTTTACGCTGTGAAGGTGATATACCTTGCGGTGGTCGGAGGAGGTACGTCGGTAAATCTGTTCGCAGGTTCCTGCCTGATTGTAATCGGAACGATACTTGCAACCGTTTTTCTGGGGCGCTTTTTTTGCGGTTTTGCCTGTAGTTTTGGGGCGATGGGAGATCTGATCTGGTTTTTATCCAAAAAAACAGTTCATGTGAAATTTCGTCCAGATGAGAAACTGGACAGAGCCTTTAAACTGGTAAAGTATGGAATTCTGTTCTTTATCCTATTCGGAATATGGACCTTCGGCCTTGTTACTATAGACAGTACAAGTAATCCGTGGACTGTTTTTGGGATGTATGCATCCATCGGCGGCTGGACATCTGCCAGTTATCTGTTTTCGATCGGCGGGGTTCTGCTTCTGCTGACTATCATAGGTTCTTTTTTTATAGAACGTTTTTTTTGCAGATATCTCTGCCCACTAGGTGCAATTTTTGCGGTCGTATCCCGGGTACGGTTTTTTCATATCAGAAAGATCCGTGATAAGTGCGGAAAGTGCAGAGTCTGTACAAATGCATGTTCCATGGGAATTCCACTGTACAAATATGATACGGTAACTTCCGGAGAATGCATTAACTGCTTTGCGTGCGTAGAAAACTGTCCAAGGAAAAATGCGAGGGCGAATCCTGCACCTGCAGTAGCCGCAGCTGTTTCGGTAGCAGCTATTTCCGGACTCGTGTATGTGGGCACCGTAGTATCTGCGGGAACTTTGGAAAATGGTTCTTCGAATAAAAACAGCACGGAGACAACAACAGGAGAGGGAAACTATACGGACGGTACTTATGCCGGAACCGGAACCGGTTTTCGGGGAGAAACAAAGGTTTCCGTGGAAGTGGAGAACGGTTATATCACAGATATCACGGTGGTGTCCTATCAGGACGATCAGGAATATTTCAGCAGGGCCGAGAACTCTGTTCTATCAGATATCATAAATTCACAGAGTACAGATGTGGACACCGTGTCCGGAGCCACCTTTAGCAGTAACGGTATTATAGAAGCTGTCAAAAATGCGTTGGAAGGTGATGGAGGACTTCAGGATACAGAAAGCGGCGGCGTGGCATCAGAACCGGATACACAAACAGAAACTCAGGATACGCAGACAGAAACTCAGAATACGCAGACAGAATCCCAGGATACATCGGATGAAAGCGGCTCGCAGACATATGAAGATGGTACATATACCGGAAGTGGTACGGGATTTCGCGGTGATACACAGGTGTCCGTAACAGTTGCGGATGGAAAAATAGAAGATATTACCATAGTATCCTATCAGGATGATGAACAGTTTTTTGAACGGGCAGAAAGTACCGTGATATCGGAAATTATCCAGGAGCAGGATGTCAATGTAGATGCGGTATCAGGAGCGACTTACAGCAGTAACGGTATTATGGAAGCCGTTGCAAATGCGCTTGGGATCTCTTACACCAATACGAACAGTTCGGGCGGTGAAGCTGGCAGATCTGGACATGGAGGCAAGGGATTCCGATAAAAAGAAGCATTTTTAAAAAATATAGAAATAAAAAAAGAACGGCAGGACATCCTGAATTGTATCCTGCCGTTCTTTTTGATTTAAATAAGGATTTTTACCACATTCTTGTACCAGGTTCTGAAATACCCTTGAGGGCATGTCCTGCATTGTCCTGATATTTTGGCTCCTGCGAGATATCTCCGAGAGCCACCATACCGATCAGATTGTTGTTCTCAATGATTGGGAGTCTGCGGATCTGCCGGTCACTCATCAATTTTGCAGCATCGGAAACTTCCATATCCGGATTTCCGCATACGACATCGCCGGTCATGACATCACGGACGCTCTGCCGGCACGTGTCTTGTCCGTCCGCTACACTTCGGACAGCAATATCCCTGTCTGTTACAATTCCGATCACTTTATCCTGACTGCAGACGGGAATAGAACCGCAGCTGTGATCTTTCATCATCTGGGCTGCTTTTTCTATCGAATCATCGGAACGCAGACATGCGACATCTTTAGACATAATTTCTCTTACTTTCACAAAAATCACCTCCAAAAATAGATTGCCCTGTTTGTTGCTTTTTTATCAGAAAATTCAAGATTCTCTGTCAGAAAAATAAATTTTTTTTTGCAATTCCGACGTCATAACAGGTATATGGAATGTATCATAAAAAATACATCTTGTACAAAGATAATACAAAAAAAGCATTTTCTATTGGCTAAATCTATGCTACAATAGGCAGGTAGGTTATTGAAAATAAACAATATTTTAAACAATTATAAAGGAGGTTTCGGGAATATGGCAAGATTTACCTTACCGCGTGATTTGTATCACGGAAAAGATGCGTTGGAAGCACTGAAAGACTTTGAAGGAAAAAAAGCAATTATCTGTGTCGGCGGCGGATCGATGAAAAAATTCGGTTTTCTCGACAGAGCAAAACAGTATCTGGAAGAAGCTGGTATGCAGGTAATACTGTTTGAAGGAATTGAACCGGATCCATCGGTTGAGACGGTTATGAAGGGTGCACAGGTGATGGCAGAATTTGAGCCGGACTGGATCGTTGCAATGGGCGGCGGTTCACCGATTGATGCGGCAAAAGCCATGTGGATAAAATACGAGTATCCGGATATTACATTTGAAGATATGTGCAAAGTATTCGGTATTCCGAAGCTGCGGAAAAAAGCTCATTTCTGTGCGATTCCGTCCACATCCGGAACAGCCACTGAGGTTACGGCATTTTCGATTATTACAGATTACCAGAAGGGAATCAAATATCCGATCGCGGATTTTGAAATCACACCCGATGTTGCAATTGTAGATCCGGAGCTTGCCGAGACGATGCCGCAGAAGCTTGTTGCACATACTGGCATGGACGCGATCACACATGCGATAGAGGCATATGTTTCCACCGCCAACAGTGATTTTACCGATCCGCTCGCTCTGCATGCGATTAAAATGATCCAGAGCGATCTGATTCCGTCTTACGAAGGAGACATGGAAAAACGTGCTTCCATGCATAACGCACAATGTCTTGCGGGAATGGCATTCTCAAATGCATTGCTTGGTATTGTACATTCCATGGCACATAAGACAGGCGCAGCATTCGCTGATCATGGCGCACATATCATACATGGTGCAGCGAACGCAATCTATCTGCCGAAAGTAATCGCCTTTAATGCAAAGGATGAGACAGCAAAAGAGCGTTACGGTGTAATTGCCGATTTCATGGGGCTCGGCGGTTCTTCCTTAGATGAAAAAGTCACACTGCTGATCGACTATCTTCGTAAGATGAATGATCAACTGAACATTCCGCACTGTATCAAAAATTACGGAGCGGACAGCTATCCAACAGAGCAGGGCTTCGTACTGGAAGAAGTATTTCTGGAAAGACTTCCGCAGGTTGCGGCAAATGCGATTCTGGACGCATGTACAGGTTCAAATCCTCGTCAGCCAAGCCAGGAAGAGATGGAAAAATTATTGAAGTGCTGCTACTATGACACTGAGGTGGATTTCTAGATTCTTTTGATGGAATCCGGAGTTAGAAAGATGCTGCTGCATGAAAAACATGCTACAGCATCTTTTTTTATTCGATAGGAAACACCTTGTTACATGAACGTATGAAAGGTATAATTTTCCTATAGAATAGAATTTAGATGCGCAGCTTTGCGCACGGAATTCTAAGAAGCAGAATGAGGGGTGTACGAAGTATACATTTGTTCATGCACAGGAAAGACTTTGTTCCATCATCAGCCGAAGGGAGAATAAAATGCTGGAAATCAAACATCTGTCGAAAACATACAGAGGCGGGAAAAAAGCCGTCTCGGATTTGAGCCTTAGGATTGAGGCAGGAGATATTTATGGATTTATCGGCCATAACGGTGCCGGAAAAACGACAACGATTAAGTGTGTCGTGGGAATCACGGATTTTGAGGAGGGGGAAATTTTCATTGACGGACATTCCGTCAGGGAAGAATCTGTTCTCTGTAAATCGCTGACCGCATATATCCCGGATAATCCGGATCTGTACGAGCATCTGACGGGGATTCAGTATCTGAATTTTACAGCAGATATGTTCGGTGTTTCCGATACGGAGAGAACACGGATGATTCAAAAATATGCGGATGCTTTTGAACTTACGGTTTCTCTGGGAGATCTGATCTCGTCCTATTCGCATGGAATGAAACAGAAGCTTGCAATTATTTCGGCACTGGTGCATCATCCTAAGCTTCTGATCCTCGATGAACCTTTTGTTGGACTGGATCCAAAGGCTTCTGTTATATTAAAGGAGATCATGCGTGAATGCTGCAACGAGGGAAGTGCAATCTTTTTTTCCACGCATGTACTCGATGTTGCGGAAAAGCTGTGCAATAAGATTGCCATTATTCAAAAGGGCAGCCTTATTACCTCCGGAAAAATCGAGGAACTGACACATGGACAGTCGCTGGAATCCGTATTCATGGAGGTGATGACACATGTGGAAACAGATTAAATGCCTGTCAGGTATTTCTCTGTGCAATACATTGGGGTTGAACGAGGCGCGGTTTGGAAGAGACAGCAAGAAAAGGCAACGGGTCATCCTGCTGGGGTGTACCTTCCTGTTTCTCGGTTTGATGCTTCTGTTTTACACGGGGCTGCTATCCTATGCCTATGTCCGGATTGGACTGTTACATATGATTCCGGCCTACCTGCTTGCGGTGACGAGCCTTATCATCCTGTTTTTTTCTCTTTTTAAGGCGGGAAATGTGATCTTTGACCGGGATCTCTATGAGAAACAGATTGTCCTTCCGGTGCGTCCGTCTGCAATTATTTTCAGCAGGTTTCTGACGATGTATCTATTTAATGCCGTACTGGCGCTTCTGGTGATGATTCCGGGTGCGGCAGTGTATGCATGGGCCGCAAAACCTGCAATTTCGTTTTACTTCATGATGGCCATCGGCATATTTTTACTGCCGTTGCTGCCGATGACGGCGGCAACAGCATTGGGGGCACTGGTTCTCGCCGTAAGTTCAAGAGTGAAGCATAAAAATCTGGTAAACATTCTGCTTTCGGCCGTACTGACGATCGGTGCAGTCGTGCTTTCCGTTGTCCTGTCCTTTCAAAGTGAGCAGGTCAGCCAGAGGGATCTGACAAACCTGTCCGCGATTATCTATGATAAAATTGGGAAATCTTATCCGCCTGCACTGCTTTTTTCCGCGGGCGTAGTCGATGGAAACTGGGGGGATTTCCTGTTGTTTGCAGTGTCTTCCCTGCTGGTTTTTCTGTTATTTCTCCTGCTTGTTCAGTGGAAATACGTGGAGATCTGTACAGCACTCAGTTCCCATGCGGCCGGAGGGAACTATGTGATGCGGCAGCTGGTGCAGAACAGCCCTCTGAAAGCCTTTTACCAAAAAGAGCTCCGACGGTATTTTGCTTCCAGTATCTATGTACTCAATACAGGAATGGGCTATATACTGATGGTCGTATTTTCCATAGCCGTTCTGGCAGTCGGCGTGGATAAAATCGAAGATATGATGCAGATGAAAGGGCTGATCGGTCGTATGGCACCGTTGCTGCTATCTTCTCTGTGCATCATTACGTCGACCACATCGAGTGCGATTTCCATGGAGGGCAGACAGTGGTGGATTGTAAAAAGCCTGCCGGTGACGACCGAAACCGTACTGGATGCAAAGATCCTTGTCAATCTTACCATTGCTCTGCCCTGCTATCTGATCTCCGTCTGCCTGCTCTGCCTTGCAGTCCCAGCGGATTTGGCAGGTGATCTGTGGATGATTCTGCTGCCGTTTTTATACATTCTGTTTTCTTCTGTGCTTGGAATCACCGTGAATTTGAAAATGCCGGTATTTAACTGGGAGTCTGAGGTTGCGGTGGTAAAACAGAGCGGTGCGACACTGGTGTGTATGCTGTTTGGTTTTCTGAGTGTGGTTTTTCCGTTTGTGTTTTTGTTCCTGCTCCCGTCCGGATGTAAGAATCTGGTTTATCTGGGAACTTCTGTTGTAATTGTTTTGATAACAGCGGTTCTTTATCGGAAAAACAACAGGATTCTGCTGAAAAATATAGATTAGGGGCATTCTTTTGGTGTGTGGAAGCGGGGAAATTACAAGAAAGTATTTGACGCAAAAAAAATTTATGATAAACTATATTCTTAGTTGGGTTTGCTTCAGGACGTGATCGTTTTTTGTTCAATAGGAAAACTCGTCACATGAATATATGAAATTTATGGTGTTCCTATCGAATAAAAATCAGATGCGCAGCTTTGCGCAGAACAAAAGCTGTACGTCCGAAGTAGTAGAATACGGGAGTGTACGAAGTACACGTTTGTTCATAAGATAATAGGAAAGTTAATTGCAATTGGAGGAATCGTAGAAAATGGTGAAAGTAGTAAAGTTCGGCGGCAGTTCTTTGGCAAGTGCACAGCAGTTTGCAAAGGTTGGAAAAATTATCCACGCTGATAAAGAAAGAAAATTTGTAGTACCGAGTGCTCCGGGAAAGCGGAATGCCAAGGACACGAAGGTGACAGACATGCTCTATATGTGCTATGAAATGGCTGAGAAAGAGGAAGATTTCAGAGTAGCGCTCATGAAGATCAAGGATCGTTATGACACGATTATCAATGGTCTGAATCTGAAGATGTCCTTAGAAGAAGAATTCGGTAAAATCAGCGAGAATTTCAAGAAAAAAGCCGGTGTGGAATATGCTGCATCCCGTGGAGAATATTTGAACAGCCTGATTATGGCAAATTATCTCGGTTATGAATTTGTAGATGCTGCTGAAGTCATTTTCTTTGATGAAAATGGTAATTTTGATGCGTATAAAACAGACCAGATTCTGGGAGAGCGTCTTGCAAATGTAGAATCTGCGGTTATTCCGGGCTTCTATGGAGCAAAAGCAGACGGAACAATCAAGACGTTCTCAAGAGGAGGTTCCGATATTACCGGTTCCATCGTTGCAAAAGCAGTACATGCGGCATGTTATGAGAACTGGACAGACGTATCCGGATTCCTGGTTGCAGATCCAAGAATCATCGACCATCCGGAGACGATTAAGACAATCACCTACCGTGAACTTCGCGAGCTGTCCTACATGGGAGCGAGTGTTTTGCATGAAGATGCTGTATTCCCGGTGCGTAAGGCAGGTATTCCGATTAATATCCGCAACACCAATGCGCCGGAAGATGAAGGAACCTGGATCGTGGAAAGCACCTGTCATCAGTCTGCTTATACAATTACCGGTATTGCAGGGAAAAAAGGATTTGTATCTGTGAATATTGATAAAGATATGATGAATTCCGAAGTGGGCTTCGGACGAAAAGTGTTATCTGCATTTGAAGAGAGCGGCATCAATTTCGAACATATGCCGTCCGGTATTGATACAATGACCCTTTTCGTACATCAGCCGGAGTTCGAAGGGAAGGAACAGGCTGTCATTTCTGCAATCCATCGTATGGCAAAGCCGGACAGCATCGAGATCGAATCTGACCTTGCACTGATTGCAGTTGTTGGACGTGGAATGAAATCAACGCGCGGGACGGCAGGAAGAATCTTTTCCGCATTGGCGCATGCCAATATTAACGTGAAGATGATCGACCAGGGTTCTTCCGAGCTGAATATTATCATCGGTGTAAAAAACTCCGATTTTGAAAATGCAATCAAGGCAATTTACGATATTTTTGTAACAACGCAGCTGTAAAAGAAATCATACGTGATCGGACATGCAAAAAAGGAAAGAGACATTGGCCTCTTTCCTTTTTATTTTATAAATCTTTCAGCATCTTTTCCACCAGACGTGCAGAATGTCTGGCTGCCTCTTTTTCAAACGTCGGATAGTCCAGTTGGGCACTGTCGTCGGCTTTATCGGAAATCGCACGGATAATGATAAACGGCGTGTGGTTTAAATATGCGGTGTGCGCTATGGAGGCCCCCTCCATTTCTGCACAGTCTCCATGAAAATCTTCAATCAGCCGTTTTTTAACATCCTTGCTGGAAATGAATTGATCTCCGCTGACCACGCGGCCGGTCTGGACATGGATGTCAGGATTCACCTCCCGGCAGACTTCCACCGCAAGTTTTTGCAATGATTTATCTGCAATGAATTCACGTCTGCCAAGCTGCGGTACTTCACCCGGCTGATAGCCGAAGATAGTAGCATCCACATCGTGGTGAATGGCATCGGAGGACACCAGAATATCACCGATATCAAGTGAGGCGTTCAGTGAACCGGCAACACCGGTATTGATAATATGGGTGACGCCGTATACATCAACGAGAATCTGAGTACAGAGTGCGGCATTTGTCTTACCGACACCGCTTCTTGTAATGACAACCTCCGTACCGTTTAAAGTTCCTTCAAAAAAGGTGATGGAAGCTTTGGAAGATGTTGTGCGCAGGTTCATCTTCTGTTTGAGCGCTTCTACCTCAAGCTCCATGGCACCAATAATTCCGATTTTGTTCATGTTTGTTTCCTTCTTTTTCTGTAGGATACGATATCCCGTTTTATTCCGGATAGACAAGCCGGTCAGGCCCGATATCGGTAAGTACCTCTTTCAGATAGCGGTCTGCAAGATAGTTTGCCATCGGCAGGTTCATATCCAGGTAATTGCCACAGTCCTTCGGTGAAGCACCCGGTATTTCATCCCGGAAATCGCGAATAAAAGTATACATTTCTGTCAGAAGCGGTATAATATCCATAGACTCATAATCACCTGCAAGCAGAAGATAAAAACCGGTCCGGCAGCCCATAGGCCCAAAATAAATGGTCTTATTTCCAAAGTCCGGATGATTGCGCAAAAATGTGGCGCCCAGATGCTCCATGGCATGCATTTCCGCAGTATTCATCACAGGTTCTTCATTCGGACTTGTCATACGTAAATCAAAGGTGGTAATCACCTGATCCCCTACATAATCCCTGCGGGAGACATAGACGCCAGGCTGCAGTTTGATATGATTTATGGTAAAACTCTTGATTTTTTCCATAATCCCTCCTTGTACTGCAAATTTGCAGTTGAATGAATGATAACAGCACAATGCTGTCGTTTACTTCTATAGATTAGAGTGTTACGGGGAAAAAGTCAAGGATATTACAAATGGAAAAGGAGATGAGAAGGGTCATGTATTTTGTAATCGAAGAAGATGAGATCCGGTGGTCGGAGGAAACAGATTTTTATGAAAAAGAGGATTCCATCTGTGTCGTGACAGAGACCGAGTGGGAACAGGATGAGAATCTGAGGGAATATTATAATATACAGTTTGAAAGTCCGCAGATCCATTTCTGTAAGATGGAAAGCCATCTGGGTTATCTGTACGCAACGATGCGGATACCGCCCAAGGAAGAAGGCGAATCCAGCCGGACATTTGCTTTTTATCTGTTAAGGGAAAAAATTATTTTTATTGATAATGAAAATACGGTGCAGGAGCAGATTGAGAAAATAGCAGGCAAGAAACTCCGCAGCGGCTATACACTTGAGCGTTTTCTGTATGATTTTCTGGTGCTGTTTTTTGAGGAAGATCTGCTGTTTCTTCAGAAGCTGGAGCAGAGGATCAACACGATAGAGGAAGAAGTGCTGCGCGGACAGTGCCCGAATTTTAATCTGCGGATGTTATATCTGAAAAAGAAGATCGCGAAGTCTTACCGCTATTATACACAGCTGACAGAGGTGGGGCAGGAATTGCTGGACAATGAAGTGGATTTTTTTGAAAAAGAAGATCTGAAGCTGTTTGACCGCTTTAAGGATCGTGCTGCCCGGCTGGCGGGTGAAACGCAGCTGCTCCGGGAATATACGATGCAGGTACAGGATGTTTATCAGTCTGAGATCAGTATCCGCCAGAATGACGTTATGAAGATTCTGACGATCGTGACCGCCATTTTCCTGCCGCTGACATTGATTGCAGGCTGGTACGGTATGAATTTTGTCCACATGCCGGAGCTTACATATCGCTATGGTTATCCAATTATTATTGTTGTCAGCATCCTGATCGTAATTTTGAGTCTGATCCTATTTAAAAAGAAAAAATATTGGTAAGAGAAATAATCGAATTCTGGAAAATAATGAAAAATAAATTTGTCGTGAAAAGGCGAGACTTGGCTTAAAGTCTTGCTTTTTCTCAGGTCTAATGATATTATGAAACATAATAAAATGGAAAAAAGTGATTGATTTATTTGTTTTACACCAGAGAGGTAAATGGAATGCGCAGGATATTAATTGTGGATGATTCTATATTTTCACAGAAAGTAATTGCCAGTATGTTAAAAAAACACATCGATGATGCGGAATATTTTTTTGCATCAGATGGAGAGGAGGGACTTTCAAAATACAAGGAGCTCAATCCGGATTACGTATTGTTGGATCTGCTCATGCCGAAAATGGACGGGAAGACATTGATTTGTCTGCTGAAAGAACAGGATCCGAATGCAAAGATCATTGTAATTTCTGCGGATGTACAGAAGTCTGTCAGAGAGGAGATCGATCAATATCAGGTTCTGTCTTTTCTAAATAAACCGTTTACAGAGGAAAAAGCAAAGCTTATCTGTGCTATGATAGAGGAGAAGTAGTATGCAGGATAGTACTATGATATATGACATCATGAAAGAATTTTTCAATATCAGCGTGGGAAAAGCTGCAAATATGTTATCTGATATTGTTGAGCAGAAAATTTTGTTAAATGTTCCGAATGTTGAGATTATTGATATTGAGAAACAGCATTTTCAGTTGGAAGAGTACATGCCGGAGCAGATAAGGGGAGCCTTAATGGTCTCATCCATTCCGTTTAAGGAATATTTTACCGGGACTGCAAGCCTGATTTTTCCGGCCGACAAGATGAAGAAGTTCGTCCGGCTATGCATGCATGAGGAAACAGCGGATATCGATGATCAGAATTTTAATGATATCGATTTTGATATTATCAAAGAAATCGGCAATATCATCTTGAACTGCATTATGGGTGAGATTGCAAATTCCATGGAAGTGAATTTCGTCTATTCCCTGCCGGAAGTGCAGGTTTTTGATCAGACGGATTTCTGTGATGATCTCAAACAGAGTGAGTATATGCATCTCCTGATTTTATACATCACGTTTGTAATAGGTGATACCGAGATCGAAGGTGCGATCATGGTGGATCTTACCATGAATTCGTTGAATGAGTTGCTTCGAAAGCTGGATGAAGCGTGGGATAAAGTGCTATGAGAAAAATGGTATATGAAATTTTAAATGATATAGGGGAAGGTCTTATTTTACTGAACCGTGATCTGGAAATCATATATTGGAATCCGTATATGGAGCGCATCATGGGGAAGGAACAGATAAAAGTTCTGGAAAACAACCTGTTAAAGGTAATTCCACAGCTGAATAAAAAATGTTTTCTTGATGCTTTTGAAAATACCATGCGGGCTGGGTGGGTCAGCTTTTTTTCTGCTGCGATGCACAAAGAGCTGGTAATTCCATCGGGAAACTACAACCTGAAAATCAGCAGGATTGATAATGAAGGTTCCCGCTTTCTGCTGCTGGAATATATCAATGTAACAAGTCAGTCGCAGCAGATCAATCAGCTTAAGACCTATGTGAATGATTTGTATATGGCAAATAAAGAGCTGAAAGAGCAGAAAACAAGAATCAAGCAGCTTGCATATTATGATTCTCTGACAGGTGTGGCAAACCGTACGTTGTTCTATCAGATTGCCAATGAGTGGCTGGAAAGGTCCAAAGAAGAGCATCTTCTGCTTGGGCTGATGTTCGTGGATGTCAATAAGTTTAAAAGCATCAATGATACCTACGGTCATAAAATAGGGGATGAGATTTTGGTACGCGTGGCGAATATGCTGGTAAATGCCACCAGGAAAAATGATGTTGTGGTCAGATACGGCGGAGATGAATTTCTGATACTTCTCCCGAATATGAATGACATAGAGAATTACAATATTGTGGTTTCCAGAATCTTTGAGATCAAAAATAATACGATGGAATTTGATGAGTGCGAGATACCGATATCGCTCAGTATCGGAATCAGCTTCTATCCGGATGACGGAGATACGATTGATACACTGCTGAAGAAAGCAGATGAGGCCATGTACATTGCAAAGCGCAGTGAAGGAGAAGATCGCTACTACTATAGTGCTTAAAATAAAAAGGCGTAAGTGAGGACAGGTGGAATGTTCTCACTTTTTTGATTCTATAGGAAAGACCTGGTAACATTAACGTGTGAAAGCTACGATTACCCGATAGAATAAAATTTAGATGCGCAGCTTCGCACGGAGCAGAAGCTGTACATCCGAAGTAGTAGAATGCGGGAGTGTACGAGGTACTCTTTTGTTCTTTCATAGATTGCTCTAAGAAACCGGATTGCACCGGAATTTTTGGCCTTGGCTTGACAATCATGGCCTTTTGGGATTAAACTTAAAAAGTTATAGTAGTGTTATTCTGCCCATTTTTTGTGAGCAGGGAAATAAATGCAAAAAAGCGCAGCAGGTTTGCGCAGAAAATAAAGGAGATTCACAATGGCAAAGGAAAAGAAATTAGTGGAAGCCATTACATCCATGGAGACCGATTTTACACAATGGTATACCGATGTAGTGAAAAAAGCAGAGTTAATGGATTATTCATCTGTAAAAGGGTGTATGATCTTTAAACCCAATGGCTATGCCATCTGGGAAAATATTCAGAAACAAATGGATGCACGTTTTAAACAATGCGACGTTGAGAATGTATATATGCCGCTGTTTATCCCGGAAAGTCTTCTCGAAAAAGAGAAAGACCATGTAGAGGGTTTCGCACCGGAAGTGGCCTGGGTCACACAGGGAGGACTGGAAACCCTGCAGGAGAGACTCTGTGTCAGACCTACATCCGAGACGCTGTTCTGTGATCTGTACGCCAATATTATCCAGTCATATCGTGATCTGCCGAAAGTATATAATCAGTGGTGTTCGGTGGTTCGCTGGGAGAAGACGACAAGACCGTTTCTGCGCTCTTCTGAATTCCTGTGGCAGGAAGGCCATACTGCACATGCGACGGCAGAGGAAGCAGAGGAAAGAACGATACAGATGCTGAATGTGTACGCAGATTTCTGTGAAGAAGTTCTGGCAATTCCGATGGTAAAAGGCCGTAAGACCGACAAAGAGAAATTTGCCGGCGCAGAGGCTACCTATACCATAGAGGCACTGATGCATGATGGCAAGGCATTGCAGTCAGGAACCAGCCATAACTTTGGCGATGGATTTGCAAAAGCGTTCCATATCCAGTATACGGATAAGGAGAATAAACTGCAGTATGTACACCAGACCTCCTGGGGTGCATCGACCAGATTGATCGGAGCCATTATTATGGTACATGGAGATGATTCCGGTCTCGTATTGCCGCCGAGAGTTGCACCGGTGCAGGTGATGGTAATACCGATTCAGCAGCAGAAAGAGGGCGTACTGGAAAGAGCAAATGAATTGAAAGAACGTCTGTTGAAAACGTTCCGCACCAAAATGGACGATACGGAAAAGAGTCCGGGATGGAAATTCGCGGAGCAGGAGATGCGGGGAATTCCGGTACGTATTGAACTTGGGCCAAAAGATATCGAGGCTGGTCAGTGCGTCATCGTAAGGCGTGACACGAGAGAAAAGACAGTGGTTTCCATGGAAGAAGTCGAGACAAAGCTGGCAGAAATATTGGAGACCATGCAGGCTGATATGCTGACAAAGGCGAAGAAATTTCTGGCAGAACATATTTCGGATGCTGCTGATTACGACGCATTTAAAGATGCGGTTGCAAATAAACCTGGTTTTATCCGCGCAATGTGGTGCGGTGAGACAGAATGTGAAGAAAAGATAAAGGAGGATACAACGGCGACTTCAAGATGTATGCCTTTTGAGCAGGAGAAGATTTCTGACGTATGCGTGTGCTGTGGAAAGCCAGCTAAGAAGCTCGTATACTGGGGAAAAGCATATTAACAATTCAGATGAATGATTTTTACAGGGGTGGAAAAATGATTCAAAAGTATTACAGTAACATTATTGAGCAGGTCTTCAATGGGATAGGGAAAAAGAAACATAATATTGCCATTGCAAAGTACAGCAATGATTTTTGTCTGTCAGATCTGGAGATACCAGAGAAGATAACAAAAAGCAGGGAAATATACTATGCCGGCCGCCAGTTTGCGGCCGGTCGTTTGTCTGGCGCTTATGAGCCCTTTCTGGATATCATCCGGGATCTGTTCTTTTGTTATTACAGCAGATCGCTGGAGGAATTCATGGAGGAGTGCGGTGTCTACTATCTGCACAGACCAATGATTCAGAGCTACTTTGAAAATGGAGAAGCAAAAAGAGACGAGCAGCTGCTGTTAGGCGAGACCGATTATGAGCGGAAAAAGCTGACAGAAGCAATCCTTCACATGCTGCTCTATCTGTCAAAGCTGCATCCGTTTCTGCTTGTGCTGAATAGACTGCAGCTTGCGGCCAGAAGTACGATTGCATTGATCAACAGTCTGCTCACTGCGGAAAATACGGAAAATATCGGGATTGTTCTCGGATTGAACGAAAGACAGCGTCTTCCGGAATATATGCTTCCCGTATGGGAAGAAATGGAAGAGCTGACAGAGGACAGAAACGGAGTCTTTCGGATTGGCAATGCCGGTACCGGCAGCGCCGTGGTAAAGACGCCTTCGGTCAGCATGGAATCTGTGCAGTATGATATGGATATCCTGAATAACCTGATTTATTTTATGGATTTTGAACAGGCCATTTTTTACCTTCAGCGAACGGAGCGCAAAATCAAGTTTGAGAACCGTACGGTAACCGAGGATCAGAAATTTGAAATCTGGAGCAGCTATGCCGAGGTGTCGCTCTATTCCGGAGATATAGCCAAGGCACTTGAACTCTGTGAGGATATTAAACAGCTGAAGCTTGCAAAATATAAACAGACCGCTGCATTCTATGCGGACTATATGATTGCAATGGCCTATATGTATCAGGGAAAGCTCAATGAAGCAATCCATACGGCCAGAACCATACGTCAGTCTGCGATGGCAGATGAGAGAGAGGACTGGCAGTTTATGTCGGAACTCCTGGAAGTACAGGCCAGAATGTCCGGTTGGTGTAACATCTTTTTCTGTGCCCAGAACGTGGAAATCAGTGACCGGCTGATTGAAAAGTTAATCAAATACAACTATAAGAACCATCTGGCCTATATTTATATCTATGCCTATGATAACAAACCGGAAATGGTTGCAAAGGCATACAAATCCGAAGAGCAGCTGATTTATTTCAGCAAGGGGATATCTCTTGCAAAAGAAATTGGAAATGAACAGCTGATTTACAGTGCCTATCAGAAGAACATCATGCTGGCATCCACAAATGGAATGCATGAAATCTCTACCCTTTATTCCGTGCGGACGTTTGAAGCAATGAGCGATAAGGCATCGTTGGAGGTGGGACGGGTGTTCTGCGGACTTGGTTACAATCTGTGCGCGCTTGGCCGGAATGAAGAAGCCAAACTGTACATGGATAAGGCCGTTCAGGTATTTTATGATCTGAATCTGCCCGAGGATATTGCCGAGGTCTGCTATAACCGCGCACTGAACTGCATCGCGCTGGGTGAATTCCGCCAGGCGGACGATAACCTGATGCAGTGTATGAAAGTCATTGAAAAGCTGAATATGAACAGCCTTCGTGTCTGCAATCTATCGAAACTGTATGGGCTGCTGGCGCTGTGTAATCAGAAGATTGGAAACCACTTCAACTGTGTGCAGTACCTGAATAACTGTAAGCAGTTTCTGAACTATGTCATTGAAAAAGAGAATATTGACAATGAGATCGGATGCATCCATGATTACGCAAAATGTGACGATGATATGTTTCTCTATTATTTTTCCCATGCACTGCTCGATGCGGAAGAAGGGAATGAGTGGGCCGCATTTTCCGATTTTGCGGTCGCGGAGTCGCATATTATCCGCGCAGAAGGCAATCAGTTCTACTGTTACCGTCTGTTCCGCAGGAGCAGAATCGAGTTTTATGAAAAATCAGGGCGCAGGGAACTGATGGAAATGGAGAAAGCGGTACTTGCACAGTATGAATCCAGTGCAAATCGTGCGAATCTGGATGAGAGTCTGAAGGTACTTGATGTGGTGAAAGAATATCTGAAAAAGGAGCCGCCTCGTAAGATCTCTCAGCAGGAGATGGATGCACTTCTGCGGCATGAGAGCCTGCTGCGTGCCTATCAGACGAAAAAACGGCAGATGGATTTTATTTCTACCTGGCAGAGACTGCTCGATGTTACGGGGGTAACTGCAACACAGCTGCTGGATACGGTGATGAAGAACTTTTTATATCATTTTACGGTGGATAAGGCTGTCTTTCTCCAGTATCAGGGGGATGAAGTGCAGATCCTTTATAATAATACCGAACGGGACATTTCTCCGGAAATGCAGGCAGCACTTTCGAATATTTTTGAAGAGAACCAGAGAGGTTTTGCGGTATCGAAAATCAGCAATAACTATTCGGAGCATCTGGATGTCGTATCCATGTTTGGTGAGGATAATGTTTGCTCTATGGTGGCAATCCCTTATTTTAACAACGGCAGGGTAGAGAGTATTGTGATTACCTACGTTTTAATGAAAGATAACTGGCACTCATCAGTAAATCGCTATATGCTTGATGAGGATGACCTGAATATCTATGAACTGCTCTTTCGGGAAGTGGTAAACGCATTAAATCGTCTGAATGCATATGAGAAGATTTATGAAATGAACACCATGCTGTATGAATCGGCGGTTACCGATCAGCTGACCGGCATTTATAACCGGAAGGGCTTCTACCAGAATATCAGAGATGTGCTGGAGCAGATTAAGCATGGGCAGATGGAGCACCGCTTTGGAATGATGTTCATTGATCTGGATAATTTCAAGGGCTACAATGATACATTTGGCCATGATATCGGCGATCTGATTCTAAAATCCATGGCGGATATATTTCGCAGAGTCTGCGGTGAATACGGAGCGGTATCCCGTTACGGAGGCGATGAGTTCATTCTTTTCCTGTATACGGATGACCGGAATCTGATCGAGCGTCTTGCGCAGCAGATATATCGGGAGATCCGGGAGACCAACGGATTCAAAGAAGTGATTGCATCCGAGCTGTGCCATCCGGTTGAAATTGATGCGAATCGTGAGATTTCCTGCTCCATTGGCATCATCACATCCCACAATGTACAGTCGGAGGAAGATATCAACGAGATGGTAAAACAGGCAGACGATCTGCTTTATACTGTGAAGACGAGCAAAAAAGGAACATATACATTTATGTAACAGACAGACGGGCATGACAGAAAGGAGGAAATATGGTAATACAGCTGCCGCAGGCGGTAAAATGGATTTTGGACGAACTGCAGAGCAATGGGCATGAAGCTTATGCGGTAGGAGGCTGTGTAAGAGATACCATATTGGGGAGGAATCCGCAGGACTGGGATATCACCACATCTGCCAGACCGGAACAGATCAAGAAAATTTTTCAAAAGACAATTGATACCGGCATTCAGCACGGTACGGTAACCGTTCTGGTTCATCATGTCGGATATGAGATTACGACCTATCGGATCGACGGGGAATACGAGGATGCCAGGCATCCGAAAGAAGTGATTTTTACGGCGAATCTTCTCGAAGATCTGAAGCGCAGGGATTTTACAATCAATGCCATGGCTTATAATGAGCAGGGCGGACTTGTAGATGCCTTTGACGGACTTGGGGATTTGAAGCGGGGAATCATCCGCTGTGTCGGAGATGCCAAGGAGCGTTTTCGCGAAGATGCTCTGCGGATGCTGCGGGCGGTTCGGTTTGCAGCACAGCTTGGCTTTGCAATTGAAGCAGAGACGAGGAAGGCAGTCGAAGCAATGGCCCCGAATCTGAAAAAGGTCAGTGCGGAGCGCATTCAGGTAGAACTTACAAAACTTCTGGTATCTGCGCATCCGGAAGAACTGCGGACGCTGTATAAAACCGGGATTTCTGCACAGATACTGCCGGAATGGGATTGCATGATGGAGACCCCTCAGAACAATCCCCATCACTGTTATTCTGTCGGAGAACATACAATTCATGCACTTATGGCTGTCAGGGCAGAAAAAATCCTGCGCTATACGATGCTGCTTCACGATGTTGCAAAACCGGCCTGCAGGACGACGGACGAAAAAGGAACGGATCATTTTTACCGGCATCCGGAAAAGGGAACCAGAATGGCAGGAGAAATCCTGCGCCGTTTGAAAATGGACAATGCGACGATGGACGAAGTGTGCAGGCTGGTTCGTTTTCATGATGTCAATCCGGCACTCAGCAGCAAATCGGTGCGCCGGGCTGTTTTTAAAGCCGGTTCTGAGTGCTATCCCCAGCTGTTTGAGGTGAAGCGTGCGGATATACTGGCACAAAGTGATTACCGGAAGCAGGAGAAACTTGCTTACCTGGGGGAATATGAGCAGATTTATCAGGGAATCATAGAACGGAACGAGTGCCTGTCCTTAAAGGAACTGGCGGTGAACGGTTCCGATCTGATCGAGGCTGGAATGAAGCCTGGAAAGGAGATCGGAGAGATCTTAAAACTGCTGCTGGACATCGTGATAGATGAGCCGGAAAAGAATACAAAAGAATATTTGATGCGGTATACTTTGAATAACCTCTTCATATGATAGAAAGACGCAGGAAGTTCCTGTGAATGATTCATATGGAGGGGTTTTTGTGTATAGTTTGTCGGAACAGCTTTTGGAGCAGTATTCCTTTACCGTATCAGATATACAAAAAGGACGTGGCGCTTTTATCTGCGCGACAGAAGAAGGGAGAAAAATCATCAAAGAGTATGATGCATCCGCAGTGCGTGCGGAGGCTCTTTTTGATTTCCTGAATGAAGCCAGATCCGCCGGAATACTGGTAGACAGAATTATTCGGACCAAAGGCGACACAGTGCTTGCCACGGATGTGGATGAGACTACATATTATGTCAGAGATTACATAGAAGGCAGTGAGTGTGAGACAAAAAGCAGAGACGACATACTTTCATCACTGGAAACGCTCGCACATTTTCATAAAAGTATCCGTGTACACGGCAGAGAGATACCGGAGACAATGAAGATCAATCCGGAAATGCTTCTGGCAGAATATGAAAAACATAACCGGGAACTGAAAAAAGTACGCAATTATATCCGGGGGAAAAAAAGTAAAAATGAATTTGAAATGATTTTTATCAAGAACTATGAAGTTTTTTCAAAAAATGCAGACAAGGCAACGGAAAAACTGAAAAATCAGATGACAGCGGCTTCACGGGAGGACTGGGAAGAGTCTATGGGAATCTGTCATGGGGACTTTAATCAGCACAACGTTCTGTTTTCCAGAGAAGGTATGTGGCTTACCAACTTTGAAAATGCGGTCTATGATGTCTATATCAGGGATCTGTCTAATTTTTTGCGCAAAATCATGGAAAAGCATAACTGGAATATCGGGCTTGCAGTTGATATGATCGGAGCTTATGAAAAGGTACGGAAACTGAGTCCGCTGGAAATGGAACAGCTGTATGTACGTCTCTGTTATCCGGAAAAGTTCTGGAAGATTGCAAATCACTACTATAATTCGAATAAAGCATGGGTGTCGGGGCGCAATATCGAGAAGCTGAATAAAGTGATCGACCAGGAGGAACAGCGTGAACAGTTTTTAAGAATGTTATTTTATTTTGTAAAATAATATTGTATAATAAAATGACTGTCAACACAGAAGAGGGAAAGCGATGAGAATGCAAAAGAGATCCCGGTTGATTTTGCTTGGTATCTGCATGGTGATACTGCTGACGGGCTGTAACAGCAGCAAGGGAAAAATTGTAACCGGAAAGCGGGCACCGCAGGCAGCGGTATCTACGGAACAGGATACAGTCGATGCGACAGAAAGCAGCGAGGTCACGGCAGCTGATGCCGGGCTCTGCGAGGTTATGACGGTAGATACGGAAGCCGGTACAATCAAATTTTATAACATAGAAAAAGCCAGACAAGAGACATATGCCTATAATGACGGCACTTTTTTCATTGACAAGTATGGGGATTATACTTCTTTATCCCAGATGGTTCCAGGGAAAATTGTCCAGATCGGGCTGTCCTCCAAAACCATGGAGCTGACAAAAGTCCAGATTTCAGACGAAGCGTGGGAATACGATGATGTAAAGAAATTTACGGTAGATGAAGAGAATGGCGTGCTGACGATTGCAGGCACAAAATATTACTACGACGGTGATCTGAACGTATTTTCAGATGACGAAGTCGTAAAGCTCAGCGATATTGGAAGCAAAGACATACTTCGCGTGCAGGGAGTCGGCAGAGAGATCCTGACGGTCTCGATCACTTCCGGACACGGTGTGATACAACTGACGAATACCAGCCTGTTCGAGGGCGGCTGGCTGAGTCTTGGAACGAAGATCTATCTTCCGGTAACTGCCAATATGCAGATAGAAGTCCCGGAAGGAACCTATCTGCTGTCGGTTGCAAACGATGGATACGGTGATACAAAAGAAATTACCGTAAACCGCGGCGAGGAGACGACTGTCGATCTGAATGAATTAAAAGGAGAAGGGCCGCAATACTGTACGATTACCTTTGAAGTAGGGGTGGAGAATGCAGTGATGACCATCGATGGTGAGATCATCGATTACTCCAAGCCACAGGAAGTAAAATATGGTATTCATAAACTTGAAATCGTTGCGGATGGCTATGATGCATGGTCAAAGAAACTCTATGTGAATTCCAAGGAAGCGACAATTCAGGTGGCTATGACGGAAGAATCAACGGAGACAAGCTCAACGGAATCCACAGAAAGCAGTTCTTCCGAAAGCTCGTCGTCAGGTACATCATCTTCATCGACGACTTCCACATCGAGTACTTCTACATCCTCGAGCAGTGATTCGAGTGATACGTACCTCAAGACTTTATCGGATATCATTGATACCTTAACAGATAGTTCATCAAGCTCAGATTAGGAGAGTCTGAGACGGATTGAATGATACAGCATTTATAGGAAGCATTTTTTAGGAGGAAAAAGAAATGAGCTACAAAGAGATGTATGAGGCATGGCTTGCAAACGACTATTTTGATGAGGCAACCAGGGAAGAATTAAAGGGAATTGCAGGCGATGAGAAAGAGATTGAGGATCGTTTCTATCGGGATCTCGAGTTTGGAACAGCAGGACTTCGCGGTGTGATCGGAGCAGGAACCAACCGTATGAATATTTATACGGTGCGCAAAGCAACACAGGGACTTGCCAACTACATTTTAAAAGTGCACGGAGAGAAGAAGGGTGTAGCCATAGCATATGATTCCAGACATATGTCGCCGGAATTTGCAGAAGTTGCGGCACTTTGTCTTGCGGCAAACGGAATTAAAGCATATGTATTTGAATCCTTGAGACCGACACCGGAACTGTCCTATGCGGTCAGATCTCTGAACTGTATTGCCGGAATCAATGTTACAGCAAGCCACAATCCACCGGAATACAATGGATATAAGGTTTATTGGGAAGACGGTGCACAGATTACGCCGCCGCATGACACCGGAATTATGGACGAAGTTAAGAAAGTGACCGATTACAGTACGGTACTGACCATGTCACTTGCAGATGCAGAGGCAGCCGGTCTTTATGAAACAATCGGTTCGAATATAGATGATCCGTATATTGCGGAATTGAAACGTCTGGTGGTTCATCAGGATGCGATCGATGCTGTTGCGGATAAACTGAAGATTGTTTACACACCGTTGCATGGTACGGGAAATATCCCGGTTCGGCGTGTGTTAAAGGAACTGGGATTTCAGAATGTATATGTTGTACCGGAACAGGAACTGCCGGACGGAGACTTCCCTACAGTCAGTTATCCGAACCCGGAAGCAGAGGAAGCATTTGAACTCGGACTGGCTCTGGGCAAAAAAGTGGATGCAGATCTGATTCTTGCTACAGACCCGGATGCAGACCGTCTGGGTGTCTATGTGAAAGATGGGAAAACAGGCGAATACCATACGCTGACCGGCAATATGTCGGGATGTCTGATCGGAGATTATATCATCGGACAGAAAAAGGAAATCGAAGGTCTTCCATCCGACGGTGCCTTTATAAAATCCATCGTTTCCACCAATATGGCAGATGCGATTGCAAAATACTATGGAATCCAGCTGATTGAAGTGCTGACCGGGTTCAAATTTATCGGACAGAAGATTCTGGAATTCGAAAACACCGGAAAAGGAACCTATCTTTTTGGTATGGAAGAAAGCTATGGCTGTCTGACGGGAACTTATGCAAGAGATAAGGATGCGGTAGTTGCATCCATGGCACTCTGTGAAGCTGCCGCTTATTACAAAACAAAGAACATGACACTCTGGGATGCCATGATTGCCATGTATGAAAAATACGGATATTACAAAGACTATGTTGAATCCATTACTTTAAAGGGAATTGAGGGACTCGCAAAGATAAAGGAAATCATGGATACCCTTCGGACGGAAACCATGAATGAAATCGGCGGGCTTGCGGTGTTAAAAGTACGGGATTATGCAAACGGTGTTATTACGGATCTGGCTTCAGGAGAGACGCAAGCAACAGGTCTGCCGTCTTCGAATGTACTGTATTACGAGCTCGAGGATGAGGCATGGGTATGTGTAAGACCATCCGGTACGGAACCGAAAGTAAAATTCTACATTGGTGTAAAGGGCAGTACCATGGAAGATGCAGATGAGAAGTATACGGAGCTCGGAAAAGCTGTGCTGAATAAGATTCATGCTATGATATAAAAAGCCCCCTCCAATTGCTGAATTTCCTTGACAAATAAGGCGAAAACAAGTATAAATATATTCGTAGGTAAAATCTTGGCGAGTGTAGACCTCGATAAGAATTATAATATCCAGAGGAGGAATTTTAACATGAACAAAGCAGAATTAGTATCAGCTATGGCTGAAAAAACGGAGTTATCCAAAAAAGACGCAGAGGCAGCTTTAAAAGCATTTACAGACGTAGTTGCTGAAGAATTGAAAAAAGGCGAGAAAATCCAGTTAGTTGGATTTGGAACATTCGAAGTTTCTGAAAGAGCTGCAAGAACAGGACGCAACCCACAGACAGGCGCTGAAATGACAATTCCGGCTTCTAAGGCTCCTAAGTTCAAAGCAGGTAAAGCTTTAAAAGATATGATCAACGCATAATTAGTTCATGTAAGATCCGGGGTGTGGTGAGAGCAGAAACGAGAGCTTCTGTTTTTACTACACCTTTTTTAGAATCAAACCGTTCTTTACTCTGGGAGGATATAGATGAGATTAGATAAATTTTTGAAAGTATCCAGGCTGATTAAGCGCAGAACCGTTGCAAATGAAGCCTGTGATGCGGGGAGAGTTATGGTGAATGGCAAGCCTGCCAAAGCTTCGTTAAATGTCAGGGTCGGAGATATCATTGAAATTCTTTTTGGAACCAAGACCGTAAAGGTTGAGGTGCTGAATCTTCAGGATACGACAAAGAAGGATGAAGCGAAAGATTTATTCCGATATCTGTAGAAGGTACGATGTCATAATTTTGAAAGCCTCTTAATATACTTAGAGAAGGACGAACTTCAATAAGTAGATCAGGAGGCTTTTATTATGGAAGAAAATAAGCCGGTAAAAGTACATAAGGTGCTTTTATCCAATCGTAAAACCGGTAATTTCAGCGGTGTCATAGATGTGCTGTCTTTTGATGTGGGGGAGATTCTGCTGGAAACAGAGCAGGGGATGCTGCTGATCAAAGGAAATGACCTTCATGTGAACCGCCTTACACTGGAAAAAGGGGAGATAGACATTGCCGGGAGGATTGACAGTCTGAATTATTCGGATGTAAATAATTACAGCAAATCAGGGGAATCGTTTCTGGGAAGGTTATTTAAATGATTGATGTAAGTCAAAGTATATTAGGAGAAGCCGACTTTTTTCTGGTGTCGGTCTGTTCCGGCTGTCTAATGGTGCTGGTGTATGATGTGCTGCGCGTGTTTCGCCGGCTTGTCAGGCATGGTGTTATTTGGACCGCAGTGGAGGACATCATTTACTGGATTGCCTGTGCGGTTATGATATTTGCCATGCTCTACCAGAGGAATGATGGTTTGATTCGCGGGTTTGCTATCGGCGGAATCATCATCGGAATGCTGATCTACAATCACTTCATCAGTCCCTGGGCAATCCGCGGGATTGTGTGGGTACTCAAAAAGCTAATCCGGATTGTCTCCTTTCCGTTTCGTTTTATAGGAAAGCAGGTCAAAAAGCCGCTGCACTACTGCCATCATAAAATCTTAAGATTCATGCGAAAAGTCAGAAAGCTATTGAAAAAAATATACAAAGCAGTTAGAATGGGCTTATGTAAAATGTAGTTCAAGCGATAGAAATTGAAGGAGTAAAGATGAGTAGAAGGCGCAGAAGAAACAGGAAAAGCAATCGCACGGGTACGGTTTGCATTTCTCTGATCGTATTTACACTTTTAATCGTGATGTCTGTTCAGATATTGAATCTTCATGCAAAAAATCAGGAATATATGTCACAGGAGAACAATCTTCAGCAGCAGTTGGAGGATGAGACGGAGCGGCAGGATGATTTAAAGGACTATGAAGCGTATACCAAGACACAGGATTATATCGAAGATATTGCGAAGAGCAAACTTGGACTGGTACATAATAATGAAATAGTGTTTAAAGAGGAAGATAAATAGCGTTGATGAAGGAATCCGCAGATAGGATGAAGTGCAGGGAAAAAGCTGCACGGATTTTTATCTGCATTTTTTATGCACAAATATATTGACAATTGCAAAGCGATATGATTATATAATCATATGAATAGTTGTTCATACATTTTATGTTTATGAAGGATTCAGGAGGAAGATAGATGAGCAGGCAGAACAATCAGGAACAGGAACTTCAAGAGGAAGAAGAACGCTGCGGGTGTGGTCATGATCACCACGAAGAAGAGGACCATTGCGGATGCGGTCATGAACATCATGAACACCACGAGGAAGAGGACCATTGCGGATGCGGTCATGAACATCAAGGTCTCCAGGAAGAAGAGGACCATTGCGGATGCGGTCATGAACATCAAGATCACCAGGAAGAAGAGGATCATTGCGAGTGTGGCCACGAACATCATGAACACCACGAGGAAGAAGATCACTGCGGATGCGGTCACGAACATCATGAACACCACGAGGAAGAGGATCACTGCGGATGCGGTCATGATCACCATGAGCATCATCAGGAGGACGGCTGCTGTTCAGATGGCTGTCACTGCGGAGAGAATCTTGCAATCAGACCAGAAGAGGAGGAAGAGGAGAATGATCTTCCGAAAATTCTGATTGGTACCGGAGTTTTTGCGGTAGGGTTGCTTGCAGATAAACTTCTTGGATTTGAGATACCGGGTATTGTACTTTATCTGATTGCCTACCTGATTCTGGGTGGTGAGATTATTTTAAAATCCGTAAAAGGAATTCTGAAGGGAAATCTGTTTGACGAGAATTTTCTTATGAGTATTGCCACAATTGGTGCTTTGGCGATTCAGGAATTTCCGGAAGCGGTTGGGGTTATGCTTTTCTACCGCATCGGTGAATGGTTTGAGGACAGGGCAGTGGAACGAAGCCGTAATCAGATTATGGATGCGATCGATATGCGTCCGGAGACGGTAACCGTGGAAAAAGGCGGTAAAGTGGAAACTATTCCGGCAGGCAGAGCAGAAATCGGGCAGATTATACTGGTGCGTCCGGGAGAGCGGATACCGTTGGATGGGGTTGTAGTAGAAGGCGAGAGCCGGATCGACACCTCTCCTGTTACCGGAGAACCTGTTCCGGTGGCTGCGGGAAAAGGAACGACCGTATTGTCCGGCTGTATGAATACAAGCGGACTGCTCCGCATCGAGATCACAAATACATTAGAGACTTCCATGGTGACCAGAATATTAAATTCCGTGGAACATGCAGCAAATAATAAACCGGTCATGGAAAAGTTTATTACCCGCTTTGCAAGAGTATACACACCGTTTGTCGTTTTCCTTGCACTGGCTACAGCGATTATTCCGTCTCTGGTCACCGGCGACTGGTATTACTGGATTTATACGGCACTTACGTTTCTCGTAATCAGCTGTCCGTGTGCACTGGTATTAAGCGTACCGCTGGCATTTTTCTCGGCCATCGGCGGCGGTTCCAAATTCGGTGTTCTGTTTAAGGGCGGTTCTGCGATCGAGGCACTTGGAAAAGTAAAAGCAGTTGTAATGGATAAGACAGGTACAATAACCAAGGGAAATTTTGTCGTACAGAACTGTGTTCCGGCAAACGGCTGGAGCGAAGAAAATCTGCTGAAAATCTGTGCGGAAGCAGAGCTGAATTCCAGTCATCCGATTGCAGTCAGTCTTGTAACAGCCGCAGAAGAAAAGAACCTGAAGCTTGAAAAACCAATGAAAGTGGAAGAGATAGCAGGAAAAGGTCTTAAGGTGCAGCTATCGGAAGGAACTGTTCTTTGTGGAAATGCAAGGCTGCTGGAAGAGCATCAGGTGGATATCCGTGCGGCAGCAGGAGATCAGCATGGTACGGAAGTCCTGGTAGCGGTGAATGGGGAATATGCAGGTTGTCTGGTCATAGCAGATACGATAAAAAATGATGCGGCAGCTACCATGTCCTACCTGAAGCGTCTTGGAATCAAGACAGCCATGCTGACCGGTGATGCAGCGGAAAATGCGGAGTATGTTGGAAAGGAGCTTGGCATTGATTTGATCTATGCGAAACTTCTTCCGGAAGAAAAGCTGAGTTGTCTGAACAAAATCCGGGAAGAAAACGGAAGGGTCATGTTTGTCGGTGATGGTATTAACGATGCGCCGGTTCTTGCCGGAGCGGACGTGGGTGCCGCGATGGGAAGCGGAGCCGATGCAGCAGTAGAGGCAGCGGATGTGGTATTTATGAATTCCAACATGGCGGCAATTCCACAGGCGGTTGATCTGTCTATAAGAACGGGAAAAGTGGCAAGACAGAATGTTATCTTTGCACTTGTTGTAAAGGCATTGATTATGGTACTGGGTCTTGCAGGTTTTGCAAATATGTGGGCAGCCGTATTTGCCGATACAGGGGTCGCAATGATTTGTATTTTGAACTCTGTGAGACTGCTTTACATTAAGAAATAGAAGGCCGTTCTATCCCTTGAATTGATAGGGGAAAATGGGGCAGGCGGGTTGTTACACGTGATAGATTCGAAAGAATATCCGGTAACGACCCGCCTGTCTTCATTTTGACAGTTCTAAAAAAGTACGGAATAGGATGCACTTCCGTCAGGACAGTCAACCTGAAAATGTTCGAAAGCATGAACTCCGTAGAATCGCATGAATTCTCCATTTGAACAGAAGTTTTGGCGAAAAGTTTTTGAAAACCCTGCAATGGTTTGACAAACATTTTGCCGCGTTGTACTTATAATTGCCTCTGCTGTCACTAAAAAAGGCAGAAGAATGGAGGATATCGTGTGATATGAAAAAACAAAAAACAAAACAGGTACTGGTTTCACTATTGGGGATATGTATGTGCAAGCTGACATTCGCAGGCTGCTATCCGCTCATACCGGCATATTTTGCAGCGGGTTGTCTGGAAGGCCCCGGAAGAATGCTTCTCGCGGTCATGATGTTCCTGGGAATGGCAGTGTTCCTTCCAATCACGGTAATGGTAAAATATGCAATGGCGATTCTCGTGACAATGGTAATTATCCGGCTGGCAGAATGGGCAAATAAAGGTTGCTTCACCTGGGTCGGTGCAATGGCAGCCGGAGTTTCGACCGCCGCACTCAGCATTTTCGGCGGACTGATGGATCTGAAAAATCAGACTCCGGTACTAATTGCAATATTGGAAGGTGCATTTATTTTTGGAGCAACGATGATTATCAGCAGGCTCTTACATATGTTCATGGAGTGGCGTCTGGAGGAAGAGGAAGAAGACAGGAAGGAGGGTGACAGAGAGGAGCGCCTGAAAAATTACGCACAGTCTTTTCAGGGGTTATCCGATGTGTTTTTAAAAATGAATATGGAACGGGCAAACTTCTCGCCGGAAGAGATGGGGCAGATCCATAATGAGATAACCACAAAGCTCTGTGCCTCGTGTGATTCCTGCGCCGTATGCTGGGACACGCCCAATTCGCCCATGTATGAGTACCTCTCGCAGCTGATTGAATCGGTGTGCCAGGCGGGAAGGGCGGACAGGGACGCCGAATTGAAAATGAAAAAATACTGCCCCTATACCGGAAGCATGGTGGAGGAATCGATACGTGTTTTTGAACGCGTACGGTTGAATCTTTCCTGGTACAATCGTCTGCTTGAAAACAGGGAAGTGATTGCAGAGCAGCTGGATGCCATGGCGTATATCATGGAAGATTGCGCCAGACCCGATAAGGACATCAGCGGGGAAAAGAGAGGCGTACTGACAGAACTGCGGTATCGTGCGAGAGAACGTGGCATTCAGGTGGAGGGGGGGAAGATTTATGAGAAAGCGGATGGCAGATGGCGGTTGAAATTCAGCGCCAAAGCCAAAAACGCCTGCGTTCCGGTCAAAGAGATGACTAAGGCGGTCGTATCCGCCTTGCCGCGCCCGATGATGCCGCACAAAGATATCAAGGCAATTATCGGCAAGGAAGAAACCGTACTGGTCTATGAGGAGGATACAATCTATCAGAGCATTCAGGGGGTGGCAAGGCTCGTAAAAGACGATGCTGTCATATCCGGAGACAATTTTTCGTTTCTGGAAAGGGACAACGGACAGGTGATTTTAAGCCTGTCAGACGGAATGGGGTCCGGCAGCCGTGCCTGCAAGGAAAGTGAAATGGTCATCGAACTGATGGAAAAGTTTCTTGAGGCCGGATTTGGCGTGGAGACGGCAATCCGTATGATGAATTCGGCGATGGTGATAAAAGGAGAAGATGATCTGTTTTCGACGGTGGATATCAGCATGCTGGATTTGTATACCGGAAATTGCGATATCTATAAGATCGGGGCATCTGCGACCTTTATTCGGCACAAAGAGGAAGTGGAGTGCCTTGTGTCCACGAGTCTCCCGGCGGGAGTTTATCACCGCCTGGAGATTGAGCATATGAAAAAGCAGCTTGGGGACGGAGATTTTCTTGTCATGGTCACGGATGGTGTGCTAGAATACTTACATGTTCCGCATCCGGAAGAGACGATGCAGGAAATTATTGAAAGTATACAGACAAATAATCCAAATACGCTGGCGAAAAAAGTTTTGGAGCGTGTTTTGCTATTTACAGGCGGAAAAGTGGCGGATGACATGACAGTTCTTGTGTCCGCTGTCTGGGAGAAATAAGATGATAGATAGAATTGGCTCCTATGTGAAAAAATATCATATGATAGAAGAGGGAGATACCGTGTTTGCCGGGGTGTCCGGCGGGGCAGATTCCGTATGCCTTCTTCTGGTGCTCCGGGAACTTCAAAAGAGAATCCACTTTGATATCCGGGCAGTTCATATTGAGCACGGTGTGCGGGGAGAAGTGAGCAGGCAGGACGCGCAGTTTGTACAGATCCTTTGTGAAAAAAACCGTATTCCGATTGTTTCCTATTCGTATGATGTGCCCGCAATCGCTGCAGAGCAGGGAATTTCTGTGGAGGAGGCAGGTCGGCAGCTCCGTTATCGGGCATTTGAAAAGGAAGCGGAAAAGGTACGACAGGGGAAAATTGCGGTTGCACACAATCAGAACGACAATGCGGAAACGATGCTCCATCATCTGGTGCGTGGCAGCTCACTGCAGGGGATCGCTGGAATTCCTCCGGTCAGAGGCAGGGTCATCCGTCCGCTGCTCTGCGTGACAAGAGATGAGATAGAGGATTATCTGGAGCAACGGGAACAGGGCTACCGTACGGATGAGACAAATTTTGAACTGGTTTACACGAGAAATCGGATCAGGCACGAGGTTCTGCCGATTTTAAAAGAGATCAACGGGCAGGCGGTTGCACATATGGCTCAGTCCGCAGAAGCATTTCGGGAGACACAGGAATATATGCGGCTGCAGGCAGACAAACTAAAAAGATCGGCTGTGATGGAGGAGAACGGGCAGGTCATTCTAAAAAGGGATGAGATCTGGCAGGAACCACCCGTGCTGCGTTCACTTCTGATACATCAAATCATCAGTGAACAGGCGGGAAGCAGCAGGGATATCGCGGCCGTCCATGTGAAAAGTGTTCTTGAACTGTTTGACCGTCAGGTGGGACGCAGCATTCACCTTCCGTATGGGCTGCAGGCAGAGCGGATCTATGAAGGTGTGTGCCTGAAAAAACTTACCAAACCGGATAAACAGGAGCTGCCAATTCCTCTGACGGAGTGTCCGCGGTTCCATTGCCACCTTTTGGAAAATGAGGTGGAACTTCGGGAAATTCCGAAAAAAAAGTATACGAAATGGCTGGATTATGATAAAATAGAAGATAACCTTTGTGTTAGGAGCAGGCATACCGGAGACTATTTTTTACTGGATGAAAAAGGTTGTAAAAAGAGTCTGAAGCAGTATTATGTGGATGAAAAAATACCGCGGGAGATACGGGATGAAATACTGCTGATTGCTGACGGTTCCCACATTGTCTGGATCGTCGGGTACCGGATCAGTGCAAAATATAAAGTGACAGAGAATACGAAAAGAATTCTGGAAATACAATATGATGGAGGAAAAAAGGAAAAATGAGTGAAAGTATTCGCGTGCTAATTGAGGAACAGAAACTGGATCAGAGAATTGCAGAACTGGGAGCAGAAATCAGTAAAGATTATGAAGGGCAGGAAGTATGCCTGATTTGTATATTAAAGGGATCTGTATTTTTTACCTGTGAACTTGCAAAGAGAATTACCGTGCCGGTCACATTGGATTTCATGTCCGTATCCAGCTACGGTGCCTCTACCATATCAAGCGGAGTGATCGATGTCAAAAAGGATTTGGATGAATCCATTGAAAATAAGAATGTAATTGTTATTGAAGATATCATTGATACCGGAAGAACATTAAAATATTTACTGGAAGATTTGTCAAAGCGCAGCCCTAAGAGTCTGAAGCTGTGCACCATGCTGGATAAACCTGACAGAAGAGTAACGGATGTCACAACAGATTACACCGGGTTTATTATTCCGGATGAATTTGTAGTCGGTTATGGGCTGGATTATGACCAGAGATATCGTAATCTGCCATATATTGGAATACTGGACCTTGCGTAGGAAGGAGTTTCTGTGAAGAAGAATTATAAAGGATTGGGATTTTATATCGGATTGGTGTTAATTGTGATTTTTGTGTTCTGGTTTCTGGATAACCAGCAGGATGCGGGTGACAGCTACAATTATACCCAGTTTGAAAAGGACCTCGAAAATAATGCGGTAGTATCCGTAGAAGTGAACCAGAACCAGGAAGTACCCACTGGAACCCTGGAGATATTAAAAAATGATAATACAAAAGTAAAATTGCATGTTCCGGATGTAAAAGATGTTCTTAAACTGATGAAGGAATATAATTTTAAGGACTATACATGGGACGATGTTCCGCCGCAGAACTGGTTGCTGACCTTGCTGCCGCTGCTTTTGGTGTTCGGTGCGATGTTCATACTGTTTGTTATCATGAATAATCAGGCCGCCGGCGGAGGCGGGGGAGCCAAAATGATGAATTTTGGAAAAAGCCGGGCCAAGATGATGACGGATGAAAATAATAAGGTCACCTTTCAGAATGTTGCAGGATTGCGGGAAGAAAAGGAAGAGCTGGAAGAGATCGTGGATTTTCTCCGCGAACCGAAGAAATATACAAAGCTTGGAGCCAGAATTCCAAAGGGTGTGCTTTTGGTCGGACCTCCGGGAACCGGTAAGACTTTGCTTGCAAAAGCAATTGCAGGTGAGGCAGGTGTGCCGTTTTTCAGCATATCCGGTTCAGACTTTGTAGAGATGTTTGTCGGTGTCGGTGCTTCGCGTGTAAGAGATTTGTTTGAAGAAGCAAAAAAGAACGCGCCGTGTATCGTTTTTATTGATGAAATAGACGCAGTGGCACGCCGGAGAGGTACCGGTATGGGAGGCGGTCATGATGAGCGTGAACAGACCCTGAACCAGATGCTCGTCGAAATGGATGGTTTCGGTGTGAATGAAGGAATTATCGTAATGGCGGCAACGAACCGTGTGGATATTCTGGATCCGGCGATCATGCGTCCGGGACGATTTGACCGTAAAATCCATGTGGGACGCCCGGATGTTGGCGGCAGAGAAGAGATTTTGAGCGTTCATGCAAAAAATAAGCCGCTGGGCGATGACGTGAATCTGAAACAGGTTGCGCAGACGACAGCCGGTTTTACGGGAGCTGATCTGGAAAATCTTTTGAATGAGGCGGCAATTGTTGCTGCAAGGGATGACCGGAGTTATATTATCCAGGAAGATATCCGGAAGTCTTTTGTCAAAGTCGGAATTGGCTCCGAGAAGAAGAGCCGTATTATCACAGACAAAGAAAAGAAGATTACTGCATATCACGAATCCGGGCATGCAATTCTGTTCCATTTACTGCCGGATGTAGGACCGGTTTATTCGGTTTCGATTATTCCGACCGGTGCCGGAGCTGCGGGCTATACGATGCCGCTGCCGGAACGGGATGAAATGTTCAATACCAAAGGCAGAATGTTGCAGGAAATTGTTGTGGATCTCGGCGGACGTGTCGCAGAGGAGTTGATTTTTGACGATATTACCACAGGAGCTTCACAGGATATCAAACAGGCCACCGAGATGGCGAAAGCGATGGTGACCAAATACGGTATGTCTGAGAATGTCGGATTGATCAATTATAACAACGATGACGATGAGGTATTTATCGGAAGAGATCTTGCACATACAAGAGGCTATGGCGAAAATGTAGCGACCCGTATCGATGAAGAAGTAAAGCGTATCATTGATGAATGTTACGCCAAAGCGAGAAAACTGATCCGGGAGAATCTGGATGTTCTTCATGCCTGTGCGGAACTTCTGCTGGAAAAGGAGAAAATCACCAGGGAAGAATTTGAAGAGCTGTTTGGCTTCGTTTCTTCCGCAGCAGTAAAAGGGATTTCTGATCAGGAAGGCGAAGAGGTACAGCCGGAGATGTAATGATAATTAACACTGTGAAATAATAATATGCGCAACCGGGTGGACACACCATTGTTGCTGACAACTTGGAAAAAGCTGCAAAACAAGAAAGTACAAAAATATGTACCGGTTGTTGTGCAGCTTTTTTTTAGTTTTGCGAAAGAAGTAAAATTAACTATAAAAAATGCACAAAATTGAAATGATAAATTTGTTAAGTTTGTGCACACTTATTCGGGTACAGATGATACAATAATCAATGTAAAAACCCCCCAATACATTATATAGTTTTTGCTACACCCCATAGTAAAAATACCTTCTCCTAAAAAAGACAGCGATCGAAAGCTGTCTTTTTTACTTTACCGGAAAGTTCTCTTTCCGGTAAAGTAAAAAAGGCACGGTATGACAAAGGCTTTGTTTCTGTATTGAAAAACTTTTGTTGTAGGAAATACAAAAAGATAATAAAATAAATAAGAAACAGATTTGAATCTATTTCAAATATGGCCTTATACAGAAAGGGATTACATGAAATCCATATATGAATTGAACAGAATACAGCAGTATATGATGCAGATGCGCCCAATCTTGAGAAAGCGAGCTCTCTTTTCAGACGGTACGGCCGATTACAGACAGCCGGTGGAGCCGGGGAAAAATGAAGCGGTTACACTGCGTTTTCGCACAGCACGTGATAATGTAGACATTGTCTGGCTGTGTCACAATGGAGAAAAGGTACAGATGGATAAAACGGAAAGTGAAGGGGAATTTGATTACTATTCGGTGTCTGTCCGGCTTGAAGAAGAACCATACTACTACTTTTTTGAAGTGTCGACAGGAATGCTTTCCTGTTACTATGACCGCTATGGTGTGACACGTGATATCCGGCCGCAATATCATTTCTGTATGGTACCTGGATTTAAGACCCCGGAGTGGGCCAAAGGAGCAGTCATGTATCAGATCCTTGTAGACCGTTTTTATAACGGGGATCAGGACAATGACGTATTGACAAATGAATATTACTACATTCGTTCGAACAGCCGGAAGGCTGAGAATTGGGATAAATGTCCGGAAAATTTTTCGGTTGCGGAATTTTATGGAGGAGATTTGGAAGGTGTCCGCCAGAAACTGGATTATTTACAGGAACTGGGAATAGAGGTGATCTATTTCAATCCGCTGTTTGTATCTCCATCCAATCACAAATATGATATACAGGATTATGATTATATTGATCCGCACTATGGAAAGATCGTTGTCGATGAGGGTACACTTTTAGATGAGAGAGGCCGAGAAAACAAATACGCCTCCCGCTATATCTGCAGAGTGACCGATAAGCGAAATCTCGAGGCCGGTAATGCGCTGTTCGCCCAGCTTGTGACAGAGGCACATGAAAGGGGAATCCGCGTGATCCTCGATGGTGTGTTCAACCACTGCGGATCGTTTAACAAGTGGCTGGATCGGGAAGAAATTTATAAAGAGCAGGAGGGCTATGATGCGGGTGCGTATGTTTCCGCGGACAGCCCGTACCGGGATTTTTTCCGGTTTCACAATGCGAATGCATGGCCGAACAACGATTCCTATGATGGCTGGTGGGGACACGATACGCTGCCGAAACTGAACTATGAAGGTTCCGATAATCTTTACCGGTATATGCTGCATATTGCACAGAAATGGGTTTCACCTCCATACAATGCGGATGGATGGCGGCTGGATGTGGCTGCAGATCTTGGGCATTCACCGGAGATGAACCATCAGTTCTGGAAAGATTTCCGCAAGGCGGTCAAAGAGGCGAATCCCGAAGCGATTATTCTGGCAGAGCACTACGGAGATCCGCGTGACTGGCTGGGCGGTGACCAGTGGGATACCGTCATGAATTACGATGCATTTATGGAGCCGGTGACATGGTTTCTGACCGGTATGGAAAAGCACAGCGACGATTATAAGCCCGAGAATCAGGGCAGCCTTGCTAATTTCACCGGGACTATGCTGCATTATATTGCGAGTTTCCTGACGCCGTCACTGCAATGTGCGATGAATGAGCTCTCCAATCACGACCATTCCAGATTCCTGACGAGGACCAATCACAAGGTAGGACGTGCGGAGCATCTTGGAACACAGGCTGCAGGCGAAGAGGTAAATGCGGCAGTAATGCGGGAAGCTGTTGTGATTCAGATGACCTGGCCGGGTGCTCCCACGGTTTACTACGGAGATGAAGCCGGTGTGTGCGGATTTACAGACCCGGATAATCGCCGTACCTATCCATGGGGAAAAGAAGATCAAAAAATGCTGGAATTCCACCGGGAAATGATTCGGATACATAAAGAGAATCCAGCGCTGCGGACCGGTTCTTTAAAATTTTTAAACGGAGAGGATAATCTGCTGTGTTACGGAAGATTTAACCGGAAACAGAGCATCGTGGTGATTGTCAATAACGATATGGTGGCGCGTCAGATCGATCTCTCTGTGTGGGCCGCCGGAGTGCCAAAAGACGGACTGCTGAAGCGTATCCTGTTTACCGATGAACATGAATTTTCCGTAAATCCACTGGAATATCAGGTATACAACGGAAGGCTGAATCTGACCTTGCCAAAGACGTCTGCGATTGTTCTGTGCAGTGAAAATCAGACAGAGCAGACACTGGAGAATGGGCAGTAACGGTAGGTTACGCTTTCATGTAACAAGGTGCTTCCGATAGAATAAAAAAACGCCTTGCACTATGCAAGGCGTTATGCTATAATAACAAATTGTCAGGGCAAAACAAACAGGTTTTACCTGAATGAAAATGGATGGATTCCCGAGTGGCCAAAGGGGACAGACTGTAAATCTGCTGCAAATTGCTTCGGTGGTTCGAATCCACCTCCATCCATTATCTTTGAGCCATGGCTCATGATAAGCCGGCGTGGCGGAACTGGCAGACGCGCAGGACTTAAAATCCTGTCGTAGCAATACGGTACCGGTTCGATTCCGGTCGCCGGCAGCGAACAGCAAGCTGCATTTTTGTTGGTAATAAACCGATGAAGATGCAGCTTCTTTTATTCTATAAAAAAGATCTTTGTCCTATGAAAAATGGAGGTGGGAGAATGAATGTTGAAATACGCAGGCTGACACCGGACCTTGCAGAAGATTATGTACATTTTTTTGATGTAACAACACATGATGACAATGTAGCTGAACATAAGTGCTATTGTGTATGCTGGAGCAGCGACGATTATGAGGGAAAAGATTTTTCAATCGTAGGGGAAAGAAGAAAATATGCGTATGAGTATGTCAGAAACCATAACATCCAGGGCTATCTTGCTTATAAGGACAATAAAATTGTTGGATGGTGCAATGCCAATACAAAATCAGATTGTTTAAAATGCGCGAGCTGGCGAAGATTTATGGATTATGTGCCTGTGGAGGGATCTGACATGAACATAAGGGTAAAGTCCATATTTTGTTTCATGATTGCACCGGAGATGAAACGAAAAGGAATAGCCACGCTGCTATTGGAGCGCATTTGTAAGGATGCGGTACGAGATGGCTTCGACTTTGTGGAAGCATATCCATATAAAGAATCCAGTTATCAATCATCGGATTTTGGCGGTCATTTTGAACTGTATCAAAAAAATGGGTTTTCTGTGTCTGCTGAGAGCGAAAAAGGCCTTGTCATGAGAAAACAGCTAAAGTGAATTGCCCAAAATAGGAAGGCCTTTTCTGCGCTTTTGCGCTTTGCAGGAACAGGCTTGAATATTATGAAATATACAGTATCGGCATAGTTCCCAGCTTTTCGGAAAGCTCTTTTCGTAAAAAGGACTCGGCTTCTGCACGGACTTCGTTTCGATAGCAGTATTTGCCGCGTCCGCGTCCGGTCATTATTTCACGATTGAAAAAGTGCAGGGTGTTTGGAAAAGCATCCGTATTAATAGCATTTTGTACAAAGCTGTATGTCAGCAGAATTATTTCTATAAAACCAGTTTCAATAACCTTGTCACTCAGCTCTTCCGCTAATTGATCGATCAGTTCTCCGTACAGCTGCTTCCAGTTCGGAAGCAGAATTACAGGTGCAATCAATAATCCCACCGGATATCCCGCCTCCGCCATTTCATTTAATGCGCGGATTCTTGCAGACAATGGGGAAGTACCCAGTTCGATGTGACTTATGATTTCCTGTGGATTCACACTCATACGGAATATGGTCTTTTTACGGTGGTCAAGATGAAGCAACGGAGTTACCATATCAAATTTTGTCGGGAATGTCAGCTTTCCGCGTCCTTCACGGGCAAAACGCTCAATGGTATAGGGTAAATTATCCGTTATGGTGTTTTCCAGCAGCAAGTCACTGTTGCTCCCAATCTCAAACGTTTGTGGCTCGGCAGCCGCGGCATCCTTTTTCAGAAGCCGCTCCAACATTTGCTTACGGTTGACAAAAAGGCGCAGATAGGCGCATTTATTGTAATTGCATACCAGATAGCAGTACAGGCACATTGCCCTGCAGCCTGAGGATGTGTAAGGGACCAGCCAGTCGGAGACCTTATGATTCGGCACATAGCGATGTGTCTTTCTGATTCCCACAATCAGATGTTTTTTTAGCTTTGGAAAGTCTTTATTTTCTGAGGCTGTCAGTTCGGCTATACGATTGTGACTTTCAATCGGTATCCATGGCAGGCCTTCGTATTGATGCTGCAGCATCTGTCCCAGTTTATAATCAAGTGCATCCGGCTCATAATAAACCGCATCAAAGTCCATCTTCATGCCGTTCACCTCCTAACGGTTATGGTTTACCGGAAATCGTAAAAATATTCCGTTGAGAAAGCATGGGTAAAGAAATTTTTCCGGGTATATTTTATTATGTTATTAATAACTGTTTCAAAATCTATATAGGTGGATGAGAATGAGATTTTTGTCTGAAACATTTTATTGTCTGATAGAAATAGCGGGTTCGGAAAAAGTGTGAGGGTGCTTAACCCTGACTCTGATAAAGAAAGTTCTGTTTGCGGAAAAAAGTCTGTGGTACGTGTACATACCACAGACTTTTTTGCTGTGAATTTATACAAAAAAAGGGAGGCGGAACTGGAAGAAACAGAGAAAATAAAATGGAATTTATCAGGGAAATTGACATTGATTTTTCCGCTGTGTTAAAATGGAAACAGGATATGTGGTTATCTGGTATGACCACGTTTTTGAAAATGCAATTGAGAGAAAGAGGGTAAAAAATGGATAAATTCAGAGTGCTTGAAATCAAAAAGAGTGTATTTGAAGATAATGACCGGGAAGCGGATGCACTTCGCGGCGAACTTAGGAAGAATAAGACGTTTTTGCTGAATCTGATGTCTTCTCCAGGATCCGGTAAGACGACGACACTGGTACGTACGATCCGGGAACTGCGGGAGGAGCTGCAGATCGGAATCATGGAAGCGGATATCGATTCCGATGTGGATGCGCATACCATTTCAGAAACAGGAGCAAAGGTAATCCAGTTACATACCGGCGGGATGTGCCATCTGGATGCCGGAATGACCAGACAGGGACTCGAAGGTCTGGAAACAGGAAATATGGATCTTGTGATTCTGGAGAATGTCGGCAATCTGGTCTGTCCGGCGGAATTTGATACGGGTGCATCAAAAAATGCCATGATTCTGAGTGTACCGGAGGGTGATGATAAACCTCTGAAATACCCTTTGATGTTTTCTATCGTGGATGTGGTACTGATCAATAAAATTGATACACTGGAATACTTTGAATTTGATTTTGAAGCATTTGAAGAGCGTGTGCGGGAGTTAAATCCAAATGCAGCTATCATTCGGATCTCTGCAAAAACAGGAGAGGGAATCCGGGAGTGGGCAGACTGGATCCGCAATGAAGCGCGTATGTGGAATCAATAAGTGAGACGTATCTAATAAGATCCCGAAAAGGGAAACAGCGGAGGGCTATCGATGAAAGACTTAACAAAAATGATTTTCCCGGACTGGTATCAGTGCCGGTATAATGAGAATGTGCTGAAACTTGCGAATCATCTCGGACGAAAAAAAGGAAAGGATTCTTATCAGTGGGATGATCCGGAATATGTGATTTTGGAAGCAGGTGTAGATGACAACATGGCGGAAGTTGGATGCCATCTCGGACTCTATGAAAAGAAGACCACGCAGAACATCGCAGAAGAGATGAATCGTCCTTTTGCATATGTGGAGGAGCAGTTAAAAAAGCTGGCATACTATGGAGTTGCATTCTGGAATACAGACAAAGAAACAAAAGAAGATGTGTTCTGGGCAGAGACATGGATTCCGGGAACGATGGAAGTTGTCGTAAACAGTAAGGAAAACTGTGAAAAATATCCAATTATCGGATATGCGATGGAAGCATACGGACGTGTGCGAGGGCCAAAAAGTGCCGGTGTATTTCCGGTCGGTATCGGCCTGATGCGTGTGATTCCGATTGAGTCGGCAATTGATGGCAACAGCCATGCGGCATCCTATGAAGAAGTGTCCAGGTATCTGAATGAGAACGATATTTTTACCGTTACGGACTGCTCTTGCAGGACCGACCGGGAAATCATGGGAGAAGGCTGCGGACATCTGAAAGAAGACATGTGCATCCAGATGGGGCATGCCGCAGATTATTATATTAAAACCGGCAGAGGACGTCAGATTACGAGAGAGGAAGCATTTGAAATCATCCGGCGTGCAGAGGAAAACGGTCTGATGCATCAGATTCCAAATGTAGACGGAAACGGAAAGACACACGCGATCTGCAATTGCTGTGGCTGCGGATGTCTTTCACTTCGTACAGCGGAGATGTTTAAAAATAATGATATGGTGCGGTCGAATTATGTGGCAAGCGTGACACCGGAGAAATGTGTGGCATGCGGACAATGCGTGGAAAATTGTCCGGTGAATGCACTGAAGCTTGGACAGAAGCTCTGCTCTTCCAAAGAAATTGTGGAGGATATCACCACAACGGTTACGCCGCGTGACAGAAAATGGACCGAGGATAAATGGAATCCGGATTATCGGATCAACCGTGACGATGTTGTGGAATCCGGAACTGCTCCGTGTAAAACAAACTGTCCGGCTCATATCGCAGTGCAGGGATATATCAAGCTTGCATCACAGGGAAGATATCAGGAGGCTCTTGAGCTGATCCGGCATGAAAATCCGCTGCCGGCTGTCTGCGGCCGCATCTGCAACCGCCGCTGTGAGGATGCCTGCACCCGTGGTGATGTGGATGAACCAATCGCAATTGACGAGATTAAGAAATATATAGCACAGCAGGAACTGGATGAGCGGAACCGGATTGTACCGACGAAGCGGCACGACTACAGTGACAAGAAAATTGCTGTTGTCGGAGCCGGGCCGGCGGGATTATCCTGCGCCTATTATCTTGCGCTGGACGGATATCGTGTCACTGTTTTTGAAAAAGAACAAAAGCCGGGAGGTATGCTGTTGATGGGAATCCCTTCTTTCCGATTGGAAAAAGATGTGGTAGAGGCGGAAATTGAAGTGATCAAGTCCATGGGCGTTACATTCCGAACCGGAGTGGAAGTGGGGAAGGATGTGACACTGGATCAACTGCGGGAACAGGGTTATCGGGCGTTTTATCTTGCAATCGGAGCACAGGGCGGCCGCAGGGTCGGAATCGAAGGAGAAGATACTGAGGGCGTTATGAGCGGAATCGACTTTCTGCGTACTGTAAATCGAGATAACAGCAGGCGCTTTGAAGGAAAAGTGGTAGTTGTCGGCGGAGGAAATGTAGCAATTGATGTTTCTCGGACGGCAGTTCGCGCAGGTGCGGCTTCCGTGGAACAGTTCTGCCTGGAGAGCCGTGCACAGATGCCTGCGGCCGCGGATGAAATAGCAGAGGCGGAAGAGGAAGAGATCCGGATCATCAACGGCTGGGGTCCACATCGGATTGTTGCGGAAAACGGCAGGGTAAAAGCGATAGAATTCAAAAAATGCGTTTCGGTATTTGATGAAGAAGGAAGATTTCATCCGCAGTATGACGAAACGGAGATCCGGACCGTTGAGGCAGATTATGTACTGCTTTCTGTCGGACAGTCGATTCTTTGGAAAGAACTTTTGACCGGCTCAAAGGTGGCGCTGCGAAATAATGGAACCGTAGAGGCAGACGGATTCACGTATCAGACTGCCGAAAAAGATATTTTTACGGGCGGAGATGTATATACAGGGCCGCGCTTTGCTATCGATGCAATTGCAGCAGGCAAACAGGGGGCAATTTCCATTCACCGCTTTGTACAGCCGGGACAGAGCCTTGTATACGGACGTGACCGCCGTATCTACAAAGAGCTGGATAAGGAGGCTGCGATTCTGGAAAACTACGATAATACATCGCGCCAGCGTCCTGCCGATCTTCGGTCAGAAACAAAAGCAAAAGAGAGTTTCCGGGATTTCAGAGGAACGTTTACCGAAGATCAGCTGAAAAAAGAGACGGAACGCTGCCTTGGCTGCGGGGCTACGATTGTTGATACATACATGTGTGTGGGATGCGGACAGTGCACCACAAAGTGCAAGTTTGATGCTATAAGGCTGGAACGGATCTATGATGGGGAAGGTGTTGAATTTCTTTCCATCAAACCGCAGGTCGTAAAACAGATGGTGAAACGGCAGGGCAGAATCATGATTACAAAGGTAAAGGATACACTTGGCAGCAGAAATTGACGACTGAGAGACAGTAGAGAGGCAGTTGGCCGGAAAGGAGGGAAACATGCATGAACTTGGAGTGCTGCTCGAGGTGGTGGCGCAGGTAACAGAGGTGGCGGAAGGAAACGATGTGCAGGAGATTCAAAAGCTGGTGCTGCAGGTGGGAGAACTTTCGTCCATGATACCCAAATACATGAAAAAAATCTATCCGGCAGCAGTGGAAGGGACGTTGCTGGAGGGTTCCGAACTGGAGATCGAAATCATTCCTGGAAATGGAAAGTGCAAAAGCTGCGGTGAGGTATATTCTTTGGTGGAGAACCACGGTGTCTGTCCGGCGTGCGGAAATCAGGATTTTGAATTACTGAGCGGAAGAGAGTTCTTTATCAAGGAAATTGTCGTATATTGAGTCAGATGAAAAAACTCTGTATCGGGAAGTGTAATCCGATACAGAGCTTTTGTTTTGGTAGTTGGATAGTTTTGCTCAAAGCTTCTTGCAGGGAGCTGTTGAGGCTCTGGATATAAATTGCGGACGAAGCAGCGTTTTACTGACCGATACGTGATGAATCAGATTGTTCAGTGAGGCAAAGCCGCATTTCCCCAGTTCAATACGGTCCTGACGTACGGTGGTAAGAGGCGGTTCCAAAAAAGAGGAAATCGGCAGATCGTCGAAACCGATCACACTGATATCATCCGGAACGGAAAATCCATGCAGATGACATTCTGTAATCACACCGGAAGCAATCAGATCGTTGCCGCATAAAATTGCAGTCGCCCCGCCGGCGAGAAAATTCGGAACGTGATATTTGGCTGTGTCTGCCACATAATAGCCGTGCGCAATCAGGTTCTCATCGATGGGCAGATTGTGGGCTTTCATATTTTCCAGATATGCCTGATGACGCTGTTCCGTAACCATTGAATACAAAGAACCATTTAAAAAAGCAATTTTTTTATGACCGAGCTGGTAGAGATGATCAATGGCCACCTCGATACCCTCAAAGTTATCTGTTCCGACATAGCATACATGTGGATTCTTTTTGATATAATTATCAAAAAGGACGGTTGGTATAGAGGTATAGTTCAATTGCCGCATCCATTCATCGTGCAGGGCAAAACCGACCAGAAAGCCGCCGGAAAAACCGTTTTTGAGCATATAGGTATCATATTTCTCCGATAACTGGAAAGCGGGTGTGACAGGAACGACGGTCACGGTCCAGCCGTCACGGAAAGCTGCCTGCTTAAAACCGAGAATGATTTCATAACCAAACTGGTTCGCGGTTTCATAATCCATATTTTCAATAAAAAGACCAATCTTTTTATGTTCGTCCTTTTTCATTTTTTTTGACTGATATCCCATTTCGACTGCCGTATCAAGGACCATCTGACGAAGTTCTTCACTGATATCACTTGCTCCGCTCAGACCCTTGGAAACCGTACTGACAGAGATACCAAGTCTGTTGGCAATATCTTTGATCGTAACCATAATTTCCTCCGTTTTGTATGAAAATAAATCATGCTTTCTGCATGGATTCGTAATGCATTGATTTTGCATAAATAGAGGTAGAAACTCCTCTATTTGGGATTATATAGAAAAAGAAAAGGATTTACAATACAATGAAAAATATTTTCGAAAAATATAATAATTTTGATTGTAATTATTAACAAAAATGAAGATTCAAATACGTATAAAGTGGCAAAAATGATGTGGAATCAAGCGGATTTATTGACAAAACGTCCGCAAAGATATAAAATAACTACAGATACGAAAATTAACGAAAAATCATGAACAGAAAAAAAGAGTAAGTGGGGGAAGAAAATTGGAAGCGAAAGAGCTGACGAGGGGAGCCGGAATTCTGATGGCGATTACCAGCCTGCCATCTTCATATGGAATCGGTACTTTAGGCGATGCAGCATTGCGCTTTGTGGATTTGCTGGTGGATTTAAAACAGAGATACTGGCAGGTACTGCCAATTGGCCCAACAAGCTTCGGAGACAGCCCGTATCAGTCGCTTTCCGCGTTTGCAGGAAATCCATATCTGATTGATCTGGATAACCTTGTCAGAGACGGATTGTTGACAAAAGAGGAGATTCAAAGCTTTAGATGGGGAAACGATGATAAGGATATTGATTATGCGAATCTGTTTGAGAACCGGTTTCAGGTACTCAAGCTCGCATTTGAGAGATTTAATCCTGAGAGACCGGATTTCCTGGAGTTTGTTGCACTACATAGAGATTGGCTGGAAGATTATGCACAGTTTATGGCAATTAAGACAGAGCTTGGCAACATAGGATGGGCATTCTGGGAAGCAGGTCTTAGGAACCGTGAGGAAGAGGCTCTTGCTTCTTACTGCGGGAAGCTGGAGAAGCAGATCACATTTTGGAAATTTACACAGTATGAGTTTTTCGAACAGTGGAGCAGCCTGAAGCAGTATGCGAATACACGAGGCATTCAAATTGTGGGTGATATCCCCCTGTATGTGGCGTATGACAGCGCGGACGTATGGGCACACCGGGAACGTTTCCAGATAGAAGGTGATGGCAGCATGGCCTATGTGGCAGGCAGCCCGCCGGACAGTTTTTCAGAGGAAGGACAGAAATGGGGCAATCCATTGTATGACTGGGAGAATATGGAGCAAGAGGATTTCTTCTGGTGGAAAAAACGGATGAAAGTGAGTGCACATTTTTTTGATGTGGTACGCATTGACCATTTCCTTGGAATTGTTAAATATTACGGCATTCCGGCGGAGGAAGAGAGTGCAAGGGGCGGCAGATGGAACAAGGGACCCGGCAAAAAGCTGACGGATGCCATGGAGACAGAGCTTGGGACCTGCAAAGTGATAGCAGAGAACGTAGGAATTGCAATCCCGGGAGCCAAAAAACTGATGAGCCGTATCGGCTGGCCAGGGATCAAGATACTGATGTTTGCATTTGACGGCGATACTGCAAATGAACATCTTCCGCATAACTATACGGAGCCGAATCTGGTTGTTTATGCAGGTACACATGACAATGAGACGATTGTGGGACATTTTCGTGATAAGACAGAATACGAACTGGCTTATCTGTATGAATATATGAATATAGACGCAAAAGAACAAATACCGGATGCATTTATCCGGTTGGCTTACAGCAGTATTGCAGATGTTGTAATAGTGCAGATGCAGGATATTCTGAGGCTTGGAAATGAGGCCAGAATGAATCATCCGTCTACCGTTGGAAACAACTGGCGGTGGAGAATCGGACGGGATACGATGAGTGAAGAAAGACGTGCCTGGATCCGGACCATGGCGACTGTGTACAGAAGGTAGCCGCAGAAACACTTCATATCTATTCACGATATAAGATGAGTGATCATTTTATATAAATGCTTAAACGAATTCAAATTCATCAAAAAAGGAGAGGAAACAATGAAAAAGAAAGCCGTATCATTATTCCTTGTTGCAGCTATGGTGGCATCTATGACAGGGTGTGGCAACAAGACAAACAACAACACAACAGCAGACAACAACGCTGCAGGTACAGAGGTTGCATCGGAAACAGAAGAAGAAATCACATGTGATCTGACTGTATGGGGACCATCGGAGGATCAGGCTGAAGAAAACGGAAACTGGCTTCCAACTATGTGCGAGCAGTTCGCATCAGAGCATCCAAACTGGCATATCAACTTTACATATGGTGTTTGCGCAGAGGGTGATGCAAAAACAAATGTAACACAGGATGTTGAAGGTGCAGCAGATGTTTACATGTTTGCAAACGACAATATCACAGACTTAGTTGCCAACAATGCACTCGCTAAATTAGGCGGAAGCGCATTGGAGTCCGTACAGGCTACTAACTCACAGGCTGTCATTGATTCCGTAACTGTTGACGATTCCGTATATGGTATCCCGTTCACCACAAATACATGGTTTATGTACTATGATAAGAGCGTATTCTCAGATGACGATATCAAGAATCTGGATACGATGTTAACAAAAGGAAAGGTTTCCTTCCCTCTTACAAACTCCTGGTATATCGCTTCTTTCTATGTAGCAAATGGCGGAACAATGTTCGGTGATGATCAGATGGATAATGATGCCGGTATCGATTTCTCCGGAGATAAGGGTACTCAGGTTACCGATTACTTAGTAGATTTAGTAGCAAATCCAAACTTTGTAAATGATGCAGATGGTTCCGGTCTCGCAGGACTTCGTGATGGCAGCGTGAATGCGATCTTCTCAGGTTCTTGGGATGCACAGTCTGTAAAAGATGCTCTTGGTGATAATTTCGGATGTGTAGCTCTTCCTACCGTAACGATCAATGATAAAGATGTTCAGTTGAAATCGTTCGCAGGATCAAAGGCAATTGGTGTAAACCCGAACTGTGAGAATCAGCAGGTAGCGATTGCTTTGGCTCAGTACTTAGCAAGTGCAGAAGCACAGCAGTCACATTATGAGTTGAGAAGTATCGTTCCATGTAACACAGATTTGCTTACACAGGATACATTTAAGGCAGACGCAGTTGTTACAGCACAGAATGAGACATTTGACAAAACTTCTATCACACAGCCGTTCGTAAACAACATGGGTAACTACTGGACACCGGCTGAGAATATGGGTAAAGCTATTGTAAATGGTGAAGTTACACATGACAATGCTGCTGAGAAGACAGAAGCATTCAATACAGCAATGAATACATCTGAAGCTGAAAATGCGACAGAGTAATTTGACAGTGTTATTTCAATAGGTATATGACATTCGGGGTGTTGGAAAATGAGGCTGACACCCCGTATATGTCATTATCTATGCTTATAAGGAGGCTACAAAGTGAAAAAGCAGTCTGAAAATGAGAAGAAAAAGAAAAAAGCTGGAAAGGAATTCCAGAGTCCTTATACACTGGCAAAAGCAGTGACAAAAGGCAATATCCTTACAAAGTTATCCATACTGATTATGGGTCTTGGTAATATGTGCCATAAACAGTTTGGAAAGGGACTGCTGTTTCTGGCAGTTGAAATCGGGTATATCGCATTCATGGTACAAAGCGGTATACATAATCTTGCAATGTTTCCATCTCTTGGGACGCAGGCGCAGGTTGAAGTATGGAACGAGAAAAAAGGCGTCTATGAATATACGGCAGGAGACAACTCCCAGCTGCTATTACTTTATGGAGTGGCGACGATCTTTTTGACAGTGATGTTCATTATTGTCTGGAAAGAGGCCGTCAAAAGTGCTTATCAGTCAGAGGTTCTTGCGAAATCAGGTAAGCATCTGAACACATTGAACGAAGACATCAAGGGTTTGTTTAATCAAAATTTACATAAATTATTACTGGCACTCCCATTGACCGGTATCTTGACATTTACCATACTGCCATTGATTTATATGATTACTATGGCATTTACAAATTACAGCAAGCAAAATGACCACATGGTTCTGTTCGATTGGGTTGGCCTTACGAATTTCAAAAAAGTCCTGAATATGAATGACGCAATCGGTCAGACATTCTGGTCTGTACTTGGATGGACGATTATCTGGGCTGTTTTTGCGACATTCTTAAATTATATTTTCGGTATGATTCTTGCAATTGTGATCAACCGAAAGGAGACACATGCAAAGAGCTTCTGGAGATTCTGCTTTATTTTGTCCATCGCAGTTCCGCAGTTTGTATCCCTGCTGATTATGAGAACGATGCTCAATGAAAATGGTCCTGTTAACGTATTGTTGGAAAATGCGGGAATCATCAACAAGGCACTGCCGTTCTGGACGAATACGACCTGGGCGAGAGTGACAGTTATCGTGATTAACCTGTGGGTTGGTATTCCGTATACCATGATGCAGGTGACGGGTATCTTAAAGAATATTCCGGAAGAACTTTATGAGGCAGCCAAAATTGACGGTGCACGGCCGACACAGATCTTTTTTAAGATTACGTTACCGTACATGTTATTTGTGACAACACCATATCTGATTACCTCATTTACAGGTAACATCAATAACTTTAACGTTATATTCCTTTTATCCGGAGGAAATCCAACCCCGGTTGGAAAAACGGCCGGAAAGACGGATCTTCTTGTTACATGGCTGTATAAGCTGACGGTAGATAAGCAATTCTTCAATCTGGGAGCAGTTATTGGTATCATGACATTTGTCGTGCTGGCAATTGTTGCACTGGTAACCTATCGTAATACAGGTTCCTACAAAGATGAGGAGGGATTCCAATAATGAGTAAACAGATCACTACATCAGCAAAGGCAAGAAAAAAAGTTATAAATGTAATAGTTCATGTATGTCTGTCTCTTTTGGCAGTGGTATGGCTATTCCCGATATTCTGGGTAATTCTGACCAGTTTCCGGGCTGAAAAAGGCTCTTATGTATCGACTTTCTTACCGAAAGGTTATACATTTAATAATTACATCAAACTGTTTACGGACACACAGGTATTAAACTTTCCGCAGATGTTTTTAAATACCCTGATTATCGCGATTTTCTCGTGTATGATTTCCACCTTTTTTGTGCTTTCGGTGGCCTATTGTATGTCGAGATTGCGTTTTAAGATGAGAAAACCGTTTATGAACGTTGCCATGATTCTTGGTTTGTTCCCGGGATTTATGTCTATGATCGCTGTATATTATATTTTAAAGGCAGTTGGTCTGTCAGAAGGTTCCATGATTCGTGTGGCTTTGGTTCTGGTATACTCTGCAGGAAGCGGACTTACGTTCTACATTGCGAAGGGATTTTTTGATACAATTCCGAAAGCGTTGGATGAAGCAGCCATTTTGGACGGCTGTACAAGGTTCCAGGTATTTACGAAAGTAACGATACCGCTCAGTAAGCCGATTATCGTGTATACCGTATTGACATCCTTTATAGCACCGTGGCTGGATTTCATCTTTGCAAAGGTTATCTGCCGTGCAAATGCGAAATATTACACCGTATCCATCGGGTTATGGAGAATGTTGGAGAAAGAGTATATTGATAACTGGTATACCTGCTTCGCTGCAGGCGCAGTATGTATCTCAATCCCAATTGCAATTTTATTTGTATATATGCAGCGTTTCTATGTAGATGGATTATCCGGTTCTGTGAAGGGCTAAGGAGTTGTATATAGGAGAGGTGTCTGCCTCTCCTTTTTCAATTCAACGTTGTCCCTGGCATCAGGGAGAATGGTTGTTTTCTTGATTGAACAATCAGATTTTGTAGGAGAGGAAAAAATATGAAAAAAAGACTACAGGCAATTTTGCTGGCATTATGTCTGACAGCAGGGAGTATTTTCGCAGGATGCAGCTCTTCCGGCGATCAGAATTCTACCACAACGGAAAATGTCGGAACAAAAGAGACGGAGAGTACACAGTCCGCTGCAGATGCGCTCTCAGATTCTGCGATGATTCAGACCAATGCCAGTCAGCTCAATGTGTTGGATGACAATTATCGGACGTATTATGAGGTGTTTCTTTACAGTTTTTATGACAGCAACGGGGATGGAATCGGCGATATTCAGGGGTTGATTGACAAGCTGGATTATATCAATGACGGGGATAATACCACGGATACGGATCTCGGATGCAATGGGATCTGGCTGATGCCGATTATGCCGTCTACGACCTATCACAAATATGATGTGACGGACTACGAAGACATTGACAGCCAGTACGGGACAATCGATGACTTTAAGCAGCTCATCAGTGCCTGTCATGAGCGCGGAATCCGTGTGATTATAGATTTTGTCATGAATCATACTTCTTCCCAGCATCCATGGTTTCAACAGGCATGTGAATACCTTGAAGGGCTGAATGGTGCGGAGCCGTCCGAAGCTGACTGCCCGTATTTTGGATACTACAATTTTACGAAAGAGCCTAAGGGCGATGTCTATTATCAGGTGGGTGATACCGACTGGTATTATGAAGCACAGTTCTGGAGTGAGATGCCGGATCTGAATCTTGGCAATGAAAATGTGCGGAATGAATTTGATGATATCACAAGCTTCTGGCTGGATCTTGGCGTGGACGGATTCCGTCTGGATGCCGTAAAAGAATATTATTCCGATGTGACGGACAAAAACGTGGAGGTGTTGAAATGGTTCAATGACATGGTGAAAGCGAAAAAGAGCGATGCCTATATCGTCGGCGAGGCATGGACAGATATGGACACCTATGCAAAATATTATGCAAGCGGCATGGACAGTTTGTTTGATTTTGATTTTGCCAACACGGATGGAATTATTGCAGACAGCATAAAAAAGACCTCCGGGAGCACGGCAAGTACCTATGGGAAAAAACTTGCAAGTCTGGCGGAAGAATTCGGTCAGTATAATGAAAATTATATCGATGCGCCATTTTACACGAACCATGACCTTGGGAGAAGCGCCGGATATTATTCCGGTGATAACAGTGAGGCTCAGACCAAGATAGCAGGTGCCATGAATCTGCTTATGAGCGGATCTGCATTCCTCTATTATGGAGAGGAACTGGGCATGAAGGGTTCCGGCAAAGACGAGAATAAGCGTGCGCCGATGCAGTGGACGGATGATGCGGATGCAGTCGGTATGTGTGACGGGCCGGAAAACATGGATACCGTGAAAATGAAATACGGAAGCCTTGAGGATCAGCAGAATGACCCGCTGTCAATTTACAATTTCTATAAACAGGTGATTAAGCTGCGGAATATTTATCCTTCCGTTGCACGTGGAACAGTCACATTTGACAATGATCTTTCTGATGATGATATCTGTGCGATTACGAAAAGCTATCAGGATGAAACGGTCACGATTGTGTTTAATATATCGGAAAATGCCAAGACAGTTGATATTTCGGGAAATAAGGCCATCGGAGGCATGCTTACAACCGGAACAGATGCTGTTACGTTAAAGGACGGCAAACTGTCTATGCCTGCATATTCGGTTGTTATTTTAAAATAAGGAACCGGTATGAGCCAGGGACAGGGTGCTGCTATACAGAATATTTGCTACGGAGAATGTGTGGTTTACATTCTCCGTGACATAGTTTAGGTGAACCAAAAAGATTATGCTAAAAAAATAAAATCCTCAGAAAAAAACTTGACAAGAAAGGTACTTTCTAGTAAAATAATCTTTGCTGTGACAGCCATAGCAAAGGCCTAGTTAGCTCAGTTGGTAGAGCAGAGGACTGAAAATCCTCGTGTCTCTGGTTCGATTCCGGAACTAGGCACTGTGCGGGTGTAGTTCAATGGTAGAACACCAGCCTTCCAAGCTGGATACGTGGGTTCGATTCCCATCACCCGCTTCGTCAGAGTATCTGGCGTAGACAATTTAAGATGCGATAGTGGCGTAGTTGGTAACGCGCGACCTTGCCAAGGTCGAGACCGCGGGTTCGAGCCCCGTCTATCGCTCTGCTAGAGCACTTAAAGGGAAGCAAGCCGTGAGGCGATGCTTCCCTTTTACGTGCGATGCGTATCCGGCCCTTAGCGAAACCAAGCCGCAGTCGAAGGTTGAGCCTAGTAGCCGGATGCCGTTACGGGAATTTAAAGGAGCATGACGTAGTCTTGCTCCTTTTTTGTAATGGGTTAATAATCTAAGCACAGTCAAATGACGATATACTATAAGATAAATGCATTACAAACAAAAATGATACGGAGTGAAACAAATGTTAAAAATTGCAATATGCGATGATGAACAGCCAATCAGAGATTATTTAAAGAGCCTGACGGAGAAATGTGTTGATTCACGGGTAAGCATATATGCCAGTGGAGAAGAGTTGTTAAGGCATCAGACGGAATTCGAGGTAATCCTTTTAGATATTTCCTTACACCAGGATACAGAAACGGAACAGCTGAATGGTATGGAAGTTGCCAGGAAGCTAAGGAAAAGTTCGGATGCAATCATTATATTTATTACCGCATTGAAGGAATATGTTTTTGATGGATATGATGTGGGTGCATTCCATTATCTGCTGAAACCAATCAATGAACAGAAGTTTCGAGAGGTAATGGAAAAGGCAGTAAAGCAGATAGCGAAGACGAAAGAAGCAGAACCTTTGATTATAAAAGTAGATGGAAATTACATAAAGATATCTGTGAATCAAATTATCTATGCAGAAAATAATGCCAGAAAAATAATTCTGCATACAAAAGAAATAAATTACAGTTTTTACGAAAAGATGGAAGTACTGGAAAATAAATTAGGAAATAGTTTTTTTCGTTCACACAGAGGGTATCTTGTCAATTTACAGGCAATAGCCAGATATGACAATGCAAATATTGAGTTAAAAAATGGGGAGAAGATATTCCTGTCAAAACAGAAGTATCATGAATTTGTCACAGCATATATGGATTTTCTGAGAAAGGCATAAGGTTGATTCGATCATGAAGGATTTCATATATATGTTTATGGATCTATTAAATTATTTTGTGCAGGGGATTCTTTTTGTAGTGTTTTTTCAATCCGGACAGTACAGATTTGTGTTTAAAATCAGGAATGCTGCAGAAATGATCTTTATAGCACAGTATATGGCTGTGCAGTTATTTCTGCATAATGCCGACGTTGTGAAAAGACTTCTGTATGGACAGAACATGATAATGTCAGACAGCAGACAAGGTACGCTGCTTGTTATGGCAAGTATGTTCATCACATACACGGTGAGTATTACACTGCTGAAAGAAAGTAAATTAAAAACCCTCTATTATGTCATAACTTTCTATTCCATTTTAGAATTAGTGAAGTTTACCCTTTATCCTGTCTTGTTGCAGACATTTCAGGGAATTACAAATCTAAACCTGTATCTGTATTCCGTAAAAGGGACATACGGAGTAGATGCATTCTATCGCATAACCTCCATAGCAGAAGTGATCTGGAATATACTGCAGAATGTGATCATTCTGTTTATATCCTATAAAGTATTGCTTCAGATAAAAGAATATCTGAAGCAGGAAGTAACGTATCAGAAATCAGAATTGATTTTCTTAATGATTCCCAGTGGAATCGGACTGTTATTGTGCTTCATGCTCAGGAGCATGATGTTTTCCATGAAGGGGACAGATGTTCATACATTGCTGGATAGCCATCCGGAGATGAATTTCTGCATACCGTGCATTTCCATCCTGTGTATCATCATGATCGTGCTGTCAACAAGGATGCTCAGACAGCTTATGGCGGAAAGCAAAAAGAAGGTAGAAGTAAGCATTTATCAAAATCGAATCAAAGAGATGGAGCAGCATATTGGAGATATAGAAAGTCTTTACGCGGGAATTCGTGGCATGAAGCATGATATGAAAAATTATATTGCCGATATGGATGCCCTTATGAAGCAGAATACAGAAAACACAATGAATAAGGCTGCGTTTAAACAATATCTAAGCTCTTTGCAGACATCGGTTGAGCAGCTGGATATGAAATATAAAACAGGGAATCCAGTGACCGATGTGATTATCCAACGGTATGTTCAGCTGACCGATAAAAATAAGATTGATTTTTCCGTAGATTTTATGTTTCCGGCGTATATGAATATGGATGCTTTTGATCTCAGCATCATTCTGAATAATGCGCTCGAGAATGCGATGGAAGCGTGTAAAAAGGTAGAAAATGGAAAGAAATATATTGACCTTACAGCGTACCGAAGTGAGAATATGTTCTTTGTCATTGTGCAGAACAGTTTCGCTGGAAAGCTTGCAAAAGATAAACAGACGGGCAGGTGGTTCACAACGAAGACAAGTCAGAACGAGCATGGATTGGGATTACAGAATATAGAAATGTGTGCAGATAAATATTTTGGAAAAGCGGAAACAATGGTAAAGGGTGATGTTTTCAAGATAGCAGTGATGCTGCAGAAAAGGGAATAAAAACAGATAGCAATCAATGCAGTGATGGAGTCAGCAGGTAATATAAGCCTGCTGATTTTTTCATTACATGAAAAGGCCCGTTCATTACATTTGAGTGAATTTTATGGGGAAAAGTGCGATATAAAATACAGGGAGCTGATGAGAAGATTGCAGAGAGAATAAATGGAAAGCATAAAAGAATGACTCTGCTTCGTGGATGGAATCATGCAATATGCAGGAGGGGCAGCACCATGAACATAAATTCAATTGTAAGCAAATTATACCAGTCAGTCACACAGACACAGAACGGCAAAAAGATCAGCACTGATTACGAGACGGCAGTAAACAAGGCAGAGAGTGAGGCAGATAAACGGGAATCCTTTCAAAAAGAGATATGGAATGAAATTGATTCCATGCCCTGGAGCAGCAGTATGAATGTATCAATCCAGATTTCGGATAAGGCATTTGAACGGATGATGAATGACAAAGATTTTAAGGATGACATGATGAAACTAATACGAGAGGACTGCGCAGCCGGACATCCGCCGATTGTTTCTTTGCTGGAAAGTATTGATGAAAATGGGTATACGGGATATTCGTATAATGAGCCTGGAATTGGTGACACAGCATTTTCAGCGCACTCGAAAGGGAAAGATACCTTTTATGTAAAAAAAGCAAAGAAGAAGGATGAACTTCAAAAATACTATGAAGAACAATATCTGAAGCAACAGCAGCAGCGGAAACTGGCGGATGAAGAATACCAGGATACTGCATATAAGAGAAAACGGCTGCAAAGCGAAACGGTAGCCAGGTTATATGAGGATAAGGTTACAACTGCTGCAAATTCATAATCAATAACAGTGTTGGAGGAGGCAACTGCCATGATTCGTGGAACGGAACTAGTTGAATCTATTTTTACAAATTTGGAAGGAGTGATGCGGTTATGAGAATTACAACACAAATGCTGGAACAGTCAGCAGCCAAAAGCGGCATACCATTGAACAGTACTTCATTGCTTGATATTATGAATGACAGTTCATCCGATAATTTATTTACAAATGTAAGCAACAATACCACCAGCGCAAGCAGTATTTTGAAAAAGAATTATTATACGAAACTGGAACAGTCCACAGATGAACTTACCCAGAGTACAGCTGCACTGCTCGGCAAAGATCAGAATTCTCTGTTTACAAAGGCAGAGGAGGATAAGGACACCAGTGCAATCGTAAAAGATGTAAAAAGCATGGTGGAGAATTATAACGCAGTGCAAAAGCAACTGACTTCTTCTGGCGATACATTAAGCAATTTTTACAAACAGCAGATGACCCAGATTTCAGAAGAATCTAAGGAAGTTCTAAAAAATGCGGGGATTACTACGTCAAAAGATGGTACGCTGGTGATTGATGAAAAAGCACTCGCAGCTGCGGATATAGATACTTTGAAGAAAGCATTTGGTCCGGATACTACATTTGCCTCAAAACTGAATTATATCAGTGATAAAATCAGCAATTATGCAGAAGCAAATCGTGACAGCTTATCCAGTCAATATGGCTCCAATGGACTTTCCTATAGCAGTGCCTTTGAAGCAAGTAAATATGATTTTCTGGGATAAAGTAAATATTTACCGGGTCCATTTTTTTGTAGATTCGACTTGAAGGAGCATGACAGAAGTCATAGCTCCTTTTTGCGTGCAACGATAGATAGAATGATGTAATATTAATAGAAGAAAAGTATTTCACATTAATTTGTCATCTGCCGATCTGACAGAACTCTTTTTCTTCTCCTTTACTTTCGTTTTCGCAATATTTATACTGTATTTTGCAGAAGTAACTGAAATTGTAGAATAGAGGAATTATTCGGAAAAGAATGTAAAATGAAAACTGCCCTCATATTTTGTCTGTGGTGGAATTCTGGAGGAAAAATAGATGATAAAAGTGATAGCATCGGATATAGATGGAACGCTTCTGAATCAAGAGCATCACCTGTGCAGGGAAAATATAGAAGCCATAATGAGGGCGAGAGAGTCGGGGATCTCATTTTTAATCTCAACCGGAAGAAAATATAAGGATGTGATCCGGGTGCTGGAGAGTGAAAAACTGGCAGATGGATATATTAGTTTAAGCGGGGCGCAGACAGTATCCGGAAATGGAGAACTTCTGAATGCCATTCCGCTTGCTAAAGAAACAGTGGGCAAAGTCGTAGAATATGCGTCAGACTATCCGGTATTGGTGATTCTCAATGCGATGGAAGAGGATTATGTAATTGGAACGCAGACGGAATTGGAAGAAATCTTACGTTCGCAGGAGAACATTTTGAATGGAGGAAAGAGCATGGAAAAAAACAGTGATTATTCGCTGATTCCGATGCTGAAAAAGAGAACGACTGCTGTTCCTTCATTGGAGATTCTTCATTCTAAAGTAAATGCAATTTATAAAATATTTATTGCGGGAGAAGATCTGGAGGCATTAGCCCGGCTGGATCAGAAAATTCGGCAGATACCGGACGCTGCCTCAGCATCCTCCTTTGTCACGAATCTGGAAATTACACATGCAAAGGCACAAAAAGGGCCGGTGCTTCTGGATTTTATTCAAAAGGGCGGTTATCGCATGGATGAAGTGATGGTAATTGGAGACAGTATGAATGATTACTCGATGTTATCCATGGATTATGGGGCAACCGTTGCAATGGGAAATGCAATGGAAGAATTGAAAGAAGTAGCAATGTACGTCACGGCGGATTGTGATCATCACGGCGTTGCAGATGCAATCAACAGCCTGCTTGACGGCAACTTGGAATCCCTGAGAAAAAAATAAAACGAGTGGAAGGAGGACTGTATATGAAGTTAACACCGCGAAATAAAAAGATGATATTGCTTCTGCTCCAGGAAGATCATTATATAACGGTCCGGGATATTGCTGAGAAGGTAAATGTCAGCTCCAGAACAGTCCTCCGGGAATTGAACAATATAGAAAACTGGTTCAGCAGCAGAGGGATTTTGCTGGAAAAGAAAAAAGGGAACGGAATCCGGGTCAGTCTGCAGGAGAAAGAAAAAGAAGCTTTAAAAAATGAGATACAGATCGAGCAGGCAGATTTGATCTATTCCCCGGAGCAGCGTCTTACGTTGCTGAAAGCAGAGCTTTTAAAAAATTCCGATATCACCAAGCTGTATACGTTAACCAGGCTGCTGGACGTTACGGAGGGCACGATCAGTGCGGATTTGGATAAACTTGGTGCGTGGATGGATAAATTCGGGCTGAAGATCAATAAAAAACCAGGACTTGGGGTATACGTGGAAGGAAATGAGATATCCGTCCGAAGCGCGATGATCTCTCTGATATATGAGCAGATTCATGAAGCAGAATTAATCAATCTCATTTTTTATGAAGAAAAAGAATCTCTGAATCTGGACCTGATTAAATCCGGAATCAATGCGAGTATTCTCGATATTATAGATATTCAGCATCTGGTGCGTACAAAACAGCTCCTAAAGAAAGTGGAAGAGCAGCTGCATGTCCAGTTTGCGGACAATTCCTATATTGCACTGGTCATCAGAATCAGTGTGACGCTCCACCGTTGTTTTATGGGCAGGTTCATTCGGGATATAGGCCTTCTGGAACGGGATATCCCGGATGATAAATTATATCATATGGTCAAAGAATGGTTTGTCTCACCTGAGAATCCGGTGTCCTCTGCGGTTCCGGAAGAGGAGATCCGATATCTGGTGATTCATATCAGAGGTGCGGAGATACAGGAGAAGCAAGGGCATAAGTCCGGACAGGACATGCAGGAGCTTCAGATTGCCGAATTGACAAAAGAGATGATTTATATTGCCGAAAGAGAAACGGGTATTTATCTGGAAGATAATGATAAACTATGGAGAGGGCTGGCGGGACATCTGAAAATGGCGCTGTATCGAATGAAGATGCACCTCGATATTATGAACCCTCTGCTGGAAGATATTAAGGATATGTACCCCGACCTCTTCCAGACAGCCCAAAAATGCGCGTCATTTCTGGAAGAAAGGGTAGGAATTCCCGTGCCAGAGGATGAAATTGCATATCTGGCCACGCATATCGGCGCAGCTGTCAAAGAGGAGAAAAGTAACACACTTCCGATATACCGGGCAGTTGTGGTATGCACGAATGACATCGGGGCAGCTCAGTTGCTCGTATCGGAGATTGAGCAGGTCTTTCCGGCTATTCGGGTATTGTCGACTGTTTCCGTTATGGATTTGGATATTGTCCAGCTGGCACAGCTGCATATTGACCTGATCATTGCATCTGTGGATTTACAGGTTTCCGAAATTCCGTTTATTTTGGTAAATCCAATTTTGAATGAGGCGGACAAGCGGCATATCCGCGAAGTTCTGGAGAATTTCCTGCCGGAAAATGTCAACTATGGGAGGATAAAATCGGCTCAATTTAAAGATAAACTGAACAGATTGAAACAGTACAGCAGCAGCATCATGCAATTTATGGATCATTTCCTGTTTATCTGGCAGGTCGCCGCAGATAATATGGTGGTATTGGATCATTTTATCAGCCGTTCCCTGGCAAGCGCAGGGGAAGACCGGATTCAGCTGGAAGCGGATCTGCAGAATAAGGAAAAAAAAGGCGCAACAATCCTTGGGCGGAGGGGAATGGTATTGTATCATGTCCGTTCGGCGGCTATCGGAGAGGCGGGCATGGCAGTGCTGAAGCTCAAAGAATCTGTCAGCAGTCCGGGAAAAGAAGGCGAAATGCAAACAGCCGATACCTTTATTGTACTGTCCATACCTGCGGATGCGGATGGCTGCATGATGGAGATTTTAAATGAAATCACAAAAAAGATCATCAGCAGTGATTTTACCATGATACTAAAGCAATGCGGGAAAGAGGAAATTGTCATCGAAATGAACACGATTTTGGATAATTTTATTCAAAGTAAAGTTCTGGATACGGAAATTAAATAGATTTTGTCACATTGGAAACGGACAGAAATCCTTTTCATTTTCTTTACAGGAGCGTTGTTTCTTTCTATACTTTTCATACAGGAAGCGTTTTTGGCGCTGATTATAAAATAGAAAAACAAAACAAAAAGGAGAAACTAAGATGGAAAAAGTAACCGTAACCGTAGTAAATGAGGTTGGATTGCACGCAAGACCGGCAAGTCTGCTTACGAAACTTGTAAAAGGATATGAATGTGATATCGAATTCTATAAAAAAGGCGAAGAGGACAGAAAACATCAGCCGAAGAGTATTTTGTCTGTAATGGCACTGGGAGCTGTAAAAGGTGATGTTCTTATTTTTGAAGCAAACGGAAAAGACGAAAAAGAAGCAATCAAAGAGATTGAAGCGTTCGTGAAGAACGGATGCGGAGAATAGGAGACGAAACATGAACACCATAAAAGGATCACCAATTTCATCCGGAATAGCAATCGGAAAAGTTTATTTAAAGAAGACTGCTGCAGAGGAAATCTCTTTTCAAAAGACGGAGAACAGGGAGACAGAAAAGAAGAGATTTGAAGCTTCGAGAATTCTTGCAATTAAGCAGGTGGAAGAGATTCATGACCAGATGCTTCATGAGAAAGGTGAGCAGGAAGCTTCTATATTTCTGGCTCATATCGAAATGCTGAATGATACGGAGTTTATCAATGGCGTAGAAAAGTCCATTGATGAGGCAGAATGCACTTCCGAGTGGGCGGTCAAAATGGTAAGAGATCAGTTTGTGGAAATCTTCGAAGCAATGGAAGATGCCTACATGCGGGAAAGAGCAATGGATATCCGAGATATCAGCGGCAGAGTTCTGCGGATTCTAAGCGGAAGTGAAAGCGAGGCTTCTCTGAAGCTGACCGAACCGGTCATCCTGGTGTCAAATGATTTGACCCCTTCGGACACAGCTCAGATGAAGCCGGAGCTTGTTTTGGGAATCCTGAATGAGACCGGAGGACCAACTTCCCATGCAGCGATTATCGCAAGAATGCTTGGAATACCGTTTGTCATCTGTCCGGATATCACGAACCTGGTAAAAAATGGGCAGCTGATCGCGTTTGACGGAGAAGCGGGAACCATAGAACTGGATGTGGATGATGAAATCTTGAAAGTCTATGGCGAGAAACAGGATGCATTCCGGCAGAAGACCCTTGCATTGGAGCAGTTAAAAGGGCAGAAATCCGTGACCAGAGACGGACATGAGATTCTACTCGCAGGAAACATCGGTGCACCGGAAGATGTAAAATCTGTCATACAGCAGGACGGACAGAGTGTGGGACTGTTCCGGACAGAATTCTTATATATGAACCGTCAGGATGCACCGACAGAAGAGGAACAGTTCGCAGCGTATAAAGAAGTCGGGGAAAAAATGCAGGGAAAGCCGGTTGTTATCCGCACCCTGGATATCGGTGGAGATAAGGAAGTGGATTATCTCAATATACCGAAAGAAGAAAATCCGTTTCTTGGATATCGCGCCATTCGTCTTTGTCTGGATCGTGTGCCGTTTTGGGAGATCCAGTTGAGAGCACTGCTTCGAGCAAGTGTATTTGGAAATATCCATATCATGTTTCCGATGATTGCATCGATGGATGAACTGTTTCGGGCGAAGCAGATCTTAGAGGAAGTCAAAGCAAGTTTAAAACGGGAAGGCATTGCCTACAATGAAAATGTACCGGTGGGAATGATGATGGAAACACCTGCGGCAGCATTGATGGCAGATGTTTTTGCTAAAGAAGTGGATTTTTTCAGTATCGGAACAAACGATCTGATCCAATATACCATGGCAGTTGACCGTATGAATGGAAATGTGGCTTATCTGTATTCACAATATGATCCGGCGGTGTTACGTTTTGTCAAAAAAGTTGTTACCAGTGCACATGAAAATGGAATATGGGCAGGTATCTGCGGGGAAGCGGCAGCAGATCCGGTACTTCTACCTCTTTGGGCGGGATTGGGACTGGATGAGCTCAGCATGTCGGCAGGTTCCATACTCCGAATCAAAGATCAGCTTCGGGAATTGTCAAAAACAGACTGTGAAAGTCTGGCAGAGAAAATAGATTCCTTAAAAACAGCAAAAGAAGTGAAAGAGGTATTAACAAATTACAAAAGAACAGATGCGTAATGAAAGGAAATCATTATGACTCAGGAATGTATAGATTATGAAACAACACCGCAGAAAGAGCCTATACATGCGATGATAGAGGAAGTGGACACAAATCTTCAGAATGTGGTGGAATCATTTGTGGAAGCCTCCTTTCAGGCCGAAGAGGGAAATCAGGTAATCCATAAGGGAATAGACCAAATGGCAACCATTCGAGAGAATTTTACTTCGGTCCTAAGGGCAATCAATACCCTTGGGGCAACATCCGGGGATATCATGAACATCGTTGAGATGATAACGAAGATTGCAAAGCAGACCAATCTGCTGGCATTGAATGCGGCAATTGAAGCTGCCAGAGCGGGGGATCAGGGAAAAGGATTCTCGGTTGTTGCACAGGAAGTAAGAAAACTGGCGGAGCAGTCTTCCATTGCGGCAAAAGAGATTGGTGAACGGATCAATTTGATACAGTCGGAGATCCAGCATACGGAAGAGATCATTGAAGTCGTAAACGGTGAGGTAGAGTTGGGAGAGTCACTGATAGAGGTGGCAGGAGAGACTTTTAACAGTATATTTCAAAAAATAGAGGATGTTTCCAATCAAATGATGAATTTGTCGGCGTCTATGGAAAAAGCTTTTTCTTCTATCTGAAAATAATATGGACAAACAAGCAAAAAAATGATACAATACAATTACAAATTAATTGGGGTGTTACGAAAGGCATAACCAAAGGAATGAATGTAGATACTTACATTTATTCACTTTGGTTTTTTTCGTTTTATATGGAGGTGGTATTGTTGAGGGTTCAGAAAGCTTTCAATAATAATATTATTTCTGCTGTTGATGAGCAGGGGAAAGAAATGGTTATTGTTGGAAACGGTATTGGCTTCGCGAAGAAAAGCGGAGAAGCGGTAGATCGGTCAAAGATATCAAAAATATTCTATTGTGCGGAAAATTCGCAGGAAGAACGAATGATTAAAATTCTGAAAGATATTCCGATCGATCTGATATTGATAACAAATAAGATTATAGAGATGGGTCAGACAGTATTAAACACAAAATTGAACCCGATGTTGCTGATTACGCTGGCAGACCATATACATTTTGCAATCAAGCGGTTCAATGAGCATATGATTGTGCCAAGTCCTTTGGGGCAGGAGATCCGATATATTTATCCCAAGGAATATGAAGTTGGGATGAAGGCCCTGGAGTATACGCAGAAAGAGCTGAATGTACAGCTGCCGAAAGAAGAAATCATTTTTATAGCACTGCACTTTGTAAATGCGCAGACAGAATATAAAGATATTTCCGAAACATTAAAATTAAGTAAGATATTGCAGGATGTGGTTCAGGTTGTAAAAGATGAACTGGGAATCAGGTTGGATGAATCGTCTACGACATATTGCAGATTCGTGGTACATCTTCGTTATTTTGTGACACGCCAGTTAAATAAAGAACAGTTTATCGATGATGATGTGATGGAACTGCATGCTATGGTGAAAGAGAAGTACAAAAAGGCATATGGCTGCGTACAAAAGATCAATACCCTGTTAAAAGAAAAATATCATATGGATTGCAGTGACAGTGAGGAACTTTATCTGATTCTTCATATACAGAGAATGCTGTCACAACTGTAAGGGGAGTTACTTTTTAAGGCTTAACCCGGAGGACAACTGTTCGATTAGAATGGCTGTCTTCCGGGTTTTATTATTTACAAGAAAGGAAAAAAGACTATGGATTATAATGAAATCGCAAAAAAAATAATTGCGTATTCGGGTGGGAAAGAGAATATCGTAAACGGACTGCACTGCATCACGAGGGTCAGGCTCTATCTGAAAGATGAAAAGAAGGCTGACATTGAGCAGCTGAAACATGTAAATGGCGTTGTGGGAGCACAATTCCAAAATGGCCAGTTTCAGATTATATTAGGACCGCATGTGGATAATGTTTTCGAAATCTTAGAGAGAGAACTGCATTTCCATGAGATCGAAGATGCTCCGGAAAATAAGAGCAAAAAAAGAGTGGTCGATGTCGTTATAGATGCGATTGCGCAGATTTTCACCCCGGTAGTTCCGGCTGTTGTCGGAGCGGGTGTCATGAAGGGGATTATGGCGCTTCTCCTTTACTTCGGAGCGCTTACCGAGACGAGCGGAACTTACGAAGTATTAAATATGATTTCTGATGCAGCGTTTTACTTCCTGCCGTTCCTTCTGGCAGTCTCCGCATCCAGAAAGTTTAAATTAAATGAATTTTTAGGACTGTCGCTGGCAGGTATTCTGCTGTACCCGACGATGGTAAATGCGACGGAGCCGATCCTGTTTCTGGGCATTTTTAAGATTCCGATTGTGACCTATTCGACATCGGTCATTCCGATTATTCTGGGCGTCTGGCTGATGAGCTATGTGTACCGC
>JAEWCQ010000029.1 GCA_023390555.1 Bacillota bacterium | reverse complement strand
ATATTGCACAGCAGGTAGTCTTGCCGACCTTTCCAGCGTGGCTGATGTCGGTGAGGGATATTTTTTCTGAATAATGCTTGTAAATGAAGCGAATCATTTCTTTCAAAATAGTGAGATTCTGGTTGTGAGGTGCCTTCTTTTTTTCTGCATGGCCAGAGAGTGAAACTAAATTATCCCATATTCTAAAAAATAAATCCTGAATCCTTAGAGCGAATGTAGCGGAGGTTGACTGGTCGTATATTTCTTTGACAAATTCTAAAATATGATTTTCAAAAACATTTTCTTTGTGCAGTATGAGGTATGGCATACATTCATTCTGCAGAACAGGAATGATATAGTTTTGTTCGACAAATGGGGAAGCGCATAACAAGAATGGATGTATCAGTACACAAATAAAGATGCACTCCTCATGTTCTGCAGAAAATCCATAGTGCAGCTGCCTTGTGTTAACAAATACACCTTCTCCCGATTTTAAAAGAATATTTTTACCGTTGATATTATATTGCATCTGTCCGGATAAGACATAAATAAACTCTATATCATCATGCCAATGGCTGATCGCACTATAATTTGGATAGGTTGATAAGATACCCTTGCGAACATATGCAGGGAAATCTGGCGTATTATAGGTCACTTTTTCGGATCTGTCATTTTTTACATCAATTTCAGTTTTCATAAGAATCACCATTTGAAATATTGTTATAATAATGCGAAATATTTATATATAATTGCTCTTATACTTGCAATATAATTATATAACAAATAAAAAATGAGGTCAATAATCGTTGGGAAGGAAAGTATGAATGTGAAAATAGAACCAAACGAATAGGAGGGAACGCCTGTTGAAATTAGAGTCTAAGAGACGGAATGTGCCGGAATTCTATAACAAGCTGTTGGTACTGGTTCTGCCAATTGCATTTCAACAATTTATGCTGGCGCTTGTAAGTGCCTCTGATGCATTGATGCTTGGGAGTATTGACCAGAATCTTTTGTCAGCAGCATCGCTTGCAGGTCAGATAACGTTTGTATATAACTTGTTTCTGGCTGCTATGACAATAGGTACAAGCATATTGGCTGCACAATATTATGGAAAAGGAGATATTGCGTCTGTTGAAAAGATTCTGGCTATTGTAATAAGGATATCAATTGCGGTATCAATGCTGTTTTTTTTAGCAACCACTTTTATTCCGGGAGAACTCATGCTTATTTTTACCTCGGATATGGAATTGATAGAAGCAGGAGTAATCTTTTTAAAGATTGTAGGTATTACATACCTAATGTGCGGCATTTCACAAATATATCTCAGCATTATGAAAAATAGCGGTAAGGCAATTCGAAGTATGGTCATCAGTACGATTACAGTGATAACGAATATTCTTTTAAATGCTGTATTTATTTTTGGACTGTTTGGGTTTCCTAAAATGGGAATAGCAGGATCCGCTTTAGCAACCGTGATAGCCAGATTCGTTGAACTTGTGTGGACACTGCTTGAAAGCTCACAAAAAGAAAGTGTAAAAATCAGATTAGATTATATAAAGCGCACAGATGAATTACTTCGGAACGATTTTTGGAAATATACATCGCCAGTGCTTGGCAATGAGCTCGTATGGGGATGCGGGTTTACGATGTATTCTGTCATTATGGGACACCTGGGTTTAGATGCTGTAGCAGCTAATTCTATTGCGAATATTGTAAAGAATCTCATTGCGTGCTTCTGCATCGGGCTTGGCAGCGGAGGCGGTATTATCATCGGGCAGGCACTGGGTGCGGGTGATTTGAGTAAGGCGAAAGAATATGGAAAGCAATTAACCGTGATGTCAATCATAAGCGGTGTCTTGACCGGATTACTCTTGCTTGCAATCACCCCGTGGGTATTACAGATGGCCGATTTAACCATGAAGGCTGCTTTTTACCTGAAATGGATGCTTGTCATGTGTTCCCTCTATATGGTTGGAAAATCAGTTAATAGTACCGCGATTTCGGGTATTTTTTGTGCCGGAGGCGATTCAAAATTTGGATTTTTATGTGATACGGTTACGCTATGGTGCATTACGGTACCACTTGGTTTCATTGCAGCTTTTGTGCTGGATATGCCGGTACTTGCGGTATATTTCATTGTAAATCTGGATGAAATCATAAAGCTTCCAGCAGTATTTGTTAATTTTAAAAAGTATAGATGGGTAAGAGATCTAACAATCAAGGAGGAAGAGTAACATGACAATGCGGGAAAGAATAGAAACAGGGAAACTGTTTACGGACAATTGTGAGGGGTTACCAGAGGATCGTATCAAGTGTAAAGAGCATTTGATCGAGTTTAATGCAACACTTCCCAACGATCCTGCCGCACGATATGATGCAATGACGAAATTATTTGGGAAGGTCACAAAGGCGTGGATCGAGCCACCTTTTTATTGTTGCTATGGTGTGAACATTACAATTGGTGAGGGCAGCTATCTTAATTTTCATTGTAACTTTGTGGATGATGGGAAAATTATAATTGGAAAGAAGGTAATGTTTGGCCCGGCCATTCACATTGCTACAGTTGGACATCCAATCAATCCCGACATGAGGGAATATATGTATACGGTACCGGTTACCATTGAAGATAACTGCTGGATTGGAGCTGGCGTGACAATTTGCCCAGGTGTTACCATTGGAAAAAACAGTGTAATTGGAGCAGGAAGTGTTGTAGTTCATGATATTCCGGCAGATTCTGTGGCTGTCGGGAATCCATGTGAAGTTATCCGCAAAATTAATGCGAACGATCAAAAATATTATTATAAAGACAGGGAAATTACGAGAGAAGACTTGGAAGAGGAACGGAGACTTCGGTAGAAAGGGTGGAATGATGGTGGAAAAGAATTCATACCGTGCAGATTATCATGTGCATACTTATTACAGTGATGATTCTGAATGTCCGATGGAGGATATGATTCAAAGAGCATTAGTTCTTCAGCTTGATGAAATCGCATTTACAGAACATGTAGATTATGGTGTAAAGACGGATTTGAACTGTGACTACCATGCATATTTTGAGGAAGTAAATAAATTAAGAATAAAGTATGCAGATCAGATTGTAATAAAGTCTGGAATAGAATTCGGAGTACAGCTTGAAACCGTAGAACAGTTTCAGCAAGATTTTGAGAAATATCCATTTGATTTTGTGATATTAAGTAATCATCAAATCGATAATAAGGAGTTCTGGAATTATGCCTATCAGGATGGAAAATCACAGCAGGAATATCAGGAGAATTATTATAAAGCAATTTATCGTGTCATGAAGGAGTTTAAGTCGTACTCTGTGCTTGGTCATATTGATATGATTAAGAGGTATGATAAAAAAGGTGATTTTCCGGATGAGAAAATCATGGAATACGTTGAGCCAATATTAAAACTTGCAATTGCGGATGGAAAGGGAATCGAACTGAACACATCAAGCTATAAATATGGGCTTTCCGATTTAATGCCATCCAGAAGAATATTAAAGCGATATCATGAGTTGGGAGGAAACATGATTAGCATTGGTTCTGACACACATGAAACAGAGCACTTATCAGATCATATAGAGGAATGTAAGCTGGAGTTAAAAAACTTGGGATATGAAAGGTTTTGTACTTTTGATAAAATGATTCCTCAATATCACAAACTATGAAAGGAAATAGTATGAATCAAAAAGAAAGAATGTTAGCCGGATTGCCATATAAAGCATGGATGGCAGGACTTGGAGAAGAACGTGCGGAATGTAAACAGAAAATATATGATTTTAATACACTTCCACCAAAGGATACTAAGAAAATTCCTGCTATTCTGAAACGTATATTGGGAAAGACGGGGGAAAATGTCTGGATTGAAGCGCCCTTTCATTGCGATTACGGATATAATATAGAAGTGGGCGAAAATTTCTTTGCGAATTATAACCTTATGATACTGGATGTGGGAAAAGTGACAATTGGTAAAAATGCACAGATAGCGCCCAATGTTGCAATTTACACAGCAGGACATCCAATCCACCCGGATAGCAGCAATACCGGATATGAATATGGGATATCTATTACGATTGGAGATAATGTATGGATTGGCGGAAATACTGTCATTTTACCAGGAGTAACCATCGGAAATAATGTTGTAATTGGAGCCGGAAGTGTTGTGTTTAAAGATATTCCGGATCATGTCATTGCGGCTGGAAATCCGTGCAGGATAATGAGACAAATTACGGATGAAGACAGAAAATACTATTACAAAGAGAAGGAGTTTGACGTTCCTGTTTTGTAGTTTCAGGCACAAAGAAAAGAGCGGGATATGGGACGGCTTCGTGAGAGAACCACAATTTAAGATTTAATTCAGGATTGCAATACCGAGATTTAGATACCCGGCAAAAGTTACCCATAAAAGATATGGGACCATCAAATAAGCCGCTGGTTTTGAAATGCGTGAAAAAGAAATAATGGTAGCCAGAATCAACAGCCATAAAACAATAAGCCAGATAAATGCAAAAGAATACAGTTCTAATTGAAAGAACAAAATAGGCCAGAGAAAGTTAAAGAAAAGCTGTATAAAATAGAGTTTTAAAGCGTTACCAACATCTTTCTGCGGTGCGTCTGAAGTGAGGATGAGGTAGGAGGCAATGCCCATTAAAAGATAGAGAATTGTCCAGACAACTGGAAACAGCCAGCCTGGAGGGGATAAGGGGGGCTTATTCAGAGCCGTGAAAGCATTCATGCTGTTCTTGGAAATAAAGCCTGCAACGCCACCTCCAATAAGTGGAATTGCAATACAAATGAAAAGTATTTTCCAGTTGGTTTTCAAGTAATCACCTCCTGGATCTATTATATTCCAAAAGATTAAAGTTTATGAAAAGTATAAAAAACGAATGTAAGTGGAGTTCGAGGTAAATCCGAACTCCACTTTTTTTGCTGCAGTCCCGCGTTGCAGGTTCGTATGAAGGTCTGAATTCTGGCTTTCGTCATTGTAGCTGTTAGCAGGTGGGAATGATACAATTGTGTAAATTACTGGTAAAGATTAGCAGCATATATAAAACTATTGTAAAAAACATTTGTAAATTGTGTTAAATATTTGTATAATTTTATGAATTAATTGACAATTTAAAGGCGGATGTTATAATGAGCTTGTTAAAAAATGATCTGAATATAAGGAGAGCGGCTGATGAAAAGCAAATGGCGGACACGGATTTTAGCGGTAACTTTAGTATCTTCAATTTTTGTCTCGAATACTGCTTCTGTTCTGGCTGGCAGTAGTTATACTGCGGCACCGGATGGAAAAACGAATGGAGAAGCTGTGGCGGCAGATATGGGTGTATCTGCATTATGGACCAGTTGGAAAAACGAGTGGAACAGTCAGGTTAAAACGGATTGGACACAAATTTCATTAACTCCCGGGACCGATGAAACTCAGCTTAATTTTGCATGGTATTCAAAAAATACTGCAACAGCAGACAGCGGGCAGGCGTCAGGTACAAGTGAGAGCGAAACATCTGAATCAGAGCAAACGGAAGAAACGGCGGCAGAAAGCGAAGCATCAAAGTCGGAGGGAACCGAAACACAGGCTACAGAGAGTGAAGCATCAGAGTCAGCGGAGACACAGTCAGATGAAGTTAGTCTTGAGATGGCAGCACTGGTCGAATCCACTTCACTGGATCTGGCAGACAGTACGACACCAAAGTTGATCATCGGTGAGGGAAGAAGTATGCGCAATGCCAAGGTGTATGCTGCAGCACAGATCGTGGTGGAAAATGAGACGGACGCAGAAGGAAGTACATACTATTCCAATAAAGTTACAGCAACAGGTTTGAAAGCCGGAACGACTTATTATTACAGCTATGAGAAAGAGAATGGTTTATATTCAGAACCGGTTGCGTATACGGTAAAAGCCACAGATAGTTTCAGCTTTATCTATGTGGGAGACCCGCAGATTGGTTCCTCTAATGAGCTGAAAGGAAAGGATACGCAAGAGTTTTATGACGCCCAGTCGGATGCAGTATGCAGCGATTCCTTTAACTGGGAAATGACCTTAAACGCGGCGATGGATAAAACGGATTATCAGGCTAGTTTTGTAATGTCGGCTGGTGATCAGATTCAGACAACAAAGGCAAAAGCACCGAACAAAAATGCTGCTAACAGCGAAGTGGAGTATGCAGGATATTTAAGTCCTGATATTTTAAAATCTCTTCCGGTAGCAACCACAGTTGGAAATCATGATGCGGACAACGCGAACTATACCTACCACTTTAATACGCCGAATAACAGCGAGCTGGGTTCCAACGGCATTGTTGGCGGAGATTACTGGTTCACCTATGGCTCCGTGCTTTTTATGGTTTTAAACACACAGGATACGAATGTCGCAGAGCATAAGCAGTTTATGGAGCAGGCAGTAGCGGCGAACACGGACTGCAAATGGAGAATTGTATCGATGCACCAGGACATCTACGGATCTGCGGAGCATTCCAATGAACCTGAAATCACAAATCTCCGATATGAGCTGACTCCATATTTTGAAGCAAATGACGTGGATATGGTTTTAACCGGGCACGATCACGCATACTCCCGTTCCAAGATGCTTCTTGGTGGTACAGCATCCGAGCTTACAAAGAGCTATAGCGATGATGAATTTGACAGTGAGCTGGAAAAGGATATGGACACGAACGGTGACACGACAACTACGCTTACCGTAGCACCGGGAAATATTCAAAGTACGACGACCGATGAAGCAGATCAGAAATATTTGAGTTATCTGAATGCGATCATGGATGCAGATGCGGTAGAGGAAGTAACCACAAAGAGCGAGGCGGTAATCAATCCGGAAGGAATCCTTTATATGACCGCAGGCTCCTCCTCCGGAAGTAAATATTACGATCTGGTTCCGAGAATGCAGACCTATGTTGCAGCACGCTGGCAGGAGGATGTACCGACCTATTCTATTATAGAGGTAAATGGAGATACCTTATCCATCAATACCTACCGTACCGATACGAATGAAAAAATTGATGATGCATTCACGATTGCCAACGTAAATGTGGATAAATCCTCCTTACAGTCTTTGGTAGATGACGGGAAAAAAACAGTCGTGACAGCAAAGAAGACCTATACAGCGGACAGCTACAAAGCATTTGAACAGGCAATGAGCGGTGCACAGACAGTGCTTGCTGATACCAAAGCGATAAATTCAGAGGTTGAAGCGTCAATACTTGCACTCACCAATGCGAAAGCAGCGCTGGTAAAGAATACAAATATAAGCAGTGTAGCTGTTACAACGATTACCGATAAGACATATACCGGAAAAGCAATCACTCCGTCTTTCACTGTAAAATATAATGGTAAGGTGCTTAAAAGCGGAACGGATTACACCGTAACATATTCCAATAATAAGTACACTGGAAAAGCGACAGCTACTATTACCGGAAAAGGAACTTATACAGGTACAAAAAAAGTAACATTTCACATTGTTCCTAAGAAAGTGACTTTAAAATCGATAGAAGCCGGAAGCAAAAAAGCAACCGTCAAGTTCTCAACGGTTGCCGGTAAAGTAAGCGGGTATGAAATTAAGTATTCGACAAGCAGTAAATTTAGCAAGGCAAAGACCAAGACTACAACAAAATCGACGCAGGTATTGAAATCGCTTACCTCTAAAAAGACATATTATGTAAAGGTACGCGCCTATAAAACTGTTTCGGGGGAAAAGATTTACGGCTCATACAGTAAGGTAATCAAGGTGAAAGTGAAGTAGAATGAAGAAGAAAATAATCAAAGGAGGGTGCGTGGCAGCAGCCGGCATCCTCTTTCTTCTGTTTTTGCTGTCTTTTCGCGGGATTGATAAGACAGCCTTGCTGGAGACAGAAGGCAGAGATTTTGAAAAAGCAGAAGTAACGCAAATTACAGAGGACAATGTTACGGAAAACGGAAATATCGTTGGAAACCAGATTGTGACGCTGAAGCTTTTGACAGGAGACCATAAGGGTGAAAGTGTTGAAGCCACCAGTTCCTCCGGTTATCTGTTTGGAGCACACTGCGAAGTAGGTATGAAGGTTGTTGCCATTGTAAGTGAATCCCAGGATGAAATTGTTGCAAGCGTATATACCTTTAACCGAGAACCGGTCATCTGGCTGATGGTAGTTGTTTTTGCAGGAGTGATGCTTTTGATTGGTGGGAAGAAAGGTATTTCTTCCATTGCAGGACTTTCTTTTACAATGCTGTGCATTTTCTTTCTTTTCCTTCCAATGATTTATAGGGGTGTTTCTCCGGTTCTTGCTGCAATTTTCGTTGTAACAATTACAACAGTGGTAACAATGCTGTTGATTGACGGACTATCCAAAAAGTCGATAGCGGCAATGGCAGGAACGATACTCGGTGTCGTAGTGGCAGGCGTGTTTGCATGGATCTTTGGTAATGCAGCACATATTACCGGATATAATGTTGATGATATTGATAACCTCATTTACGTGGAGGGGATGACAGATATCAAGGTAGGGGAACTTTTATTTGCAGGCATTCTGATTGCAACACTGGGTGCTGTCATGGATGTCGGAATGTCGATTGCATCTACTCTGAATGAACTGAAGGAGAATAATCCGCAAATGACACCAGCAGATTTGTTCCGGTCGGGTATGAATGTGGGAAAGGATATGATGGGAACAATGTCTAATACGCTGATTCTTGCATTTACAGGGGGTTCGATCAACACTCTTGTTTTTATTTATGCTTATAACTACCAGTACCGGCAGGTTATCAATATGTATTCGGTCGGAATTGAATTGATGCAGGGACTGTCCTCCAGCATGGGAGTTGTCTTAGCCGTCCCACTCACTTCGCTCATCGGCGCATGGCTGATTGGAGGGAAGAAAAAACCATAACAATTGAAAGCGTAATGAAACAGTTGGAGAAAATAAACTGGAATCTGCATAGAAAGATAATCCTCAGTAATAGTGTTTTAATAGCCTTTCCGTTATATGGTTTATATGAAAAATTGAGCTTGAATTTGTTGAAAAGTGACAAAAATCGTTGAATTAATCAAAAAAACTTTACAAATAGATCAAACCATGATATAAAAAACATATAGGCGCCTATAAAAATTTAATAAGAACTTGATGCGGTTTGTTACTGCTTAGCAGGCAATACTAAAAGTGATTCTTTACTTGTTTCATAACAAGTTAGTTCCCTTAGTATTGACCTGTTTTTTTTGTTTTTAAGGAGGTGTATTGTGAAAATTGCAAAAATGCTCAATAACAATATTGCAATTGCTGTAGATGATGAAGGGAATGACATCATTGTAATGGGATGCGGCGTTGCATACCAGAAGAAGCATGGTGATGAAGTTGATGAAAGTAAAATCGAGCGTATTTTTACAAAAAGAGTATCTGAACTGGGTAAAAAGTTTGAGGCTCTGTTAAAAGAAATACCTCATGAGTACCTGGAAGCAGCGGATCATATCATTCATAATGCAAAATTATGTTTGGGAAAAGAAATGACGAATAATTTATATTTGTCTTTGACGGACCATATATACTTTGCGGCACAGCGCAATAGAGAGGGATTGGAATTTCACAACAGGCTGCTGTTAGAAACGAAAATGCTGTATAGAGAAGAATTTAAAGCAGGTATGGAAGCGATTGAATATTTAAATAAGCGATTTTCCATTTCACTGCCGGAAGATGAGGCCGCATTTCTTGCCTTGCATTTTGTCAATGCATCCTTTGGGATGCATATGAACGAAACTCTAGAGATCACAAAGTTGGTTCAGCAAATCAGAACGATAATTAGAAACTATTTTCGTATTGAGTTTAATGAAGAATCCCTGGAATATTATCGATTAATGACACATTTAAAATTTTTTGTACAGCGAATGGTTACCGGAAAAAAACAACCATCCGATAATGAGGATTTACAGTTACTTCAGATGCTTAGTGAAAGATACAAAAACTCATTTACGTGTATGCAGCGCATCATGAAATTTTTAGAGATAGAGTATAAATATTTCATTACTCCATCGGAGCAACTGTACCTAACCATTCATATCAGTCGTATTTCAAATGAATTTCACTCTAATAAATAGAAAGAGGTGTAATAATGATTAACGTGAATCAGCTGGCATCCGATATCATCAGAGAAGTGGGTGGTAAACAGAATATAAAAGAATTATTTCACTGTGTTACCCGCTTACGTTTTTATTTAAAAGATACTTCGGTTATTGATGTTGAGAAGATTAAAAAGCTGGATGGAGTTTTAGGAGTTCAATTTCAGACGGAGCAGCTTCAAATCATCATTGGAAATGATGTGGAAAAAGTATACAATGCGATTATTACAAAAACCGGCTTTGTAATGGATCAGGATACAAAAGAAAAGAAAGAGAAAATGCGGATTGGTGGAATCTTTGAGACAATTTCAGCAATTATTCTGCCGATTATTCCTGTTATGGCTGGTACTGGTATTCTTAAAGGAATTGTTACCATCATGACAAGCTTTTTGGGCTTCAATCCCGCATCATCTTTGATTAGTGTTATGAGTATCGTTGCGGATACCGTGTTCTACTTTATGCCGTTTTTTATTGCGTATACTTCAGCAAAACGATTTAAAACGAATATCCCAATGGCGTTGCTGCTGGCTGGATTCCTTATGTATCCGACCATGACTGCAGGTCTGGCAGATAAACTTGATCCAATGAGTCTGTTCGGACTTCCAATCCCATTTGTAAAATATGCAGCAAGCAGTATACCAATTATGCTCAGCGTATATGTTATGAAGTACATATACAAATGGGTAGATTCTATAGTCCCACAGATATTACGGCTGGTATTCACTCCATTAATTGTGGCGGTTATTATGGCACCGATTACTTTGGGAATTACCGGGCCGATTGCAAATTACCTGAGTCTGGGCATTGCAAATTTATTTACCTGGTTATTTCATACATCGCCGATACTGGCAGGAGCAGTCATAGGATCCACACGTTCCTTACTGGTATTTACCGGTATGCATTTGTCTCTTGGTGCAGTTATTTTACAAAATATTTCAGTCATGGGTTATGATGTGATTCTTCCAGTAAATACTATGGGAACGATGGCAATATTTGGCACCTGTTTGGGAGTCTGGTTTAAAGTGAAAAAGTCAGAGAACAAATCTATAGCGGCATCAGCTACCATATCTTCGTTTTTGGGTATCACAGAACCAGGTATTTATGGAATTCTGCTGAAATATAAGAATGCGTTGATAGCGGATATGATTGCAGGTGGAATTGCGGGTGCTTTTGTAGCATACTTTGGAGGCACCGCAAATGCATATGTAAACTCATGTATCCTGTCTCTTCCTGTTTTTGTGGGTTCCGGATTCTGGGCTGTATGTGTTGGAATGGTGATTTCCACAGTTCTTGGTTTTTCAATTGTTTTGATTTTAGGCATTGACGAGAAAGTTGATTCAGAGAAGCAGAAAGCGGATCAGGAAAATAGTGAAATAATCGAAAATGGAAGTAATACAATTCATTCCATCTATAGTCCGGTTCAAGGGAAAAGAATGCCACTCAGTAAAGTGCCGGATAAAGTATTCTCTTCGGAAGTGTTAGGGAAAGGTATTGCTATAATCCCTACAGGCACAGAGCTGAAGGCACCTTTTGATGGGTCTGTAACTACGGTAGCGGGACATGCCCTGGGACTCACATCAAGTGATGGGATTGAATGCGTAGTGCATGTCGGACTGGAAACGGTAAACATGAAAAATGCACCACTTGATGTAAAAGTTCAACTCGGAGATCATTTTAAAACGGGTGATATATTAGCTTATATTGATATTGAAGCCATTAAGGCAGCTGATTATGATCCTATAACACCAGTCGTAATCACAAATAGTGATAATTATAAGGATGTATTTTCAGATTTCGAAAAAGAAGAAATTGTTGCTGGTGAAAAAATATTAACAATCATAGTATAGAGGAGAAATAAATATGGAAGAAAAGCATTACAAATTTCCTGATGGATTTTTATGGGGCGGTGCTACCGCGGCCAATCAGATAGAGGGTGCCTGGAATGAAGATGGCAAAGGAATAACGATAGAAGATTGTTTGCCATTTCGTGATGTAGGTATTGCAGATTTTACGAAGCAGTTTCAATTCACAAGTAAGGATATGGAAGAAGCCCTGTCTGCGGGATCCGAATCCAATTACCCAAAACGGCGCGGGATTGAGCATTATCATCATTATAAGGAGGATATACGTCTGTTTGCAGAAATGGGTTTTAAGGTCTACCGAATGTCAATCGCATGGTCACGTATATTTACAGATCCCAGAGACGAAAAGCCAAATGAAGCAGGAATTGCTTTCTACAAAGATTTGCTGAAAGAGTGTAGAAAATACAAGATTGAACCACTGGTTACACTCTCTCATTATGATCCGCCTCTGGTTTTAGTGACGGATTACCGTGGCTGGTATTCTCGCGAGGTGATTGATTTGTTCATAAAATATGCGAAGGTATGTTTTGAACAATTCGGTGAATATGTAAATTACTCGATTACTTTTAATGAAATTGACGCCATGCTTCGCCATCCGGTTACCAGTGGAGCACTTGTAGAGGATCGTTTTGAGGATATGAATTTTGAACAGGCGATCTATCAGGCGATGCATCATCAGATGCTGGCAAGTGCATTAGCCGTAAAGCTTTGCCATAGCATGTATTCAAAAGCAAAGATTGGATGTATGATGACAAAACTCTGCTTTTATCCATTTACCTGTAAACCGGAAGATAATCTGGCGACGCAGCAGCGAATGAGAGGAATATACCGATATGTAGATATTCAGGTGTTTGGTGAATATTCTCTTCACCTGTTAAAAGAAATTGAAAATAAGGGATGCGAGTTGGTAATGTATCCAGAGGATAATCGTATTCTTAAGGAAGGAAGAGTCGACTTCGTAAGTTTCAGTTATTATATGACAAGTTGCATGGCTGCTGAAACCGAAGGACTTGATATGGCTCCGGGTAATACCGTCAATGGAGTGAAAAACCCATATTTGGAAAGTAGCGAGTGGGGATGGCAGACGGATCCGATTGGATTGCGTATTTCGCTTGTGGATCTATATGATCGTTATCGTGTTCCACTGTTTATTGTAGAAAATGGGCTCGGCGCAAAAGATATTATTTCAGAAGATGGAAAAATTCACGATCCATACCGCATTGCGTATTTACGTGAACATGTGAAAAATATGAGTCTGGCTATCAATGAAGATGGAGTGGAATTGATTGGTTATACCTGGTGGGGCTGTATTGACCTTGTATCGGAATCTACAAGGCAAATGTCGAAGCGTTATGGTTTTATCTATGTAGATATGGATGACTATGGCAAAGGTACGTATGAGAGAATTCCGAAAGATAGTTTTTTCTATTATAAAAAGCTTATTGCAGCAAATGGTGATGTATCGATAGTAGATTAATTGCCGTAATCCTAGTGTAATCATGCAAATGGTTATTATAGTATGTTTGGTCGGCGGATTTATTTCCAAACAAGGGAAATATCGTTTATACAACCTTTGGGTTTCAGATCAATCTGAAAGAAATGAATTGAGGATTTAAAAGAATTCGTTCATTCGATATAACATACACATCGGCACGCCTATAATCGCAGTGGAATCCTTCTATGTGGAAGCAATCGGATGGAATAAGTATGGCGGCTGAAGGATTGGAATCCGAAGTTTCGATCACAAACGTTATTATTACTATGCGCATTTAAGACAGAATTATCCTTATGCGGAGGGACTGAAAGAGGGGAGCATAGTAACTGCAGGTGATGTTATTGGCTATATAGGTCATGCGGGATACAGTGAGACGGAAAATACCAATAATATAGATCAGATCCATCTGCATTTCGGCGTCCATCTGATCTTTGATGAGTCGCAGAAGGAAGGAAATTCTGAGATATGGGTTGACGGTTATAATCTGACCCGCTTTTTAAGGAAACATTGTTCCGAGGTAGAAAAAGTGGAAGGAACGAAACAATGGCAGCGTGTTGTTCAGATCAAAGATCCGCTCAAAGAAGCCTATGAGTCTGGAGACTTGGAATCCACGGAAGGTACAGAGAAGGTACAAAGTACGGAAAATGAGGAAAGTATAAAAAGTACAGAAAGCGTCAAGTAGCGACAGGCGGTGAAGCAGAAAACCCCTTTATTTTGTAAAAAATCTTAAAAAATGAAAAAACTACATGTTTGATAACACATATTTCTGGTAAGACTTGCATATATAAAACCTTGTAAGTTTTAGGAGGATTGTGTATGGAAAAAAGAAACATGAGAATTTGGCGGCCGGCATCGATTTTTTTGCTGCTTACCGTAGCGTTTTTTACGAGAACAATAAAGCTGGATGCTGCAGACCAGTGTCAGGATACATGGATTTCGCAGGAGTATCAGACATACTGTGAGGAAATTGGAGAAAAATATGCGATAGCGCCCGAAATGCTGGAGGCGATGATCGAACAGGAATCGTCGGGACAGCCTCAGGTATACAACGGGAACTGCAAAGGGCTGATGCAGATCAATGAGCCATATCACCGGGACAGGATGGAACGCCTTGGCGTGACGGATATCTATGATCCCTATGGAAATATTCAGGTGGCGGCGGATTATCTGCAGGAACTTTTTCAGGAGTATCAGGATATGGGAACGGTACTTATGGTTTATAATGGCTCTTCGAATGCAGTAGAACTGGGAGAAAACGGAACATATACGGAATATGCATCCGGCATTATGAGTCGGGCGGCAGCGCTGGAACGCTTACATGGGAAATAGAACAGGAAAAAGGACGAAATAGAAAAATAATGGGACGGATAGGTGGAAAAACTTACCGGTCCTGTTATTTTTTTATTTCTTAATGGGGCGTTATGGGTTATAATAGATAACAGTATGGCGGGTTTTTGGCATTTTTACTGGAAATGAGAGGAAACGGGGTATGGTTTGTGAAGCTGCAGTTATTTTAAAAATTGAAGAACCGGATTTCGGATGTGAAGGCAGACCCGAGAATGTTGAGGTCATGGCAAAAATCATACTGGAGACCGTAAAAGAAAGGCAGCAGGTTATTTTGGATGTGGAAGAAAATTGTCTCTGGCAGATGGGACTGGACGAGGGGATGCAGGTAAATCTGATTATCCAGGAAAACGGAACGGCAATGATACAGAAGTAGTGCACAAGGATAAGGCGTGGAATTTCCACGCCATATTTATCCTATCCGTATATTTTTGCGTAGCCTGAGAGATTTGGGAGAGGATCGGACAGGAGGATTATCTTTTGCTCAAAGAAACCGAAAATCAGCAGATTCTTCTAATGAAGGCGTCCGAACTGTCCGATGAAGAAGATGATTTCTATGAGATCATAGGAAAAGTATTGCTGCACTGGTGAGGTGAAACGGAATGAAACAGAATTGTCAGCTTAGGTATGCGGCGGGCTTATACTGGCTGCTGCAGATGGATCAGAGCGGGAAAGAGGATGTGCATCCGATACCGATGAATGAAGGCGGGGCGTCTATCTGGAAGATGTATCAGCAGGGAAATACAAAAGAACAGATTGCGCTGCAATTATGTGAACGATATGGAATCGGGCAGGAAGAAGCGGCAGCGGATATCATGGGATTTTTTGAGGAATTAAAGAAACAGGGAATAATGGAATAGACGGGGTATTTTGGATAAGATGGATATATTACTGATAGGTGGCGGCGGTAACCTGATGAATGCCGTAATCAATAAGTTGAATAAAGAAGGACATCGCGTTTATGTGCTGACGGGAACTCAGCACAGAGTGTGGCGTTATCCAAATGTATTTGAAAAATATCATTTTCCATACGACAGTGACTCCCTGCAGGAAATCTTCGACAGTGTGAGTCCGGATGTGACGCTGTTTCTGGGCGCATATGACACAAACTTTAACTGGAAAGATGCCAGAAGGGAATCGGTGCGGTATACCGCCGGGCTGATGAATATCCTGATGGCTTATTCTCTTCTGGGAAAGGGGCGCTTTCTTTATCTGTCATCGGAAGAGGTCTTTTCGGAATCCTATGCAGAGGCAATTGGAGAAGGAGAGCGGCCGTCTGCAAGAGGATTTCGGGCTATGACAATCGCGCAGGGGGAGCAGGCATGCGAGAGCTACCGGGAAGCCATGGGGATGGATACCGTCATTCTGCGCCTGGATCATCTGTATGGAATCCCAGAGAAAAAAAGGGATGTGCGGGATATCTGTTCCGCGATGTGTGTGGAGGCTGTCCGTACGGGGAAAATAGAGGCGAACGAATATCACACGTTTTCGCTGTTGTATCTGGCGGATGCGGTGGAATTCATTTACCGTGTCATAAGCAGCGAAGGTACGGGACACGCAAAATACCACATTTCTTCCGGGGAGGTCTTAAACGAGATGCAGCTTGCGGAAATGATCCGGGGAGCGATGGGAAACGGGATCGTGATTCTCAATCATTCCGTGGGAGAAAAGCACCGTGTCGTACTGGCAGATGGATGGTTTGAAGCGGAATTTGGAAAACAGATTTTCCATCCGATGGAAAGCACGGTTGTGGAGCTGGCCCGGTATGTCAAACGTCACAGCCGTGTTTTTCTGGAGGAGGAAGATAAAGGAGCCGGCCGTATCGGCAGGTTTTTCCAGAAATCCAGAGTAATTATCCGTGCGTCCATTCCGTTTCTGGAGAATCTGATCTGCTTTATTCCTTTTTTTATGCTGAATAATCGTGCGGTAGGGAGTACGTATTTTGGGAATCTCGATTTTTATCTGCTTTATGTGCTGCTCTTTGCAATTGTCTACGGACAGCAGCAGGCTACGTTTTCTGCAATTCTTGCGGTGGCGGGTTACTGTTTCCGGCAGATGTACCACAGATCCGGACTGGATGTCATGCTGGATCATAATACCTACGTCTGGATTGCACAGCTGTTCATACTGGGACTGATCGTGGGTTATATGCGGGATCAGCTGCGGATTATCCGCGGTGAGGATGAAAACGAGATTCACTATCTGACCGGACAGCTGAATGATATACAGGATATCAATACGAGCAATGTGCGGATGAAAAATGTTCTGGAAACACAGATCGTGAATCAGAATGACAGCTTCGGAAAAATATATGAGATCACATCGAGTCTGGATAAATATGAGCCCGAGGAAGTGCTGTTCTATGCTTCCGAGGTGCTTGCGAAGCTGATGGACAGCCGGGATGTCGCAATCTATTCGGTGGCAAACCATTCCTACGCGCGGCTGTTTTCGGCTACTTCAAAGAAGGCAAGAGAACTTGGTAATTCCATACAGTATACGATGTTAGAGGATGTGTATCGGGATTTAAAAGAAAGACGCGTATACATCAATAAAACCATGGATGAGCGGTATCCGCTTCTGGCGAATGCCATCTATTCGGAGGATGAGATGCAGCTGATTCTTATGGTGTGGGGAATCCCATGGGAAAGAATGACCTTAAGTCAGGCAAACATGCTGGTGGTCGTGGGATATCTGATCCAAAATGCGGTTATCCGCGCAAATCGTTATCTGGAAGCGTTGAAAACCGACCGTTATATCGATGGAACCGATATTCTGGATATGGATGCCTTCACCTCGCTGGTCAGGGCATATCTGGAAGCAAGACGCAAAGGACTGACGGAATGTACCATTCTGGAAATCCGGACGGATCATACAATTTCTGCGGGTACGGATGCCGTGCTTGGCAAAATGCTGCGTCAGACGGATTATCTTGGAAAGCTTTCGGACGGAAATCTCTATGTGCTGCTTTCCAATACGGACCGGAAAGATGCCGATGCGGTAATCCGGCGTTTTCAGGAGGCCGGATATGAGAGCCGGATACAGGAGGAAACGGTGGTATGATGCAGAAACAGATATTTTTCATGGTCGTGATTGCAAGTACGGCAATTTCCGTTCTCTATCTGCTCTGGGGATTTCTGCTTGTGCCGATCCTGCGGGAAAGACAGAAAGTCCGCTACACGGATCAGCGGATCAGCTATCTCATCAAATTCATTGTCATGCTGCTGTGTCCGGTTGTAGGTCCTCTGTTCTTTGCGGTGGGGCAGCTTCTATATTTTACGCTGTTTCAGCAGGATGCCGATCTGGAAGATGTTATTTTCAGCAAAGAGCGGGTTGCGACGCATCTGCATCCGGATGAGGAGCGGGAACGGAATATGGTGCCGTTGGAAGAAGCAATCGCAGTCAGTGACAAGGCAAGTCTGCGTACACTTATGATGAACATCGTCAAAGGAGACATTGAAAAATCACTTTCGGCGATTGCACTTGCTTTAAACAGTGAAGATTCTGAAACTTCGCATTATGCGGCGTCTGTTTTGCGGGATGAGCTGAACGAATTTCGTGTCAATGCCCGGAAGGTATACGAAGAGATAAAAAAGGAAGACCCGGGGCAGACAGAGTATGAGCATATCTTGATTCCATACATGAACCGCGTACTGGAACAAAAGGTCTTTACCGGCATGGAGCAGGAATCCTTTGTTCATCTGCTGGATGAGGCAGGAGAGATTCTATACCGGAAAGAGAAGGCACAGATCACGAGCCGGTATTATGAATGGATTTGTCTGCGCCTGCTGGAAATAAGAGATTTTTCACGCATGGAAGAATGGTGCAGGCGGGCGGCCAAAGCGTATCCGATGGAGTTGTCAACCTATACCTGTCAGTTGAAACTGTATTTTACCAAACAGGAGAAAGAGAATTTTTTCCGTGTTCTGGATGAGTTAAAAAAATCAAATATCACAATAGACCGGGAGACATTGGAACTGATAAGAATATTTAGCTGAAGGAGGTGATGACGGTGTCTATAAAAATGCTGACGATACTGCAGCTCATAGGAATATTTGCAGCATATCCTGTTATGACACTGCTGTTGCCATCCCTGCTTTTATATCGTAAAGTAAAGCAATTGAGATTTTCGGTCCGGTTTCTGATATATCTGGTTGCTGGTAATTTTTATCTTATGAATCTGGTATTCCTTCTTCAGCTGCTTCATATTTCCAATCGGGTGACACTGCTTGTATTTACGATCGTACCGTATCTGTTTGCGTTTTTCCGGGTGCGTCAGATCAGTTTGAAAAAATTAGGTGAAGATCAGTTTCAGAATCTTCGGAAACTGTCCGGGGGGCAGCTGGGACGAAAGACTTTCCTGCGGAAAAATGTGCTGTATCTGGGAAAGCAGATCGGACATCTCTGTCTTTCTGTATTACGGAGAATACAGAAAAACCTGCCGGACTGTGTGCTTTTGCTGGGGCTTACGATACTTCTGCTTTGGATCTACGGTACGAACAGCCTGTATACCTACGGTTATTGTGTATCTGATCTGCCGGTACATAACTATTGGATCAATTACATGGGCAAGAACCAGATATTCGTTGCAGGGGTGTATCCGTTTGGATTTCACTGCATCATCTATTATCTGCATGCGGTCTTCGGGTTTGATACTTATGTGTTGCTCCGGCTGTTTTGCGTGCTGCAGACCTATCTGATCCATATGGTTCTGTTTGCATTTATCCGTGCCTGCTGTAAGAGCAGATATGCCGCATACGCAGGTGTCGGTATCTACGTGGCGTCCGCGATGTTTCATCCGGATACGTACAGCAGGTATTACAGCTCGCTGCCGCAGGAATTCGGGATGCTGTTCCTATTGCCCGCTATTTATTTTACTTTTGCATTTTTTCAGAAAAAGCACAGCGAAACAGAGAATTACAAAGAAAAAAAGACTGCAAACTGGTATCTCGTGGCATTTTCAATGAGTTTTTCCATGACGCTTGCTGCACATTTTTACGATACAATCATTGCCGGCCTGTTCTGTATCGGCATAGCGGTTGCATTTCTGTTCCGTTTCCTGCGAAGAGCATATTTTGTACCGATTCTAACAGCGGGCTTTATCGGAATTCTGATTGCCGTACTGCCCATGGGAATTGCCTATGCTGCCGGAACACCGCTGCAGGGCTCTCTGGGCTGGGGGATGAATGTTATTTCGGGAACGGAAGAAGCGGATACATCAGGTCTACAGGAAGAAACGGAAACAGAGGCAGCGGCGGACACAGAGTTAGCATCCGAAACGGAAGTCGTGCAGGATCAAGGTACGAATACGCTACAGGATACGACCGGAAGCGATGTGGGGAGCGGAAACGAAGTCGAGGTCCGGCCGTTTTCCGATATTGCCGGAGAGAAAGCGGCTGCGTTTGCCGGGAAGATAGAGACGGTCAGCACAAAGCTGGCGGAGGGGATTTACCGCTCTGTGACAACTTATGTAACGCTTGGGAGCAACTCGTTGTACGATAAAATGATTTTCGGAGGCATCGGGCTGCTGGGGATACTCGGTATCGTGTTCTTCCTGCTTCGCAGGACAGATTATGCCGCCAGACTCCTGGCGACAGCGGTATTTATGGTGCTGCTGTCCGTACTTGAGGCCGCCGAAGCCATTGGAATTCCGGTACTGATGGATGCCAGCCGCACAAGTATCTTTTATGCCTATATGCTGCCGGTCGTATGGAGTCTGTGTCTGGATGCCGTACTTTATCTGCTACTCGGCTGGCTGCGCCGGAAATGGATCCTTCAGGGTGCATCGCTGCTGTGTCTGCTCGTCATCGGTGTCATGGTCGTCCGGCAGGGGAATCTGAAAGCACCTGCGCAGATTTCCGGATTGGAAAGCAATGCGGCAGTGACCTGTCTGACCAATATTATTCATGACAACAAAGATCAGACATGGACGATCTGCTCGGCGAATGACGAACTTCGAATGGGAGAAGATCATGGATATCATTATGAGACGATTGAGTTCCTGAACCGGATGGAACATGCAGGGGCAAATGCGCTCATTCAGATACCGACCCATTATGTCTATTTCTTCATAGAAAAAATACCGCTGGACTATACCGAGGCCTATGAAGGCAGCGGGCAGAGCGTGTCGGAGCAAGGGGCACAGATGGCACTTCCGATACAGTCCGGAATATCCATGTATAAAGGAGAAAGCCGGTGGGTTGTAATGTCGCGTATGTATTACTGGGCACAGGCATTTCGGGAGATGTATCCGAATGAAATGGAAGTCTATTATGAGACGGACGATTTCGTATGCTATCGTGTGGAACAGAATGATTACAGTCTGTACAATTTTGCAATTGATTATGGATACAATACAGCGGACAGTCAGGAAGAGTAGAAGGAGAAAAAGGTCATGATATCCCGCAGAAATTTTTTTACGATTACGATTATTATGTTCGTATTGTTTTTCCTGTTTCAGTTTTCTGGAGTGGTAAAAGAAACATGGAATGATTATGAGACAAATGAATATGCGGATCAGACAGAAAGTACCTATACTGCGCAAGATGCATCGGCGGACAGCGGTCAGCAGAACCGCGAGCAGGGACGTTATGCGGTCTACATCGGGACGGCTTCGGACGATGCACTGGGTGCGGTGGTCAGCCAATGGGGCACCTATACCAAGCGAGACGTTAAGACGTATGAGACGCTGGAGGCATATCCGTTTGATCCGAATGACCTTCCGGAGGTCATCCTTCTGGATTCGAATGCCCTGAACTGGGATACGGATGCAGAACTTCTGCACAGTTATGTGGAGCAGGGCGCCAACCTGATTTTCTGCAATCTGCCGGAACCTTCTGTAATCCAGAGCAATACGGTTCTGAAAAATCTGCTTGGTATCCGGCAGGTAAAGTCAGACAATAAGAAGATCGACGGGGTTCATCTGTTTGCCGGGCTGCTGCTTGGCGGTGAAACCAGGTATATCGTTGAAAATAAAGCAGATAAGAATCGGCAGGATCTGAATTTGAATATACCGTGGTATCAGATTTCATCAGGTACAAAGTCCTATATGGTCGGAATGATGGAGACAGAAGACATTGAAAATGAAGATCTGCCGGCAATCATCTGGCGCAACAGTATCGGAGAGGCGCGGGTATTTGCAGTAAACGGAAGTTATCTGGAGGATAACACCGGTATTGGTATTTTAGATGGTATGATGGTGGAGATGAATTCTTATGAATTGTATCCGGTTATCAATGCACAGAACCTGGTCATTGTGAATTATCCGGATCTGGCATCTGAAAATGAGGAAGAAATGCAGGAGCGTTACAGCCGTTCTTTAAAAGCGGTATTGCGGGATATCGTCTGGCCGGGAATCGCCGCAGTAAGTGAGAAGAACAATCTGAAGCTGACCTGCCTGCTGTCCCCGCAGCTGGATTATGCGGATGAGAGCAGCCCCGATGCCGGAGAACTGATTTATTATCTGAAGCTGTTTCGGGAGCAGGATGCGGAGACCGGACTTTCTGCCAGCCATATCTCGGATACGGATATCGTATCAAAACTGAAACAGGATGATACATTCCTGAGCGGTCAGATTCCGGGCTATGCGTATCTTTCGTTCTACGCAGATCAGCTGACAGATGCAGAGATCGATCAGGCACTTTCCCAAAAGCTTCTTGGCAGTGTAAAGACACTGTATACGGATGACAGTGAGAATGGGACATTGATTTCTTATGCGGCAGACGATGTCACCAGACAGAGCGCCACCGTGGACGGATTCCGCCATACGTATTCGGATGATCTGCGTGTGAAAAGTCTGGAGTCCGCGCTCGGGTATTCCAGTATCCTGGTAAATATGGAGAGGCTGATCTATCCGGAGAGTGATTCGGATTCCTGGGAGAAGCTCTATGAAAAGTTCTCCAGCAACACAGATACGTATTGGAAGTCCTATACCTCTTTTACGCAGACGACACTGTCGGAAAGTGATGAGAGGATTCGTGCATTTCTGGCGATGAATTATTCGGATTCGAGAGAAGGGGATACGATTACGCTGGATATATCCGGATTTACAACGGATGCATGGTATCTGCTGCGCACACATGGTGAGGAGATTACCTCTATCGAAGGCGGTTCTTACGAAAAGCTGGAGGAGGATGCCTATCTGATTGCCGCAACGGACAGTCAGGTGAACATACATCTGGGAACGCAGGAAAAGTTTTATTATGATAAGGAATGAATTTGATTGCAGGATATTTCTGCAATTTGGACAGAAATGAGGCATACTATGAGAATCTGTATCGTGGCGGAAGGCTGCTATCCCTATGTGGTGGGCGGCGTATCGGGCTGGATTCACAGTCTGATAAAGTCGTTTCCCAATTTGGAATTTATTCTGCTGACCATTGTGTCAAACCGCTCTTTGAGAGGAAAATTTGCTTATGAGCTGCCGGAAAATGTGACGGAGGTACATGAACTGTATCTGGAGGACTATGACTGGAGCAGACAGAAACAGCAGCGTGCAAAGCGGCTGAAGAAAAGTGAATATCAGGCACTGCGCAGTCTGCTTCTGAATCAGAATGTGGACTGGGAAGTTCTGTTCCGACTGTTTCAGAGGCAGGATCTGTCCATAGACGGTCTGCTGATGGGAGAGGATTTTTTCTATGCGGCAAAGGACTGTTACGAACTGCAGTATACCCAGATTGTATTTTCAGATTTTTTATGGACACTGCGTTCCATCTATCTGCCGCTGTTCTTCGCTTTGCGAATGAAGGTGCCGATTGCGGATCTGTATCACTGTGTAGCTACCGGCTATGCAGGTGTCCTGGGCAGTATGGCCCAAAGTCTCTATGGGTGCGGACTTCTGATCTCGGAGCATGGAATCTATACCAGAGAGCGGGAAGAGGAACTGATCAAGGCAAAGTGGGTGAGCGGTATTTACAAGAATATCTGGATCGATCAGTTTAAGAAAATGTCAAAGCTGGCTTATGAGAGAGCAGATTTGGTCACAAGCCTGTATGAACATGCGAGAGAGCTTCAGGTGGAACTGGGATGTCCACCTTCTAAAACAGCGATTACACCGAATGGTATCGATGTACAGCGTCTTGAGAATGTGCAGCAGAAAATGCCGGAAGAGGAAAAAACCGTAAATATCGGAGCCATCCTGCGGATCGCACCCATCAAGGATGTAAAGACGATGCTGCAGGCATTTGCCTATGCGAAGGAAAAACACACAGGATTGAAATTGTGGGTCATGGGGCCGTGGGAGGAAGAAGAAGCATATGCAAGAGAATGCTTTGATCTGGTTGAAACCATGCGGATCCCGGACGTTGTATTCACAGGAAGAGTGGATGTCAAAGACTATCTTGGTCGTATGGATATGACGATTCTGACCAGTATCAGTGAAGGGCAGCCGCTTACCATTCTGGAGAGCTATGCGGCGCATAGGCCGGTCATTGCAACAGATGTCGGAAACTGCAGAGGATTGATCTACGGAGAGGGAGATTCCTTTGGAGAGGCCGGTATCCTGACACATATTATGAATGTAGAGGAAATTACGCGGGCAATCCTGGAGCTTGCTACGGAACCGGAGAAAAGAAAGCAGATGGGCGAAAACGGATATCGCCGGGTGATGGCAAAATACCGGATCGAATCCATGAAAGAGTCCTATCAGAATATCTATATGGATTTTGCCGGGCGTAAGAATTTGGAATGGCCCGCAGAAAAATTTGAGATCAGAAGGTAGAAAGGAGAAACGTATATGGCTGGAATTGGCGTAAATCTGAACCGGATCTTTGAAAAAAATACCATTACAACCAATATTATCGGCTTCTTCTACAGCACGGTCGTTACGGTGGCACCGATGTTTCTGGTCATTGCCAACATTCTGCTGATGGGAAAATTTCTGGGTCTTTCTGAAGTCGGATATGCTGTCAGGGAGCTGTTTGCCAGTACGGTACTGTATATTTTTATTTTTTCACTGCTGACCGCGTCTCCGTTCAATGCAGTTTTGTCAAGATATATGTCCGATGTCATTTATGAAGAACGCTATGAAGATATTTTGCCGTGTTTTTATATCGGACTTCTGCTCAACATCATTTTGAGCGTTCTGATTGGGATTCCCTTCTGTGTCCGGGAATATCTGGTCGGACAGGTGGATATCTTTTATGTTTTTACCGGATTTAGTGGATATATCTCGCTGGTTCTGGTATTTTATTCGATGCTGTATCTGTCCATCTGCAAGGATTATAAAAAGATATCGTTTTTCTTCCTGATTGGCATGGCAGTGACGTTTTTTCTGTCGTTGCTGCTGGTGTACGTCTTTGACTGGGATATCACATACAGTATGCTGTTTTCACTGGTTGTTGGTTTCTTCCTGATTGCTTCTTTGGAGATTGCGATTGTGAAACGGTATTTTAAGAAAAACAGCAACCGCTACCGGAGAGTTCTGCACTATTTTAAAGAGTACTGGCAGCTTGTAGTGACGAATTTTCTCTATATTCTGGGACTTTATGTACACAATTTTGTTTTCTGGACGACAGATTTGAAAATGGTCGTGGCAAAGAGCTTTGTGTGTGCGCCGGTCTATGATATGGCGACCTGCCTTGCCATGTTCACCAACATTTCTGCGACAATTATTTTTATCTCCCGAGTGGAAATGCATTTTCATGAGCGCTATAAGGCCTATTCGGAGGCAGTCATCGGCGGACGGGGTGCAGACATTGAAAATGCCAAAAAACGGATGTTCCGTCAGCTTGCCGGAGAACTTATGAATCTGGTGCGTATTCAGTTTATCATTTCGGTGGTGGTTTTCCTGATCTGTATGATTTTTCTGCCGCAATTCGGATTTTCCGGTCTGGTAATGCATATCTATCCGTGTCTTGCGGCAGGATATTTTATATTGTTTATCATGTATTCGGCAATTATCTTTTTGTATTACTTCAATGATCTGACCGGTTCGGTAATGACAGCGCTCAGTTTTTTTGCCGGAACGCTTGCAGGCAGCATTGTGGCAACGCATTTTACGGAGATCTGGTATGGAATCGGTCTGGTATTCGGTGCCTTTATCGGATGGTCGGTGGCATATGTCAGACTGCGGTGGGTAGAGAAGCACATGGATGTACATGTATTTTGTCGCGGCACTATTTTAAAAAAGGGAAAAGGGAATCAGCCGCCCGGAAAAGTATACGATGCCTACCAGCTCGTAAGAGAAAACAGAGCAAGAGAAAAAGGAGAAAATTTATGGAAATCGCGGTGATTTTGCGTGTGAGTGTTGTTGTGGCAGGGATTCTTCTTTTATGCCTGGATTTTGCGTCTTTTGTACATCGGAAAATTACCGAGAGTATCGGTCTTGGATGGGCATTTTTTTCGCTGATACTGATTCTGATCGGTTCGCTGCCTGGGTTATCCGCATGGAGCATCGGTTTGGAGGGCAACAGCTGCATTGTTGTTTTTCTGATGGGATTTTTCATGATATTCGGCGTGTTTTTCTTAAGCCGTTCTATCTCACAGCTGATTCGAAAGAATCAGGAACTTGCGATGCAGGTTTCTCTGCTGAATCAGGAAAATGAAAGAATTCTCAGTGAACTGGAAGAATTGAAGGGGTACAGAAGTTTATACAGATAAAGGAATCAGTTATGAAAAAAATTTTGTTTGTAATCAATACCCTCGGGCATGCCGGAGCGGAAGTAGCCATGCTGGAACTTTTCCGTCATCTTTCCCCGGAGGAATATGAAGTTTCTCTGTATGTCATCATGGGGCAGGGCGAGTTGGTGCACAGGCTTCCGGCGCATGTAAAACTGCTGAACGGTCATTACAGCGATGCCTCCGTACTGTCCGCCGAGGGACAGCGGAATATGAAAAAAAATGTAATCCGGGCTTTTTTCCATCATGGAAATATGCTGGGAAAAGCGTGGTATATCCTGTCGAATCTGGTGGCTATGATCCGGGACGGAAAAATCCTGCCGGATAAGCTGCTGTGGCGTGTGTTATCGGACGGAGCGGAATATCCCGAAGAGACCTATGATCTTGCGGTTGCATATCTGGAGGGAGGTTCTGCCTATTACATCGCAGATCACGTTCAGGCAAAACGAAAGGCGGCATTCATTCATATCGACTACGGAAGCTCCGGTTATACAAGAACACTCGACAGAGACTGTTATCTCCGGTATGACCGCATATTTCCGGTATCCGATGAAGTCAGGGAGCATTTTCTATTGGCCTATCCCGAATGCGAGGCGAAAACAACGGTGTTTCATAATCTCATCGACCAGGAGAGAATCCGGGAGAAAGCGAAGGAAGCGGGAGGTTTCCTGGATGGTTACAGCGGCATCCGCCTGCTCACCGTAGGAAGACTTACCTATCAGAAGGCATATGAAATTGCAATCGACGCGATGAGGCTGTTAAAGGATGCGGGCTGGCCGGTACGCTGGTATGTGCTGGGAGAGGGGCCGGAACGTCCGGTGCTGGAAAAGAAGATTGCGCAGCTTGGATTAGAGGAGGATTTTATCCTGCTAGGAGCGGTGAGCAACCCGTATCCCTACTATGTGCAGACAGATATTTATGTGCATGCCACGAGATTTGAAGGAAAAAGCATTGCCATACAGGAGGCACAGACGCTTGGTTGTGCAATCATTGCGTCTGATTGTAACGGAAACAGGGAGCAGATTACGCATGGATCGGATGGCCTGCTCTGTGAGCTGTCTGCGAAAGGAATCAAAAACAGCATCGTGGAGCTGCTTGAACAGAAAGACAAACGGGAGATGTTCGGTCATGCAGCAGGACAACGGAAAATCGTGCACGAAGGAGATCTACAGAAACTGCTTGTATTGATGAACAAAGAGGTTATTCATGGAAAAGAGTAAACAGAAGGAATTGTTGATTATTATTCCGGCATATAACGAGGAAAAAAATATCAGGAAGGTACTGGATAAGCTGGAGCAGCCGGAAATCGCTCAGATTGCAGATCTGCTTGTCATGAACGATGCATCCGCAGACGATACGAACTGGATCGTAAAGGACAGACATCATGCACTTGTGACACATGTATTTAATCTGGGCTATGGAAGTGCCCTTCAGCTTGGTTACAAATATGCAATCCGGCGGAAATACCGGTATGTGATTCAGATGGATGCCGACGGACAGCATGATGTATGTAATATACCGGTCATTTATCAGAGGCTAAAGGAAGCGGATGCGGCCGGAAAATGTCCGGATATCGTTCTCGGCTCCAGGTTTCTGGAAGGGAGTTCGGAGTTTTCCGCACCGGCGGCCAAAAAATTCGCATATGCAATTTTTCGTTTTCTGATCCGGCTAGTGACCGGAAGAAAGATCATGGATCCGACAACTGGGCTTCAGGGATTGAGCAGACGGGCGGTGCTGTTTTATTCCAAATACAATCATTTTGATGATCGGTATCCGGACGCGAATATGATCACGCAGATGCTGCTTCTGGGATTTCGGATTGAAGAGATACCGGCGGTCATGCATGCAAGAGTGGAGGGCACAAGTATGCATTCCGGGCTGAGACCGATTGTCTATATGTTCCGGATGTTCTTTAGCATTCTGGGCGTCGTAGTTCGGATTAAGGTTCTGAAAATAGATGTGGGAGCAGCAGAAGAAGAATGATGTGGCATAAGAATAGGAAACAGTGGAGCTTTCAGAAGGCAGCATATAGAGAAAGCACCGAAGAATTACACAATCCTGGATGCGGGTGGTATCAGATCTGTTCCTTTGCTGCAGAAAGCCCGCCAGATCCGGAAATGCTGGGGTGGTGCCTGTCCGGAGACGAACAGCTGGTGCTGGTTTTGATCGATATTGGCACATTTCGAGACATACCGCTGACCAGTCAGGCGCTGGAACATATCGAGACTGTTTTCCGCTTCTTTTCCGGACGTGGAACAGATATGATCCTTCGTTTTGTATATGACAGAGAAGGAAAGGGGATGGAGCGGGAACCGGCCTTTTTTTCGCTTGTGGAAAAGCATATGAAGCAGACCGGTGCAGTCATTCAGCAATATGCGGCACACATATTGCTGGTGCAGGGCGTATATGTGGGCAGCTGGGGAGAGATGCACGGTTCGAAATTCCTGTCCGGTGAAATGCTGAAACAGCTTTCCGATACACTCTGGGAATCTGTCGGCGGATGCTGCTATCTGGCAGTACGCAGACCGGTGCAGTGGAGAATTCTGTTTGGAAAAGAGGACGGATCTGCCCGGTGCAAAAGTACAGGTCTGTTCAATGACGGCATGTTTGGTTCTGATACAGATCTTGGAACGTATGCACAGCAGTCGGAAGCTGACGTTCTCTGGCAGGAACCTTGGTGCAGGGAAAAAGAACTGGAATTTACGAGGAGACTAAGCGACCGCATACCTTACGGCGGAGAGGCGGTCGGAACAGCGGATCAGAGCGGACTGTCCCAGGCTGTCCTGGAGATGAGACGGAGCCGGGTGAGCTATCTCAATCGGATTCATGATACACAGGTGCTGGAAAAATGGAAAGAGAGCATCTGGCAGGGAACGGACGGCTATGCAGGTATGAACGGCTATGCGTATATTGGAAGACACCTTGGATACCGCTTTGTCCTAAGAGACGTTCTGCCGGAAAAACAGGACAAAAACGGTCTGCAGATCCGAATTGAAAATGTCGGATTCTCAAATCTGTATGAAGAAGCAAAACTCTGTCTGCTGATACGGTCACCGGAGGGAAAACAGACCACAAAGAGAATTGCTGCTGACCCGCGCGATTGGACGAGCGGACAGATTGCAGTGGTCCGGCTGAGTGTTGAGGTTACATCGGCGGGCTGTCATAAGCTGTACCTTCAGTTACGACGGGAAAAGGACGGAGAAATCATCCGTTTTGCAAATGAAGGTGCACAAACCTGCGTGCACATCGGATCATTTTGCAAGCTCCAGTGATGCAATCCGGTATCCGTAATCGGACTGATCCAGGCTGTTTGCAAGCGCGATCTGCTCTCCGCTGGAGGGATCGGTAATTTTAAAATAAACAGCATAGCTGCCGGTAGCATAACTGCGGACATCGAGCGGGAGAGAGAGACTGACGCTGCTCTGGCTTGCCCAGTACCGGGAGTCGGTATCGATCGCGGTCTCGAATGTCTCCTGACTCTCTGTATTGACCGTAAGGACAGAAACGGAAAACGAACGGTAACTGCTGCTGAATCCGGTATTTTCAATTTCGAGTGTCAGGCTGGCCGTATCATCTTCCCAGGTGTCAAACGTACAGGCTGAAGACCGCAGCACATAGCGGTAACCCAGATGGCTGCCGATGTAGTCATAGCCGCTGGAGCCGTCAAAAACATCGTCCCCCGTGTAAGTGGCTGACTTCCATTTATTCAAAACGGAAGTGTCATAATCGTAATCCAGATAGGAGACATGCATGCGGGACAGGTCGGAGATGGCGTTCTCAAGGTCGTTATAACTGTTGTCGATCACGACTTCACCGCCGTTTGGAACGTAGCTGCAGAGTTGATCCTGAAACTGAAGTTCTTCTTCCCGGGTACCCTTGTCGGAATAGGAATCCGCTTCGGATAAGGAGGTATCTCCGTAAGTCCCAAGATCGTTTCCGGAACCGAGCATGCCGTCATTGAACAGGCCAAGACGGGAGGCTGTCGTACCCGTAAATGCATCATCCGCAGACAGCGGAGTGTAGGATTCCGTAATTGTACGCCAATGGGCCGGTGTGCGGACCGATAGAAAGATGGAACTGTCGGTTACCGAAGCAAGCTGCCTGAGCAGCGTACACATGGAATCCACTGACATATAATTAGAACTGTTCATTTCTCCGCAGTTTCCGACAAAGATCCCCTGCAGCAGATAGATGCAGTCCTTGTATTGATTTACGATTTCACCAACCTGAGACATGTGCCCGGTGATGATGCTAAGATCGGATGGCTCTGTCTGTTTCGCTTTTCCATCCCAGTCATACAGGAAGCGTACGATCAGTTGTTTTCCGCTGTCCTGCCAGGAGGAAAAAATCGTTTGAAGCTGGGCGAGACCTGCGGAACTGATTGCTCCCAAAGGATAATTGCGCAGATTGATTTCCAGCAGGGCAAGTCTGGTGTCCGGGTCCTTCTGATAAGATGTAACGATGGAACTGGAATTGATGGTTCCCGTATCCGAAAGCGTATAGCCGTAGATGCGGTACCAGCCCTGATAGGGATTAGAGAGCTGTGCAGCGGTTTCTGTATAAGTCAGCGGCTGATAGGTCAGCCGGTAATAACGGTCATAGGCGAGATAGAGACTGCTTCCCGCGAGAAGTACAAACACGAGGGGAAGGACTCTTTTGAACATGGCTTTTTTCATGGTTTCCTCCAAATCTATGGAAATTATAGCATTTTGAAAGGGAAAATGCTATGATAATAAAATATATGAAAAGAGGAATATAAGTTGCAGGAGGTTTTTATATGCCTGATATTCGGGAGGAAATAGACTTTGTGATTCCGTGGGTGGACGGCATGGATGAACGATGGCGGAAAGAAAAAGAAGGATATCTTCCGTCCGGTGCGGAGGACGCGGATGAAGTCCGGTTTCGGGACTGGGACAACCTGAAATACTGGTTTCGCGGCGTGGAGCAGTTTGTTCCCTGGGTCAGAAAGATTCATTTTGTTACCTGGGGACATCTGCCGGAATGGATGAACACAGAGCATCCGAAACTGCACGTGGTGAACCATGCGGATTATATACCGGAACAGTTTCTGCCGACATTCAATTCTCATACGATTGAGCTGAATCTGCATCGAATCGAAGGATTGGCAGAGCAGTTTGTATACTTCAATGATGATATCTTTATTCTGGACAGACTGCGGCAGGAGGATTTTTTTCGAAACGGCAGACCATGTGATATGCTTGCATTTCAGCCGGTTGTGGCGAATCCGCGCAATCCGGTCATGTCCCACATCTTTTTGAATAATACGCTGGTATTGGCAAAATACTTTGAGAAGAGAGAAAACGTCAGACAACAACCGGGGAACTATTTTAAGGTCGGATATCCGCCGCTTTATTTTTTCTATAATCTTCTGGAACTGGCATTTCCACTCTATACCGGATTTTATACGGTTCATGGACCGGCACCTTTTTGTAAAAAGACCTTTGGCTGTCTCTGGGAAAAAGAAAAAGAACTGCTGCAGGCCACCTGCAGTCACCGCTTCCGCAGTCAGGAGGATGTCAGTCCGTATCTGCTGCGGGAATGGCAGAAATTAAGCGGGGAATTCTACGCCAAAAACATCACCGGAGATTTTGCATATTTTAATATACAAAACAGAAATGATCGTCTGGTCAGGCTGATCAGCCGGCAGGCAAAAAAGATCGTCTGTATCAACGATACCGAAGAACCGATTGATTTTGCAAAGGCAAAACATGAAATAAACGGGGCATTACAGCAGATTCTGCCTCAAAAATCATCATTTGAACGATAACATGGAGGAGCTTGCGAATGGTTGCAAAGAGCAGGACAGAACATTCTGCACAGAATACGACAGTTGCACTGATATCCAGGATCACTGCCATTTTTATGGGATATGTGCTGCGTGTTGTGTTTACACATACATTAAGCGAAAGCTATGTAGGTGTAAACGGTCTTTTTCTGGACATCATCAACGTACTTTCGCTGTCCGAAATGGGAATGGGTACGGCAATCACTTTCGCACTCTACAGACCAATTGCGGCAGGTGACATTGAAAAACAGAAGTCACTGATGAGGCTCTATCGGCGGCTGTATCGGATCGTTGCTGTTACGGTCGCAGCAGCGGGTGTATTGCTGATTCCGTTTCTGGGCTACCTGATCAAAGATGATCAGGCCGTGGATCACCTGAGTTTCATCTATCTGCTCTATCTGGCCAACACGGTCTGTTCCTATCTGCTGATTTATAAGAAAACACTGATGGATGCAAATCAGCTGCTTTATATCGGAACCTTTTACCAGACAATGTCTTGGGTGTTGCAGGATATTCTGCAGATAGCGGTATTGATTCTGACCCGGAATTTTATCCTGTTCCTGGTGATCAGTATTCTGACGACCGTCCTTTGCAACATTGTGTTGTCCAAAAGAGCAGACCGGCTGTATCCCTATCTGAGGGACCGAAACGTTGAACAGCTGCCGCAGGAGGAAAGGAGTTCCATATTCCGAAATATCCGTGCGATGTTTATGCACAGGGCCGGGGACGTGATTATCAATAATACCGATAATCTGATCTTATCCTCGTTTGTAGGGCTCTCCAGTGTCGGGAGCTACTCCAACTATTATCTTGTAATCGGGTCGGTAAGGCAGCTGCTAACGCAGATTTTTCAGGGGATTACAGCCAGTGTCGGCAATCTGGGCGTGACAGAAGACAAAAACCGGGTGCGGAAAGTATTTGAGGCATCTTTTTTTATGGGGCAATGGATGTACGGATTTTCTGCAATCTGCCTCTATGAGCTGCTGAATCCGTTTGTGGAGCTGAGTTTCGGCGCTGGATATCTGTTTTCCGGGGATATCGTCCTGATACTGTGTATCAATTTTTTCCTCAATGGAATGCGAAATGCGACGCTTGTGTTCCGGGATTCGCTGGGATTGTTCTGGTATGACCGGTATAAGTCGGTCATCGGGGCATTGCTGAATCTGATCCTTTCGCTTATTCTGGTGAGAGAGTTTGGTACGCTCGGTGTATTTATCGGAACGTTTCTCAGTACACTGGCAACGTCGTTTTGGGTGGAACCGTATGTCCTGTATAAATACCGGTTGAAAATATCCAGCCGGTCTTATTTTATAAAATATCTGGTTTATACGGCTACGACAGGCGGTGCGTGGTATTTGACCGATCTTTTGTGCCGCAGAAGCAGCGGCAATGTCTGGCTGTCACTGGCAGAGCGGATTCCGGTTTGTCTGCTTGTGCCGAATATACTGTTTTTCCTGTTTTATTTCCGAACGGCCGAGTTCCGTTTCCTCGTCGAAAAACTGGGACAGCTGATTGAAAAAAGAAGAGGTAGGTAAGAGAATGCAGAAAGAAAAAAAAGTGCTTCTGGAATTACTCGAAAGAGCTCTTCAGAAAGAAACTAAAAAAGATCGTGTTCCGGAGGAATCGGAGCTGTCCGAGGCGCAGTGGCAGAAACTGATTGCAATGGCAGAGAAGCATGCGGTGCTGTCTCTGTTATACGAGCCTCTGAAGGAATGCAGAGCGTTAGAAGGTACACTTTGGAAAAAGACCGAGCAGATCAGTCGCCAGACCGTACGGACAAGCTACCGGCTGTTGTTTCTGAATAAATATATCACAAAACTTTTAGCGGAACATGAGATTGCGGTCATTGCACTCAAGGGCGTGTCCACGGCTTCTCTGTATCCGGTTCCGGAACTGCGGAAATCCGGAGACGTGGATCTACTTGTACCGGATGCCGGAAAGCATGCAAAGGCCTGTCGCATTCTGCAGGAGAACGGATTCCGGATCAAAGAAGAGCAGAAGACGCTTCATCATATAGAACTGGAGAATGATGAGAAAATATCCGTGGAACTGCACGGGATGCTGGCGGAGCCATTTGAAAGCCAGAAGGTCAACGGATATCTGTCACAGCTTTTGCCAGACTATGAGAAAAACGTGCGCATCAACCGCTGCTGGGGAATTGATTTCTTAGAACCAACGGATGCATACCATGCATTCTATCTGATTCTTCATATGCTGCAGCACTTTCTGCGGGCTGGATTCGGTCTGAAAAATCTCTGTGACTGGGTCGTGTTCTGGAATCGGGATGTTGCCCAGAAAGAAAAAGAGCAGTTTCGGACGATGGCCGCAGAGAGCGGTACGATTGGGTTTATCCGCATACTGACTGCTGCCTGTGTGAAGTATCTTGGTCTGGAACGAAACAGAGTGGCATTTCTTTTGGACAAAGAAGTGAGGAATGATGTGATCGAAGAATTTATCGAAGAAATCTTTGAGGCAGAGGAGTTCGGAAAATCAAAAGGGAATCGCATGGTTGCAATGCGGGATACCGGTATGCTTGCTTATATGCGGGAGTTTCATCATCAGATGCGGCTCAATTATCCAAGAGCCGCAAAAGCAGGGATCACCTGGCCTTTTTTGTGGCTGGCGACGCTGTGCAGGTTTTTGTACAACAATCATACGATCCGAAATATCTCAAGTGCGGAGATTTTAAGGAAAGCAGGGAAACGCAGCCGTCTCATCAAACATATGAAACTCTTTTGACTTGATAGGAATGACCCTTTCTCAGAAATTGATCTCCATCTCATGGATTTCTTCCGGAGTCAGTAAATCACACCGCTGACTGCGTATCGCATAGACTTTACTGCACATCGTAAGAACCGTAGGGCGGTGTGTGGTGACGATGCAGGTCCGCGGGTATTCATCCAGCATGATATTTTTCAGCACCTTTCGTTCTGTGGCGATATCCAGAGCGGAGGTTGCCTCATCCAGCAGTAATACAGGGGATTTACGCAGCAAAGCCCTTGCGATGGACAGACGCTGTGACTGCCCCTCGGAGAATCCGCCGCCGCGTTCGCCCACATGACTGTAAATCCCATCCGGAAGTTTCTCCACAAAGTCCCAGGCACAGGCTGCCTTTAATGTATTTACGATATCTTCGTCCGTTGCATCCGGTTTGACACTGCGCATGTTTTCTGCAATGGTTCCCGAAAACATGGTATTGCCCTGCGGAACATAAGAGAACAGACGTCTTGTGGCAGGCGAAAGCGTAATACTGCAGTCTTTTTCCGAACTTCCCGAGACAAAGCTGTGCCCTTCCTGTGGCTGCAGCAGTGCAAGAATCAGGCGAAGCATCGTGGTTTTTCCCTCACCGGAGGGACCGACCAATGCAACGATTTCGTGCGGATGGGCCTCAAATGAAGCATGACGAAATACCTGCCCGCCGCCACGGTAGCCGTAAGTGATGTCCTGGAACGCAATACTGATACCGGAATTGCGGGAGTCCTGATACAATGCATCAACCGCATCGGCGTCGGAATAGTCTTCTTTCGGCATGACAAGGATGTCCATCAGTCGTCCGGCGGAAGTCGTAATGGAGATGGCAGTCGGTACCAGTGAAATCAGGGCATTCAAAGTCCCGGTCAGAGAACCGGACAGCGAAAGAAACATCGTCATCGTACCGTAGGAGATGGCACCGCTCCAAACGCGGTAGATTCCCCAGCCGTAGCAGGTGTAGGAAACCGCGATGCCGACCAGTGCCATAATAATGGAAGTCATCATGGAAAGACGCTGAAAATCCATTTTCATGGTGAGATATTCTGTCTGCAGCTGCCGGAGCCGCTGGTGATAGATGCGGATCAGATCAAATGCCTTGATCGTCTGGATATTGGAAAATGCCTCCTGATTAAAGCCCGTCATCTTTGCATTCATGGCAGCACTGCGCCGGTTGTTGCTCTGCATCCGGTTTAAGAGCGTACGTGACATGAGGATACTGACCGGAATTCCGAGCATGGCCAGCAGGGCAAAAGTAGGATCGTAGTAGAATACAACGGCGAAAGTGCTGATGAATTTTACGGTGTATATGATCAGATTCGGGATCCAGTTCAGGATGCCGCCCGAAATAGTGGAAGCGTCAGTCGTCCATCGTGTGAGCAGATCACCGGTATGGTAGGCCGTAATGGATTCCCAGTCGGTAATCAGCATTTTTTCAAATACATCTGCTTTGATCTCATTATCGACCTTAATGCTGATCCAGTTGGAGGCGTAGGTGGAAATCTGATTTACGATAATGTTGCCGATTGAAAGACCGATGAATAAACAGAAGGTCTTCACCACAAGTGTGGTCTGATGGCCCGTGATAATATCAACAAGATCCTTGGACACAAGGCTCGAACTTAGGGAAACGACCGTTCCTGTCAGGCCGAGCAGCGTATAGAAAATCATGGATTTCCAGTAGTTTCTTGCATACTGGTAAATCCATTTTGTCTGCAGCCACATTTCCTGCAGCATGCCCTGTTTTATTTTTTCCAGAATATGTTGTAATGTCTTATGCATGATCGTTTTTCCTTACTGATGGAGAGTCAGACTGCTGTCGATTGCCTGCTTGATTGTGATTGCGGCAGAATCTTCTTTGGTGCAGAAGAGGCGGTAGATATCCAGCTTTCCTGCAAGCTGTTTCGCAAAATCAAGATTTAGCCGCAGCATGTCCGGTGTCCAGGACGGAGAAATCATACGCTGCATCACCGAGAGCTGCTTCTCGTCTTCCTGCATATCCATAATTTCATCTACCATATGCTGTTTTAACAGTGTAATACCGCCGAGAGAATGGCACTCTGCCGAATAAATGCCGGAAGTACCACACCAGGGAATGCCGTAAATAACCGGTTCCTGCTGTTTTAAGCCAATCAGGTTCAGGTCGCCGTTTAAAATCGGAGTCTGGAACAGGCTGTTCCAGAGAAATGCATGCGTGGATTTTCCGGTGCCCGCACTTGCGGAGAACAACCATGCCTTCCCTCGATAAAAAACAGAGGCAGAGTGAAGGGCAAACAGGCCGTGCAGCTGTGCACGAACCAGAAAGGTAAAGCGTATCGCATGAAACAGTTTTTCGGAAAGGTCGTCCGTCAAAGGAAGGCGGCAGTAGAATTCCGCTCGCGAGCCGTCTTTTGACAGATGGCATTCGGATATGCCATAGGAATCCGGATACAGAAAAAAGTAAGATTTCTCATTTGCACAGATGGTGATCTCATCGGTACGTACCAGAATTGTTCCGATGGTATGTGCAGCCGGGGTTCCGGGGATAATACGAATCAGCTGGTCCACTTTTTGGGCTTCGCAGGAAAAATCGAGAAGCGAAGGATGAATCAACTGTTTTGGACCGTCAAAGCCGAGGGTCACTGTGCCGATCTGAAAATAAAAAGGTGCGGCGCTGTTTGCCGCGGGAATTTCTTGATAGAGAATACCGGCAGAGGTAAGCTGCCGAAAAAAAGCATGTATGTCTTCACGAAGAGCAGGAAGCTCGGAAACTTCGTTTTTGTAATGCTGTGTGAGTGCAGATAAAAGGGATGCTTCTTCCATATCCTGCTGGAGGGCATTCCACAGCAGAATGCCGGATTCATTTAACCGTATTCCGCGCCGGTGCTCTGCAATATTCTGACCATAAGGGAGAAGATATGTCTGGTCTGCAATTTTCTGAAGTGTATATCCATCCCGTATTTTCATACCATTCCTCCTGATATCATGAGTCGGATCTATTTCCTATGTTGGAGGTTATTATAGCATTTCATTCAAAAAAATGCTACAATAGCAAAAGATTTGCAAAAAAAGAGACAGATATCCGGTGCGGAGCGCGCAGGAAAGGAAACGAAATGGATTTGGAGAAACTGTTGATGGAGGGCCGGATCATTCGGATTCAGACAACGGGATACAGTATGTATCCGATGCTCGTTCCGGGCAGGGATGAGGTAATTCTAAAGAATGCAGATCCTTCGCAATTAAAGCGCGGAGACGTCGTGTTGTACCGGAGGGAAAACAGTATTCTGGTTCTGCATCGGATCTGGAAAAAGGAGAAGGATACTTTTTATATGGTGGGAGATAATCAGATGGAGCTGGAAGGGCCACTGCGTGCAGATCAGATGCGCGGTGTCCTCGTCGGATTTGTACGCAGGGGGAAAGAAATATCCGTATCAAATCCGGTTTACGTGCTGTACAGCAGAATCTGGCTTTTGCTCAGACCGTTCCGTCCTGTTCTGGCAAAAACGGTCCATGTATTTCGGGTGAAAAAGAGGGAATAACTGGAGGCTATCATGAGAAAACTGCTTGCTTATTTGAAAGATTATAAAAAGGAGAGTGTCCTTGCACCGCTGTTTAAGATGCTGGAGGCTTCCTTTGAATTATTTGTACCGCTTGTAATGGCGGCGATTATTGACAATGGTATTGCAAATGCCGATCAGGGTTATATTCTGCGGATGTGCGGCATATTGATTTTGCTGGCGGTCATTGGACTGACCTGTTCGATTACAGCCCAGTTTTTTGCCGCAAAGGCAGCCGTCGGTTTTGCAACAAAGCTGCGGCATACGTTGTTTGCCCATCTGCAAAGCCTGTCTTATACGGAGTATGACACACTCGGTACTTCTACGATGATTACGAGGATGACGAGTGATATCAATCAGGTGCAGTCAGGAGTCAATCTGGTGCTGCGTCTGTTTTTACGTTCCCCGTTCATTGTGTTTGGTGCCATGATCATGGCTTTTACGATTGATGTAAAGGCGGCACTGATATTTGTAGTCACAATTCCGCTACTTGCCATCGTGGTATTTGGAATCATGCTGATCAGCATCCCGTTATTTCGCAAAGTGCAGGCTGGTCTGGATGATGTGCTTGGGATAACACGGGAGAATCTGACCGGAAGCAGGGTCATCCGGGCGTTTCATAAGGAACAGGAAGAAATAGAAGCCTTCCGCGAAAAGAACCGGTTTCTGACGGGATTGCAGCTGTACGTTGGAAAAATATCTGCGCTGATGAACCCATTGACTTATGTGATCATCAATGCTGCGATAGCGGTACTGATCTGGACGGGCGCGATTCGTGTGAACAGTGGAATTATCACGCAGGGTGAGGTCGTGGCACTGGTCAATTACATGTCTCAGATTCTGATCGAGCTTGTAAAGCTGGCAAATCTTATAATTACAGTCACCAAAGCAGTTGCCTGCGGAAACCGGATTGCAGATGTCATGGAACTGCACACCACAATGGAAGAGGGAAAGGTGCAGACATCGGAGGCATCGCAGGAATATGCCGTTGTATTCGAGCATGTCTCCATGCGGTATCAGGATGGAGGAGCTCCGGCCGTATCGGACATCAGTTTGAAAGTCAGACCTGGTGAAACGATAGGTATTATTGGCGGAACGGGTTCCGGAAAATCAACTGTAGTTAATCTCATCCCCAGATTTTATGACGTTTCCGAAGGTACAGTGCTGGTAGACGGCAGTAACGTCAGGGACTATTCTTTTGAAAAACTGCGGGATAAGATTGGTGTCGTACCACAAAAAGCAGTGCTTTTTAAAGGGACAATCCGGGACAATCTCCAATGGGGGAAAAAAGATGCCACGGAAGAAGAACTTATGGAAGCGCTTGAGACTGCACAGGCAAGAGAATTTGTTCGGCAGAAAAAAGGCAGTCTGGATGCGGAAATTGAACAGGGGGGACGCAATCTTTCGGGTGGTCAGAAGCAAAGACTGACCATTGCGCGTGCACTGGTGAAAAAGCCGGAGATCCTGATTCTCGATGACAGTGCTTCTGCACTGGATTATGCGACAGATGCGAAGCTGCGGCACGCAATCCGCGAAATGGAGACACGGCCTGCCGTATTTATCGTATCACAGAGAGCAGCCTCTATCCTGCATGCCGATCAGATCCTGGTGCTGGACGAGGGAAGGGCAGTGGGACTTGGCAATCATGAAACGCTGCTGAAAAGCTGTGAAGTCTACCAGGAAATTTACTACTCTCAGTTTCAGAAAAAACAGGAAAGTGAGGTGCGTGCATAATGCAGGAAGCAGAAAAAAAACAGAAGCAGAAAGATACACTTTCCAAAGTATTCCGTTATATCCGAAAATACTGGGTCTATCTGATCCTATCTATCGTACTTGCCGCACTCAGTGTGGTTTTGACGCTTTACATTCCGATTCTGACCGGATATGCGATTGATGACATTCTGGGAAAAGGCAGGGTTGATTTCCCCTCCATTTTTGACATCCTAAAGAAAATGATTGCTGTCATTCTGCTTACGGCTTTCGCCCAATGGATCATGAATATCTGTAACAATAAAATGACATACCGCGTCGTACAGGATATCCGTACCGAGGCATTTGAAAAGATAGAGCGTCTTCCGTTGAAATATCTGGATTCACATTCCTATGGAGATGTTGTAAGCCGTGTGATCGCAGATGTGGATCAGTTCGCAGACGGTTTGCTGATGGGCTTTACCCAGTTCTTTACAGGAGTGGTTACCATCCTTGGCACACTTCTTTTCATGCTGAGTATCAATGTGAAAATAACGCTTGTTGTCGTACTGATCACACCGCTTTCTTTTGCTGTGGCAGGCTTTATTGCGAAAAGGACATTTTCCATGTTTCAGCAGCAGTCTTCCACCAGAGGCGAGCAGACGGCTCTCGTGGAGGAAATGATCGGCAATCAGAAAGTGGTAAAAGCGTTCGGCCATGAAGAAGAAGCACTGCATCAGTTCGATGAGATCAATGACCGTCTGGAACAATGCTCGCTGCGTGCGATTTTCTATTCGAGCCTGACGAATCCTTCGACCAGATTTATCAATTCACTGGTCTATGCTGGTGTCGGTGTTGCCGGAGCGTTATCTGCGATTATGGGTGGAATCAGCGTAGGGCAGCTTTCCTGTTTCTTAAGCTATGCAAATCAGTATACGAAGCCATTCAATGAAATATCCGGTGTTATCACAGAGCTGCAGAATGCACTTGCCTGTGCAGCCAGAATCTTTGAGTTGATTGAGGAAGAACCGGAACCTGCGGATGCATCCGATGCCGTGACGCTAGATCAGGTCGACGGAAGCGTGATTCTCGAACAGGTATACTTCTCTTATTCGAAAGATCGGAAACTGATTGAAGAGTTCAATCTCCTGGTAAAACCGGGACAACGCGTGGCAATTGTAGGTCCTACCGGATGTGGAAAGACAACGATTATCAATCTTTTGATGCGCTTTTATGATACCGACAGCGGACAGATTCGTGTCAGCGGGGAGGAGATCAGGCACATAACGAGAAAGAGCCTTCGAAGTTCTTATGGCATGGTGCTTCAGGAAACCTGGCTGAAGCATGGAACCATCCGTGAAAATATTCAAATGGGAAAACCGGAGGCAACTGAGCGGGAGATCGTGGAAGCAGCAAAGGCCGCACATGCACATGGTTTTATCACGAGACTTCCGAACGGCTACGATACCGTAATCGGAGAAGACGGCGGAAGCCTTTCTCAGGGACAAAAGCAGCTGCTTTGTATCACGCGTGTAATGCTCTGCCTGCCGCCGATGCTGATTCTCGATGAGGCGACTTCTTCGATTGACACCAGAACCGAACAGCGCATTCAGAATGCGTTTGCGAAGATGATGAAGGGCAGAACCAGTTTTATTGTTGCACACCGCCTGTCCACTATCCAGGAGGCGGATATCATACTTGTCATGAAAGACGGACACATTATCGAACAGGGAAATCATGAGACACTGCTGGCAAAAAAAGGTTTTTATGCGAATCTCTATAACAGTCAGTTTTCTATGTGAGGTACGGTTAAATTTTAAAGAAAGAGGAGAAACAGACATGGCAGTGAATCCAATGAAATTATTACAGATAAAATCACTATGGGAGAAGTTTACAGGAAATCATCCCAAATTTCCGAAATTCCTGCAGGCAGTCGGACAGAACGGAATCCGGGAGGGCAGTGTACTGGAAATTACGGTCACAACCCCGGAAGGGGAGACCGTCAGCTCGAATCTGCGGTTGACAGCGGATGATATGCAGCTGGTAGAGGCTTTAAAAGAAATCTCACAGGGAATGTAAGACTTCAGACAGAGGGAAACGGAAAAAGCGGAGATATCAGATTGAAGAAGCGGTACAGCTGGCTTTTTGAATAAGCATCTGGTAGATTATATTCTGGTTCTGATCAAAGGGCCAGAGTGTCACGGCCTGTTCCGTAACGATTCCGCGTTTGTGGAGATCTTCGATGCACTGGCAGGCGCCCTGGATACTTCCGGAAACAGCAGTATTTTTCAGCTCACAACCGAAAAATGCTGCTGTTTTCGTTGCTTTTAAAATGGCGTCATTGAGACGCGGAATCAGCCTGTCATTCGCACGTATGATGCGGGATTCCACGGAAGGTTCCTGCTGTCCCAACTGGGCGGCAAATGCTGAGAATATCCAGGCGGCCATGCTGTTAATCTGGCTGTGAACGCCAAAGGCCATGGAGTAGTCGAAACAGCCGGTTCCAAAATCAGGGCTATGCTGGTCTGCCTTTACATATAAGCTGTCCAATCCGGAAACCGCATAATCGGCAAGCAGACGGATGTCTGTCCGACTGCCGTTTACCTGACAAAAGGAAGTCAGTGCATCGGAAAAATTCCGGTAATCTTGCGGTGTAATGCCCGTAAAGTCACAGGAAAAAAGATGCATTGACGGATCGTCTGTCAGGTCATAGGCGGCAAGTGCCTCCTGCATTGAATCACGGTTGGAATCGATAAGCGTAACGGAAGAAAAATGCTTCCGGAATTCCCTTAAATCAATATCATTGCATCTGCCGGCTCCGAATACTGCAACACTGCTTTGCGGCTCGGTATGCTGCAGGAGATAAGCGGTAACGGCAGTGCGATATTCCGCCCAGTCGTTCCGGGCGTGCGGCAGAATCTGGAATTGCAGCAGTTCATCAAATAGAGACATGGTTTACTCCGAATCATTGGCTGGTGAAGGACTGCACGAGGAACTGTTAAGAGCTTCCTGTGCGAGCATGGTAGCGAGTGTATCGCCTAACTGTGAGAGAGAGGCGGCAAGGACTTCAATTTCTTCTTCCGGCAGACATTGAAAGAGGCTGCAGGCAAGAGAAGTAACGGCAAAAGCGGTGGTACATGGGTTCATGGCAAAACCTCACATGTTTCTCACTATTATGTTATGAGGAAACAGTGACATGGGTTCATGCCGGAAATCGAAATGCGGTGATCAGGTAAACTGATTCGTTGCGGCGTCGTATGCATAATCAATGACAGAAAGCTTTGTCTGCAGTTCTGTTTCATCCAGCTGGAAGGTTGTACAGAAGTCATCCAGAGAGGGATAAAAATCGCGCAGTTGTGTATTTACAAAGCTTAAGAGAATCAAAGGGTCTGAGGGAAGATTCGTATTCATAAAAAACTCCTTTAAAACAAAATGAATGTATCGTGAAAACAAAGTAGCATACTTTGAAAAAAATGTAAAGAAACACCGCGCTTAACGGGCATGGATTTACAAATCTGCGGAATAAAAGAGGTTTACATTACGATTTTATCATGGTAGTATACTAAAGTACAAGGTGTAAAAAGGTACTTTTGAGGAGGAAACAATATGAAGAAAAGAGCAGTTGCAATCTTTTTGACAATGGCAATGGCGGTTTCCATGATGGCATGCGGAACCAATAAGACAGAGGATAATTCGGCCTCTGACGGTGATACGACAGAGGCGGTACAGGATGGAACAGAAAGTACAGGATCAGAGTCGGACCGTACACAGTTAATCGTAGGATTTGATGCGGAATTTCCACCGTATGGATATATGGATGACAATGGGGATTATACAGGATTTGATCTGGATCTGGCACAGGAAGTCTGTGACCGGAACGGCTGGGAACTTGTGAAGAAGCCGATCAATTGGGATACGAAGGATATGGAACTGAATTCCGGCTCGATCGACTGTATCTGGAACGGTTTTACCATGACCGGACGCGAGGATGAATATACCTGGACCGATCCGTATGTAGATAACAGTATCGTTGTCGTTGTCCGTTCCGATTCCGATATTCAGAAGTTAGATGACCTTGCGGGAAAAGTAGTCGCTGTTCAGGCGGATTCTTCCGGTCTTGCGGCATTGACCGATGAGGAAGATAATGATGAGAATCTGGCATTGACTGCAAGCTTTCAGGAATTGCAGCAGGTTGCCGATTATAATACGGCATTTATGAATCTCGAATCCGGTGCCGTGGATGCGGTCGTTTTGGATATCGGTGTTGCAAAGTATCAGACCGGTTCCCGCGGAGATGGTTTTAAGATTTTGGATGATAAGGTATCCACGGAGCAGTACGCAGTTGGATTCAAATTAGGAAATACAAGTCTTCGTGACAAAGTGCAGGAGACGTTATACGAGATGGTTGCAGACGGATCGTTTGAAGCTATCGCAGATAAATATTCGGACTACAATCTTCCTGAGATGATCTGTCTCGGGCAGAAATAAAATCCTTATAAAGTGAAAGGTGAACAAGAATGTCTTTATTTGCAGTAATACAACAGCTGGCATCCGGTATGCTGGCAACCGTATCGATTTTTATATTAACGCTGGTATTTTCCATGCCGCTCGGTCTTGTTGTGGCATTCGGAAGAATGTCAAAATTTAAACCGCTTCAGTGGCTGGTTAAGCTGTATATCTCCATTATGCGCGGAACACCGCTGATGCTGCAGCTTCTGGTCGTCTATTACGGACCTTATTATGTACTTGGTGTAAATACACCGCCGAATTACCAGCTTACGGCAACAATTGTCGGCTTCTCGATTAATTACGCAGCTTATTTTGCCGAGATTTACCGTTCCGGTATTCAGTCAATTCCGGGCGGACAGTACGAAGCTGCCAATGTGCTCGGTTATTCCCGGATACAGACATTCTTTAAGATCATCTTTCCGCAGATGACCAGACGTGTTCTTCCGCCGGTGACGAATGAGGTGATTACACTGGTAAAGGATACGTCGCTGGCATTTGTACTTGCATATACGGAGATGTTCACACTTGCAAAGCAGATTGCTGCGGCAAAGACAACGATTGTGCCGCTGTTTATTGCCGGACTGTTTTACTACGTATTTAATCTGATCGTAGCAGCAGTGATGGGCTATCTGGAAAAACGTTTGAGCTACTATCAATAATGGAGGATGTAAGATGAAGTTATTAGAGATCGGCAATTTAAAGAAGAGTTTTGAAAATCTCGATGTTCTCCATGATATATCCCTCGCAGTGGAAGAAGGAGAGGTCGTTGCAATTATCGGTCCTTCCGGTTCCGGAAAATCCACCCTGCTTCGCTGTGCGACCATGCTGGAAAAAATGGACAGCGGAAATCTGGTATATCTTGGCGAAGCCGCAGTGACAAGTGATGAAGCGGGACATGCCATATATGCAGATGCAAAAAAGTTAAAACAGATCCAGGGATATTTTGGTCTGGTATTTCAGAATTTCAATCTGTTTCCGCATTATTCGGTGTGGAAACATATTACGGATGCACCAATTCATATTCAGAAAAGGAACAAGGCTGAGGTGTATCGGCAGGCCGAAGATCTGTTAAAGAAGATGGGTCTGGAGGATAAGGCAGATTATTATCCGTGTCAGCTGTCCGGCGGACAGCAGCAGCGAGTAGCGATTGCACGGGCACTGGCATTAAATCCGTCCATACTGTTTTTCGATGAACCGACTTCCGCGCTTGATCCGGAGCTGACGGGTGAGATATTAAAAGTCATCCGCCAGCTGGCAGATGAGCGTATGACAATGGTAATTGTAACGCATGAGATGGCATTTGCAAGAGATGTAGCAGACCGTGTCATTTTCATGGATGGCGGTTACATTATTGAAGAGGGAGATCCGAGAGAGGTCATCGAACATCCGAGAGAAGAACGTACCAGACAGTTTCTGGCGAGATTTTCCTCGAATTGAGAATAGAGAAGCAATCTACAGACAGGCAGTCCGTTTCGGCAGCCTGTCTTTGTTGTTACAGGTAGATTTCGCGGGAGCCTCCGATCGAATCTCCGATTGATTTTTGAATGAAGTCAATCGCTGCTTCCTCGTTTCGTTCCAGGATAAGCTGATACAGCGATTTTGTGTTCTGATATAAGGCATCGATTCCATAATGGTTGCAGAAACGAATCCAGAGGCTGACGACCGGATTGCGGAACGATACAAAAAACAGGGGGAGCAGAGTGTTGCCGGTAATGAACCCAAGCTCGTGGTGAAAGGTAAACGCGAGCTCTGCGGCAAGTTCGGAATCTTTACAGTCTGCCAGATCATCTACAAATTTCTGCAAAGTGAGAATGCTTTCGTCGGAAGCATGTCTGCATACAAGCTGAACCGCCAGTGTATCCAACACGATACGGACTTCCAGGATGGAACGGATTTCCTTTTTGTGGAGCATGCCTCCATTGTAGTTCATAATGGACATCAGCGTGCTTAAAGAACCGTTTCGCCGGTAGTCTTCGACGAAGGTACCGATGCGCGGTTTAACCACGAGAAATCCCTTTGCTTCCATTTCAGCAATGCCCGCATTGACGACAGCACGGCTGACCTGCATGGAAGCGGCAAGTTCCCGCTCGGAGGGAAGTTTGGAGCCGATTTCCAGCTTCCCGGACAGGATCATATTTTCAAGTTCTGAAACGAACAGCTCCTTTAAGGTAGGAGCATTTAATTTTTTGAATTCCATATGCAAATCTCCTTCAGGTGGTTTCTGGCTATACCACAAACCATGGAGAAATTTTACATGCTGACAAAAGAAAAAGCAAGAGAAATTTATATACAATCAGGTCGATATTGTATGAATCGGCATGTATTTGCGGATTGAGCGGTTGTATTTTTCGGTTGCTTCTATTATAATAACTTTTTAGTAAATACTTACAACGGCTATCAGAAATAAGTGGGATTGAAGAATAAATGGAAAGAAAAGAAAAAGAAGAAAAAAAACGCCAGAGAATAGAGCGCAAGGCGATTCGAAAGACAGAAAAAGAAGAGGCCAGAGCAGAAAAAAAAGAGGACAAAGCGGAGAAAAAGCGGAAGCGGGAAGAGGAAAAATTCCGCCGAAACATCGATATCCGTTGGGACAAACTGGATAATACGGCACATGTTTTTCCGGTCATTGCAGGTGAAGCGATGAGCAATGTGTACCGTATTGCGGTGACGCTGAACGAAGAGATTCAAAAGGCGCCGCTGCAGCAGGCTTTGAATCTGGTTTTGCCAAAATTTGACGGTTTTAATCTGCGTTTGCGCCAGGGTATTTTCTGGTATTATTTTGAGGAAAACGGCAAACCGGCGCCAAAAGTAAGAGAAGAAAGCACCTATCCGTGTCAATATATCGTACAGAATAAAAATCGCAGTTATATGTTTCGTGTGACCTATTATGGCTGTCGGATTAATCTGGAGGTATTCCATGTGCTGACCGATGGCATGGGAGGAATCAATTTTCTGAAAGAGCTGACATATCAGTATCTTCGTATTGTACATCCCAAGTTGCGGGAGAAATTAGGAGATACGCTCAGCAGTGATACGTCCATGAATCGGGAAGACAGTTTCCTGAAAAATTATAAGCGCAGCTGTGCCAAGGGCTATAAGACACAGAAGGCTTATTTGCTGCGGGGTGAGAAATTAAGAACCGGAGAATTTGGGGTCATGCACGGCTATATGAAGATCTCTGCGCTCAAGGAGGTGTGTCACAGATACGGCGTCAGCATCAATGAGTATCTGGTAGGCGCGTTTACCTGGAGTGTCTATACCGAGGATATGCATGGTATTCCTGGGAAAAAGCCGATCCGTATCGCGGTTCCGGTCAACTTAAGGCCGTACTTTAATTCGGTGACGACCAAGAATTTTTTTACCGTTATATCGGCAGAATTTGGTCCCCAAAAAGAGGAATATACGTTTGAAGAGGTGCTTCACATTACCAGCGAGAGTCTTCGTTCCCAGCTGAATAAGGAGCATCTTGAAAAATTGTTTTCTTATAACGTCTCAAATGAGAAGCATCTGATTGCAAGGGCGGTTCCGCTGTTCCTGAAAAATATTGCAATTCGTTATGTATATACGTCGGCGGCATTGGCAAACACTTCAACGGTAACCAATATCGGAAATATTTCCGTCCTTGAGGAATACCGGCCTTATATCAGCATGTTCTATGCGTATCTCGCCATGTCAAAGGGACAGAATCTGAAAGGAACCATCTCTTCCTACGGAGAGACGCTGGTGTTTTCCTTTAGTTCGATTCTGAAGGATTCTTCCATTCAGAAAGGATTCTTCCGGCGGCTGTCGTCAGACGGGCTGGAAGTGGAGCTGGAAAGTAACGGCGTATATTATGATTAAAGGAATACGGCAGGAGTTATCCCGTCAATCGGCCTCAAAAACAGACGATTCAGAGAGTTTTATCCAGAAAGAAGAGGAAGTAAGATGTTTGCGGAAGAACGACAAAGCATGATTGTATCATTGGTGAATAAAAATGGATCCATCCGCGTGAAGGATCTGAGTGAACAGTTTCATGTGACGGAGGACAGTATTCGAAAGGATCTGACTTTATTAGAAAAAAGAGGATTACTGAAGAAGACGTACGGCGGCGCAGTCAAAAAGAGAATCAACGTACACGATCTGGATGTTTCCCAGAGGAAGGATAAAAACATTGAATCAAAACGGCAGATTGCCGAAAAGGCAATTCGTCTGATCAAGGACGGTGATATGGTTTTTCTGGATATCTCAACGGCGAATCTGGAGTTGGCGAAGCTGATCGCGAAATCATCTCTCAACATCACGGTTGTTACCAATATGGTAGATGTGATGCTGGAGTTTTTAGGTGCATCAGCAGCACAGCTTATTTTCATTGGAGGGACGTTTGACAGAGGTCATGATGGGTTTGTTGGAAGCCAGACCATAGAGCGGATTGTAAATTATCGGTTTGATCTTGCCTTTGTAGGCGTGGTAGGAGTGGACCTGTTCAACAATGAAGTTTCGACCTATATGGTGGAAGACGGTCTTACCAAGAAGGCGGTTCTGGATAACAGCAAGAAGAGCTATATCATGCTGGAAACCAGGAAGTTTAATACCGATGGGACGTTTAAGTATGCAAAGCTGGATGACTTTACCGGTGCGGTATTAGAAACACAGCCGCCGGAAGATGTGAGGGAAAAATTGCAGGAATATAATATTGAATGGATCTTTTAGAGTGCAGATGCTTCCTGGTTGGAAGTGCATTGTAAAGTTTAAAGCGTTCGGAGAATTGTAAATTGGAAAACGGGGTATTTTAAATTGGAAACGATTTGAAATACCCCGTTTTTTTATTCTATAGGAAATGCATGCAGGAGTGTACGAAGTACACGTTCGTTCTTGGATGTCTAGTGTTCTGCTTCAAAAAATCATTCTGGAAATATAATAAAAAACAATAATAAATAATAAAGAATTGTTGACAACAGTAAAGAACAAGAATATAATAAAACAATAATAAACAATAAAAATAAAATGCAAATAATAATAAATGGAGGGAACAATGAACGAGCTGAAAATGACGGAGAGAATCCGTACCTTAAAAGAAAAAATGTTATCCCAGCCGCGTTATGCATCGATTGAGCAGGCCAAAATTATTACGGAAACGTATAAACTGAATGAAGATAAACCAAGAATGATCCAGCGGGCATTATCTTTAAAGGCAGCACTCGAACAGGTGGAGATTGCAATTGAGCCGGAAGAACTGATTGTCGGCAATCGGACGGCGGGAGTTCGTTATGGCGTGGTGTTCCCGGAGAGCGGAAGCGCATGGGTAGATCGGGAATTTGAGACGCTTCCGACAAGATCTCAGGATAAGTTTGAGATCAGGGAAGAAGATGTCTCCTATTTTCGTAAGGTAATTAAACCATACTGGGAAGGCAAATCGTTGGAAGATGTCTTAAAGCAGCGTTATGGAGAAGAGATTGACAAAATTTCCAAAGTCGTAAAAATAAATCAAAAAGATCATGCGCAGGGACATATCTGTCCGAACAGTAGAAAATGGCTTGCCCAGGGGCCGGCAAAGATTCAGGAGGAGGCAGAGAAGAAACTGGAGACCGCAGAGGGAGAGCAGAGCGTCTTTTATGAAAGTGTGATTCTGGTCATGGAGGGAACCCGGAATTTCATGCGGCGCTACGCCAGACTTCTGTTGGAAAAGGCTGAGTCGGAAGGAAAGAGGGAATATGTACAGAACATGAGGAATCTGGCTCAGATCTGTGAGAATCTTTCCGAAAGACCGCCCGTCGGCTTCCATGAAGCAGTCCAGTCTTTATGGTTTCTGTTTGTGATTCTGCATATGGAGTCCAATGCATCATCATTTTCACCGGGAAGACTGGATGAAATATTATGGGATTATTATGCAAAAGAAAAGGATGCAGGAGAATTGGATGAGCAGCAGGCACTGGAAATGATTGAGTGCCTGTGGCTGAAATTCAATCAGATTGTCTATATGAGAAATGCGAACAGTGCAAAATTCTTCGCAGGTTTTCCGATTGGATTTAATATTGCGATTGGCGGACAGGACGCGGATGGAAATGATTTTTCCAATACCTTATCTTTTCTGTTTTTAAAGGCACAGGAGCATCTGGGACTGCCGCAGCCAAATCTCTCGGTCAGACTGCATGAGAAGACATCGGATGCACTGCTGAAAGAGGCGATCCATGTGGTGGCAAAGGGAAGTGGAATGCCGCAATTTTTCAATGATAAAGCTGTGATTCCGGCCATGGAGGAACTGGGCATCAGTGAAAAAGACGCAAGAGATTACGCGGTGGTAGGCTGTGTGGAGCTGACCACCCAGGGAAATAATCTTGGCTGGAGCGATGCTGCAATGTTTAATCTAAATAAAATATTAGAACTTACTTTGAACGGCGGCAGGGATCTGATGAGCGGAAAACAGATCGCACCTGATTACGGAGACATTACCTCCTACCGTACCTTTGAAGATCTGGAAGCCGTATTGGAACGGTATCTGAATGAATACATGGAGCGAATGGTGAAGGCCTGTGAGCAGGTGGAGCAGGCACATATGGATCTGTTGCCGACACCATTTCTGTCAGCGGTAATTGATGCTTGTATGGACAGAGGAATGGATGTGACCGCAGGCGGAGCAGTCTATAATTTTTCCGGTATTCAGATGATTCAGGTCGCAAATCTTGCAGACAGTCTTGCTGCCGTAAAGAAGCTGGTGTTTGAAGATCAGTCGGTCGGAAAGAAAGAATTACTGAATGCATTGCAGACTAATTTTGAGGGAAATGATGTCTTACGCGCGAAAATGCTCTATAAAGTACCGAAATATGGAAACGATATAGACTGGGTCGATGAACTGGGTGTAAAATGGGCTCAGTATTTCAAGAAAAGCCTTTCCAAATACAGCAATTACCGCGGAGGAAAATATCACACGGGAATGTATACCGTATCGGCACATGTCCCGATGGGGGAAAATGTCGGAGCTTCACCGGATGGAAGATATGCGGGGACCCCTTTGGCAGATGGTGGTATGTCGCCGGTCTATGGTAGGGATATTGCAGGGCCGACCGCAGTTTTAAAGTCCGTTTCCAAGCTGGATAAGAGTTTTACGACGAATGGCGGACTGCTGAATATGAAATTTTTACCGGAATTTTTCCGGACAGAGACGGGAATCGACAAATTCGCCAAATTCTTAAGGGCATTTGTGGATTTGGAAATACCGCATATCCAGTTCAATGTCGTAAGGAAAGAGGATCTGATTGCGGCCCAGAAAAATCCGGAACAGTATCGGAGCCTTACGATCCGGGTTGCCGGATATACGGCATATTTTACGGAGCTCGCAGACGAATTGCAGAATGAGATTATTGCACGTACCAGCTATGGTGAAATTTGAGAACGTTGACAGGAGAAATCTGCACGGAGGAAGAACCGATGAAGGAAACACCACAGGGAACAATATTTGACATAAGAAGGTTTTCCACGCATGACGGGAACGGAATCCGGACGACCATGTTTTTGAAGGGATGTCCGCTCTCCTGCGTCTGGTGCCATAATCCGGAGGGGATTGACACAGGCATCAAACCTGTTTATTTTAAAAATAAATGCATTAACTGCGGAAACTGTGTCAGGGCTTCTGTCAATGGAGGAGTGCAGCAGGGAACGGACGGAATCATTCTGCATCCACAGGCAAAAGAGGACTGGAAGCATATTGCCGAGGTTTGCCCGACCGGGGCGATTTCGATGGATGCAAGAAGAATCACGGTGGAAAAGGCCATGGAAGAACTGCGGAAAGACAAGGTGTTTTTTCAGCATGACGGCGGCGTGACTTTTTCCGGCGGGGAGCCATTGCTGCAGGCGGAATTTGTTGTTGCAGTTTTAAAGGAATTGAAAAAAGAGGGTATTCATACGGCAATTGAAACAGCACTCAATGTCCCGAAAGAAAGCTTAATAAACGCGGTTCCGTATCTGGATCTGATTTATGCGGATTTTAAGATTGCAGATTGTGAACTCCATAAACGGTATACGGGTGTGCAAAATGACAGGATTCTAGAGAATCTGAACTACCTGCTGTCCAGTGAATGTAAGGAACGTGTGATTATCCGTACACCGATGATTCCGGGAATTACAACCGGAGATGAGAATATCCAAGAGATCAGCCGGTATATTACCGGAATTTATCCGGAGGTCACGTATGAAATTTTAAACTGGAATCCGCTTGCCCAGGCAAAATATCATCTGGTGGATAAGCCGTTTTGTTTCGAAGAGAATCCCTCCAGATACAGCAAAGAGGAGATGGAACACTTTGCCGAAATTGCAAAAAGCGGCGGAGTAAAGAAGGTCATTCTGGATCTATAGGCTGGATGAGGCAGAAGAGGAGAAACTATGTTATCAACCAAGGCTTTGCATATCATGGAACAATTGGCGCAGAAAAGCGGACAGTCAGTTACTGCAAAAGAACTGGCTGCTTTTTGTGGAATGTCGGAGCGGAGTGTAAAGACCTATATCAACGAGGTGGAAGAATTCTGCAGGGAGACAGGCTGTGTACTGCAGAGAAAGCCCGGGAAGGGTTTTGTTTTTCAGGGAAATGAGCAGGCAGAAAAGCAGATGCGCAGGGAAAAGGATATCCAGGAGGAATTAACCTCCAGGGAGTTTCGTGTCAGTTATATTGTGTATGTTCTGTTAACGGGCTGGAGTACCTATACCATTTCTCTCTTTGCAGAAGAATTGTCCGTCAGCCGCAATGTGATTACGGATGATCTTTTCAACATGGAACTGGAACTGGATAAGTATGGGTTGAAAATCAAAAAAGTGGCCGGAAAGGGAATTGTTCTGGAGGGAGATGAATTCCTCAAAAGAAAGGCATTTCGTCATTTCTGCCGCTTTGGAATTGAAAATGTATCGCTGGAGAGAGCTTCGGACGATCGCCTTTCTGTTTCTGAGGAAAAACGATGTATTGCAAATTACGGGAAAACAGATTTCTATCATGCCCTGCAGATGGTGCAGAACGCAGAGCGGAAAGCGGGAATCTGGTATACCGATTATTCGTTTAAAATGATTGTGGAGTATCTGGCTATTCAGATTATGAGAGTCAGGCAGGAAAAATACCTGCCGTATTTTGAGGATGTAAAAGAGGAACAAAAGAGCATCCTTGCAGACGGCATCCGGCAGGAATGGGAAAATCAGAAAAACATGCCGCGCCTGCCAAAGGAGGAATGTGATTATCTGAATATGCTTTTGCTGGCAGGGGAATATCAGGATGAATCCGTGGAACAGACCACAGACATACAGAAGATCAGACAGGAAAAAATGAATGAAATATGTGAGGAAGTCGCAAAATATGTATCTGAAATACTGAACGTGGAGCTGGTAGATACCGTGGTGTTTCAGCGTAATCTAAGACATTTTCTCCCTGCCTCCCTGATTCGCGCAAAATATGGATTTGAAATCGAAAATCCGTTTCTGCAGGAAGTAAAAGAACTGTATCCGGGAATTTTCGCAGTCAGCTTTTCGCTGGCCCGTTATTACAAAAAATATGTCGATGCGCTGCCCAGTGAGCAGGAATTATCTTTTCTGGCATTGTTTCTCGGCGGCGCGATCATGCTTGCGGAAAAGCATATCAAAGCGGTGTTTATCAGCTCCTGCGGAACCTATATTGCAGGTATTGTGGCTTTGAGACTGGAAGAAAAAATGCATGGTCTGAAAGTGATTGCGGTAATCTCTTCCAAAGATATCCGGCAGCTGGATCACATGGATTATGATATTCTGATCGGGCTTCAGTCAGATGTGTTGTCAGAAAAATATGATATCCTGCCGGTTTCTTCTTTTATTACGGAGCAGGATATCAAAAATATTGATAAGGCTTATTTCGACAGAATCAGTATCATGACACAGGAGCGCTTTGGACTGATGAATATACTGATGCCGAGAAAGCTGATTTTCTTTGAAAAAGAAAAAATTACAAAAGAGGAATTGATTCGTGCAATATGTGGCAAAATGAGAAAGGAGAAATACACACTGGACGAATATGAATCAAGTGTTTTTGAAAGAGAAGGAATCTGTTCGACTTCACTTGGAAAGGGAATTGCAATACCGCATGGAAACAGCAGTTATGTGGGAAAACCAGGTATCAGTCTTGTATTTTTGAAACATCCGGTCAGTTGGGGAGAGGAAGAAGTGGATATTGTTTTTTTGCTTGCTCTGAATTTTGAAAATATATCTATGACAAGAGATTTTTTCCATGAATTTACAGAATTTACGGAAGAAAGAGAGATACTTGATTGCATCCGCAGTGTTTCCGGTCAAAAAGAGCTGGAGGAAATAGTGGAAAAAATCTTGCACGGGTAGGAATGCAGAAATTGCACGAGACTCGTGCAATTTCTGTTTCTGGGACACCTTGAAAAGCAATAACAAACAATATACACTAATATCAAGTAATAAAAAAGATGAAAGGAGTAAAAATGGAGAAACAGTTATTGACGAAAGAGCTTGTCATGTTCCATCTGAAAGCAGAAACAAAGGAGGATGTGATTCAAGCGATAGCGGAGGCAATGGAACAAGACGGAAGGTTAGAAAATAAGGAAGGTTATATTGCGGATGTGTTAAAAAGAGAAGCGTCATCTTCTACCGCGGTCGGATTTGATACGGCTACACCGCATGCAAAGTCAGAATATGTAAAAGAACCGTCACTTGCCTTTGTAAGACTGGCACATCCGATCAGCTGGGATGGCAAGGAGGAGGTGTCGATGGTGTTTCAAATCGGTGTTCCGGCTGTCGGACATGGGGATCGGCATCTGGAGATACTGGCCAGTCTGTTCCGTCAGCTTGTGCACGATGATTTCAGAGAAAAGCTTTTGGCAGCGGAAAACGAGAGTGAGATAGTGGAGATAATGAAGAGTTTTCAATAATTTGAGGAGGAAAGTTTAAAATGGCAAAAAAAGAAAATGAATTGTGGGGGATTTTAAAGCATACAAGGACACATCTTATGAACGGTGTTTCTTATATGATTCCGGTTGTAGTCGGCGGCGGTATTCTCTGTGCGGTGGCCATGATGTTTAACGGAGGTTCCGCTTCCGTACCGGACAGCGGCTTTGCAGGTAATCTCTGGACGATTGGTGTATCAGGACTTACGTTAATGGTTGCCGTTTTCTCGGCGTTTATTGCAATGTCAATTGCCGACAGACCCGGCTTTGCACCAGGTCTTTTGGGTGGATATCTTGCAACGCAGGTGGGAGCAGGATTCTTAGGCGGTATTGTAACCGGTCTTGTAGCCGGTATCGTTTGTTACTATTTAAAAAAGATACCGCTTCCAAGTTCACTGCGTTCCTTAAAATCGATTATCATCATTCCGATTCTGGGTTTATTTATCACCGGCGGACTTATGGTATTTGTGCTGGGAGGACCGCTGGCAGCAGTAAACAGTGGACTGACCGTATGGCTTACTTCGATGAGCAGCGGTTCCAAAATCATCCTTGGAATTGTAGTAGGATGTATGATCGGATTTGACCTTGGAGGTCCGGTAAATAAGGTTGCGTACAGTATGATGGCAGTGGCAATCGGAGCGGGCGCATATGATTACGCGGCAGCGGCAGCGGTGGCCATCTGTATTCCACCAATTGGCGCAGGAGTTTCATCCTTGATTCTGAAGAATAAGTTCAAAAGAGAAGAGCGAGATGCCGGTGTTTCTGCAATCGCCATGGGCTGTGTGGGTATTACGGAAGGTGCCATTTCTTATACGGCAGCAGATCCGCTGCACATGATTCCGATTAATATGATCAGCAGTGCAGTCGGCGCTACCGTAGCATACCTTGTGGGAGCAGGAAATGCAGCAAGCTGGGGCGGACTCATCGTACTCCCTGTTTGTACCAACCGTATCGGATATATCATTGCAGTTGCAGCCGGTGTCCTTGCATATGTTCTGCTTTGCGCGGTGTTGAAAAAGAAAGTATCCGAAGAGGATCAGAATATGTCCGGTAAAGAGGAAGATATAGAACTTGACATTGAACTTTAAGAATCAGTTTGCAGGAGCAGAGACCGCGCTGCTCCTGCCTTATCCGTAGGAGGGAAAAATATGAAGATTTTAGCTGTTACAGCGTGCCCGTCTGGAGTGGCACATACGTACATGGCTGCCGAGGCCATAGAAAAAACATGTAAGAAAAAAGGAATTGATGTAAAGGTAGAGACACAGGGTTCGATTGGAATTGAGAATGAAATCACTTCCGAAGACGTGGTTTCTGCGGATGCAGTCATTCTTACAAAAGATATGCCGATCAAGAATGAAGAAAAATTTAAGGGAAAACCGATTATCCGTGTGGGGATCAGTGATGTAATTAAGAAGACAGATGCCTATATTGATGCAATTGTAAAAAAATTGGGATAGAGGAAAGAGAAAGGACAGAGCAGATCATGGTGAAAGAAACTTTTACGATTCAATTTACGGAAGGCCTGCACATGCGTCCTGCAAGCGTATTAGCAAAACTGGCTGGAAAATTCGCCTGTGACGTGACTTTAAGTGTCGGCGAAAAAAACATCAATGCAAAAAGTGTTGTCGGACTGGTAGCCGCTTGCATCAAGTGCGGGACAGAAATTCAAATCATCTGTGACGGAGAAGATGAAAAAGAGGCAATGGCAGAAATAAAAGAGAGCATAGAAGCCGGTTTGGGTGAAGAAGAGAAAGGATGACAGCATGCAGAAAGGGATAAACGGTTCTGCCGGAATAGGAATGGGAAATGCAGTCATTATTCGGGAACAGGATCTGACTTTTGATGAGGATAGCTATCTTGGAGAAGAACAGGAACTGGTGAAGCTGGACCAGGCGATGGCCGTATTTGCCGAGAAAACGGAGCTGCTGGCAAAACGAATGGAACAGCAGATCGGAGAAAAAGAGGCAGCTATTTTACGTGGGCATATTATCCTGGCCGATGATCCGGAGATCTATACACAGCTAAAGGATGCCATACTGGGAGGAAAATCTGCGGAAGCATCTGTCGTACAGGTCTTTGATTTTTTCGCACAGATTTTTGAAAGTACCGGAGATGAGCTGACGATGCAGCGTGCCACGGATCTGCGGGATATCAAGACCAGACTGCTGGCTATCTTACTCCAAAAAGAGGAGATTGATATTTCTCAGGTGCCGGAAGGCACCATCCTGATTGCAAAGGATCTGACGCCATCTATGACAACGGGATTGAATACAGAGCATGTTGCGGGAATTCTGACGGAAACAGGAGGAAGAACTTCGCATTCCGCAATTTTGGCAAGAGCCCTTGAAATTCCTGCTGTCTTAAGTGTTGCGGGAATCTGTGAGCTTGCAAATCCGGGTGATTTCATTCTGATGGATGGGAACACAGGTGAAGTATGGATTGATCCGGAACAGGAAGTGATTGATGCATACCGCATAAGACAGGAACAGGAGAAACTCCAGCGGGAAGAATTAAAAAAGCTGGTCGGTCGAAAGACACAGACGAAAGACAAGACAGAGAAAGAACTGTTTGCAAACATCGGAAGTGCTGCTGATGTGGAAAAGGTAATGGCATCAGGTGGCGAGGGAATCGGACTTTTCCGTACGGAATTTTTATTCATGAACCGTACCGATATCCCGACAGAGGAGGAACAGTTTCAGGCATATCGGACTGTCGCAGAGGCAATGCAGGGAAAAGAAGTGATTATCCGGACCATGGATATCGGTGGAGATAAAGAAGTACCTGCGCTTGGAATGGATAAAGAGGAAAACCCTTTTCTGGGATTTCGTGCCATCCGTTATTGCCTGAGGCGGAAAGAAATCTATCAGGCACAGCTGCGTGCCATTCTGCGTGCGAGTGCTTTTGGGAATATTAAAATTATGATTCCGCTCGTAACAGGTGTAGATGAGCTGCGTCAGGTAAAGAAAATGGTTGCAGAAATTGCAGAGGAATTGGATAATAAGAAAATAGAATATCAAAAAGAGATAGAAGTCGGCGTCATGATGGAAACTCCGGCAGCTTGTTTAATGGCAGATATTCTGGCAAAAGAAGCGGCATTTTTCAGTATCGGAACCAATGATCTGACGGGCTATACCATGGCAGCGGACAGAGGAAATGCGAATGTATCCTATCTGTGCTCTTCCTATCAGCCACCGGTACTTCGGGCAATCGCTTCTATCATCGCGAGTGCGAAAAAGGAAGGAATCAAAGTCGGAATGTGCGGAGAGGCAGCCGCGGATATCAGAATGATACCGTTATTGCTGGGATTTGGACTGGATGAATTCAGTGTCAGTGCATCGGCTATCTTAAGAACAAGAAAAGTGATTGCCGATTGGAGCATCGCAGATGCAAAGAATCTGGCCGACCGGGTTATGGAACAGTCAACGGAAGCAGAAGTATGCAAAATATTAGAGAGCGTATAACATGATAAAAGCGGTTATTTTTGACATGGACGGGGTTTTGATCAATACGGAACCTCTGCACTTTCAATGCTGGAAAGAGGCATGGAAGGAAAATGGAATAGAGATTACCTATGATGTTTATAAGAAGTGCATTGGTTCAACCTCGGAATTTCTGATGAAATTAATCCGGGAATCTTACACGGATCAGTTTCAGGAGGAAGTGGTAAAAAACAGATTTGCAGTGTTAAAACGGGATTATATTGAAAGGCATGGATATCCGACGATACCGGGTGTTCCCGAAATCATAAAAGGGCTGCATCAGAGCGGATTGCTGCTGGCGGTAGCTTCGTCCTCTTCGCTGGTTCAGATTCAAAATACACTGGAGGCATTGAACGTAAGAAATTATTTTCAATGCCTCATAAGCGGGGAAATGGTGAAACATCCAAAACCGGCACCGGATATCTTTCTGCTGGCGGCAGAAAGCCTTAATCTGAAGCCGGAGGAATGTGTTGTGATAGAAGATTCCACAAATGGCTGTAATGCCGCGAAAAACGCAGGAATCCGCTGTATTGGATATCAGAATCCGGATTCCGGGGAACAGAATTTAGAACATGCAGTGGCACGGATTTCCTCCTGGCAGCAATGGAGTGCAGAGGCGTTGATCGGGCTGTTGTAGGTTGCAGAAAAGAATACGAACTAAAAATGATAATAGATGGAGGAAAAGAAATGAAATTCATTATTGACGATGCTGACATTTGTAAAATTAAGGAAATATACAGTGTTTACCCGGTAGATGGTGTGACCACAAATCCGTCAATTCTCTCAAAGAACGGAAAACAGCCGTTTGAAACGTTAAAAGAGATCCGGGAATTTATCGGTGTGGATGCAGACCTTCATGTTCAGGTCGTTGCGGTAAAGGCAGAGGACATGGTGGAAGAGGCTCACAGAATCCGAAAAGAGCTGGGTTCGAATACGTATGTAAAAGTTCCGGTCACCCGGGAAGGATTAAAGGCGATGAAAGTTCTTGCGGCAGAGGGCGTAAACATTACGGCAACCGCAATTTACACGCAGATGCAGGGATATCTGGCAGGAAAGGCAGGAGCAGCCTATGCAGCTCCTTATGTAAACCGGATTGACAATTTAGGTGCGAACGGCATAAAAACGACTAAGGATATCCACGATATTTTCAAGAAAAATAACCTCAAAACAGAGGTGCTGGCGGCAAGTTTCAAAAATTCTCAGCAGGTACTGGAATTGTGTGAATATGGAATCGGGGCTTCTACGATTGCGCCGGAGGTAATAGAGGGGTTGATCAAGAATGATTCTGTCAGCATGGCGGTTGCAGCATTTACCAAAGATTTTGAAAGTCTGTGCGGAGAAGGAATTACCATGAAAAACTGTCGGTAACACACGTTTGGAAATGCAATCGGATAAGCACAGAATGGGAGAAAATTGCAGATGATCAGAATGGCAACAATTGGAACCAGCACCATCACCGGTAAGTTTATCAGGCTGGCACAGGAGTGCGGGCAGATAAATGTGGCTGCTGTTTTTTCACGGAATATGGAACAGGCGGAGAAATTCGCCATGGAATATGGAATTGAGAAGTGTTATGATTCGCTGGAAAAACTGGCGGAGGATGCGGCAATTGATGCCGTGTACATTGCAAGCCCGAATGCACTGCACTATGAACAGGCACTGCAGATGATCAAAGCAGGGAAACACATTTTATGTGAGAAAGCATTGGCTTCCAACCACTGTGAAGTCTTGACAATGATAAAAACAGCAAGAGAAAAGCAGGTGATTTTGTTAGAAGAAATGCGGACTCTGTTTGATCCGGGTTTTCTTGCGGTTCGGGATAATCTGAAGAAACTGGGTGTGATCCGTAAGGTGGAACTGGAATACTGCCAATATTCGTCCCGCTATGATGACTTTAAGAACGGCCTGGAGAGAAATATATTCCGGAAAGATCTTTCGGCAGGCGCCCTGATGGATATCGGTGTCTACTGCATTCACGCCCTGATTGGTCTTTTTGGAAAACCGAACGGGATTCAGTCACTGCCTGTTCTGCTCAGAAACGGGTGTGACGGAGCAGGTGTCCTATTGGCACAGTATGACGGTATGATTGCGACGGTCTCTTATTCCAAAATTACAAACAGCTGTGCTCCAAGTCAGATTCAGGGAGAGAACGGGACCATGTATCTGTCCGGCATTCCGGATCTCAAAAAGGCAGAAATCATCTATCAGGATGGCAGAACAGAGCGGCTGGAGATTCCGGAAAACGGAGATAATATGAAATATGCGATTCAGTATTTTGCGGATGCCATTTCTGGAAAAACAGAGGTAGAAAGGTATCAGCAGATATCCATAGATGCAATTGAGCTTATGGATAAGGCAAGAAATCAGATGGGCCTTGGATTCCTGGCCGATCATAAGTTTCTTTCATAAGGATATTGGGAAGAATTTTTTCAGACACAGCGATTGATTTTTAAAAGAAAGTCAACCGCTGTGTCTTTTTGATTCATAGGAAAGGCGGCTTGCTTATTGCAGGCAGGAAGCTTATAATAAAAACCATATGGAGGTATTGGAAATGAATCGAAAAATCGGTATGATAAGTTCCGTCATTAATATTTGTTCCGTCGCGGCTTTTGCCTTGTGTATGCTGACGGGAGCGAATTTCCTAAGTTATTTTGTATGCATGTTTATTGCATTTAGTTTCGTTCCCATGATGGTCGTATTTTGTCATAACAGCCAATCGGATCGAAAAACTGCGGGTTATGCAGCGATGATTTTTGCCGGTATGTATGCAATTATTATTTTACTGGTATATTTTGCACAGGTAACAACGGTACGTTTGGAAGTGCTTTCCGATCAGGTAAAGCAGGTTCTCGATTATCAGAATTTCGGACTGTTTTTCAACTATGATTTGTTAGGCTACGGACTAATGGCACTTGCTACCTTTTTTGCCGGTTTAACCATACGTACCAAAAACAAAGTAGATCGATGGCTGAAGCTTCTTCTGCTGATTCATGGCATTTTCTTTTTCACCTGTTTGATCATGCCGATGACAGGGGCATTCACGGCATCTCAGTCAAAGGATATGGATTGGATCGGTGTCGCTGTTTTGGAATTCTGGTGCATTTATTTTATACCGGTCGGGGTATTATCCCTGCTGCACTTTAAAAATATGGAGCAGCAGTAAAATTGAGAGATACGTAATTGATATTTGAAGGAGATAAAAATGGCTTTTCAATTGGAGCAAGTCGTACCCTGGGGAAGAAATTTCGATGAATATAGCATGATGTTCCAGCTGGATGACAGCTACAGATCAAAGAAAATAGCAAGCTTTGGAGATGGTCCGGCAAGCTTTAACTGTGAGGCGTCAAAAATGGGGTACGCAGTTTCTTCGTTTGATCCGCTTTATCAGTTTTCGAGAGAGCAGTTGCAGCGGCGGATAGAAGAAGTACGCAAGCTTGTTATGCAGCAGTTGAACGAAAATAGGGATAACTACATATGGACAAAGATAAAAAATCCGGATGAACTTGAGCTGCTGCGTATGTCGGCAATGCGCCTGTTTCTGAAAGATTATGAACAGGGGAAAAAGGAAGGCAGGTATATTCAGCACGAATTACCGGATCGTTTGCCGGTTTCCGATGATTATTTTGACGTAGGACTCAGCTCTCATTTTTTATTGCTCTATCCCGATTTGGGATATGAATTTCATAGAAAAGCGATTTCGGAAATGCTGAGAGTATGCAAAGAAGTGCGGATTTTTCCGATTCTTAATCTGGATGCGAAGGAAACCAAGCTGGCTTCGCGCGTGATTGCATATTTCAGCCAGAACAATCAAACAGAAATCGTGGAAACATCCTATGAATTTCAAAAAAACGGGAATCAATTACTGGTAATCAAAAAGAAGGGAAACGTTTCACCGCATGAGAACAGGAGACAGCCGGATGTATTTTGATGAGATTGCTGCAAAATGGGATGATGATAGACGATGTGAAAGGGCACGGATTCTGTCTGAGGAAATAAAAAGGGTCTGGAACGGCAAACCGGAAGCAGTATTGGATTTCGGATGCGGAACAGGTCTGCTTACCTATGCACTCAGCTCCTGTGCCACTGAACTATATGGATATGACACTTCGGCAGAAATGCAAAAGGTTTTTCTGTTAAAACAGAAAAAATATGGGTTAGATCATGTACATCTTGTGACAGATGAAGAACGAAAACAAATGACATTCGATGTGATTTTCAGTTCGATGGTGCTTCATCACATTGAGGATGTGAAGGCTAAAATAATGGATTTAAAGCGTTCGCTTGTCCCGGACGGCATATTTGTGTGGATTGATCTGGATGAGGAGGACGGCACTTTTCATAAAGGTGAGTTTGACTTTCATGGGCACAATGGATTCGCCAGAGAAGAAGTGAAAAACATGTTACAGGGGTGCGGATTTTATGACGTATCGATAAAAACCGTATATCAGGGAGAAAAAATGAGTGAAGGGAAACCGGTGGCATACTCATTATTTCTTGCGGTGGCATGTGAAAATGCTGAGATCACAGACAATATAGGGCCAGAAGGAGTACGGTAAAATGGAAAACATGGATGAACTGTTGCAGAAGACAATCCAAAATCTCAATAGAAATCATATGGCGGGATATTATGTACATTCAGTTGCAGAATTACACGATCTGATTCGTTCTTTGACTGGGATAGGTGAAACAGTAGGATGCGGAGACTCTGTTACTCTGGAGCAGACCGGTGTGTTTGATTTGTTCCGGAATCGGGATTATCACTTTTTAGATAAGCATAAATCCGGGTTGAGTCACGAAGAAAAGCGGGAGATCTACCTTCAGAACTTTCGGGCAGATACGTTTCTGACTGGAATCAATGCGGTCACGGTAGATGGAAGCCTGTTTAATATTGACGGAAATGGGAGCAGGGTCGCTCCTGTTTTATATGGACCACGGCAGGTGATAGCTGTGGTTGGGACGAACAAAATCGTGGCTTCTGTGGAGGAAGCGGTTACCCGTTCCCGTCAGACTGCAGCACCTATGGATGCAAAACGGCTTGGAAAAAGCACGCCCTGTACCAAATTGAATCGGTGTATTGACTGTCATCATACCCAGAGAATCTGTAATGACTTTGTGTTGATTTCGGGACAATTTGAAAAGAACCGAATTAAGGTCATTTTTCTGGAAGGGGATTATGGGTTCTGAAAAAGGACCGAATTCTTTTGGCATTTTTGAAAGGATGAACGAGTAAAATATCGGTTTTTTTATTTGATTAAGGAAAAATGGCAGGGATTTCGGGTTGATTTTCAAATATACATGGTGCTAATATAGAATAGAAACGTAATAAATGAAACAAATGTGGTTTAGCAATAGGAGAGGTAATGTTGAAGCGATATTTAAAAAATGGTTTGATTTTGGTTTTGGTTTGTACCTTGTTACCCGTAAATGTGTATGCAGAGTCCGGAGTTGTTCTGGAGGGATCTACGGAAACACAGTCCGTTTCTACGGAATCCGTAAATACGGACACAGCCCAGACGGAAGACCTGGCAGGTGTGGAAGTGCCGGCAGATTCGGAGAGCATAGCCAATACCGAGGAAGATGCGGATACGTCAGATGCATCGCTGCCGGAAGGGGCAACAGAATCGGTGAATACATATGATACAGAAGAGCTCCCGGAATCCGGGGATGTGTCGGATACGGAGGCATCGGTGGAGTCTGAGGAGAAGTCTGATGCAGAGGAACCGGAACAGGATGCAGACAGCTCCAAAGAGAATACGTCGTCATTAGAAGGTGCTCAAGCACTGCTTGATGCAGCAGTCAGCGAACGTGCGGACAGTGATGCCGGAGTACCGGCTACTCTGGAATCAGATGTCGAAGCACTTGGAATTTCTGCAAGCCAGAAGTTGAGTCCCTCTTCGGCAACGGTAGCAGATGTTGTAGCGGTTGTGCGTCCGATTATTTATACGAATGAACTTGGCAGTGGTTGGAGTTCAAAATATGGTGCGGTTAATACGGATGATAATGGTGCTCTTTCCATTGGTATTTTGCAATGGCATGGCAGTAATGCTTTGACATTATTACAATTGATTATGACTGCGGACGATGCGCTTACGAAGGGGACCTTAGGGACTGATTTATATAATAAAGTCAAGGACGGATCAATTAGCGAATGGTCCGTCTATAAACCAAGTGAAGGAGAGGCAACGGCGATCGGAACGCTGATTTCAACCACAGTCGGGAAGAGTGTTCAGGATAGTCAGGCAGAAGTAGATATATATGAATATATGGAACTTGGTTATTCAACTTATGGAATAACGAACGCAGCGGCTCTTGCTTATTTCTGTGATCTGAAAAATCAGTGCGGTACAGAGACCGTAAAACGCATTGTTACCAGAGCAATTGCACTTGCAGACGGGAGTGTTTCGAGCGTCACGTTAAATGAACTGCATGAAGCGGCACTGATGGATTCTGTAGCGGGTGATTCGAAATATTGGAGCAGAAGATTTTTGACCTATTCGAGTATTGCGGATGCAGCTACAAGCAAAAACTGGAATTATTATAACAGCGGAAGCTACCGTATACCGGCACCTGCTTCTAACTCTGCGGTCGGAACATCTTCCTCTTCACTTGAAATTAAATGGCTGCAATGGGCACTGAATACTTCCATACAGGCAGGACTGGATGTCGATGGTGGATATGGTTCCTTAACGGCAGCTGCTGTGAAATCATTTCAAACGAAATATCAGACTACATATGGTCTGACAGTCGATGGGTATGCAGGTCAGATGACGATTACGGCACTGATTAATGTTATAACTGATTTTACAGCTACCTTTACAGCTGCAAAGCCTGTTCTTGGCAGCGCTTCCAATACGACATCCGGAGTAAAGGTGACATGGTCGAAATTAACGGGTGCAGACGGTTATTATGTATACCGTAAAACAGGAACCGGCGGTTACAGCAAAATTGGGACGGTCACATCCAGTTCTACACTTTCCTATACGGATCAAACGGCAGCATCGGGAACAACCTATACATACACGGTACGTGGCTATAGCGGAGATACAAAAAGCGATTATAATTCCACGGGTGTTTCTGTATTGTATTTAAAGTCACCGGATTTGAGCAGTGTATCAGCATCTGTTACCGGTGCGAAGGTAACCTGGACGAAGGTGAGCGGAGCAAACGGTTACTATGTATACCGTAAAACAGGTACCGGCGGCTACAGCAAAATTGGAACAGTCACATCCGGTTCTACCGTTTCCTATACGGATCAAACGGCAGCGTCAGGAACAACTTATATCTATACGGTACGTGCTTATAATGGAACGATTTTAAGTTCCTATGATTCCACGGGTGTTTCGCTTCTGTATCTGGCATCACCGGCTTTAAGCAAGGCTGGTGCGGCAGCCACCGGAGTAAAGGTGACGTGGTCTAAGGTAACAGGTGCAAAAGGTTATAATGTTTATCGAAAGACCAGCGGAGGAAGTTATAGTAAGATTGGATCGGTCACATCCGGTTCCACACTTTCCTATACGGATAAGACCGCATCTTCCAATAAGACCTATATCTATACGGTGCGTGCCTATAACGGTAAGATTTTGAGTTCCTATTATTCTGCGGGTATTTCGCTGCTGTTTTTGAAGACACCGGCATTGAGCAAAGTGGCGGCTACTACTTCGGGGTTAAAGGTAACCTGGACGAAGGTAAGTGGAGCAAGCGGCTATTATGTATATCGGAAGACAAGTGGGGGAAGCTACAGCAAGATTGGAACGGTAAAGTCCGGTTCCACACTTTCCTACACAGATAAAACGGTGAAATCTGGAAAGACCTATATTTATACGGTACGGGCATATAAAGGAACGGTTACCAGTTCCTATGTCTCCGCCGGAATCTCAGCACTGTATCTGGCTTCACCGACCTTGGCGTCGGTGAAGCTTTCCACGTCCGGTCTGAAAATCAGCTGGGCAAAGGTGAGCGGAGCGAGTGGTTATTATGTTTACCGTAAGACAGGAAGTGGAAGCTATAGTAAGATCGGGACGGTGAAATCAGGTTCCACAATTTCTTACACAGATAAAACTGTTTCTTCGAGTAAAACGTATATCTATACGGTGCGTGCCTATAAGGGAAGTGTGAAAAGTTCCTATTACACCGGTCTCAGTAAAATGTATGCGGTCTATCAGACCTATCAGACGACTGCAACCCTATATTATCGGAGTGGACCGGGGACGAAGTATGCAAGTAAGGGAAGTTTCACAAAAGGGACAAAGGTCAATATCGTAAAAGGATATTCCAAGAAAGCCGATGGATACACCTGGTATAAAGTGGCTGTTGGCAGTAAATACTACTATGTAGCATCAAAATATTTGAAAAAGGTATGAATTTACGGTTTGAGAAGTGCTGAGTAATCGGTACTTCTCAAACCGTAAATTTTTATCTTTGAGCTGTGCCGATTGTCCGGAAAAGTTCACCGGAAAGGTGGAGATTGAAATAGAACCATCAGATTCAGGAATAGGACTTGAAATATCACTGCTACTGGGATAAGATAGAGCATGAAGAAATAAGAGGAAAAGGTTGTGGTCCGTAATGAGCAGATGCAGACAATGCAATGTGGAAATAAAAGATGAGACACATCTGTGCCCGCTGTGCCAATGCGTATTAGAGCCGGGAGAAGAGAGCCGGAATACGTATCCGGATGTGCGTTTTCGGACAAAGCGTCTGATGCTGGCAGGCAGAATCTATCTGTTTACCGCTATTCTGGCAGGCGTCTTGCTGGGCGTCATTAATTACAAGTGTTATGGAGGGATCTGGTGGAGTGTAATCGCAATGGCGGCTTTAGCCTATCTGTATCTGATCCTGCGGTTTATAGCTCTTGAAAATGCCGGATACCGGGTTAAGTCGAGCGTATTGACGTTATGCGGGATTTCAATGATCGTTCTGATCGACTTCGTGCTGGGCTATCGGGGTTGGTCCGTAAATTATGTGATACCGGGAGGCATCCTCCTGATTGATGTGGGAATCGTCGTTTTGATGATTGTCAATGCAAGAAACTGGCAGAGTTATCTGCTGTTTCAGATCTCGGTCATTTTGTGCAGTTTAGTTCCGCTGATTTTTTGGAGATTTCAGATTGTAACAGATCCGATACTGAGTATCGTAGCTTTTGGTGTATCTGTTTTCCTGTTCCTGGGTACTGTAATCATTGGTGACAGAAGGGCAAGAACGGAATTGAAGCGCAGGTTTCATGTACGGTAACTGGAGTATATAGATGGAAGAAAATGAAACAAGTGTACAGGGTCGTGTAATTCGTGATTTGATTGCACGCTTCACAAGCGATCATTTGATCGGTAAGAGAATAAAAAATGGAGAGCTTCGAAAGAAGCTGGTGGAACCGGTGTGGAAATGCCCGGAACATTTCATCCGGCATCTGATTCACTTTGAAAAATTCACCATGGAATTTCTGGAATTAAAAGAAAATCCAAATCGGAGCAAAGTTGTATTACAGCTTCATGGCGGGGGATATGTGGGTGCCATGCACAATGGGCACCGCTCGTTTGCCGGTTTGTACAGCGAGGTTGGAAAAGGAATCAGTGTGCTTTCTGTGGATTACAGGGTAGCCCCTGAAAATCCGTATCCGGCAGCGTTGGAAGATGCGGTGAAAGCATATTTCTGGCTTTTGAATAAAGGCTATCGCGCAGAACAGATTATTTTTGGAGGTGATTCCGCAGGAGGAGGGCTTGCAATGGCGCTCTGTATGTATCTGAGGGATCATGATTATGAATTGCCCTGCGGTATTGTAGCCATGTCACCGTGGACAGATCTGACTGCAAGCGGTGAATCTTATGATACAAATTATACCAAAGATCCGCTGTTCGGCAATACGAGAGACAGCTTGATCTACAGCCGGGACTATGCTGGAAACAATAATGTGCGGGAGCCTTATATATCCCCGCTGTTTGGTGATTTTTCAGATTTTCCACCGATGCTGATACAGGCAGGCTCTTATGAGATGCTTCTGAGTGATTCAATTTCTGCTGCAGAGAAGGCAAAAGCAGTGGGCGTCAAAGTACGTCTGAGTATCTACGAGGGCATGTTTCACGTATTTCAGATGGCAATGCTGCTGATGCCGGAATCCAAACGTGCATGGCTGGAAATCGGAAAATTTATTTCCATCTTGCAGGGTGAGGCTATAGAGACAGAAGATATTCAAATATAAAAAGAGGGTATCCCAAAGCCGGGAAAGGACTTGCGGGATGCCCTCTTTTTGTCTATTTGTTCCTGATCAGATGTGATACATCCATATAGACCGGAAGTCCGTTTCGATACGTAAGAGCCGGTTCACCCTGAATCAGCGGCCTTAAATACTCAATCATTTCCGGAAGAACATCGTTTCCCGCTTCGTTGATCCAGGTGCGCGGAACAGATTTTGCCTCATTTGCAATGTTTTTGATTTCCGCGTAATGATAGGAAACCTGATAGGGACGGTTCGCAGTACGTTCGAGAGTCACCATGGAGGCAGTCACACCCTCCTGCGCATAGGAAACGGCCTTTTCCCCGAGTGTAAAGGCCTCGTCCAGATCCGTCTGAGAGGCAAGGTGTGCGGCACAGCGCTGAAGTACATTGATTTCAACCGACCGCACCTTCACATTGATATGGTCCTTGATCAGATATTCCAGAGCCTTTCCGGCACCACTTAACTGGCTGTGGCCAAAGGAATCCTCCTGACACTCACCGGCATTGATATAATTGCCGTCTGTATCGTGGATTCCCTCGGAAATTGCAACAATGACATTATTCTGTTTTTCCAGCATTGTCCGGACATCGTCGAGAAAGCGATCCTTATCAAATGCGGTTTCCGGAAGATAGATCAGATGAGGCGCAGCGGAATATGCATTTCTGGCAAGCACGGAAGATGCTGTAAGCCAGCCGGCATCACGGCCCATGATCTCGACAATGGTCACACTTTTGACCGCATAGATAAAAGTGTCGTGTGCGATCTCTAGTAGAGACGAAGCGACATATTTGGCAGCTGAACCGAAACCCGGTGTGTGGTCTGTTGCCATCAGATCGTTATCAATAGTCTTCGGAATGCCAATGATACGCACATCACTCCCGATACGTCTGGCGTAAGCCGATAGTTTCAGAACAGTATCCATGGAATCATTGCCGCCAATGTAAAAAAAGGCACCGATATTTCGCTGTTCAAACTGTTTGAATATATAGTTATAGTGAGAGTCATCGTCCATAAAATCCGGGAGTTTGAAACGACAGGAGCCAAGAAACATGGCAGGTGAGTGCTTTAAAGTCTCAAGAGAGGAGGGATCATTGTTGATTAATTCACTGAGGTTTAATATATTACCATCTAAAATTCCCAAGATACCATTTACAGAGCCGTAGATTGTATCATAATCTGTTGCATGCATTGTACCGTTTATCACTCCGGCTAGACTGGCATTGATTGCAACGGTTGGACCACCAGACTGGGCAACCATACAATTTTTTCTGTTCATAAAATCTCCTTTGTCTGAATACTGTTTCTAAATTCCATGATATATGATAGAATGTGTATTGACAAGTAGTTATATCTTAAAATTAAATCATAAATTTAAAAAAACAGTGGATATTCTTGTAAAAAAGAGATAGAATGTGAGCGTGTGAAAATGTCAAAGGTAAGTCATATGACCTCTTGCAGATTATGCCCCAGAGATTGTGGGGCAGACAGACAGGCAGGCCATACGGGAGTATGTGGACAGACAGATCAGGTGAAAGCCGCCCGAGCCGCACTTCATATGTGGGAAGAACCCTGCATATCCGGCCGGAATGGTTCCGGAACCGTCTTTTTTTCCGGCTGTTCATTGCACTGTGTATTTTGCCAGAACCAGAATATTGCAAACGGAACGGCTGGAAAGACAATTTCCGTAGAGCGGCTGGCCGATATTTTTCTGGAACTGCAGGCAAAAAATGCAAATAATATTAATCTGGTAACACCAGGACACTTTGTTCCGCAGATTGTACAGGCGCTTGATATTGCCCGTACAAAGGGGTTGAAGATTCCGATTGTGTACAATACCGGAAGCTACGAAAAGGTGGAGACTTTGCGTATGCTGGACGGCTATGTGGATGTATATCTTCCGGATTTGAAATACGTGGAAGAAACACGGAGTGAAAAGTATTCTCATGCCCCGGATTATTTTGAAGTTGCGTCTGCGGCGATTGCGGAAATGGTCAGACAGACCGGAGAACCGCAGTTTCTGCCGGAACAGCTGATTGGTGGAAGTGAGAACTGGAGGGATGAGGAAAAATTTTTAACAGAAGAATATCAGAAGTATTCACAGGATCATGATGGTGATGGGATCATGGTCAGAGGGACGCTGGTGCGTCATCTGCTTCTCCCAGGAGGACGGAATGATTCCGACAAGGTAATCAGATATCTTTTGGATACCTATGGCGATACCATTTTTATAAGCCTGATGAGTCAGTATACGCCCCTGTCGCAGGCAGAAGCGTATCCGGAGCTGAACCACAGGGTTACAGAAGAAGAATATGAAGAGTTGGTTCAGAATGCGATCACTCTTGGTTTGGAGAACGGGTTTATTCAGGATGGAGAAACTGCAAAAGAATCCTTTATACCGGAATTTGATGGTCAGGGAATTTTGGCAGAAAGATAGGAAACAGGATGAAAGTGAATATTAATGGATTGATGTATGCACTTTCTTTTGCACTCGATAGTGTGGAGAGCGAACTGGTCGGAGTATCAACCGGTCACGGAAAAAGAGTTGCGTATATCAGTGGATTTTTGGGAAAAGCATTAAAAATGAATGAAGAGCAGTTGTCAGATTTGGTCGTCTGTGCAGTCATGCATGATAACGCACTGACACAGTATATTCAGGAGGAGTATCAGAAGAGTAACACAGATTTAAAAAACACGCTTGGGATGCACTGTCTGTACGGGGAAGAAAATATCCGTAAATTTCCGTTTCAGACGGATATGTCGGATGTGATTCTCTACCATCATGAAACAGCCGATGGAACAGGACCTTTTCGCAGGAAGGGCGAGAACACACCGCTTGGCGCGCAGTTGATACATTTTGCGGACACATTGGATAAAGAATGTGACCTTGGAAATAATAGTAGTAATAAATACCGGCAGATCATAGATTTCCTGAACAAAGAGAAAGAAAGTATATTTTTGGAAAGTCAGGTTGATTTGTTTATCGGCAGTTTTTCTCAGGAAGAACTTGAAAAGCTATCCGAGGACAGAATAGAGAAGGAATTACGCGAACTGGTACCGGATGTTATGATGGAATACAGTTATAAGCAGATGACGGAGCTTATGGATCTGTTTGCTAAGATCATAGATTATAAGTCCGAATTTACAAGGAAACATTCACTCGGGATTGCAAAAAAGGCTATGAAGATGGGGCAGTATTACGGATATGATACAGATACCTGTTATCGGCTTTATATTGCGGGTGCACTGCATGACATCGGAAAAATGGCGATCAGCAATGACGTATTGGAGAAACCGGATAAATTATCGGACGATGAATATGTATATATGAAGAATCACGCTTGGTTTACATATAAGATTCTGTCACAGATAGAAGGCTTTGAGGATATAACACACTGGGCATCTTATCACCATGAAAGGCTGAACGGAAAGGGGTATCCGTTTGGGAAAACAGCAAAGGATCTGGATCAGAATGACAGATTGCTTGCATGCCTGGATGTCTATCAGGCACTTGGGGAACCGAGACCATACAAGAGTGGGATGCCACATGAGAAATGCATTGATATCATGCGTAATATGGCAGATGGGGGATTTCTTGACAGCACAATAGTGGAAGATATTAATACATACTTAAAAGGAGAATCATAATATGAGAAAGACAAAAATTATCTGTACGTTAGGACCGGCAACAGACAGACCGGGTGTTTTGGAAAAATTGGTGGATGAGGGAATGAATGTGGCACGTCTCAATTTTTCACATGGGGACTATGAAGAGCACGGCATTCGTATGAAAAGACTCCGCGCGGCAAGAGAAGCGTCTCATAAGCCGGTAGCAATGCTTTTGGATACGAAGGGACCTGAGATCCGAATCGGCAATTTTGAAAACGAAAGCATTCAGCTGAAAGAGGGACAGGAGTTCACGCTGACATGCAAAGAAGTGCTTGGAAATGAGAGCATCGTAAGTGTGCTTTATCCGCACCTGTATCAGGATGTTGCGGCAGGATGCAGAATCCTGATCGATGACGGTCTGGTGGGTATGGAAGTAACTTCGGTGGAAGGACAGGACATTCACTGTATCGTGAAAAATGACGGTGTAATTTCCAATCACAAGGGTGTCAATGTACCGGATGTACATGTAAACCTGCCGTACATCAGTGAAAAAGACCGCGCAGATATTTTATTTGGAATTGAAAATGATGTGGATTATATCGCGGCCTCTTTTGCCCGCTGTGCAGATGATATCCGTCAGATCCGCGAACTTCTGGATGGAAACGGTGGAAGTGCAATTAAAATCATTGCAAAGATTGAAAACGGCGAAGGTGTGGAAAATATTGATGAGATCATTCAGGTATCCGATGCCATCATGATCGCACGTGGCGATATGGGTGTGGAACTGCCGGTGGAAGACGTACCGGTTGTTCAGAAAATGATCATCAAGAAAGTATACGAAGCAGGAAGACAGGTAATCATCGCAACACAGATGCTGGATTCCATGATGAAAAACCCACGTCCGACAAGAGCCGAGACAACAGACGTTGCAAATGCGATTTACGACGGAACAAGTGCTATCATGCTTTCCGGAGAGACGGCTGCCGGTAAGTTCCCGGTAGAGGCATTGCAGATGATGGTCAGAATCACAATCAGAACCGAAGAGGATATTGATTACATGAAGCGTTTCTTTACACGCGAAAGAGATTCCAATCCGGATATTACCGATGCAATCAGTCATGCTACCTGCACCACAGCTTATGATCTGAATGCAGGAGCAATCTTAACTGTTACAAAATCTGGAAAATCCGCACGTATGGTATCACGTTATCGTCCAAGCTGTGAGATTATCGGCTGTGCTGTTACCGAAAAGGTCTGGCGTCAGCTCAATCTTTCCTGGGGAGTTACACCAATCCTTTTGGAAGAGAAGAAAGATATCTTTGAATTGTTTGCCCATGCAATTCATGTTGCAAAGGAAAAGAGCCTGATCGAATCAAATGAGGTAGTTGTACTTACCGCAGGAGTTCCGCTCGGAATGTCAGGAACAACAAACATGATAAAAGTTCATGTTGTAGAATAAACAGGAAAAAGCGAGGAGGAATACATTGTATTTCTCCTCTTTTTCATGTAATATTAATATTTAATAAAAGATTTGCGAAAGCAGAAAAGAAAGATAGCACAAAAAGGAAATCAGGGATGGAGAAACGGAAGTTGAAAGAAATTGCCGCATCCAACTCATTTGCGCATCACATCGGAGTGGAACTCACAGATGTTGCGGATGGCTATGCGGCAGGAAGAATTCGTATGGAAGAACACCATACGAATATTTATAACGGGATGCACGGTGGCTGTATCTATGCGTTGGCAGATACGGTGGCAGGGATTGCCGCATCTACCGCCGGCAGCTATGTTACAACGGTAAATGGAACCTTAAATTATCTGCTTCCGGTTAAGGATACGGAATATGTCCGCTGCGAAGCTGCCGCAGTCCGTCAGGGAAACCGGATTACGGTATTGGATGTCAAGATCATGAATGACGCGGGAGAACTGTTGAGTAACGGCAGTTTTACTTATTACAGCCTGAACAGGGAGATAGAGGAATGAAACTGACAGCGGGAAGACCGGCAGATTTAGCAGGAAGAGAAGAAAAAGAAATCCGTGTATATGATTTGCTGGATCAATTGCAGATCGCATACCAGCGTATGGATCATGCACGTGCAGATACCATGGCTGATTGCGTCGGGATTGATGAAGTTCTTCAGGCGCAGATCTGTAAAAATCTGTTTCTCTGTAATACACAGAAGACCAGATTTTATCTGCTGATGGTGGCAGGTGATAAGAAATTCAAAACGGGTGACGTGTCAAAACAGATTGGAAGTGCAAGGCTTTCCTTTGCTCCCTACGAATATATGGAGACATATCTGGATATTCTACCGGGTTCTGTCAGTGTCATGGGACTTATGAATGACAAAGAGAACAGGGTGCAGCTTCTGATGGATCATGAACTGCTGGAATCGGAATATTTTGGCTGTCATCCGTGTGTCAATACCGCAAGTATGCGGATAAAGACACAGGATCTGCTGGATAAATTTCTGCCGGCAGTTGGACATGTACCTGTGATGGTGACTGTTGAGAAATAGGGGGCGATAAAATGGAACAGATGTCGCTGTTTGATAACCGGGAAATGAATATGCCGCTTGCAGGCAGGCTGCGTCCGGAAACACTGGATGCTTATGTCGGGCAGCAACACCTGCTTGGCAAAGGAAAAATGCTGCGGCAGCTCATTGAACATGACCAGATCTCTTCGATGATTTTCTGGGGTCCTCCGGGTGTCGGGAAAACAACACTTGCCAGCATTATAGCAGGCAGGACGAAAGCGAATTTCATCAATTTCAGTGCGGTGACCAGCGGAATAAAAGAAATACGGGATGTTATGAGTCAGGCAGAATCGGGCCGTCAGATGGGAATCCGTACGGTTTTGTTTGTCGACGAGATACATCGTTTCAATAAAGCGCAGCAGGATGCATTTTTACCCTATGTGGAAAAGGGAAGTATTGTTCTGATTGGTGCGACAACGGAGAATCCTTCGTTTGAGATCAATGCCGCCTTGTTGTCCAGGTGCAAGGTATTTGTATTAAAGGCTTTACAGGAGAACGATATTGTACTGCTGCTGCAGAATGCGCTGAAAAATCCCTCGGGTTATGGCAAGCAGCAGATACGGATTACCGGTCAGCAGCTTGCAGCGATAGCGGCATTTGCCAACGGAGATGCGAGAACTGCGCTCAATACGCTGGAAATGGCTGTCCTAAACGGGACGATCGATGCAGAGGCAATCACCGTTACCAATGAGGGTCTGGAGCAATGTATCAGCCGGAAATCCCTTCTGTATGACAAGGCGGGAGAAGAACATTATAATCTGATATCCGCACTGCATAAATCCATGCGGAACAGTGATCCCGACGCGGCACTGTACTGGATGTGCCGCATGCTTGAGGGCGGAGAGAGTCCGTTGTATATTGCAAGACGTCTGATTCGTTTTGCGAGCGAGGATGTTGGCATGGCTGACAGTCAGGCACTTCAAGTGGCGGTAGCCGCCTATCAGGCCTGTCATTTTCTGGGGATGCCGGAATGTGATATTCATCTGACGCATGCTGTGACCTATCTGGCTATGGCGCCAAAGTCGAATGCACTGTATGTTGCCTGTGAGCAATGCAAGGATGATGTGAAAAGCTGTCCGGCAGAGCCGGTCCCGCTTCCGCTTCGAAATGCACCTACCAGACTGATGAAGGATCTGGGCTATGGAAAAGGCTACGAGTATGCACACAATGCGCAGGAGAAACTGACACATATGCAGTGTATGCCGGATTCTCTCAGCGACCGGAGGTACTATGATCCAACGGAGCAGGGCGAAGAAAAGCGGGTGAAAGAACGACTGGAAGCAATCCGGGAATGGAAAGCAGAGAAACAGGAAGAACTATGACAGAAGGAAAAGAGAACTGCCGGCTTTTGTGGCAGAAAACAGAGAAGAAGGAAGCAAAGGTGCTCCGCATTTACGGAGAATCGCCGAATATAATCCTTCCGGAGCAGATTGCCGGGTATCCGCTGACACAGATTGGAGCCTATTGCTTCTCTGCTTTTGAGCACCTGCCGGAAAAAGGGAGCTGGGAAGATACTTATCTGGAGGCAGACGGCAGTCTAAAGAAGAATCAGACGGAAGCTGATCTGCATGAATTGAGTGGGAATTATGTGGAGTCCGTATTTTTGCCGGGCACAGTCCGGGAGATCGAAAACTGCGCATTTTATAACTGCAGCCGTCTGAAGAAGTTATCGATCGGATGCGGTACACAGGAATTCGGGAGTGATGTGTTTATGAACTGTCGGAATTTTGACCGGGTTTCGGTGCGGTGCGGAATCGAAAAAAAAACCGGAATCCGGCAGCTGCTGCATCGTATATCCTCCAATATGGAGGTCTGTTTTTTGGGGGAGGACGGTCCGGAGGCGGTGCTTGTTTATCCGGAATATTCGGAAGCTTACGATGAGATAACCCCGGCTCATGTATTTGGTCGTAAAATTACGGGAGAGGGTTTTCGTGCCAGGCAGTGTTTTACGGATGGCGTAGTCAATCTGCAGCAATACGATGAAGTGTTTCCAAAAGCCTGTGTGGAGGAGTCAGAGAAGACGCTTGCGAGAATGGCGTTAAACCGTCTTTGCTATCCGAAAGGGCTTACTGGTCACAGCAGAGATATTTATGAAGCATATATAAAGGAGCATGCCGGAAATATCGGGCGAAGGATGGTCAATGAGAAAAATTTGGAACGGCTTTCTTTTTTATGTGAGAAACATTATTTTTCAGAGCAGGAAGTGATTGCCTGTATCGAAGCGGCGGCAGAGGCGGAGTGGACCGAGGGTACGGCAGCGTTGATGCGCTGGAAACGGGAATATGATACAGAGGACAAAGCGGGTAGATATCAATTTGATGCATTTTAACAGAGAGGAGGAGGGCGTGATGAAACACATTCAGACGCAGACGGAATGGGAAGCGGAGATGTCCGTAAAAATTCTGGACTTTATCCGGAATGAGATCTACCTGGATCTGCGATTCCTGGATATTGCGTTGTCCGCACTTACCCCTAAGGAAGAAGAGGGACTTTCGGCATTTGCAACGGATGGAACTGCTCTGTATTTTTCTTCGGAGCAGGTAATCCGGGTGTTCCGAAATAATACACCCTTTCTCGACCGTGCTTATCTTCATACGGTGCTGCATTGTATCTTTCAGCATCTATGGATCGGCGGCAGCAGAGACCGCAGGCTGTGGCATATTGCGTGCGATATTGCGGTTGAGTATACGATAGACGGGATGAACAAACCCTGTACCAAAAGAGCCTTAAGCTGGTTGCGGCAGAAGACCTACGAACAGCTGCAGCAGGAGGGGAAGGCAATTTCTGCGGCAATCATCTATCGGCAGATAAAGCTTATGAAGACTGAAGAAACTGCACGTTTGGAGAAGGAATTCTACACGGATGATCACAGATATTGGCCGAAACAGGAAAATCAAAATGCGGCAAATCCGTCCATACAGAATAAATGGAGCAAGATTTCCAGACAGACCCGTATGGAGCAGCAAAAGCGCGGAGACGAGACAAAAGACGGCGAAGAGCTTTTGACAGCACAGCTTAAAGCAGAAAAGGGAAGAAGAAGCTATCGGGACTTTTTGCAGAAATTTTCCGTTCTGCGGGAAGAACTGCAAGTCGATCCTGACGAGTTTGATTTGAACTATTACTCTTATGGACTGCGTCTGTATCGGAACATGCCGTTTATTGAACCGCTTGAGAGCCGGGAGGTAAAGAAGATACAGGAATTTGTGGTAGTTGTGGATACGAGCTATTCCACTAGTGGAGAGCTGATACAGAATTTCCTGAAAGAGACCTTCCGCATACTGACACAGGAAAACAGCTTTTTTCGGAAATCGAAAATTCGGATCATTCAGTGTGACAATCAGGTGCGTATGGATCAGGAAGTATCCAGCCAGGAGCAGCTGCAAAATCTGCTTGACGGCTTTATCGTGGCAGGCGGCGGGGGTACGGATTTTCGTCCGGCATTTTCCTATGTGAATGAGCTGGTGGAAAACAAAACCCTGAAAAATCTGTGCGGACTTTTGTATTTTACGGACGGAAAGGGAATCTACCCCCAGAAGAGACCGGATTATAAAACGGCTTTTCTGTTTCTCGATGATTATGAGGAAAGCACCGTACCGCCGTGGGCGATCCGGCTGCGTCTGGAACCGGAAGAATTTGAAAAAGTGGAACATAGGAGTGGAGATAACAATGAATATTAAGCAGGCCAAAGAGGAGATCAAGCATACGGTACAGGCGTACCTGAAAAAGGATGAGAGCGGCAGCTATCAGATCCCGTCCATCCGGCAGCGACCGGTTCTGATGATGGGACCGCCCGGAATCGGAAAGACACAGATTATGGAGCAGATTGCAAGAGAATGTAAAATCGGTCTGGTATCCTATACGATTACGCACCACACCAGACAGAGTGCTGTGGGACTTCCGTTTATCCGGGAAGAGGAATTTGAGGGAAAAACATATTCGATCACGGAATATACCATGAGTGAGATTATTGCAAGCGTATACCGGAAGATGCGGGAGACCGGATTAAAGGAAGGTATTCTGTTTATTGACGAAATCAACTGTGTATCAGAAACACTGGCACCTACCATGCTGCAGTTCCTGCAGGGCAAGACCTTCGGGAATCAGAAAGTGCCGGAGGGCTGGCTCATTGTGGCTGCCGGGAATCCGCCGGAATATAATAAATCCGTGCGCGACTTTGATATGGTAACACTCGATCGCGTACGCTGTATCAATGTGGACGCGGACCTTGGTGTATGGAAAGCCTATGCACGGGCGCAGCACATGAACAGTGCAATTTTAAGCTATTTAGAACTGAGACCGAAGAACTTCTACCGGGTGGAAGCAGATGTGGATGGATTGAAATTTGTAACGGCAAGAGGCTGGGAGGATCTCAGTAATCTGATGGATGTCTATGAGGAGCTGCAGCTGCCGATTGTGGAAGAAATCATTTATGAATTTTTACGTCATGATGAAGTTGCGGAAGATGTGTCCGCTTATTTTGATCTGTACCGGAAGTATCAGGATGACTATGGAATACCGGAAATCCTGGCCGGAAATGTAAAACCGGATATCTATGCACGTATCTATCAGGCGGCGTTCGATGAGCGCCTCAGCGTGGTCAATCTGCTTCTGGACGGACTGCAGGTCGGGTTTCGGAAAGCGCTCAAAGATAAATATCTGACCGATACATGGTATGCATGGCTGAAAGAGTATCGCACCCATGTCGAGGACGCTGCCTCTCCACAGGAAATTTATGAAGAGCTGCTTGCTGCAAAGGAAGCGGAGCTTTTCCAGGGAAGACAAAGCGGACTTTTTACGAAAGAGGAAGATCAATATCAGGAAATACTTTTGAAAAATCTCAGAGAGGGGAGGCCGCAGGCGGGACTTTCCGGGCAAGACAGTTTTGCGGAAGCGAAGCAGGGCTTTGATGTGCAATTGAAGAGGCTGGAGGAAACAGAACAGACAGCAAAAGCGGCACTGGAAGCTGCTTTTGATTTCATGGAGCGGGCTTTTGAGAACGGACAGGAAATGGTCGTGTTCGTGACAGAACTGACAATCGGGTCGGACTCTGCAAGATTTTTGGCGGAGCATACCTGTGAGCGGTATCTGAACTATAATCAGGAGCTGCTGATCGGAACCAGAAAGGCGGAATTGCTGTCGGAACTGGCAAGAGATTGACAGTTCCGATTTCCGTTTGACTATACCTGAAAATTGGAGATGACTGCGTTCAGTTCCATTGCGGCCTGATTCAGCCTGCGCCCCAGTTTTTCCAGTGCCTCGATATTGCTGGACTCGGATTCCATCGAAGCCGTGGTTTCTTCTGTAGCAGAAGCGTTATTCTGTGCAATGGCTGAGAGATCCTCCAGTATATGAAGCACCGTTTCTTTGTACTCATCAATATTGGAAGAGGAGGCGTTCATTTCCTGCATGGTATGCGTCATCTGCTCAATTGCATTTGAGATATGTATGAATTTGCTGCTTGTGACGGAAATGCTTTCTTCCTGTTTGGCGAGGGCTTTTCGATAGAGCTCCATTGTGTTCATGGTCTCTCTGGAATTTTGATTGAGACGGGAGGCCATGCCGTCAATTTCTTTTGCGGAGCAATCTGACTGTTCTGCCAGCTTTCTGATTTCATCGGCCACAACGGCAAAGCCCTTTCCGCTTTCTCCCGCACGGGAGGCCTCGATTGCGGCATTCAGGGAAAGCATGTTCGTCTGATTGGCAAGTTCCTGAATATTCTGACAGATTCCATTGATCTGAGTTGCAATTTCGCTTGTCTTTATCACATCCTCCTGCACGGACGCCGCAAGAGAATTGTTTGTATTGGATATATCGATCAGCGTCTGTACGGAATCGCTTCCCTCTTCTTTGGCATGTGTGATGTCTGCCGTTACCTCATTCATTCTGCCAATCAGTATCTGATTCTTCTTCATGATTTCTACAAGATCCAGAACACTCTGGTGTCCGTTTTCCACATCCCTTGCCTGTGCATTTACACTTTGTGCTACTTCCTCGACAGCCTGAGCCACTTCGTGATAGGATTTCATGGACTGTCCGGAGGAAGATTCGATATCATTTGCAGAGGTGATCAGCTGATTTGAGGTCTCAAGTGCGATGGAAACCATATCACGCAGGGAGGCTGTCATTCTGGATAGTTCCTCACTGATCAGTCCAATCTCATCTTTGGAGCCTGTCTCAAAGACAACAGTAAGATCTCCGCTTTTTATTTTTTTCACTGATTTTACAATGGAACGAATCGGTTTAAAGCAGCTTCGCAGAAAGAAAAAGGAGTAAAAAATACAGATTAGCAGAAAAATGCCCGCTATGCTGCTGATTTTGATCGCAAAAGACTGGATATAGCCATAGATATAGTCAGCCGAGTAATCACAGCCGATGACAGCAACTACTGTTCCGGAGGAATCAAAGACAGGGGAAAAGCCGGAGGTCAGATAGCCCCAGCTGCCGCCGTCGTAAATGTCAGAATAGGCGGGATTGCCGTCTTGCAGGCAGTTTATTGCCTCTGACGGATAGGAGTCCCTGCTTTCGGTCGTACCAAGCGGAGAGAAATCCTCACTGTCACGGTCGGAGCCGTCACAGATGTACATGATATTTTCATCATCGTAAATGGCAATCATGTAGAGATACGTACAGCCCGTCTGTTTTTTAATCTGATTGAGCTTGTCATTGATTTCCAAATAGTAACTGTCCGTATCGTTCAGTTCTTTTTTGATGGTTGCAATCTTATCTCCGTCGATTCCTACCGTGGCAGCCTGTGCAATTGAGAGCGATTCCTGCCCGATATCCTTTCTCCCCATATCGTGAATACTGACATAACCGGTGACACCGATACAGATTCCAATTAAAATTACAATGGTGACTGTCATCAGAAATACTTTTGTCTGTAACTTGACGTTTCGTTTTTTCATAATCCAATACCCCTTTCTGAGATTGGTAAAATATTCTTTACTGTACTATTTTTATAAAATCTTTACAATTCGCCAAAAGTACCATTTTTTTACCTATTTTGAGGGCTTTTTACGAAAAAAACATATTGGGAGAATAAAATGTAGAAATAGATGATCAAGATACCCAATGGTTCAATAAAACAAAATTTAAAATGAAAAAATTAAATTGTATAATAAAAGATTTGACACAATCGGATATTCCTGTTATTATAATGTTCGTACACGAACGAACAAATTCAGAATGCCCAGAAGAGGAGGATGCGATGAAAGAGCAATGTATTTTAGGGATGCTTTATGAAATCGATGCAATTTCTGAAGAATTTATCGAAGCACGACTCAGAGCGGAACATGTTCCAATCTTACATAAGCATATTCCTTTATTTTTTATTTTACCGGAAGACGGTAGCCCGGTGTTGTTTAATGAAATTGCCAGCGAGTGGAAGATATCCAAATCTTCACTGTCCAACATCTTGGATAAATACGAAATGCAGGGATTAATTGAGAAGGATTTTACCTGTGAAGACAGGCGATGTGTGAGAATCAGGATGAAGCCGGAGGCAGCTGCAGTAAAAATGAAGCTGCAAAAGATGGAAGCGGAATTTTTAGACATCATGATGCATGGTTTTTCAAAGGAAGAACGAAAAAAGCTGGAGCAGAATATTGAAGAGATTTTAAAAAATGTGACAGAAGGATAGATGCTTTTTTCAGAAAACGTACAGAGGAGGAAAAGAAAATGAAGAGTATTAAAACGAAACTGATGGTATTTGTGGGAAGCCTGATTGCGGTAATCTGCGTGGGCCTCGTGGTACTGTCTTTTGTAAGTGCTTCATCCGCACTGAAGAAAAATCTTGCCGATACATTGCCGGAGATTGCAGAGCAGACGGCAAATAACATTGACGGTAGATTAGATGGAGAACTCAAATCACTGGAGTCGATCGCCGCAAGAGAAGATATCAGCAATCCCGAACTTTCGCTGGAAAGTAAACTAAAGATTTTAAAAGAAGAAAGCGAGAGACTGGGTGCAGTCCGGATGGGGATTGTAGATACAAAAGGCAATCTGACGAATACAGACGGGACGACTGCAGAGATTCAGGATCGGGAATATTACCAGAAAGCTTTGAATGGAGAAAGCAATGTGGCCGATCCGGTTCAGGTTGAGGGAGAGAATATTGTAGTTGTGCCGTATCTCGTACCGATCCAATACGGGGATAAGATTGTAGGTGTGCTGTTAGAAACAAGAGATGGAAATGACCTGAGTACATTGACAAATGAAGTAAAGGTCGGGAAAAACGGTCTGGCTTTTATGCTCAATAAAGATGGTAAGGCTGTCGCAAATTCCGACCAGGAAAAAGTTACAGACGGATACAATCTGATTGAGGAGTCAAAAAGCGATGAAAGTCTGCAGAGTCTGGCGGTTATTGAGAAAAAGATGATACTGGGCGAGACTGGAATGGGTGAATTCAGCTATCAGGGAACCGATAAATTTATCGGATATGCACCGGTTGGAGATACCGGCTGGTCGGTTGGAATTACCGTTACCCAAAAAGATATGCTTTCAGAATTGGACGGCTTGAAATCAACTTCTATCCTTATTTCCGTTGTATTTATTCTTCTTGGACTCGCCGATGTCTATTTTATCGCGGGGGCCATTACAAAGGGAATTAAGCTGACATCAAAGCATTTGAAATTCCTGGCAGAAGGAAATCTGAGCGAGACGATACAGCCGAAATATCTGAAAAGCAAGGATGAAGTGGGAGAAATGACAAATGCAATGAAAAACATGCAGGGGTCTCTTCGCAATATGATTCAGAAAATAAAAGACAATTCCACGGATATCAACACACAGTCAGATCAGCTGTCTCTTGTTGCAGAGGAGATTTCCAGCACTGCACAGGGTGTTACACAGGCGATTACAGAAGTGGCGCAGGGAACAAATGATCAGTCGGAGAGTCTGATCGCGGTAACCGGAATTCTGGATGAGTTTAACAATAAGCTGGATGGCATGGTCGGAGAAATACAGTCCGTGGATTCCAACTCCAGAGAGATCAGCGTCATGGCAAATGACAGCAGTGCGGAAATGAACCGGCTGAATGAATCTGTAACGGATGTCAGCCATTCCTTTAAGGAATTCTATGAGAAGATTACCGCATTGGGTCAGGATGTCAGCCAGATCAGCCATATTACCAAATTAATCAACGATATTGCGGAACAGACGAATCTGCTGGCATTGAATGCCGCAATTGAAGCAGCCCGTGCAGGGGAGGCCGGAAAAGGATTTTCCGTGGTGGCAGATGAGATCCGTATACTTGCCGAAAAGTCCAAAGAATCTGCAAGCCATATCGGTGATATCGTCAATGAAATAGCAAAGAGAACGGAAAGCATGGTGACAAATTCAACGGTCATGGACAGTCAACTTATGGAACAGGTTCAGGTAATCGAGAATACACTGGTATCCTTCCAGAAAATCATTGCCGCGATTGATGAAATCATACCGGAAATCAAACGGATCAAAGGTTCTGCTGAGACAATCGAACGCGACAAAAATGACGTGCGTTCAAAGATTGAAGAGATCTCGACAATTTCTTTGGAAGTTTCCGCATCATCAGAAGAGATTTCCGCATCTTCGCAGGAAATGAGTGCGTCAACCGAAGAGGTTGCCGCTTCGGCACAGGTTTTGAGCAGTGCAACCGGTAAAATGCTCAAAGAAGTAGAAAAATTTGTTATATAATATTATATAATAATAGAAGAAAGGCTGGTGACAGTATGAAAAGATGTGAGATAAAAAAAGAAATAAAGGGCCAGAGAGCGGTGGATGGAGCAGGTGTCCGTCTGGTGCGGGTACTTGGAAACCGGGATGTTCAAGATTTTGATCCGTTTCTTATGCTGGATTCATTTGATTCAACAGATCCGTCCGATTATCTGGCAGGATTCCCGATGCATCCTCATAGAGGAATTGAGACCGTCACGTATTTGATATCCGGTGAGATAGAGCATGAAGACAGTCTGGGAAACAAGGGTGTGATTCGTTCCGGAGAAGCGCAGTGGATGACGGCCGGGAGCGGCATCCTGCATCAGGAAATGCCGAAAAGATCGGAAAGAATGCTTGGTTTCCAGCTATGGCTGAACCTCCCGCGGGACAGTAAGATGACGGAGCCGGCTTATCTTGGAATCACGAAAGAACAGATTGCATGCAAGGAAATTGACGGTGCTACAGTTCGGGTGATTTCCGGCAGTTTCGGCGAAATACAGGGCGTAAAACCGGCTTATCTGCCGGCATCGATTTATGACATTTCAATTTCCCGGGGCAAAGAAATCGAAATCCCGGTGCAGGAAGACGAGACAGCATTTGTATTTCTGATTGAGGGAGATGCCTTTATACAGGAAAAGCGCATCGCTGAAAAGACGGCGGTTCTGTTTGGCAGCGGAGATCATATTGCAGTGACCGCTCCGGAAGACACAGATGCACGTTTTATCTTTTTTGCGGGCAGACCGCTGTACGAACCGATCGCATGGGGAGGTCCGATTGTTATGAACACGCAGGAGGAGCTGATGGAGGCCTATCGGGAATTACAGCATGGTACCTTTGTAAAACATAGCTAAAAATCCAGAACTTTTCTGCTCTTTGGCGGTTTTCTATAAATAATTGCTCTGGGTCGCACATATAATGTGGTGATGAATCAAAATAGAACTCGCAGAGAGGAGATATCATTGCAGATATATGTTGTTTCACCTGGAGATACACTTACCTCCATTGCCAATCAGTACAAAACTACACCTGAAAATATTATTGCAGTGAATGAGCTGCCGAATCCCGAACAGCTGGTAGTGGGACAGAGCCTTGCAATCCGTATTCCTTCCATGGTATATACGGTTCAGGAAGGCGATACATTAGAGAGCATTTCAAAAAAATATGGGGTATCTGTGGCCAAAATACAGCAGAACAATCCTCAAATTACACTTTTACCGTATCTGGTTGCCGGTGAAACGATCATTCTGTTTTTTGAAGGAGAACAGCCGATTGACAGCATTGTTGTAAACGGATTCGCCTATCCGAATATCAGAGAGGAAGTGCTGCGGAAAACGCTGCCATTTTTGACCTATATCACGATATTCGCCTATCATTTTCTGCCGGATGGAACACTCCTTCCGCTCAATGATGAACCAATCATCAAGCTGGCAAAAGAACAGGGTGTGGCACCTGTAATGATGCTTGTGCCGATGAATGCCACGGACACTTCTTTTAACAGTGATCTTGCCAGTGAATTATTTAAAAATGAGGAGGCGGAGAACCGGCTGATTGAGAATGTAGTAGCCAATATGAAGGAAAAGGGCTATGAAGGCCTGAATATAGATTTTGAGTATATCTATCCGGTAGACAGGGAGCGATTGATCAATTTTATTCAGAAGACGAGAGACCGTCTGGCGCAGGAGGGCTTCTTTACTGTGGTTGCACTCGCACCAAAGACAAGCGGGGAAATGCAGGGGCTGCTGTATGAGGCACACGACTATCCCGCAATCGGAAAGGTGACAGACGATGTACTCTTTATGACATATGAATGGGGCTATCTGTATGGTCCGCCGATGGCTACATCCCCGCTGGACAGGGTAAAACGGGTGGTAGACTACGGTGTCTCTGTCATCGATCCGGACAAAATCCTGCTGGGGGTCCCGAATTATGCCTATGACTGGATTCTGCCGTTTGTAAAAGGAGAGTCCCGTGCAGAGACCATATCGAATCAGGAAGCAATCGAACGTGCCGCAAAGTACAGAGTAAGTATTACCTTCGATGAGCAGTCGCAGTCACCTTACTATTTTTATACGGATGAGAAGAACCAGATCCGAGTGGTATGGTTTGATGATGTGCGCAGTATGGATGCAAAGCTGCGGCTGATCCCGGAATATGGTCTGGCCGGAGCCGGTGTGTGGCAGATTATGGATTATTTTCCGGGACTGTGGAATGTCGTCGGAGCACTTTTTGTCGTGGAGAAGGTCTAGATTGAAAAGAAGTATGTTAGATTAATTAAAAAAAATTATTTAAAATGAAAAAAAAATTATTTTAGATAAAAAAATTATCTTGAATCATGAAAAGAAGTATGTTAAGATACCGATATGAGCAAAGGCGCTCCTAGAATTTATTCTAGGGGCGTCTTTTTTGCTAAATATAAAAAAATGGAGGTTAGATACATTATGACGATTAATACGGGAGACACAGCATTTATTTTGATTTGTGCGGCACTGGTTTTATTTATGACGCCTGGCCTGGCGCTGTTCTATGGGGGAATGGTACAGAGAAAGAATGTGTTAAATACCATGATGGCTTCATTCTTCATTATGGGACTCGCAGCAGCCATGTGGGTATTGTTCGGTTATTCCTTAAGCTTCAGCGGAAATACCGGAGGAATCATCGGTAACCTGAAACAGTTTGCACTGATAGGTGTAAACGGAGATCCGGGAAC
>JAEWCQ010000021.1 GCA_023390555.1 Bacillota bacterium | reverse complement strand
GCCTATATCTGGTATCGCCAGCATGGTGGAAATGTGGTCGGCGCAAGTTCAACGGCACTTGGAACGATACAGGCCAAGGCAGAATATGTGAAGAAAAACAAGGGAAAGTTGAAAGGGCAGCTGAGTAATTTTGCGGCTTTGTATCAGGGAGATACGGAAAAGGACAATCTGGTTCAATTGCTGTTGAACGCTGATCGAATGCCGGAAAAATGGAAAGTGGTGTTTGGACATGCCTTTTATCGGCAGGAAAAACTCGACGGTGTTATTACAAGAATTCTTTTTTTGATAAATAAAATGTTATAGTGATGTAAGGATGGAGGAAACGATGAAGAAGATTTTAGTGACTGGCTGCAATGGACAGTTAGGTCGTGCGATTCGGAAAGAATATGCGGCAGATGAGGTGGAGTTTATCAATACGGATGTGGTAGAGGGAGAGGGAGTCAGATCTCTCGATATTACCGATGTGGATGCGGTTTTAAAACTGGTACGGGAAACGAAACCGGATGTGATCATTAACTGCGCAGCGCATACCAATGTCGATAAATGTGAAGAGCAGTGGGATCTCGCATACAAGATCAATGCGATTGGACCGAGAAACCTGAGTATTGCTGCAGCGGAACTGGATGCGAAGATGATCCATGTGTCTACCGACTATGTATTTGAAGGAAATGGGACAAGCCCGTATACGGAGTTTGATGCGCCGAATCCGGTGAGTGCCTATGGCAAGACGAAGCTGGAAGGGGAGAGATTTGTAAGAGAATTTGCAAAAAAATATATGATCCTCAGAACGGCATGGCTCTATGGAGATGGGAAGAATTTTGTAAAGACCATGCTCGCACTCTCAGAAAATCACGATGTGATCAATGTGGTATGTGATCAGAAAGGTTCACCGACCAGTGCAGCGGAGCTTGCAAAAATGATTCGCCATCTGGAACCGACAGAGAATTACGGACTGTTTCATGCAACCTGTGAAGGGGATACAAACTGGGCAGATTTTACCGAAGAGATCTTTCGGAAAACAGGAAAGACGACAAAGGTCAATCATGTGACTTCAGAGGAGTATGCCAAAATGAATCCGGCATCTGCAAAACGTCCCGCATATTCCATTCTGGAAAATTATATGCTCAAACTGACCAGTGACTACTGTATGGCGGACTGGAAAGATGCACTGGATGTTTATCTTAAGGAATTATTAAATAAATAGATATTAAAAAGTTAAGGAGATTATGCGAAGCTAGAAGCGCTTCTCAATAATCATCATAAAGAGAGCACATAAGTGCGAAATTGATTAATAGAAGGAGAATATTTATGAGAACTTATTTAGTAACAGGTGGCGCAGGATTTATTGGATCCAATTATATCCATTATATGTTCCGCAAATATGGGGATGAAATTCGTATTATCAATGTCGATGTACTGACTTATGCAGGCAATCTGGAAAATCTCAAAGATGTTGAAAACAGAGATAATTACACATTTGTGCGTGCGGATATTACCGACAACGAGGCAATTTCCAAAATCTTTGCAGAAAATGAAATTGACCGTGTGGTTCATTTCGCAGCAGAAAGCCACGTTGACAGAAGTATCAAAAATCCGGAAGTATTCGTAAAGACAAACGTACTCGGTACCGCAGTTATGTTAAATTGTGCAAAGGCTGCATGGGAGCTGCCGGACGGTACATTTAAAGAGGGAAAGAAGTTTTTGCATGTATCTACCGATGAAGTATACGGTTCCCTCGAAGACGACGGAACTTATTTCTATGAGACTACTCCATATGATCCGCACAGCCCATATTCTGCAAGTAAGGCATCCTCGGATTTCCTGGTAAAAGCATACATTGATACTTATCATTTCCCGGCAAATATTACAAACTGTTCAAATAACTACGGACCGTTCCAGTTCCCGGAGAAGCTGATTCCGCTGATCATCAACAACGCACTTTCCGGAAAGAAATTACCGGTTTACGGTGACGGTAAGAATGTACGTGACTGGCTCTATGTGGATGACCATGCAAAGGGAATCGATATGGTTCAGGAAAATGGACGTCTCGGACAGACTTATAACATTGGCGGACATAATGAGAAGCAGAATATTGAGATTATCAACATTATTATAGAGACACTGCTGGAGATGCTTCCGGAAGGAGATCTGAGAAGAACGCTTGTCAGCAAAGACCTGATCACCTATGTGGAAGACAGAAAAGGACATGACAGACGTTATGCCATTGCTCCGGATAAAATTAAAGCTGAGATTGGCTGGGAACCGGAAACCATGTTCAAAGAAGGAATCCGCAAGACGATTGCATGGTTCTTCGAGCATGAAGACTGGATGAAGAATGTCACAAGCGGCGATTATCAGAAATACTACGATGATATGTATCAAAATAAAGTAGAATAAACAAAGGGATTTGAGAAATGAATTTTCAGGCAAAAGATCACACGTTCGCAGTCTGTGCATATAAAGAAAGTCCTTATCTGCGGGAGTGTATAGAATCGCTTTTGAAGCAGACGGTCCATACGAAGATTATTGTGACCACATCTACGGATAATGCATATATCAGATCCATTGCGGAGGAATACCAGCTTCCCCTTTTCGTCAATCCGGGCGAAGGGGGGATTGCAAATGACTGGAATTTCGGATATCATGCATCCGATACGGAGCTGGTCACACTTGCACATCAGGATGACCGTTATCATCCGGAATACGTTGCGGATATGCTGGAAAACTTGAACAGGGCAAAGCATCCGCTGTTTTATTTTACCGGATATCATGAACTTCGCAACGGGGAGGTCGTGGAAAAGAGTACAATGCTGTGGGTAAAACGGACTATGTTACTGCCGCTTCGAATAAAGGCGTTTCATGGAATCAGGTTTTTCAAACGCAGTGTAATCGCATTGGGTAATCCGGTGTCATGCTGGTCCGTCGCCTATGTGAAGGAACATCTGCCGGAGACCGTATTTGTGTCGGATTTCCGCAGTAATCTGGATTGGGAAGAGTGGGAGAAGCTCTCTAAGGTGAAAGGAGAATTCGTGTATTCCAGAAGACCGTTGACGTATCACCGTGTACACGAGGGTTCCGAGACATCGAATACCATCAATAACGGAAATGTCCGCGGGCAGGAAGACTATGCCATGTTTTTGAAATTCTGGCCGAAATGGCTGGCGGGATTGATCATGCGTTTTTACATCAAGGGAGAAAAGCTGAATGAAGTCAATTAGAACGATGCTTCCAATCTACCTGCTTTACGTATTGGGAGTTACACTGATTCTGCTGTCCTATGTAGGACACATACCGTCTGTGATAAAAATAGCAGCTGCTTATGTGGCGGGGTTTGTATTGATTTACGGAGTCTGTAGGATTCCGATCGTGAACCGGTGGGTTCAAAGTATGGAAAGAAACGTGTCAGAGTGGGCAAAAGGCTGCTGGAAAAAAAAGAAGGCTGCCGGAACGTGCATTCTGATTTTTGCTGTCGATATGGTACTGGCCTTTGCCGCGGAGCGGTTGATCGCGGTCTGTTTCTATCAGGGGGACTCCTTTTACTGGGGAAGATACATTACAGCATTTGTCGTACTTGAATTCATCAGTCTTTTTATGTTTTACCGAAGTCTGTTTTCAAAGAAGATAGAACTTGGTGTTATGATTGTAATCATGAGCATCGGAACGATTTTTGCAACGGTGCTTCCTGCATCCTGCGGTGTTTCCTGGGATGATGAGGTTCACTATAATTATTCCATGATGCTGTCACATTTCTTTGATAAGTCTATTTCAAAGGCGGATGAATATCTGCTGAATGATTTCCCGAATACAGCACTGGAGCAGCTGTATTATGACCGGGAAAGTCAGACGAAGCTGTATGAGACCGTCGATTCCCTCTATCAGGATGATCAGCCGGGACTGACCGTGCGGATGTGGCCGAGATATAAGAAGCTCTGCTATATTCCGGCAGCAGCGGGTCTGTTGCTGGGACGTGCATTGCAGTTGCCGTACCATATGACATTTATGCTTGGAAGATGGGCAAATCTTCTGTTTTATGCAGTTATGGTCTATCTGGCATTAAAAAAATTAAAATCCGGAAAGATGATTGCGGCAGTAGTTGCCTTGCTGCCATTTAATCTGTTTATGGCGTCTTCCTATTCCTATGATCCCTGGATTACGGCATGGCTTTTGTATGGTTTCTGCTGCTTCTTTGGAGAACTGCAGCAGCCGGAAAAAAAGATGACCATGCGGGAATGGATATTCATGCTGCTGGCATTTTTTATCGGTGTCGGGCCGAAGGTCATTTATATCCCATTGATACTTGTTACGCTCCTGATGCCGAAACATAAATATGTGAGCAGCCGGCAGAGAAAACTGATGATGGCCGCGGTTGCGGTGATTACAATTGCGGTTTTCGCGAATTTTCTGCTCCCATTTGTTTCTTCCAGCGGTGGAGGCGTGCAGGACAGCCGCGGAGGAGCGGAGGTAAATGCAGGGGCACAGACGGCATATATTCTAGCCAATCCGCTTGCATATACGAAGACATTGCTGACATTTCTGGCAAATTACGTGTCATTTAGTTCCGCCTGCAGTTATATGACGTATTTCCACTATTTCAGTAATCTTGGAATTACCGGCTATGCACCGCTGATGCTTGTGACACTGATGGTTGTTACCTTTACGGATAAAAATGCCTCTGACTGCAATGTGCGGATTCTTCCGAGAGCTGCCACGATTCTCATGGCGTTTGCAGCGATGTGTCTGGTGGCCACTTCCATGTACATTGCATATACTGCGGTCGGGAGCAATACCATTGCAGGCTGTCAGTACCGCTATCTGGCACCGGTGATGTTTCCGGTACTGTATGTGATCGGAAGCGGCCGGATAGAAAACCGGATGAAACGCGAATATTATAATGGAGCAATTCTGGCTGTATGCTCGTTTGTACTGCTCAACGCAGTTTGGACATTGGCCATAAACAGATATTAACAAAAAGGAGAATGTATATGAACGAACAGTTTGAACTTACAATATTGATGCCGTGTCTGAATGAATCAGAGACACTGGCCACCTGTATTAAGAAGGCGCAGACGTTTCTGAACGAAAGCGGGGTAAACGGGGAAGTCGTGATTGCAGATAATGGAAGTACTGACGGCTCCCAGCAAATTGCCACCGAGAACGGGGCAAGAGTCGTAAATGTACCGGAAAAAGGCTACGGAGCAGCACTGATCGGTGGATGCAACGGCGCTTTGGGTAAATATGTAATCATGGGAGATGCGGATGACAGTTATGATTTCCTTCACCTCATGCCGTTTGTAGAAAAGCTTCGTGAGGGCAATGATCTGGTTATGGGCAATCGTTTTAAAGGAGGGATTGAGCCGGGGGCAATGCCGCCGCTTCATAAATATCTGGGAAATCCGGTGCTCTCTTTTATTGCAAGACTGTTTTTTCCTTGTGAGATCGGAGATTATCACTGCGGTCTGAGAGGATACAAAAGAGAATCCATCTTAAAACTGGGATTGGTAACAACCGGAATGGAATACGCGAGCGAAATGGTCGTAAAATCCACCTTGAATCATTTAAAGATTGCAGAAGTTCCGACAACGTTAAAAAAAGACGGACGTTCTCATGCACCGCATCTGAGAAGCTGGCATGACGGATGGCGGCATCTGAAATTTTTACTGATGCACAGCCCGAACTGGCTGTTTATGTATCCGGGTCTGATTCTTTTCTTTGTTGGTCTGATTTTGACCGTGATTTTAAGCGTTGGCTCCATACATATCGGTTCCGTGGGTCTTGGTGTCCATACCTTGATGTATGCAGCAGCGGCTATGATGGTAGGTGTGAATCTCGTCATGTTTTCGCTATTTTCACGTTCTTATGCAAGCGTCACCGGTTTTATTCCGACGGAAGGCAAGTTGGACAAGTGGCTTGAAAATACGTCTACCGAAAAAGGTGTTTTGATTGGACTGCTGCTGGTTCTGATTGGAATTATCACAACAATCGTTGCATTCTGCATTTGGGGACGCGCAGGATTTGGCGGTCTGTCACCGGAAAGCATGATGCGGATTACAATTCCTGCAATGTTATTTATCGTAGTCGGGATCGAAGTTGTGTTTGGAAGCTTTTTTATTGGAATTCTTCACATCAAACATAAATAGGGTGTGCACATGGATAAAACAGTGATAAAAAAACAGGTCAGCCGGTACTGGCTGCCGGCTGCAGTGATACTGGCTGCAATTGTACGGATTCTGATGGTGAATGGTCTTCCCATCAATCCGATGCCGGGAGCGGCATGTGATGATCAGCTGTTGAAATACTGGGCGTATACAATGATAAGCGGAGAATGGACGGGCAGTTTTGACGCATTCACGTTTGTAAAAGAAGTTGGATTCAGCATTTTTCTGGCGATTTGTTTTCGGCTGCATATTCCGTATCTGTTTGCTATTTCTTTGATCTATACAGTTGGAACCGGGATTTTTGCCTGGGCATTGCGGCGAATTATATCCAACCGCTATGTCTGGTTTGGGATTTTTCTGGTGATTCTGTTTAATCCGGTCAGTTATGCGGCGGAGACGACACAGCGTGTTTACCGCAACGGACTGGGGCTGGCTCTGACACTTTGGGTGTTCGGCTGTATCCTGAATCTTTATTTTTCCATTCTGGATGAGAAAATGTGGAAGCCGGTGTTATGGTCGTTTCTGACGGGTGCATCTCTGGGTTTTTTGTGGATTGTAAAAAATGATACCATCTGGCTGCTGCCTTTTGTCATTACCGTATTACTCATAACGGCAGGGCTGCTTTTGTTTCAAAGAAGAAAAAAGAGCAGTGTGATACTGGCGGTATGTCTGTTGCTGCCATTTGCCGGGATCTGGGTATGCACATCCTTTGTATCCTATATGAATGTAAAGACATATGGTTCAAATGGAATTCCGTACTATGGACTGGCCTTTGGAGATATGACGTCTGTACTGCAGGAGGAAGAAGTCAATAGCTGCAGTATGACAAGAGCGACGTTTGAACGGCTCTGTGAGGTATCACCGACGCTGAATTCCGTAAAGGATGTGATGCTGCAAAACATGGATTTGTTTGATGTGTATGATACCAATCCGGGAGACGGGAATCTGGAAGACGGCTGGCTGGGCTGGGCATTTGTATCGGCAATTCAGCAAAGCGGGTATTACAGCGACTGTGAAACGGCCAATGCATTCTATGAAAAAGTATACAGCGAGCTTGAATCGGCATACCAGAGCGGGCAGCTGGAAAGACGTTCGGAAGGCAGACTGGCCTCGTTTCATCTGGATACGCAGGTACATAGAAAAGAATTCGTGGATACCATAGGTGAGATATTCACTTATGTGGCATCCTTCCAGGAAGTTTCAAGCCGCCAAGATGTATTTTCGGCAGAAAATGTGACAGGCGTGCTTTCTTTTGAGAATCTGACGCGCAATCATGCGGCATATGAACCGGGCGATCATGATTATTACTTAAGCGGCTGGATTTTTTATCCGGGTTATGATTTGAGTAAACTGGACGTCTATGTCGAGGATGAGGCCGGTAACCGGTATGAAGCACTCACGTTCGCGAAAAGTGAAGATGTGGGCGGTACCTATTTGGGAGAAGCGAGTGCCGCCAATTGCAGATTTGTCGTGGAATGGGATAAAAAGGACAATACAGCAGGCTCGGCGTATGTGCTCTGTGCTTATGAAGGGGATAATCTGATTTCGAAGGTCGCTGTCTCAGCTTCTGGTTTTACACTGACAGACGGAAGTGATTTTCAGGGTTCTGTAGATACCTATATTGATTATATCAAGGCCGACACCGTTTATCAGAGTACCGGCAGGGCAGTAGAGCGGTTGAACCATATTGCGGATATTTACAAGTTTGCCGGCATATGGGTGAACGGCGCGGGCATACTTGCCTATATACTGTTTACGGTAGGATTTGTTCTTGATCTGAGAAAAAAATGCTATCAGAATGTGAATGCATGGCTGGTGGTGACGGGTATTCTGCTCAGTCTCATGATTCTTTTTATAGGGGTTACAGTCACACATCTGGAGCAGTGTCCGGCAATCGGATATATGTATTTAAGTTCCGGATATGCCCTGTTGATGACGGCATCATTGGTATCCATCTATCAATGCGCATTATGGATCGTGAGATTGCGCCGTAAATAAAAATACAGTGCCGGAAGACGGGATAAAATGCATGCAAAAGCATGTGATTCCGTTTTCCGGCACTGATTTTTGATTCGTTGGAAAAGAACCTTTTATGTTGAAGTATCTGTTTGTTCTTTTATACAGAGACGCCGTCCTGAAACCAGAAAGAATTATTTTAACAGGAATCTTCCCTTTTTTAAGAGCACATTCGGTGAATAAACGGGATCGCCCTTTGCAAGTCTGCCGGCATGTTTTTGAAGAAAGGAATTCGGAGCAGCGGCGGCGGAGGGTTTCACGGAAGAAATCCGAACACGGACATTCGTATTCAGCAGAATCTGGTAACCCTTTTCCAGCAGAGAAAAACAGTAATCTGCATCGCGGTAAGGCGTGGTAAGCGTGGAATCCGGTTCCCCGCAGTCACGGACAGCCTGTCTGCGCAGCATAGCAAAAGAAAGGGAGGCGGCACTGACGTTTTGGATGACATCATCCGCACGATGGCAGTAACCGCGGAAAATAGAAGGAAGACCTTCATAAAAAGAAGCGAAGCCGCCGTTTTTATCGTAAGTAAGTCCGCAGCTGACAATTCGATTTCGGTGATTGACGGATTTGACAGCAATCATTCCGATTCGTTCCTGCTGGGCGAGCTTGAGCATTTCCGTCAGCCATCCGGTGGTCAAAGGTACGGCATCCGGAGCAGCGATGACGAGAAAATCGCCGTCCGCCTGCTGCAGGTCATGGTAACCGGATGGAGAAAACAGCTGATAATTGACGGTAATTCTGGAGTCCTGCCCCTGTGCAGTTTTCATTGCATCTATCTGGGCCTGGCTGTGCGCAAATACGGTCACACGGTAGGTGCCGCTTAATTCATAGTCCACGGTATAGTAACCGAGATCCTTGGTCAGGGATGCTTTTCCCGGTTCACCTTTTTCCTGCAGGTATTTTTCAATCGCTCTGGCGCCGTTTTCATAGGCATAAAGCTTGCTGCCCGGGTCATAGGCCGTGGAAGCAGGGTGTATCCGCCAGTGATAGAGGATTTTCGGAACATGTGCGATAACGGCACCCGCAGCATGACAGCGCAGGACAAATTCAAAATCCTGTGCACCGTCGTAGCGGCTGTCCAACCCGCCCACTTGATCGAGCAGTTGTCTCGAGAAAATCAGAAAATGACAGATATAGTTGTTGCAACGAATATAACTTTCGTTAAAATCCGGTTTAAAAGCGGGATATGCAAGAACACCGGTGTCTGCGATGAGCTTGTCCTCATCCGAATAGACCATATCCGGTCTTGGAAGGATGGTATTTAAGGCCTGTACCATCTCAAAAAGAGCATTCCTGGTCAGCAGGTCATCGTGATCCAGCAGGGCGATATAATCTCCGTGCGCATGCTGGAAGCCCTCGTTTGTGTTCTCAGAAATTCCGGCGTTTTTGAAAAGTTTTCTATAGTTGATCCGGGAATCGGTGTATTCCTGCAATGTCTGCAAAACGATATCAGTTTTGCTTCCATCCGCAATGCACAATTCCAGGTTGGAATAGCTCTGCCCCAGGACACTGTCAACGAGCTGGCGTAAAAATACAGCGTTCGTTTCATAGGCGGGAACCACAATACTGATCAGTGGTTCAAAGGGAAAATGGGTATCGCGCTGGCGTGCCAGCTCTGCTTCGGTCGGCAGAAATCTGCCGGAAATTTTATGATATTGTCTGCTTCGTTTTTTGGTGTCAAACCATTCTACGAACCGCAAAGTGAAATCATGAATACCATACTGTTTCACAAGAGAAGCACCATATGATATTTGTGAACGTAGACTCATATTCTTATCTCCTAACTGTATATTCACGTATCATCATACAATAACGGGGGGAAAAGAACAACTAATATATTTGCAAAAACAGGGTGTGCGCTGTATAATATCATAGTTGCAGAAAGAATGGAAAACGTAAGATAGGATAATGATATGAAAATAAAATCAGAGAATGCCAGAAATGCCCTGATGGTGATCAGCAGTAACCTGCTGACCATCATCATTGCCTTATTTACCGGATTTATTATACCAAAGCAGCTGAGTGTGGCAGATTACGCCTACTATCATGTGTATTGCCTGTACATTGCTTATGCCGGATTTTTTCACTTTGGACTTGTCAACGGAATCTATCTGAAATACGGTCATCTGGATGTCAATGAACTTCCGTCGGACCGCTTCCGCAGATACAGCCGGATGATGTTTGTCCTGCAGGGAGTCGTTGTTGCGGTACTTGCGGTTTTACTGCTTCTGCTGCGTCCGGCAGACACGAACAACAGCCTTGCCTATGCCTTTATTATCATCAATATCCCGCTTGTGAATATCAAATGGTTTTATTCTTCCATCAACCAGTTTACCAAGCGGTTTGTCATCGACAGCATGGTGACTTATCTCCAGAATGCACTTACACTGCTTATGGTAGTGACAATTATTATTTTCCAATGGTATCATTTTGAAGTCCTGCTGATTCTGACTACCGTGATCAATGCAATCTGCATGCTGATTGTCATGTGCCAGAACCGGGAATTTCTCGGCAAGATTACCGGGGGACCTGGAGACAGTGACGTCAAGCCTCTGATTCGAAGCGGATTTTTCCTGATGCTCAGTGAGTTTGTCGGAATTATCATTCTTGGAATCGACAGTATGTTCGTTCAGAATCTGTTTACAGTGAAAGAGTTTGCAATGTATTCGTTTGCAATTTCAATTATTACGGTCATCTATACTTTAATCAGTACGGTATCGAATCTGATTTATCCGTATCTGGTCCGGGTCGAGGAAGAAAAATATGCGGAATACTATACATTGATGAGTGATGTGCTGTCTGTGGTCTCCATATTTTCACTGTTGGCGTTCTATGCGGCGAAGTTCATTGTGGTTATGTGGCTGGACAAGTATACGGAGAGTATTTCGATTACTGCGATTCTGTTTGGGACAGTCGTTTTCCGATCTCTGATTATGCTGGTCTGCGGTAATTATTTTAAAGTGATGAAGATGATTAAAGAATATACGCGGAATAATATCTTTGCGATTGTAATCTCCACGCTTCTGGCTTTTGCGGCATACTTTGTTTTCCGGGAATACCATTATATTGCGGCTGCAAGCCTGTTGTCCTTTATCATCTGGTATATTGTCACGGATTTTGTGTTTATCCGCAAATTAAACATACCGAAGATCGGGTGCGTGCGCAGATATGTATGCATCGCGCTGAGTCTCACGGTATTTTATCTGCTATTAGAAATGTCAAGTGTCGCCGCATTTTTTATTTATATGGTCAGTGCGGCAGGAATCTGTCTGCTCTGCTTTTGGAAGCAATTCCGGAAACTGTTTGGAATTATCCGGGCCGGCGTTGCAGCAGGAAAGAGCAGAGAATAGGGAGAGCTGGTTGTGTTTTGCCGGGAATTAAACATTAAGGAGGAAAAGGAATGTACGATTATGTGTTAGTGGGGGCCGGATTGTTTTCCGGCGTGATTGCATGGAAGGCTAAGCAGGAGGGGAAATCCTGTCTCGTTCTGGAAAAACGGGATCACATAGGCGGCAACATCTATTGTGAGGAAATCGAAGGAATCCGTGTTCATAAATATGGAGCACATATTTTTCACACAAGCAATCGGAGTGTATGGGATTTTGTGAATTCGCTGGTGGAATTCAACCGCTATACGAACAGTCCCGTTGCAAATTATAAAGGTGAGATTTATAACATGCCGTTTAACATGAATACCTTCAGTAAAATGTGGGGAATATCCACACCGGAAGAAGCGAAGGCAATCATTGAAAAGCAGAAGTGTGAGATTCAGGGTGAGCCGCAGAATCTTGAAGAACAGGCAATCAGCCTCGTTGGAAGAGATGTGTATGAAAAGCTGGTCAAGGGATACACGGAAAAGCAGTGGGGACGGGACTGCCGGGAATTACCGGCATTTATCATCAAGCGCCTGCCGGTGCGTTTCATCTATGACAATAACTATTTCAATGATCTGTATCAGGGGATTCCAATCGGCGGTTACAATCTTTTGATTGAGAAATTGTTTGAAGGAACGGAAATCCGCACCGGGGTGGATTTTCTTGCAGACAGGGAAACTTATATGGCCATGGGGCAAAATGTCATCTATACCGGTGCGATTGATGCTTATTATGATTACTGCTTCGGTAAACTGGAATACCGTACTGTGCGGTTTGAGACGGAGCTTCTTGACACTGACAATTATCAGGGGGTTGCTGTTGTCAACTATACGGATCGGGAAACTCCTTATACGAGAGTGATTGAGCACAAGCATTTTGAATTCGGGACACAGGAGAAGACGGTGATTTCAAGAGAATATTCCACGGACTGGCAGGAAGGAATGGAACCTTATTATCCGGTAAATGATGAAAAGAATCAGGCATTGTATTCCCGCTATGCCAAAAAAGCAAACGAAACTGGAACAATGAAATTTGGGGGAAGACTGGGACAGTATAAATACTATGATATGGATAAAGTGATCGAAGCAGCATTTGATATGTGGGAGAAAATCAAGTGTAACTGACGGCCGGAAACGATTCAGGAGAACAAGGATTATGAAAAAAGTGCATGGATTTAGAGGCGCACAGATACGCCGGGCAATGGCAGTTTTACTGGTTCTTTCGATTGGCGTTGTGGGCATATGGGATGGCAGCATGCTTACGGCCCAGGCTTCGGAGACCGAAACGGTGCAGACGGCTGAGAACGCACCGGAAACAGAGCAGATTTCGTCAACAGAACAGATTCCATCAACGGAAGAAATGTCCGCGACAGAAGCGGTTCCTTCAACTGAGGAATTGCAGATGCCGGAAACGGAAAAGAAGACTGAAGCAGTATCAGAAACCGAAGCGGAGGACACAGCGGAAGCTTTGGGCGTGGAGGCTTCTTCAGAAAACGAAACAGAGGCCTCTTCAGAAGTCGAAACGGAGACACCTGAAACAGAGATCCAGTTGACGCAGCCTGTCATTTCTGCATGGAAGAACAGCGCGGCCGGAAAACTTGAAGTGACTGTTACAGGTGTTGCGGATGCGGCCGGATATGAATACTCTTTCTGCGCAGACAGTAAGTTTGTATCCCATGTGAAAAAGGTGACGACTGCAAAGACGACCTATACACTTTCCGGTCTTGCTGCCGGCAATGTCTATGTCAAAGTGCGGGCCTATGCGAAAAAAGCATCGGGAGAATTGCGCTACAGCACGGAATCGTCCGTAAAGAAACTAAAAATAACCAGTTCTTATAAGGGGAAGACAACAAAACTCGCTTCCTTAAAAAACAGCAAAGCAGGCACTGTGGCTGGAAAAATCACTGCGGTAGAGGGTGCGGTAAAATATGTGGTGCAATATGCGGCAGATAAAAAGTTTAAGAACAAGACGGCACTTACGACGACAAGTACAGCATTCACTGTAAAATATCTGGCAAAGAGAACGTATTATTTCCGTACACTGACCTACTGGCAGGACCCTGTTGGGCGTACGATCAAGGCAGCGTCCTATGGAAAGGTAAAATCAATCAAAGTCACGAAGGCGGTTACGGAGTATTCTGCCAAATCGAATCGGGCCGTAATAAAGTCCTGTAAGGTTCTTTCCGCGAGTAAGGCAAGTGTAAAAGCAACGGTCAACAAGCGTGTGAAAAGTTCCGATGACTATTATTACCTGGTGTCGGTCAATCCGTCTACCGGAAAAGTTGTACGTGTGGGAAAAACTTTAAAAGAAGCGTCGAAGGGAGATGCGGTCAGTTTTGAGGTGCCAATTTCCGGGAAAAAGAAAAACAATCTGGAATTGAAATACGCGATAGCTGTGCTGTCCGGTTCCTCTTATCGGCTCATCAGCAAACAATCCTACCTTGCCAATCCGGAAAAAGCGGCAGTGAATACAGATGCCATCCAGACTCCAAAGACCAAAAAAGGAATCCAGGGATATGAGTATGCAGTATATGGAGACGGAACCGTAAATCCGAAGCATGTATTCTTTAATGTTGATCTGGCAACGCTGATATCGAAAAAAGGCGCGGCCGGCGCTGTTGCCTATTCGTATGGAGGCAAAACCTACTATTTCTCAAATGCAGGACTGCCGACTCTGTACTGGATCTGCAAGGATAATATTCAGGTGACCATGCAGGTGAATCTGTCCTGGAAATCGGAACTATCCTATTTAACCTATGGACAGCAGACGAATATTTCTCCGTTCTATGCGCTGAATCCATCGAATGAAAAAGCCTATCGCACGCTGGAGGCGGCATTCAGTTTTCTCGGTGAGTATTACAGCGGAAAGGACGGGCAGGGATATGTCACGAACTGGGTGCTTGGGAATGAAGTGAATGCCAAGACGCAACAGAACTACGCACCGTCTTCCGTAAGCTATGAGGATTACGTAAAGAATTATGCAGTCGCATTCCGCCTGCTCTATTATGGCGTAAAGCGCGGATTTGGAAACGCAAGAGTCTACATCTGCCTGGATCACAGCTGGGGCTATGAAGATAATATTCTTGCGGGAGAACACTGGACCATCTATGATGCAAAGACGTTTATGACAGATTTTAATGTGGCGCTCAAACGGGAATCTTCTGCAATCAAATGGAATCTGGCTTTTCATCCTTATGCCTTTCCGCTGTCTGCATCCGATTTCTGGAATCAGTCCTCGGTAAATGCAAGCAACGGTGTGGAACATATTACGATGAAGAATCTGGAAACCATGACGGATTTCGTGAAAGGTCAGTTTGGGTCGAATACCAGCATTCTGCTGTCCGAAGTGGGTTATTCCTCCGGCGGCGGTCAGGATAAGCAGGCAGCGGCAATTGCCTATACTTACTATAAGGCGGAATTTAATCCAATGATCGATGCCGTTATCTTCCGCAGTTATATGGATAATGAAGGAGAGCTTTCCATGGGCCTGGCTATGGGACTTACAACTGAGAATGCGGCGGCAAAGAAGGAAGCATATAACGTTTTTAAATATATGGATACAAAAAAATCAACAACTTATACCAATCCGTATCTGAAAACAATTGGTGTTTCAAACTGGGCGTCGATTATTCCGGGTTATCAATCCTCAAAATTTAAAAAGTTTTAATAGGAAAGGAGTGCGGAGGAACGAATGTCTGCAGAAAAGCAAACGACAAGAAAAAAAGTTGTATTCAAAATGGTTCTGTTTTTGCTGCTGGCGCTTTTGCTGGGAGGTGTAACGGAATATGTTACGGATAATACCCTGTACCGCTATATGACCGGGAGCTGTCAGCAGTCGATGCTGCCGGAGGATCTGGTCAGTAACGGATATGAAACGACAGAAGGAGTCTCGGTCAGTACCAAAGATGATGCCAATTTTGTTGGAAAAGTAAACAAATATGTATCCTGCATCACGTTGAAGCTGAACGAAAAGGCAGAGAAAGATCTGACAGTTCAGATTTATTATACATCGGGCAGAGAAGAGTTCTCCGAAGAAAAATCCCTGCTGTTTACCATGTCTGCCGGGGAATCGCAAGAATCTGTTGCTGTCGGAAAGAAAGTGAAGCAGATTCGGATTGATATCGGAAACAATGCGGGAGATACTTTCTCTCTCGATAAAGTTGTAATCAATGACAAGAGTCTGATGGAAGCGGAACAACTGGGTGTATCCACTTTGAAAATGCAGAATACGGGAATCCGGATCTTCGTGTATGCAATGCTGTTCTGGTTCCTGCTCCTGCACTTTTTAGCAGGCCCCAGGCGGCTGTACGACACGCTCTATCGTTATCGCTATGCAATCGGCGGGGGAGTCGTGCTGTTTGCCACGGTTTTCGAGCTGAGTGGCTCTTCCATTGGTGCCATGGCGGAACGCCTTGGAACCGTTAATGAGACGGTATGGGGGACGATACGTCAGATTCGTTCTGATGAATGGGCGCTGAATACACAGATGGCACTTTCACAGTGTGCAACCGGTTTTCACTATTTTGCGGATGCATTCCGTGGAACTTCTACCGATATGTTCATGGTATATGGTCAGCCGGTCTGGGCACTGGCGGAAATCTTTCGACCGTCCCATTGGGGTTATCTGCTGTTTGGTGCGGCAAAAGGACTCGCATTTTTCTGGACAGCCAGACTGGTCGGCCTGTTTCTGGTATCCTTTGAGTTTGGAATGCTCCTGTCGAAAAAGAAGAGGGGACTTTCATTTGTCTATGCGATGCTGCTTACTTTCTCATCGCTGGTTCAGTGGTGGGTGGACGTCAACGGATTGGTAGAGATGCTGCTGTTTGCACAGCTGGCCCTGTTGCTGTTTCAAAAGTATCTGCAGTCAGACCGGTCGCGGGTCCGCCTTGTACTCGCCGCGGGAATCGCCTGGTGCGCCGGAGGTTTTCTCCTGACTCTTTATCCATCCTGGCAGGTTCCGGTGGCCTATATTATCTTAGGCTGTGCTGTGTGGCTGTTAATGGAAAATTGGGGAAGTATCCGGATTGTCCGGAAAGATATCGCGGGGATTGCAGGAGTACTGGTGGTGTTTGCGGGCATTCTGTATTCCGTCTGGATCAGATCTGCAGATACTATTAAGCTCGTAATGGGATCGGAATATCCGGGACAGCGTGTTCTGCTGGGAGGCTCTTTGGATGTGCTGAAAAGCTGTTTTGATTATTCTGCCTCCATCTTTTTCCCATTCACACAGGAAGGTTTGCCAATGAATGTCTGTGAAGTGGCAAAGATGATGGATTTCTTCCCGCTGGGAAATCTTCTGGCGGTGTATGTGCTTGTCCGGTCGAAAAAGAAAGACCGTCTGCTGTGCTGTATCGGAGTCGTGGATATCATACTTGGACTGTGGTGCTTTTTCCAGTGGCCGGAATTTCTGGCAAAAATTTCACTGCTCAGTATGTCACAGGCTGGCCGTGCCGTGCTGGCATTTGAGATCTGCAATATCATCCTGTTGATCCGCAGCATCAGTTTGCTGGCAGAGGAAAAGGCTTTTTCCGTAATGGTGTCTGCTATTATTGCATTGGCACTTGCAGCCACTGCGGCACTGATTACGCAGAATGAGATGCAGGATTATATGACGACAGAACGTACGGCAATCGTAGCAGCAGTTTTGTTTGTCGTCATCTTTTGCCTGCTGCAATACCGGCGTTTCCCGAAAATATGTACGGTATTTATAACGGCACTGATGGTTTGCGCAGGGCTCTTTGTCAATCCGGTTCAAAAAGGGCTGGGTATGATCTATGACAGTGAATTGTTTCAGGCGATCGAGGGAATCGAGGAAAAGAATCCGGGGAAATGGCTGGTGGAAGAGGATATCTTCTTAAGTAATCTGCCGACCATGGCCGGAGCATCTACGGTAAATTCCACCAATGTATATCCGAATCTGGAGTATTGGGCAAAATTTGATCCAGATGGGAAATATGAGAAAATCTACAACCGTTATGCCTGGATCAATGCAAAAATTGTAGATACAAAGACGAAATTCAAACGAATTGGTCCGGATCAGTTTCAGGTACAGCTGGGCATCGATGACCTGGATGAGGCAGGCGTCGATTACGTGCTGACCGGAACAGATCTGACCAAGCTGGACCGTGATAAATTTGACTTGCTTTACACGGATGAAAACTATAAGATTTTTGCGGTGGCGGAGTAAGTGGCAGTGTGTATAGAAGAAAAGTATGTGTTGGATATAGTTAAAAACTATGTCAAACGCATACTTTTTTGTATTTTCCAGTTTTGAAAAAATAAATTATACTATATCTATCATAAGATATACAAAAAGTTGATAGCACGAGAAATCATGTATCATATAGAATAGGAGAAAAAAAGATGAAGAAAAATGCACCATTTCGTTCTGATATTGTCGGAAGTTTTTTGAGGCCGGAAGTGTTAAAGCAGGCAAGAGAGGAATACGCATCAGGTAAAATAAGCGGAGAAGCGTTAAAGGCCGTGGAAGATAAGGCAATTACAGATTTGATTGCAAAACAGAAATCAGCAGGACTCCAGGTAATTACGGACGGAGAGTTCCGCAGAAGCTCCTGGCATCTGGATTTTATGTGGGGATTTCAGGGAGTCGGTCATGAAAAAACGAAAAACGGGATACCGTTTCATGGCGAGCCGGCTTTGATTGACGATACCTTTCTCGTGGGAAAAATATCGGTAGGCAGACATCCGTTTGTAGAGCACTTTCAGTTTGTAAAGCAGTTTGAAGATGCGGACACGGTGGCACGACAGACGATACCGGCTCCGGCACAGTTTCTGTTTCAGATGATCACACCGGATAATATGGAAAAGACAAGAGCCGTCTATCCGGATGAGGAGGAATTGATTCGGGATATCGCGGAAGGTTATAAGAAAGTGATCCGTGAATTATATGAAGCCGGATGCAGAAATGTACAGTTTGATGACTGCACCTGGGGGGTGTGTGTCGATCCGAATGCCTGTGCGATTTTGGGAACAGACGAAGCTGGTCTGCAGCAGGTCATTGAGAAACTGATTCGAATCAATAATCTTGCAATCGAAGGAAAACCGGAGGATCTGGTATTGAATAGCCATATCTGCCGCGGAAATTTCCATTCCACATGGGCCTGCCAGGGTGGATATGATCGTGTGGCAAAAGATTTGTTTGCGAAGGAAAATGTAAATGCCTTTTATCTCGAATTTGACGATGAACGCTCCGGGGACTTTGCACCGCTGCAATACGTCAGCGCAGATAAAAAGGTGGTATTGGGGCTTGTTACCACAAAATCTCCGGTACTGGAGGATAAAGAAACGATCATCCGGCGTATCCGGGAAGCAGAAAAATATATTCCGCTGGATCGGCTGTGCTTAAGTCCGCAGTGTGGATTTGCCTCCACCGAAGAGGGGAACAAGCTGACAGAAGAAGAACAGTGGGCAAAATTAAAGTTGATACGGGAAATTTCAAATGAGGTCTGGAAATAAGAACGATTCCGACCACAGACAGGTCGTCAATATGACAGAGAAAAGTCATATTGACGACCTGTTTGCGATACAGTGTTAACAATAGGATCATTTATTCCGATAATCAAAAAAGATACAGAATGATACATTCTGCATAATATTGGGAAGACTAGACAGTAGAAAGAAGGAGGTAGCACAATGCTGGAAGAAAATGTCCTGATACCATTTTTGAAAAAGTTTGATGAATATCCATTCTTAGTCAGGATGGATGAAAAAGATTACCAAATCGGAGAAGGAATTCCGACCTTTACGGTGAATTTCCGTAAAATGATTCCGATGAAAGAACTGATGAAAAGCACATCCCTTGCCCTTGGAGAAGCATATATGAATGGGGATCTGGAGATTGAAGGAGACATCTATCAGGCACTTGATCACTTCCTCGGTCAGATGGGGAAATTCTCCACCGATGAGGGGGCACTCAAAAAGCTGATGTTTTCTGCAACTACAAAGAAAAACCAGAAGAAAGAGGTAAGTAGTCACTATGACATCGGAAATGACTTTTACAAACTTTGGCTGGATGAGACCATGAGCTATTCCTGCGGATATTTCTGCCATGATGATGATACGCTTTTGCAGGCGCAGGAAAATAAGGTGGATTATATCTTAAAGAAATTGTATCTTCAGGAGGGAATGACACTTCTGGATATCGGATGCGGCTGGGGCTATCTGCTGATAGAGGCAGCCAGGAAATACAAAGTACATGGAATCGGAATTACACTCAGTGAGGAGCAGTTTAAGGAATCTGAAAAGCGTATCCGGGAAGAGGGGCTGGAAGATCTACTGACTGTAAAGCTCATGGATTACCGGGATCTTCCAAAGCTAAAGCAGCAGTTTGACCGCGTGGTAAGCGTAGGCATGCTGGAGCATGTGGGGCGGGACAATTACCAGTTGTTCCTGGACAGTGTGCATAAAATCATGAAGCCGGGAGGGCTGTTCCTTCTGCATTTTATCAGTGCATTGGAGGAACATCCGGGTGACCCGTGGATTAAAAAGTATATATTTCCGGGCGGAGTGGTTCCAAGTTTACGCGAAATTCTTTCCTATGCGGCGGAGGACAAATTCCATACACTGGATGTGGAAAATCTGAGAATGCATTATAATCGTACGCTGCTGTGCTGGGAGAAAAATTACAGAGAGCATATCGATGAGGTGCGCAAGCAGTTCGATGAGAAATTTGTCCGCATGTGGGATTTGTATCTCTCGGCTTGCGCGGCAACCTTCCACAATGGGATTATTGATCTGCATCAGGTTTTAATGTCAAATGGAATCAATAACGATCTGCCTGCAGTACGGTGGTATTGAAGCATCAGGGCGGACGGTGTTCCTAGATTCTGTTTAACAGAAACAGGATGCGAATTGCAATTTCACCGGCCGGTCTGGCACGCAGCGCGTGCGGATAAAACAGCTTTCTCAGCTGAACAGAAAGGCTGTTCGGGCGGATGAACAATTTCAGTATGTTTTTGTCACGGTCGGAAAGCCGGCTTTCGTATACTTCATAGAAATGGCGCAGATATGCTTTGCTGTCTGTCATGGCAGTTCCGCAGATCTCGTTTTGAAGGAAGCTTCTGATCAGATTGGCATCGCTGGAATCTTCGGCGGTGACCGCATCGGCATGACGGATATGGGTTGCGGAATAGCGCGGATCAGAAATGATATTCCCGAAGCATGCGGCGCCGCGCAGCAGCCACCTGTCATGAAGCTCCTGACCGGGATCTACATTCAGAATCAGTTCCTGTCTGGCACATTCATTGAACACGAGGACAAAACCGGAGGCGGGTGTGTAGTAAAGCACATCCGTTAAACCAATCGATGACTTCTGCTTTGGAGAGTGGCGCAGAAAGGTGCCGTCGTCCGTATAGTACTCATAGCCAGAAAAATAGACAAGCGGAAGAGAGTGTTCCGGTGCGGCAGTCAGCTCTTCCACAGCCCATTTGATTTTATCCGGATACCAGATATCGTCCTGGTCACAAAAGGCATAGTAGTCCGCCGGTTCACATTCGCGCAGAATCTGATAAAAGGAGCCCGGACATCTGAGATTTTTTCCATGGTTGTCCAGAAGAATGATCTGTTTATCTGAGGAATTGGACTTCTGATATTGCCGAATCAGTTCCACCGTATCATCCGATGAACCGTCATCTCTTATATAGATCGAGATATGCTCATAAGTCTGTGCCAGCAGACTGTCCAGCTGGGCTTTTAGAAACCTGGTTCCGTTATAAGTTGCAAGAAGGATATTTACTTTTGGATTTGTCATAAGAATGCTCCTTTTGTATGGAATACATAACATTATAACGAATCTTCAGAAGAATTTAAAGAAATTTAAGGGTGAAAAGTAAAGAAAGGTATGGTATAATATTACAGTTTACTAAGTGAAAATATGTCTAAACAAGAAAAGTATATATGAGAAGGAGAAGAAATTCACATGAAGGGAATTATTCTTGCCGGAGGTTCCGGAACACGTTTATATCCATTGACAAAGGCAATATCCAAACAAATTATGCCGGTATATGACAAACCAATGATCTATTATCCGCTGTCTACACTGATGTTGGCAGGAATCCGTGAGGTATTGATCATCTCCACACCGAGAGATATTCCGGTATTTGAAGAACTGCTTGGAGACGGCTCACAGTTAGGAATGCGTTTTGAATATGCGATTCAGGAACAGCCGAGAGGACTTGCGGATGCATTTATCATCGGTGAGGAGTTTATCGGGAAAGATGCGGCTGCACTGGTATTGGGAGATAATATTTTCTATGGTCAGAGCTTTTCAAAAGTGCTGCGGTCTGCTGCAGAGCGTGTGGAGAAAGACGGCGGAGCTACGATATTCGGATATTATGTAAGGGACCCGCGGGAATATGGTGTAGTAGAATTTGATGAAAACGGCAAGGCTTTATCCATCGAGGAGAAACCGGCAGAGCCGAAGTCAAACTATGCGGTACCTGGTCTCTATTTTTATGATAACAGCGTCGTGGATATTGCAAAGAATGTAAAGCCTTCTGCACGCGGTGAGATCGAAATCACAAGTGTGAACAACGAGTATCTGAACCGGGGGACTTTATCGGTAGAGACTTTAGGGCGCGGATTTGCATGGCTGGATACCGGAAATCACGATATGCTTCTTGCAGCGGCAGATTTCGTGTCTGCATTCCAAAAACGTCAGGGATTATACATCTCCTGTATTGAGGAAATTGCTTACAAGAGAGGATTTATTGATAAGGAGCAGCTGATCGAGCTTGCACAGCCGCTTCTGAAAACAGAGTACGGCCAGTATCTGATGGAGATTGCACAGGGCTTATAGCCCGAAAGCAACTTAATGAAATCGAGCTGAAGGCGAAGATTGAATTTAGTGCGAGGGCGTTCTGTGAGATTAGTGAGGGCGAGCCGAAGGCGAAGACCGAAGTTAGCGAACAGAACTACAACAGAAAGTCAACTGAATGAAATCGAGTTGAAGGCGAAGATTGAATTTAGTGCGAGGGCGTTCTGTGAGATTAGTGAGGGCAATGAGACAGCAAAGGAAAGAGAGATAGAAGATAATGGGTAAGATTAAAGTTACGGATGATTGTAATGGAATTGTAGGACTGAAGGTAATTGAGCCAGCCGTATTCGGGGACGAACGCGGATATTTTATGGAGACCTATAATTATAATGATTTCAGAGAAGCAGGAATCGACTGCGATTTTGTACAGGACAATCAGTCCTCTTCCAAGAAGGGGGTATTGCGCGGACTGCATTTTCAGCTTCATTTCCCGCAGGACAAGCTGGTACGCGTGGTAAACGGTGAGGTATTTGATGTGGCCGTCGACTTGAGAGAGGGATCGAAGACCTTTGGAAAATGGTTTGGTGTCACGCTTTCTGCTGAAAATAAAAAACAGTTTTTTATTCCAAAGGGCTTTGCACATGGTTTCATCGTGTTGTCTGAGTATGCGGAGTTCAGCTATAAAGTAACCGATTTTTATCATCCGAATGATGAGGGCGGTCTGTTGTGGAATGACCCGGATATCGGAGTAGAATGGCCGATGCCGGAGGGAATGACCGAAGCAGATCTGATTTTATCCGACAAGGACAGAGTCTGGAATGGGATCAAAGAATACACGAGGAAATAAGCATGACTTCAGAAATTAACAGTAAAATCAATCCGGTGGAGATTTACCGTGACCGGAAACTGATCTGGTCTCTCTCAAAGAGTGATTTTAAAACGAGATTTGCAGGTGTCTATCTCGGAACCATTTGGGCCTTTATACAACCGCTCGTTACGGTTTTCGTATATTGGTTTGTATTTGAAAAAGCACTCCATACACCGGGGTCACAGACGAGGCAGGGAATCAATGTGCCGTTCGTCTGCTGGCTGATGGCAGGACTGATGCCATGGTTCTTTTTTCAGGATGCGATTATCGGTGGTACGAATGCACTGATGGAGTACAGTTATCTGGTAAAGAAAGTAGTGTTTAAGATCAGTATTCTGCCGGTGGTAAAAGTAATATCTGCCCTGTTCGTGCATTTTTTCTTTCTGGCATTGACAATTGTGGTATGCTGGGTATACGGCTTTGAGCCGGATCTCTATACATTGCAGATTATCTATTATGCGTTCTGTATGATTGCGCTGGTAACGGGTCTGGCTTACGCAACAAGTGCGATTGTAGTATTTTTTCGTGACATGAGCCAGATTATCAATATTATATTGCAGGTTGGTGTCTGGATTACGCCGATCATGTGGAATCTCGATTCCATGAAGAGTGATATGTCACCGGTGGTCCTTACCATTTTGAAGCTGAATCCGATGTATTATATTGTAAACGGATACCGCAACTCTGTCATTTACAAAACAGGATTCTGGAATTATCCGTGGCAGACGCTGTATTTTTGGATCTTCACAATTGTATTTTTGTGGCTGGGTACTACAATATTTAAGAGGGTGAGAGTACATTTTGCAGATGTGCTCTAAAAGAGATGGGATAGAAATATGGATGAATATGCAATTAAAGTGGAACACGTAGATAAAGTATATCGCTTATATAACAAACCAACAGACCGTCTGCGGGATGCGCTTGGGTTGTCAAAAAAGAAGGAACTGTACCGGGAGCATTATGCGCTGCGGGATGTCTCGTTCGATGTAAAAAAAGGCGAGACTGTCGGGATTATCGGAACGAACGGTTCCGGAAAATCAACGATTTTAAAGATCATTACGGGAGTATTGAATGAAACAGGCGGAAATGTAGCCGTAGAAGGAAGGATCTCCGCGCTTTTGGAGCTGGGAGCCGGTTTTAATATGGAATATACCGGAATCCAGAATATCTACCTGAATGGAACCATGTGCGGCTTCACAAGAGAAGAGGTAGACGCGAAATTACAGGACATTATCGATTTTGCCGATATCGGTGACTATGTCTACCAGCCGGTGAAAACCTATTCGAGCGGTATGTTTGTACGTCTTGCATTCGCGGTTGCAATCAATATTGAACCGGAAATCCTGATCGTGGATGAGGCACTGTCTGTCGGAGATGTGTTTTTTCAGACAAAGTGCTATAAGAAATTTCAGGAATTTAAGAAACTTGGAAAGACAATCCTGTTTGTCAGTCATGATCTGAGCAGCATCAGCCAGTATTGCGACCGTGTTGTACTTTTAAATAAAGGTGTGAAGAAAGCGGAGGGGACTCCGAAGGAAATGATCAGCATGTACAAAAAGATCATCGTAAAACAGGGGGATGATGGCAGCAATGCATTTGTACAGCAGAGTCATATCGGAGAGGCACAGACGTCCGCATGGAAGAATCACTTTCCAATCAATCCCAAGCTGGATGAATACGGAACGGGTCAGGCAGAAATCATCGATTTCGCAATTCTGGATGAAGAAGGAGATCTGACGAATTCCATTGAGAAGGGAACAAGTTTTACGATTAAGAGTAAGGTCTGTTTCCATACAAAAATTGAAGAACCGATTTTTACTTATTCCTTTAAAAATATTAAGGGTGTTGCCATCACGGGCACGAATACAATGTTTGAAAAGGTCAGTGTCGGAACCGCAAATCCCGGTGACGTGTTTGTGGCGGAATTCAGCCAGAAGATGTCTTTGCAGGGAGGCGAATATCTGTTGTCTATCAGTTGTACCGGATACCAGGATGGAGAGTTTCATGCATATCACAGACTGTATGATGTCTGCAGTATTATCGTGGTTTCGGATAAAAATACCGTTGGTTTCTATGATATGAATTCCTCTGTTAATGTGGAAAGGATAACGGGATGAGTGAAAAAACACAGGTGGAGCTGTTGTTGAAAATCGCAAGTGAATATTCGGAAGAAGAAATGGATCAGGTGGTTTCTATTTACCGCAGTCCGGAGGTGTTCTATCATTTTTCTCCGCTCCGAAAGAATCTGATTTCCTGGTATGACGGATGGAAAGATAAAACGATTCTTGAGGTTGGGAGCGAGTGCGGGGCATTGACTTCTTATTTTTCGGGGCAGGCATGCAAAGTGACCTGCCTTGAACAGTTGTCCGATTATCAGACAGTCAACCGGACTCGCAACAGAGCGCATGATAATATTGAATATGTGACCGGAAAACTGGAGAATCTGCCAAATCAAACGTACGATATGATTTTTGTTGGTTCGGCTTTTGCCAAAGCCTGTTGCTATATTGATGCAAAAGAGGAGGCGCAGGCACCGTTTTCCCTGCTGCGAGCACTTTCCGGCAGACTGAATCAGGCGGGAAAAATGGTTCTGGCTGTGGAAAACCGCATGGGATATAAGTATTTTGCAGGCGCCATGGAAGAATACAGCGGAGCGTATTTCGGCGGAATAGAGGGAAAAACGGGAGCGCATGGGGAACGTACTTTTACCTCCTTGGAAATGCAGGATCTGTTTGGCAGAATGTCGGAATTTGAAATCAGCGAATATTATCCGTATCCGGATTATCGCTTCCCGATGACCATCTATTCTCCGCAGTTTCTACCGAAAAAAGGGGAACTGAATCTGAACGGCAATGACATCTATGGAAAAAGACTGCATCTGTTTGACGAGACAAAGGGTCTGGATCTGATTCTGGAACATGGGTTATTTCCGTTTTTTTCAAATTCATATTTCTATATAATGGAGAAGAGACAGTCATGAATCAATTGATCTATTCAAAATTTTCTACAGAGAGGGCATCGAGCTTTCAGATTCGTACCGACATTTTAGAGGAACATGGGAAAAAAACGGTGCGAAAGGTGCCGCAGACAAAAGCTGCAGGCGCACATATTGAAAATCTGAAGACCTGTTATGAATTTCTGAGAGATGATTTTGCCGATACTCCTCTGGAAATCAATTTCTGTGAAAAAAAAGATGACGGGGTATATTTTGAATTTATTTCCGGAAAAAGTCTGGAGGAGCTTCTGGACGAGCTGCTGGAGGCGGAGCGTTATGAGGAAATGGAACAGCTGATGCACCATTTTTTTGCTGTGATTTTAAAGGATGAATCACTCCGGCCGTTTGAAGAGACGGAAGAATTTCGGGAGGTCTTCGGTACGCTGGAACTGGCTGGACATTTTGAGAGCCGCAGACTGACCGATATAGACATGATTTTTTCGAATCTTATAGTACAAGACGGCAGATATCATCTGCTTGACTATGAATGGACGTTTCTCTTTCCCGTGCCGGTCAAATTTGTGATCTATCGCTGCCTGCACTATTATGTGCTCGGAAGCCAGAAGCGTTCGATACTGTCGCTGGATCATTATTTTGAGGAATATCGGATAACAAAGGTGGAGCAGGAAGCGTTTGCGGTGATGGAGGAACATTTCCAGCGCTATGTCACGGCCGGTTATGTGCCGATGCGTGCAATCATGGAAGAAATCTCGCCGGGCAGCGAGGATATCAACCGGTTGGTGGAAGCAGCGTACTATCTGCAGGTTTACCGTGATTACGGAGAGGGCTTTGCAGAAAGTGAATCCGAAAAGCTGCTGTTCGACCGCAACTGTCCGATTGTAGAGAGGGACGTTCATCTGATACCGGAATTGAAACAGGTGCGGATTGATCCTTTTCCCCAGGCATGTATTTTTGAGGTAATGGAAGTATCGATTGCAGGGGAAGCAGTGGACTATACAACGAACAGCATTCCGCTGGGAACGAACCTGTTTCTGTCTGAGACAGAGGACCCCCAGATGTGTATTTCACTGAATCTGGAGGAGGCATGCAGCCTGCATCTGGTACTGCATGTGAGCAGACTGGATCTGTTTGCGGCAGACAGTCTGAAGAAATTGCGTCCGGATTGCTGTCCGGAGCAGCCGGAACAACAGTTGGCACTGGAGCAGCCGGAGAAGCAGGAGGAAACATCAGTCATGAAGAGAAAAAAAACATTAGTTTATCATATAGACAGAATTGAAAAGACACCGGAAGAGGGCAGAATATTCGGCTGGGCGGTTTCCGGAATGACAGACGAGGTGGAGATATCCGTTGAGACCAGAGATGGGGCGCCGATCGAAGCGAGAATAGAGACCTATGCCCGTGAGGATGTCAATGAGATTTATGGGTTGAAAAAGGAATGCAAGACAGGGTTCATTCTCCATATTACACTGAGTCAGATTCACGGGGGCTACGTAAAAGTTCTGTTTTGTGCAGATGGGAAAACTGCATCTGAAGTATACAAAGACAGGGAGCTGTGGAGATCGGATTACGTCAATTGGATCGAAGCACAGAATCCGGGACAGGAAACGCAGAGAACACAGAGGGGACATAAATTCGCGGAGATGCCGCTGATCAGCATCGTCATTCCTGCATACAATACACCTGCTGTATTTTTGAAAGAACTGCTTGCATCCATACAGGCGCAGACCTATTCGAACTGGGAACTTTGCCTTTCAGATGCAAGTACAAAAACGCAGGTAAAACGGATTGTAGGCAAATATGCAAAGAAAGATTCCAGAATCCGCTATATCCGGCTGGAAGAGAACCGGGGAATTTCTGAAAATACAAATGCAGCAATGGAACAGGCGAAAGGGGACTGGATCCTGTTCTCGGATCATGATGATGTCCTGTGTGCGGATGCACTTTATGAAATCGTTGCGAAAATAAATGAGGATGACGGGATTGATGCTGTCTACACGGATGAAGATAAGATGAACGCAGATGGAGACGTATTCTTTGACCCGACATGCAAAACGGAATATAATCTGACGATGTTGAGAAACTATAACTATATTACCCATATTTTTGCAGTAAAGCGGCAACTCCTGAACGAAGTGGGGCTGCTTCGGGCGGAATATGACGGTGCGCAGGATTATGATTTTGTACTGCGGTGCTGTGAAAAGGCAAACCGGATCGGACATGTTGCGAAGATTCTCTATCACTGGCGGGCGCATATGAATTCCACGGCAGGGAATTCTGAGAGTAAGGAATACGCTTACGAAGCGGGAAGAAAAGCTTTGGAAGCACATTATAAGCGGATGGGCATACCTGCAGAGGTGACACTTGCAAAGATGAAAGGCCACTATCATACGGAATTTGCGGTAAAGGGGACGCCTCTTGTAACGATTCTGATCCCGAATAAAGATCAGGCAGAGACACTCGATATCTGTATCCGTTCCATCGAAGAGAAGAGCAGCTATTCGAATTATGAGATACTGATTATTGAAAACAACAGTGAAGAGCAGGATACCTTTGATTATTATCAAAAAAGGACGGCGCAGGATGAGCGGGTACATGTGATTACCTGGGAAGGTGAATTTAATTATTCGGCTATCCATAATTTTGCAGTAAAATATGCAAAGGGAGAATATCTGATTCTTTTGAACAATGACGTGGAAATTATGTCCGGCAACTGGATGGAAAGCATGCTCGGATATTGTCAGCAGGAGGATGTCGGAATTGTCGGCGCCAAGTTATTATATCCGGATGATACCGTACAGCATGCAGGAGTCATTGTCGGCATAGGCGGAATTGCAGGCCATATTTTCTACGGTGCACAGGGAGACAGCTGCGGTTATTGTACCTGGCTGGCTACCAGCCATGAAATGAGCTGTGTGACAGCGGCCTGTCTGATGACAAAAAAAAGTGTATATGAGAAAGTGGACGGAATGGATGAACTGTTCCGGGTTGCCTACAACGATGTGGATTATTGTCTGAAGGTGCGCGAAACTGGTTATAAAGTCATTTACGATGCGGATATATGGGCATACCATTATGAGTCCAAGACAAGAGGATATGATACCACACCGGAAAAGAGCGAGCGGTTGAAAAAAGAAGCGGACCGGCTGACCAGTAAGTGGAAGGAATTCCTGCAGAAGGGAGATCCTTATTATAATAGAAATCTGACACTTGATGCAGCAGATTGCGCATTGAAACCAATCGATAACTGAGGTTGAGAAAGGGAAAAATGAGAGCAAAAGAACAGACAAAACGACTGATTATGTTCTGGACAAAGGTGTTGATTGTGCTGATCCAGACCGGGATGTTTGCGTGGCTATGGTATATGAAATTAAAAGATCTGGCAGAAATCCAGTATTTTCGCCGCGGTAACTGGGCGGTGATTGCACTGTATTTTGTCATGGTAGTCGTATTTTCCAAAGCGTTCGGCGGCTATAAAGTTGGATATCTGAGAAACTGGGATGTTATTTACACACAGATACTGGCGGTGCTTGTGACAAACGGCATGGCACATATCCAGTTGTGTCTGATCGGGAACTGGAAGCTGACGGAGAATGTCAGTCCAATCCTGTTTCTGACTGCCATAGACATTCTCCTCGTTGCAACCTGGGTCATTTTTATGCGCTGGATTTATGCAAATCTGTTTCCTCCGCACCAGATGCTGATGATCCACGGAGATATCAGCCCAGATGCAATCATGTATAAACTGGAAACCAGAGAGGATAAATTTCATATCAAGGAAACGATACACATCAATCGGGGGGTGGAAGCCGTTCTCGATAAGATCGATGAGCATGACGTGGTTCTGATCGGTGATATTCCGGCGCATGAGAGAAATATATTTCTCAAATACTGTTTTGCCCGAAATATCCGCTGTTACAGTATTCCCAAGATATCCGATATCATGATTACAAGCTCGGCGAATATCGATCTGTTTGATTCTCCGCTGATGTTGTTTCGCAATAAGGGACTTTCTGCCGGACAGAGCTTCGCCAAGCGTACGATGGATATTCTCATCGCGCTGGTCGGAATTGTTCTTTCCTCTCCGATTATGCTGCTGATTGCACTGATTATCTGGTTCTACGATCACGGTCCTGTATTTTATAAGCAGGAGCGTCTGACAAAGGACGGAACACCGTTTCAGATTTTGAAATTCCGCAGTATGATTGTGAATTCGGAGAAAAACGGGGCGCGCCTTGCGTCCAAACACGATGACCGCATTACACCGGTCGGACATGTCATAAGAAGGCTTCATTTTGACGAATTACCACAGCTTTTCAATGTACTGAAGGGTGAGATGGCATTTGTAGGTCCGCGGCCGGAACGGGAAGAAATCTATGAGGAGTATGAGCGCTATATTCCGCAGTTTCGCTACCGCCTGAAAATGAAAGCAGGTCTGACGGGATATGCACAGGTCTATGGTAATTATCAGACCGTGCCTTATGACAAATTGAAACTGGACCTTACTTATATAGAAAAATTCAGCATCTGGCTGGATATCAAACTGATTTTCATGACAGTAAAAATTCTGTTTCAGAAAGAGAAGTCAGAGGGTGTGGATGACAACCTGACAACCGCAATGAGGAATGAGTAATGAAACCAGAAGCAAAAGAATATTCGGTATTGATGTCAGTCTATGAAAAAGAACAGCCCAAATTCCTTGCGGAGAGCATGGAGAGCATGCTCGGGCAGTCTGTCCCGCCCAAAGATTTTGTGTTGATGTGCGATGGTGCGCTTACAGATGCATTAGACGCGGTCATAGCTGAAAAAGTAAAAGAGTATCCCGGACTATTTCAAATCATACGTCTGGAGACCTGCGGAGGTCTTGGAAATGCATTGGCAATCGGATTGAAAAAGTGCAGGTGTGAGCGGGTTGCAAGGATGGACAGCGATGATATCAGTGCTTTGGATCGCTGTGAGCGGCAGCTTCAGATTTTCGAGGAACAGGATGTGGCGATTGTTGGGAGTAATATTGTCGAATTCGAAGGGGATGTCAGAAACAGCAGGACAATCCGCTGCGTTCCGGAGACCGATGCGCAGATCCGCCGTTTTGCTAAACGAAGGAACCCGTTTAATCATCCCTCTGTCATGTTTCAAAAGAGTGTAGTGTTAAAGGTCGGCAACTATCAGGACTGTAAGGGATTTGAGGATTATTATCTATGGGTTCGTCTGCTCAAAAACGGATACAGAGGTTATAATATACAGGAAAATCTGGTACACATGCGTACGGATGCTGGCATGTATGAGCGGCGGGGCAGTGTGTCCTACGCATGGCTGGCCTTAAAGGCGCGGTGGAAGATTCACCGGACGGGATATGCAAGACTTTCGGATTTTTTGGTATCTGCACTCGGACAGCTTGCACTGTCGATACTGCCGACTGATTTCCGAAGAAAAATTTATGGCCGGATATTGCGCAAATAGCTACAGACGGCAGAAATTGACGTATATAGGCATATATGGTATAATAATGCAGATTTTATGAGATTTTGGAGGCATTGGTCATGGACGAGGGACTAAAAAATCTACAACGGAGATTGTTGGAAATGCTGATCGAATTTCAGGATTTCACACAGGAGCACGGACTGGAGTTTTTTCTCGTCGGCGGGAGTGCATTGGGAGCCTGCAGGCACGAAGGATTTATTCCGTGGGATGATGACGTGGATATCGCCATGATGCGCTCTGATTTTGAAATAATGGAGCAATTGATGCAGGAGAGAGGGAACCGGATTTCCGAGATGCTGTATTCGCCGGTCGAGCAGCATTTGATGCCGGATGCACCAATTGGTTACCTGTATGATGCGACACACCTGGAAAAAGGGTTTGCAAACACGGCCAAAATTGATATACATCCGATTGATGGTGTGCCGGAGAGCGGTTTTTCCAGAAAGCTGCAGAAAATAGTCTCTCTTTTGTATTATCTTTCCGAATACCGGCTTCCGGTAAAAAATAAAGGAAAAGCGATTCGTCTGGTTTCTAAGGTGATTTTGAGGCTGACTCCGGGATTTCTGTTTGATTTTTATATGAGGACTGGAAAAAAGTTTCTTACGCGCTGGGACGACCGGACAAGCAGGAACATCTGCAGTCTGTTTGGTGTTGCGGGCTATGAACGTGAGATTATGCCGCGTTCCTATCTGATGCCTTTACAGGAAATGCGATTCGAGCAGCATTTATTTTTGGTACCTGGAGATATCGACCCTTATCTGAACCGACTCTATGGGAATTATCGGGAAATGCCTCCGGCAGCGGAGCGTTTTCCACGGCATGCAATCTATAAGAACTATCGATAGAAACGGAAAACGGAGATAGGGGAATTGAGCACATTAACGGGCTATTGTAAAAAAATAATCAAAAAATTTGTCGAGTACCGTATCGTGGATGATGTGAAGGTGTTTTCACTCCGTCATACACCGTTTCGGGTTACCCGGTCACTGAAAAAGATTTATGAAAATAATTGGGCAGGCTGTGAAGTGGAGAGCCATAAAATTGTATTTGATAATTATATGGGAAAGGGATATGGCTGTAACAGCAAGTATGTGACACAGGAACTGCTGAAAAGGTCCGCCGGACTGGATATTGTCTGGACGGTAAAAAATATAGAGGCCAGGCGAGGAGAATTCCCAAAGGGAGTCCGGCTCGTGGAATATGGTTCTAAAGAAGCGTTAAAAGAATATGCGTCGGCAAAGGTCTGGATTGGGAATTACCATCTGGTGGCATATCTGAACAAAGGTCTGAAAAAAAAGCCGGAGCAGAGTTATATACAGATGTGGCATGGTTCGTTTGGAATCAAGCGCATTGAGAACGACTGCGGGTTGCTGACTGCGGATAAAAACTGGGCATATCTTGCAAAAGAAAATTCCGAATATACGGATTACTGGATATCCAACAGCGATTATGAGACACAGGTATATCAGGATTCTTTTTGGAATGTGAGACATATTCTTTCCTACGGGCATCCCAGGAATGATTTGTTTTTTTCGAAGAATCAGGAGAAGATAAAACAGAAGGTTCGAGACTATTTCGGCATTTCGGACAAGAAAATCATGCTGTATGTACCGACCTACCGTGACAATGTGATGGAAAGTGATTTCTATCCGGATTATCCGATGCTGCTTGAAAGTCTGGAGCATCGGTTTGGCGGAGACTGGGTACTGCTGTTACGGTTGCATCCGAGAATGGCGGACTATGCATCCCGGCTGATACCACAGCAGGAGAATTTGATTGATGCGACCCAATATCCGGATATTCAGGAGCTCCTGGCCGTTGCGGATTCCGCGCTGACAGATTATTCCAGCAGTATTTTTGATTACGTTCTTACAGGCAGACCGGCATTTCTGTTTGCCGGAGATCTGGAAAAATATGAGCAGGTCAGAGGCCTTTATTATCCACTGAGTGAGACGCCTTTTTCGATTGCGTCAAACAATGATGAGCTGCGGAAGAATATTGAGTCTTTTGATGAACCGGAATATCAGAAAAAGGCGGCATGTTTTTTAAAAGAAAAAAAATCCTATGAAGATGGACATGCTTCCGGGCGTGTGGCAGATCTGATTGAAAAAATAGTAAAGAGAGAGTGTGTGTGATGAAGAATCATGTGAGAGTATTCTGGAAGAGAAAAGGATTATTGTGGGAACTTGTTAAAAAAGGAATCAAATTAAAATACAGACGTTCCTATCTTGGAATTATCTGGTCTTTGCTTGAACCGCTGATGACTACATTTGTATTGACACTTGTGTTTGGTACGCTGTTTGGAAACAAAAATCCGACCTTTCCGTTGTACATTCTTTGCGGGCGGCTTTTATATTCTTTCTTTTCATCATCGACAAAAGCGTCTGCAAAATCGATTCGCAGTAATGCGGCCATGATCAAAAAAGTTTATGTGCCGAAGTATCTGTATCCGCTTTCGAGCATTTTGTATAACTATGTCATTACGGGGATTTCTCTGCTTGTGCTGATTCCCTTGTGCATTTACTGTCGGGTAGTGCCGACCTGGCATTTGATTGAACTTTTGATTCCATTGCTTTTGCTTTTCATTCTTACCTATGGATTTGGAATGATTTTGGCTACGGTAACCGTATTCTTCCGGGATATGGAATATCTTTGGGATGTAATTCTGATGATTATCATGTATACGAGTGCGATTTTCTACTATCCGGAGCGATTGATGAAGAGCGGTCATGCGTGGATACTAAAATATAATCCGCTTTACTGCACAATCATGTCATTCCGTGATGCAATCATGGGAGAGGCAATTAACTGGCACTACATTGCATATGCGGCAGTTTTTGGAATCGTATTATCTGCGATCGGAACATTTATATTTTATAAGAAGCAGGATAGTTTTATTCTGGCTATCTAGGTAAGGAGAATTATGGCAAACAAGGCATTGGTTGTTGATAAAATAGGTATGAAATTCAATCTGAGTGAAGAAAAGATTGACAACATAAAGGAATATATTATCCGGTCCATGAAACGTGAGTTAAAATACAATGAATTCTGGGCATTGAAGGATGTGAGCTTTGAACTGGAAAAGGGAGACCGTCTTGGTATCCTCGGGTTAAACGGAGCCGGAAAAAGTACACTGCTGAAAGTGATCGCCGGTGTTTTTAAACCCACAGAAGGAACAGTGACAAGAAATGGCAAGGTCGTACCGCTGCTGGAGCTTGGCGCCGGTTTTGAAAAACAGTATACTGGCCGTGAAAATATTTTTTTATACGGCTCAGTACTTGGATATAATAAGAAATATCTTGAGTCAAAATACGAAGAAATCGTGAAGTTTTCCGGCTTGAAGAAATTTATCGATGTGCCGATCAAAAATTATTCTTCCGGTATGAAATCCAAACTGGGATTTTCCATAGCGACAATTGCCGAACCGGATATCCTGATACTGGATGAGGTTCTTTCGGTGGGAGATGCCAAGTTCCGTAAAAAAAGCGAAGAAAAGATTATGGGCATGATGGACGGAGGAACCACGGTGCTGTTTGTGTCGCATTCCCTGACGCAGGTACGGCGTATCTGCAACAAAGCTATGATATTGGAACAGGGTCAGGTCGTGGCATTTGGTCCGATTGAGGAAGTTGCACCGGTCTATGAGAAAATGATTGAGCAGTAATATAAGTTTGGAAGAGGGTAAATGATGGAAAACAGAGAAAAAGAGAAGCAGATAACAGCATCCGTAATCGCTGTTCGATGGGAGAGGATTCACCTTTTTCTGGATGTGAAAATAGAATCCGGTAAAGATATGCAAAACGATGCGGTTTTGGATTTTTATATGGTCAATCAGCAGTTTGCCGCACAGGCAAAGCTGAAAGTGCTTGGTATTGAGAATGGAATCTATCATTTGAAGGTGAATATTACAAATAATGGGGCAAATGAATGTCTGCCGAGTGGTCAGTATTCGATTTATGCCTGCCGGAACGATGCGAAAATAGCTGACTGTGTTGCTGATTACTCAATTGTCACGGATATGGATGAGTTATCCAGAAATTTTCTGTATTGGGCAATGAAGAAAGTATACACAGTCACTTTCTATGTGGAAGAAGGTGAAGAAATTCTGCCGTTTCGCATGAATATTCTGGCTGCAAATAAGGCCGGAATGTCATTCCCAAAGAATGCCAAACTCAGGAACCAGATTCATCCCTACAAGGATTTGAAGAAGACATGGCTGAGCAAGCGGAATTTCCTGCGTAATCTGTACCGTATCTATGCTGTCTTGTATAAAAGTGAACGGAAAAAGACCGTTTTGTTTCTGTCCGAGCAAAATGAGGTCATTGCCTCGAACTTGAAGGCAGTCGCCGATCGGATGAAAGCACGTGGTATGGAAAGCGATTACCGGATCTTATATTCGGCAAGACCGGCAGCGGCAGTCGGACAGGGTATCAAGAGCTGGCTTCTGCTGATAAAGAAACTGGGACAGAGTGGAACTGTTTTTGTGGATGATCATGCACCGGTTCTGGATTGGCTGAAACTAAAAGAAGATACGAAACTGATTCAGCTGTGGCATGCTGGAGCCGGATTTAAATCTTCCGGATACAGCCGCTGGGGACATCTGGGGTGCCCGGGACCGCAGTCGGCACACCGGCAATACGACTACGGAATCGCAGGTTCAAGACAGATTGCTCCTTTCTTTTCCGAGGTGTGGGGAATCAATGATGAACGAGTTCTGCCGACCGGAATGCCGCGTATGGATGAGTATCTGGATGCATCCTACCGGGAGAGAAAGACCCGTGAGTTATATGAAAAATATCCAATCATAAAAGAAAAAAAGGTAATACTGTTTGCACCGACCTATCGTGGAAAGAATAAGAAAGAGGCATATTATCCATATGATTTGATTGATTTTTCCGCTCTTTATGAGCTGTGCGGAGAAGAGAGCGTCGTGTTGTTCAAGATGCACCCATGGGTGAACAGCGGTGTTCCAATAGAGAAGAAATATCGTGACAGATTTCAGGATGTGGGAAAATACCCCAATATCAATGATCTGTTTTATATCACCGATCTGCTGATCACCGATTATTCTTCGAACATATTTGAATATTCACTTATGAAAAAACCAATGCTGTTTTTTGCGTTTGATAAAATACAATATTCTTTTTCCAGAGGATTCCATCGTGACTACGAAGAATCGGCTCCGGGAAAAATCTGCTATACCTTTGCAGAAGTGTTACGGGCAATTGACGAAAAAGATTATTGCTATGAAAAAGTGGAAGAATATGTAGAACATCATTTTGATTATGTGGACTCCCATGCGTCGGATCGTGTGATCGACTGGATACTGCTGGGAAATATTCCGGAAGATTTACAGATGCAGATCACAAAAGTGGAAGAGGAAGTTGCGCATATGAGAAATTTGGATTTTGCACCAATTGGAATCAGTGAATCCGGATCAGAGTCAGAAGAGGAGGAGGAAGAAGAATGAATATCGCGATTATATTTGCAGGCGGCAGCGGCGTGAGAATGGGCGCAGGCGTACCGAAACAGTTTTTGGAAATCAATGGAAAACCGATCATTATTCATACGCTGCAGCTGTTTCACTATCATGAAATGATTGATAAAATCTACATTTCGGTTTTGGAAGACTATATTCCTTATATGGAAGAACTTGTGGATGAATACCGTTTGAGAAAAGTTGCAAAAGTGATTCCGGGCGGCGAAACGGCCCAGGATTCCATTTACAATGCATTGAAGACCGCAGAAGCGGAAAATCCGGAGGATTCTATTGTACTGCTGCATGACGGCGTTCGCCCGTTTGTATCCTATGAGGTCATCAGTAATAATATTGAGAGTGTAAAAAGCAATGGGAATGCGATAACCTGCACTGCCTGCTATGAGACCATTATGCTCAGTAAAGATGCAAACGTTGTTGATCAGGTTCCTTATCGGAAAGAGACCTTTTCGGCGCAGGCACCGCAGAGCTTTTATCTCAAGGATATCATTGCCGCACATGATGTAGTACGAAAACGTCCGGAAGGCTATGAAAATATGGTGGATGCCTGTACGATCATCCGCAGTCAGGGAATTGAAGCACACATGGTCATGGGCAACCGTGGAAACATCAAGGTTACAACACCGGAAGATGTTTACATGTTCCGGGCGTTGCTGCAGTATAAGGAGAATGAGCAGGCATTTGGACTCGGACTCACAAACCGCATTGATGCGCGTATGAATCAGGCAAGAGTCGAAGACGGGAATGGAGTGAATTGAAATGTCACAAAATAGGATGGAAGCTTTCGATGACCAGATTATGCAGCAGGATATGGAAGAGATCGCCGCAAGCGCACTTCCGATTGAAAAACTTGCTGGAAGGACGGTTATGATCACCGGAGCAACGGGATTGCTCGGTTCACAGGCAGTCAAAGCGCTTGCATGCTGCAACCGAATCAGAAACACGAATATCCGGATTATTGCCTATGCGAGGAACATGGAAAAAGCACGTCAGGTATTCGGTGGACTGCTGGATGGCGGAGATGTGCTGGTTCGTCTCGGAGATGTAAATGAAGCGGTTACGATGGAAGATGACGTGGATTACATTATTCACGGTGCAAGTGCAACAAGCTCGAAATTTTTTGTTTCGAACCCGGTGGAAACCATTCTGACGGCAATTCAGGGAACAAAGAATGTTCTGGACTTTGCAAAAGAAAAGAACGTGAGGGGAATGGTGTATCTGTCCTCTCTGGAAGTATATGGAACCATAGATGCCAGTCAGGGTCTGATTTCAGAGAGTGACTATGGTTATATCGATCCGCTGAGTGTCCGCAGCAGCTATTCGGAGGGAAAACGTATGGTGGAATGCCTCTGCGTTTCTTATGCGCAGGAGTACAATCTTCCGATTAAGATTGCACGACTTTCCCAGACCTTCGGGGCCGGAGTCGCATATCAGGATGGTCGTGTATTTGCGGAATTTGCAAGATGTGCGGTGGAGGGCAGAGATATTGTGCTGCATACGGCGGGAAATACAGTGAGAAGTTACTGCTATACCAAAGATGCGGTGAGTGCACTGCTCTACATTTTGATCGATGGCGAAACCGGGCAGGCATACAATGTGACCAATATGGATACGGCGATTTCCATCCGTAACATGGCCGATCTGGTATGCAGTCTCTTTCCCGAGTCCGATATCAAAGTTGTCATTGATATTCCGGAGGATCTGGCAGCATTTGGTTATAATCCGGAGATGGTGATTCGGCTTGACAGCAGCAGACTTGAGCAGCTCGGCTGGCAAGCGACGACCGGACTGGCGGAAATGTATCAACGTATGATAGCAAGTGGTTTTCGGAAAAAAACAGAATGAGGGAGGAAGATTATGGCGGATGAAACAAAAAAAGATGAAAATGATCTGAAAAAATTGAGAGCGTTCAGCTGGCTGGTGAGTCATTTCGTTCCGGTCAAAAAGAATAAGGTTGTATTTTCTCAATTTGGCGGGAAGGGATACGGCTGCAATCCGAAAGCGATTGCAGATGAATTTTTAAAGCGCGAAAAAGATTATGATCTCGTATGGCTGTTAAAGAAAAATTCAGATATCAGCAAGGCCGGTCTGCCGGAAGGTGTACGCGGGGTCACATCCGGGGCCATGAGATCCCTGTATGAATTGCTGACGGCCAGGATCTGGATTAATAATATCCATTTTAACGTAATGATTGACAGGGGATTGAAAAAGAGAAAATCTACCATTTATCTGAATACCTTTCATGGCGGTGTGACACTGAAAAAAGAAGGTACGGATAAACACAGCTATAAAGAGCAGAAGGAGCTCAGTCAGAAGGAGCAGATGTATCGCATGGATGCTGAGTATGTGGACTATATCACATCAGCCTGTGATACGGAAGAGCATGTTCTGGAAGAATTCTTTTATGGTAAGGGTGAAATCGTAAAACTTGGGGATGCCAGAAATGATGTTGTCATAAACGGGTCCCAGGAGGTCGAAAAGCAGGTGCGTGAATTTTACCAGATTCCGGACGGGACAAGAATCATGTTGTATGCACCGACCTTCCGAACTGACATGAAACTGAATTGGTATGATTTGAACTATGAGGAAATTGTAGCTGCTCTCGAAGAAAAATATGGCTGCAAGTGGGTAATGATGATACGCCTGCACCCGCGTCTTGCATCAAAGGCAAAAAAAATCATTCCGAAGTCGGATAAGTTCATCAACGCCAGTGATTTCCTGGATATGCAGGATCTCGTTGTTGCTGCCGATATGATGATATCAGATTATTCCTCCTGCGTGACAGATTTTATGCTGACACGAAAACCGGCATTTTTATATGTACCGGATCTTGACTTCTATACGGATAAGCGGGGGCTTTATTTTACGATGGAAGAACTTCCGTTTCCATATGCGAAGAGTACAGAGGAACTGAAGCAGCGCATGGATGAATTAGACGAGGAAGCTTACCGGGAAAAGGTCAATGCATTCGTAAAGCGTATAAACTATCTGGATGACGGAAAATCGGCAGAGCGGATTGTAGATTTTCTGGAATCAAAGATGTAAAAAGAAATGAGGCGTGTACATGAAGAAAGTAATCACATATGGAACCTTTGATTTACTGCATTACGGACATATTAATCTCCTGAGACGGGCAAAGGAGATGGGAGATTATTTGATCGTCGCATTGTCAACTGATGAATTCAACTGGAGCAGCAAGCAGAAGAAGTGCTACTTTTCCTATGAAAAGCGCAAACAGCTGCTGGAGTCCATTCGCTATGTCGACCTTGTGATTCCGGAAGAGAACTGGGATCAGAAAATCGAAGATGTAAAAGAATTTAAGGTGGATACCTTTGTGATGGGAGATGACTGGGAAGGAAAATTCGATTTCCTGAAGGATTACTGTGAGGTAATCTATCTGCAAAGAACACCGGATATTTCTACGACACAGATCAAAAGTAATCTGGGGAAAAAAGAAAAAGCAGATTAGTACGAAAGGTCAGAATTGGCACTAAGTCACTTTAGAGCGATTCTGACTTTTTAGATTCTCTTAATTTTATGGAAACATAAGCTATGTGCTTGAAACAGAGAATCCATAGGGGTATAATAAAACAGCTATCGTTTTACCAAGAATAGCGGTAGGATGCAGGTTTAAAAGGGCTCTGTGAAATCAGAGCTGTCTTTGATATATAGTTAAAAAAGAAGTTTTCGATTGGAGATTTACAGAAGTACGATGCAAGAAGAGGGAAGACTAACCGGTTTTGACAATGTAAAATTTTTTTTGATAGTGACTGTGGTAATGGGGCATACGATTGATTATTTTACAGACCAGTATCCGTTGATGCGGGGAATTTATCTGTTTATTTATACATTTCACATGCCTTTATTTCTGTTTATATCTGGATTGTTTCAAAAGCGTTATACAGAAAGACGTGGCTTGAACATGGAAAGAATTCTGTCTCTGTGCATTCTGGGCTTTTTCCTGAAGCTGTTAGATGCGGCTGTACTGGTTGTGTGCAAAGACAGTACACCATTTGAACTGCTGACAGGAGACAGTGTCCCGTGGTTTATGTTTGCAATGGCAGCTTTCCTTGGAATTACCTATATTCTGCGTAATTTAAAACCACACCTTGCGATGCTGCTCTGTATTCTGCTCGGCTGTTTTGTCGGATACGATGCATCTATTGGAGATCATCTGTATCTGAGCAGAATTGTAGTATTTCTTCCGTTTTATCTGGCCGGATATTATCTGGAACCGCTGCAGGTTCTGCGATTTGCCAGGCGAAAAGAGATTCGCATATTGTCGGTTGTCGTTCTGGCTGCGATTATTTGCATCTGTGTCAAAAATTTGGATTGGGCATATCAGTTCCGCCATCTTCTCACCGGAAGAAATGCATTTAATGACTGGGATATTGCACATGGCGGTTGGATTAGCCGTTTCCTGTGCTATTGCATTACCGTTTTATCCGGATTGGCGATTCTCAGCCTGATTCCAAATGTGAGAATCCCGCTTATCAGCAGTTGGGGAAAACGTACCCTGCAGGTATATTTCTGGCACAGGGGCATACTATGGCTCCTGATGTATTTCGGCATGGAAAAATGGTTGCTTGCACAGAAAAATGCCGGCATTGTAATTATTCTGTGCATACCGCTGGTACTTTCCGCTGTCCTTTCGCTGAAATGTTTTTCCTATCCGGTGGACTACCTGATGCATCATTCGTTTGTAAGAGAGAAAAAGAACTGAGATCAGATGAGGGGTTATCTGTGATAATAGAGAGCGGTAATTGCATAATCAGAGAAAAGGAAAAAACGGATGTTAAAAAAACAATATAAATTGATTGGGAGAAAGCAGGGGATTCCCTTTGTTATCTGCATAGTACTGTTTATAGGAATATTGTTCAGCACCGCAGGAACCGCAATGATATACAGTGGGAGCTTTAATCTGGATAATTTTTACGATGTCGGAGAAGTGTATGATGTATTAGAGTATAGCAGAAATAGCGATGGAGTAAATCTGGATTATAGTGGTACAGATAATCTATATACGATAACAGAAAATGGAGCAGCTAAAATTTTTTCTTTAGATCAAATGCAGCGGAACTGGCGTTATATTTATATGGAAATATCAGATATAAGTGCTGTAAAACTATATGTAAAATTGAATTATTATGATAATTCAGGTAATCTGATTTATCAGAAGCCAGGTGAATTTAAAGAAGGTCTGAATCTTCTGGATTCAGATGGAGCCGTTTACAGTATGCTATCAATACAGTTTTTTGATCAGAAGGGAGCGACTTTTTCGATTGATAAAGTTCAATTCAGAGAAACGATTCAAACTGCTTCCAAAGGGGAATTGCTGTGCTGGTGGTTGGGGCTTTTTGCAGCTTTTTTGTTGACAGCTTTGTTGATTTATAAAATATACAATTTGCAAAGAAAATATATAAAATGGGACTGGTATAGGATGGTAGATGGTCTGCAGGGTCTTTATCTAAAGATTGGAAGAATTGCTCCGATTCCATTCAGTGAGAGTACCGGTAAGAACAGAGGGCTGATTCGCAGCATTCTTTTCAGTGTAATGTTCTTGTATATGCAGATTTCATATGTGACAGGAAGATATGAAAGTAATCAATATTACCGTTACCAGATGCTCATATGCAGTGCAATTCTTATCATCATAGCATTATCCTGCAAAGAAAAAAAACTGGTCCGGCTGAATTGGAGGAACAGACTTGTTGGAGCATGGATTACTTTGTGGATAATTGCTGTCATCTCCGATTTGCTTGTGGATAAAAGGTATGCATATACCGGATATCAGATGATCTTTGTTGTTGGTTTTTTGTTTTTTATGTGGGGCAACATGGAGTACAGAGAGCAGCTGGTCTGGGATTTTATACGTGCAATTGAATGGACCTTTCTGATCAATGTTGTGTTCTGCTATTTATTCCGGCCTGCTACGGCTGATGTCCGCTACTGCGGTGGATATTATAATCCGAATATGTTCGGAATATTTCTGCTGTTTGTATTGGTTGCGCTGATTGGAAAACTGGAGTGGTGCATACAAGAAAACAGAGCAAAAAGAAAGCGCCTTTTTCTCGTCGGTGAACTTGCAGTTGCTGCGAGTCTGCTGTGGATTACACAAAGCACAACAGAAATTGGAATTGCAGCTATCGTGACTGGGATTTATGGGTTGTACCATATTCTGTTCAGAAGGCATAGGCAGTCCGTGGCATTGGTTCTTTGTATGTTTTTGGTTTTTGCAGGCTCATATGGACTGAGTACATGGGGAATTTACAATATTCCGCAGAAGGTAGATCATGAGATTCATTTTGAAAAGGATGTATATTTGGCAACAGTTTCAGAAGATATTTTTACAATGCAGGTCCAGGCAGCAGGAATGGAAGAGAATAGAATTATTACGAAGTTGCAAAGCACCTCATTGGAATCCTTTACTTCAGGCCGCAGTGCTTACTGGAAAGGATATCTCCGTAAGATGAATTTATGGGGACATGAAAACAAAGCATATCTATGGGGAGATAATCGTCTTCCTCATAATGGTATGATTGCTATTATGTATCGCTATGGAATTATTGCGGGTGTACCATATGCAGTTATGCTGATTTACAATCTCTCTTATGGAATTCGCAGTTGTAAAAGAGAAGAAAATCATAACTGCAGCTGCTATCTTTTGTTAGTTACTGTTTCAGGAATACTTTTGATACTGGACGAAAATATGGAGATTCCATTTGCATGGCTTTGCTGGTTTTCGATGTATCTTATGATGGGCTATCATTTTATGCAGGACAATAACGATAAAAAGGAAATGGGGCTTTTGGAGGATGTTTAAGCATTCCTGCTATTGAAATGGTATTGGGAGAATGATTGATATTAAAAATTTGATGTGCTATGATATTAAGAAGTAATGTTTTAAAATGGAAAAAACGAGGATATAAGACACTGATGGAGAAAATAATCGGAGAACGAAAAAAATTATTGATAAGAAGAGTAGTTTTACTGATATATGATGTTATCGCTGTTTATATTGCCGCAGTAGCAGCGTTATTTGTCCGGTTTGAGATGCGTGTAAATGAGCAGATGATTTTTTACCTTGGCATATTTCATCATTATATAGTTCCTGTTTTGATTGTTTCAATATTAATTTTTTATTCTTGCCATATGTATTCGAGTTTGTGGATCTATGCAGGGGCAACTGAGATGGTCAATATCGTAACAGCCTGTGTCCTGGTTCCGGTGGCACAGCTTGTGATTGTTACGTATCTTCCCCCGGAGGGGGATGTGCTGCCTAGAAGCTTTTATGTACTTTATGGGGTGGCATTATTTGTTCTGGAGTTTGCAAGCCGCTTTTTTTATCGTGCGCTGCGAAGCGTTGCCAACAAGCGGGTAGAACTTGGGATAAAGACAAATGTGATGATTGTTGGCGCAGGAGATGCGGGAGCTGCATTAATACGAGAAATTACAAACAGCGAGCATATTGATAAAAAAGTAGTTTGTGTGATTGATGACTCCAGGAATAAGATTGGAAACTATATCTATGGCATGAAAATTGTTGGTAATCGTCACAGCATTAGGGATATGGTGAGGCAATATCAGGTTAATGAAATCATTGTTGCGATACCGACTGCTTCTGCAAAAGAGATGAAAGAGATTCTGGACATCTGCAAAGAAACGGGATGTCTGCTGAAACGTCTACCGGGAATGTATCAGCTGGTAAACGGAGATGTCAGTGTTCGGAAGCTAAAGGATGTCGAGGTCAATGATCTGCTCGGGAGAGACCCGATTAGGGTTGATCTGGATTCTATTATGGGCTATGTTTCGGATCAGGTGGTTATGGTCACGGGCGGAGGCGGCTCAATCGGTAGCGAGTTATGCCGTCAGATTGCAGGGCATCATCCGAGACAGCTGATTCTTGTGGATATCTATGAAAATACAACGTACGATATTCAGAATGAATTAAAAGATAAATTTCCAGAACTGAATCTGGTTGTATTGATCGCATCTGTACGCAATACGAAGCGTGTGGATCAGATCTTTAAGAAATATCGGCCGGATATTGTTTATCATGCAGCTGCACACAAGCATGTTCCTCTGATGGAGGACAGTCCGAATGAAGCTGTGAAGAATAATGTATTGGGTACCTGGAAAATTGTACAGGCTGCCGACCAGTGGGGTGTAAAGCGCTTTGTCATGATTTCTACCGATAAAGCAGTGAACCCAACTAATATTATGGGTGCAACCAAACGCATCTGTGAGATGATCATTCAAACTTATAATAAACGCTCAAAAACAGAATTTGTTGCGGTACGTTTTGGAAATGTGTTAGGAAGTAACGGAAGTGTGATTCCGCTGTTTAAAAAGCAGATTGAACAGGGAGGCCCGATTACGGTGACGCATCCGGATATTATCCGGTATTTCATGACCATTCCGGAAGCGGTATCACTTGTTCTTCAAGCAGGTGCCTATGCGAATGGAGGAGAGATTTTTGTTCTTGATATGGGGGAACCTGTTAAGATTTTAGATCTTGCTAAAAATCTGATTCTGTTGTCTGGTCACAAGCCGGACGAGGATATCAAGATTACATTTACGGGGCTGCGCCCGGGAGAGAAACTGTACGAAGAGATGCTCATGAAAGAGGAAGGCATGCAGGAGACGGAGAATAGGCTGATCCATATTGGAAAGCCAATTGAAATGGATGATAACAATTTTCTGATGCAGCTCGAAAACTTAAGGGAATATGTGATACAGGAGCCGGATGATATACGGGATTATGTAAGGCAGATCGTTCCGACCTATACACCGAAGGAATGAAATCCCACAGGATTTTGAAATACAATCCAGTACCATGGAGGCGATATGATATGATAAGGTGGAAAGCTATGGAAAATAAGATGCTATCAGAAAACAAGAAAAAATATTATATTTTGAAAAGAATCGGTGACATTTTTTTCAGTGTATTTGGATGTATTGTTCTTTCACCGCTGTTACTGATTCTTTGCATTGCAATAAAAACGACGAGTAAGGGACCTGTTTTGTTTAAACAAAAGAGAGCAGGAATACATAAAAATCATTTCTATATCTATAAATTTCGAACGATGTGTGTAGATACTCCCAAGGATATGCCAACGCATATGCTCTTAAATCCGGAGCAGTATATTACCGGCATCGGAAAATTTCTAAGAAAAACGAGTCTAGATGAAATCCCACAGATATTTAATATTATAAAAGGCGACATGAGCATTATCGGGCCGCGTCCTGCATTATGGAATCAGGATGATCTGCTTGAAGAGCGGGATAAGTATGGTGCTAACGATATTTTGCCGGGATTGACCGGATGGGCACAGATAAATGGCAGGGATGAATTAGAGATACCGAAAAAAGCAAGGCTGGATGGGGAATATGTGGAACGGATGTCCTTTGGTTTTGATATGAAGTGCTTCTTTGGAACAATCATTAGAGTTGTCAACCATGAAGGTGTTGTTGAGGGTGGCACAGGTCATATACAGGAGTAGGGTGGTAAAATGAAAAAAGTGCTGATTACCGGCAAAAACAGCTATATAGGAGAGTCACTTGAAAACTATCTGCATCGGGTTGGAGGATATGAAATTGATACATTAGACATGAAGGCTGCGGAATGGAAGGATTATAACTTTGCTGGCTATGATACGATTTTTCATGTGGCAGGGATTGCGCACGCAGATACCGGTCATGTATCGGAAGAAAGAAAAACTTTTTATTATAAAATTAATACAGATCTGACGATTGAAACGGCTCAAATGGCCAGAAGTGCGGGTGTGAAACAGTTTGTTTTTATGAGCAGTATGATTATTTATGGAGAAAGTGCCCCAATCGGAAAGCAAAAGGTGATTACAAGAGAGACAGTACCGGAGCCTGCTAACTTTTACGGAGACAGTAAACTTAAGGCAGATATCGCTATTCGTAAGTTGGAAACCGATGATTTTCGCGTAGTGGTGCTGCGTCCACCGATGATCTATGGAAATGGAAGCAAGGGGAATTATCCGCTGCTTGCAAAGTTTGCAAAGAAGATACCCATCTTTCCCAAAATCAAAAATGAACGTTCTATGCTTTATATTGACAATTTATGTGAATTTGTCCGACTTATGATTGATAATGAAGAAAGAGGAATTTTTTTTCCGCAGAATGGAATTTATACAAATACTTCAGACATGGTAAAGATGATTGCTAAAACTTCCGGCAGGAAAATTTGGCTTACATCTGTGTTTAACGTATTTCTATATATGGCGGCACGTTTTCCCGGGAAAATTGGAGAAATCATAAATAAGGTATTTGGAAATCTTGTATATGAGCAGTCTTTAAGTGAGTATGAAAATGGAGACTATAGAGTGTATAGTTTTGAAAACACAATTAAGGCAACAGAGGTACAAAAATGAGTAAAGTGTTGATGATAGCATCTGTAGCATCAATGATTGACCAGTTTAATTGGAACAATATTAAAATACTTCAATCTATGGGGTATGAGGTTGATGTTGCATGTAATTTTTGTAAGGGAAATACATGCTCAGATGAACAGATTGAACGGTTGAAAGCAAAATTGACGAAGAAAGACGTGAAATTTTTTCAGATTGAATTTACGAGAAGCGTGTCTGACATAAAAAGGCATATTCTGTCTTATAAACAACTAATGAATATAATGAGGACCGGAAATTACGATTTTGTACATTGTCATTCGCCCATTGGTGGAGTGATCGGAAGATTGGCCGCACATAAAAATCATATAAAGGCAATCTATACGGCGCATGGATTTCACTTTTATCAGGGTGCACCTTTGAAAAATTGGGTGTTGTTTTGGCCGGTGGAAAAATATATGTCACGTTTTACGGATATTTTAATCACAATTAATCGGGAAGATTATAATCGTGCCAAAAAGTTTCACGCTAAAGAGGTTGCCTATGTGCCCGGAGTCGGTATTGACGTTGAAAAATTCGCAAGCAGTATTGACAATGAAAAGAAGCGGGAAGAACTGGGATTGAAAGTAGCGGATATCGTTCTATTATCCGTAGGGGAACTATCGGTTAGAAAAAATCATATTACTGTGTTAAAAGCCTTGAAAACGCTAAAATGCCCGAGAATAAAATATATTATCTGCGGACAAGGAGAGCAGGAATATTTATTGAAGACAAAGGCTGAAGAGTGGGGGATACTGAAACAGGTAATATTTCTGGGCTTTCGAAATGATATTTTGGAAATTTGCAAATCGGCAGATATTTTTGTTTTTCCATCTCTACAAGAGGGCTTGCCGGTTGCACTGATGGAGGCAATGGCAGCTGGATTGCCTTGTGTTGCGAGTGAAATCAGGGGGAATTCAGATCTGTTGGAAGATGGCAAAGGGGGATTTTTGGTTGAAAAAAATAACGACAGGGAATTTGCAGACAGAATTGCCGCATTGCTTAAGGATTCGGAATTAAGAAGAAGCATGGGAGAGGAAAATCATTCTTCAATGTCTTTATACGATGTGGAAAATATTGGAAAAAAAATGAAGTGTATCTATGAAAAGATTGCACAGATGTAATTGTCGTGCGTTCTTATACAAAATTTTTTGGATTTAAATAAAGAAGATATAAAATTGAACATAGTATAAGCAACTATAAAGAGGTATAAGAAATGACGGATTTGAAAATAAGGGTATTAGCAGTGGTCTGCCAATTAAATCGAGGTGGCTTGGAGAGCCGCTTGATGGATATCATAAGAAATTTGGATTTTAATCGTGTTCAAATCGATATTTATACATACAGGTTAGAAGAGGGCGTGTTAGATGAAGAGGCTAAGTCTTATGGCTGTAAAATATACTATAATAAGCCGCTGACACCTAAGAATATGCTTTGGTATGTTAATTATTTTTCTGCATTTTTAAACAAACACCCAGAGTATCATATTGTCCATGCACATCAAGATGCCTGGTGTTCTGTTTTTTGCAAGGGTGCTCAAAAGGCAGGTGTGCCAGTTCGAATCGCACATTCCAGGACCGCCATATCCACATTTAGCATGGAGAATATGGTGAAGAATATAATTAAGATGCCGGCAAGAAGATATGCGACACATTTATGGGCAGTTTCAAAAGTTGCGGGTAAGTGGCTTTTTGGAGAGAAGAATATGCTAACTGGAAAAGTTGAAATTTGGCCGAATGCAATTGAATGTAAGAAATATGTGTTTAGTGAAGATAAGAGAGAGGAAAAGCGCAGAGATCTGGGTATAGATAATAAGCTGGTTTTAATACATGTTGGCAATTTTACCCCCCCAAAAAATCATGAAAAAGTGATTCGTATTTTTAAAGAGGTCACGAAGAGAAGGGAGGATACCGTTTTACTGCTGGCTGGAACAGGTGAAAACGGGCATATAAAACAGCTGGTAGAAGAACTTGATATCAGCAATAAAGTAGTATTTTTGGGCTCCAGAAATGATGTAAATGAGCTTTTGTGGGCAGCCGATGTGTTTTTATTCCCATCTCTTTTTGAAGGCTTGCCGGGAGCTGTAATTGAAGCGCAGGCAGCAGGACTTCCCTGCGTGATTTCTGATACAATTACGGAAGAGGTTTGTATTACCCCTATTGTAACACAGCTTTCATTGAATTCAGGTGCAGAGGATTGGGCGGGAAGTGTTTTGAAAATTGCAGAAAAAGGTCGCACTGATACAACGAAAATCATGCAGGATTCTGGATATGATGTAGAATCATTGGTGATAGAATTAATGCACTTTTACGAGAATGTTTTGTGATAAATTAGGAGGTCAAAAGATGTTATATGATGATTTGATAAATCGTACTGAAAAACTGGCACTGGTTGGGTTGGGTTACGTAGGTATGCCGATAGCAGTGGCTTTTTCGAAAAAATTGGAAGTAATCGGGTTTGATGTAAACAAGGAAAAAATTAATCTATATAAAAGCGGGATTGATCCGACAAGGGAAGTTGGAGATGAAGCGGTTTCAGCGTGTAAGGTTGAATTCACATCAGATGAAAAGAAATTAAGTGAGGCAAAATTTATTATTGTGGCAGTCCCTACGCCTGTCAATAAAGACCATACGCCTGATTTAACACCAATAGAGGCTGCAACCAGGGTTGTTGGGAGAAATGTGACAAAAGGCACTATCATCGTATTTGAATCAACTGTTTATCCGGGAGTAACAGAGGACATTTGTGTACCTATTCTGGAAAGAGAATCAGGATTAATGTGTGGTGTTGATTTTAAAGTCGGTTATTCACCAGAAAGGATTAATCCGGGGGATAAGATTCATCGATTAGAGACTATTACTAAAATAGTGTCTGGTATGGACGGAGAGACTTTGGATATTGTGGCTAGAACTTATGAGTTGGTTGTTGCTGCGGGTGTCCATCGGGCTGATAGTATTAAAGTCGCAGAAGCTGCCAAGGTGATTGAAAATTCACAGAGAGATATTAATATTGCATTTATGAATGAACTGTCCATTATATTTAATAAAATGGGAATAGATACAAAATCGGTACTGCAGGCAGCTGGAACAAAATGGAATTTTTTGAATTTTTATCCTGGTCTTGTAGGTGGACATTGCATCGGCGTTGATCCGTATTATTTGACTTATAAAGCAGAAGAACTTGGTTATCATTCGCAAATAATTTTGTCCGGACGCAGAATTAATGATGATATGGGTAGATACATAGCAGAGAATCTCACTAAAATACTGATTAAACGTGATATTTCTGTGAGAAGAGCAAAGGTGGCAATTTTTGGTTTTACATTTAAAGAAAATTGTCCAGATACAAGAAATACAAAAATTATTGATATCGTGAGGGAACTGGGGGAATATGGTATATCTCCATTGATTATGGATCCAATGGCTGACGTAGGGGAAGCAAAAAAGCTATATAATATAGAATTTGTTAAAAAAGAGGCTATAAAAGATTTGGATGCAATTATTCTGGCAGTTTCACACGAAGAATTTTATCATCTTTCCAGAGAAGATTTTGATAGCTTTTATGGAGATCATAAAATTATGTTGGATGTAAAAGGGATATTAGATAGAGAAGATTACGAGAAATCTGGCTATACTTATTGGAGACTGTAATCAGATTCGGAAGGGAAGAAAAAATGGGATATCAAAATATTGAATTTGAGAAAGAGGCAGTATTTCTTGTGACTGGTGGTGCAGGATTTATTGGATCAAATTTATGTGAAGCAATATTAAAGAAGGGGTATAAAGTTAGGTGTCTGGACAACCTGTCAACTGGCAAGCGAAAGAACGTGGATTTATTTTCTAATAATTCCAATTACGAGTTTATCAATGGTGATATTACAGATTTAGATACTTGCATGAGAGCATGTGAGGGAATTTCTTATGTTATGAATCAGGCTGCGTGGGGCAGCGTTCCGAGAAGTATAGAGATGCCGCTTTATTATGAAGAAGTAAACATCCGAGGGACATTAAACATGATGGAAGCTTCCCGGCAAAGTGGCGTGAAAAAATTTGTATATGCTTCATCTAGTTCGGTATATGGAGATGAACCAACTCTTCCCAAAATAGAAGGGAGGGAGGGAAATTTGTTATCCCCGTATGCGTTAACGAAGCGTGTGGATGAGGAGTATGGAAAACTATACACAAAGTTATATGGATTGGATACCTATGGACTAAGATATTTTAATGTTTTTGGAAGAAGGCAGGATCCAGATGGAGTATATGCTGCAGTAATACCTAAATTTATAAAAATGTTGCTAAATAATATCGCCCCAACCATTAATGGAGATGGAAAACAGAGCAGAGATTTTACGTATATTGAAAATGTAATTGAGGCAAATTTGAAGGCATGCAAAGCATCTCACGAAGCAGCAGGAAGGGCATTTAATATTGCTTATGGCGGCAGAGAATATCTTGTCGATATTTATTATGTATTAACAGAAGCACTTGGAAAAAAGATAGAGCCAAATTTTGGATCTGAACGTTTGGGAGATATCAAGCATAGTAATGCGGACATTACGCTGGCAAAAGAATTAATTGGTTATAATCCTGAGTATAGTTTTGAAGCTGGTTTGAAAGAAGCTATATCATGGTATAAAGAAAATTTATTATGACACTAGATAAAGTATTCGAATTGATGGAGGATAAGTGTGGGAATTAAAAGTAAAGTTTATGCACTTACGGAAAAAAACGGTCTTATAAAATACATGTATCTTGTACTTCACAATGTCAAAGTTAGAAAGAGACTAAGTCTGACAGATGATGAATTTGCAAAAAAATATTATTATGAAGCGACAAAGAAGCAATTAAACCTAGAAACACCTCAGTCATTCGATGAAAAACAGTGGTGGCTAAAAATACATTATAGGAATCCGTTGATGACACAATGCGTGGATAAATACAGAGTCAGAGAATATGTTTCTGCGTGTGGATTAGAGCATATTTTAAATGAACTTTACGATGTTTATGATGGTATAAGTGAAATAGATTTAAGTAAGCTGCCCAGTGAGTTTTTTATTAAAACAAATCATGGGTGTGCATGTAATTTTTTATATAATGACCGCAATAAATATTTAATGGAAAATATTTTAATTAAAATGGAAAAAAATTTAAAAGAAAACTATTATTATCAGTCAAGAGAATGGCCATATAAAAATGTAAAACCTAAAATAATAGCGGAAAAAGTATTGAAGAGCCAGAACAATACCCCATTAATTGATTTTCGTTTTTTGTGTTTTGAAGGGAAGTGTCACTATATCTTTATTGATATTGACACAGCGGATGAACAGGGAAGACATAAAGTTCATGCAAAACGAAATGTGTATTCCAAGAGTTTTGAATTATTGCCAGTAAAGGTTGGAAGAGATAACTTTGCTCCAGAACTGATTCAAAAACCGGAAAATTTAGACGAGATGATAGCGTATGTGGAAATTTTATCAAAGCCCTTCCCGTTTGTAAGAGTGGATTTGTATAATGTTGATGGGAAAATTATTTTTGGTGAAATGACATTTTATCATGCAGGAAGCTCCAGTGTTTTTGACCCATGGAGTTTTTCAGATGAATTGGGTGACCTGATTAAGTTACCAAATGATGAATATGTAGTGTGATCTTAATTAATTTAAAATATAAAGAAGATATGAGCAGGTATTTAAAATGAATATATTATATATATCTAGAAGTGTTTTTCCCTATGGTGCGGCATACGCCAGCAGAGTTTTACATTTTTCGAAACTTTTAAATGAATTGGGACACTCTGTACATGTAATATCAGATTATACAGCAGAGGACTGGGTGTCTAAAGATACGAGCGTTGACATGGGCTTTTGTACCTATCAAGCGATATATGGAACTCCGACTTTAAAAAGAAGATTACAACTAAATAGAAAAAGATGTCAATGCGTCAAACAATATTTAGAAAATACGGATGTCGAATATATTATTACAAATTCATTTCCGTTCGACTATTATAAAATGAAGAAATTGATGGATAAAAAAAATATACCTTATGCTATTGAATTATGTGAATGGTTTGATTCTTCAAATTATAAATTTGGAAAGGCAGATTTTCGATACAAAATAAATGAGAGGGCCATGCGGAAAAAATATACGAAAGAAAACCGCATAATTGCAATAAGCCGACTTTTGCAAAATTATTACCAGTCTTTCAACGTAAATTGTATAAGAATACCAACTATTCTTGATATAAATGAGTTTCAGTATAGTTATGAAAAACAAAATGATAAATTAACATTTATGTATGCAGGGAGTCCTGGAAAGTCTAAGGAATTATTAAAAGAAATTTTTGAGGCAATAAAAAATTTAAAAGAAAAAATAGAAAATTTATCTGATATATTCTGTTTTGATATATATGGGGTGAATGAAAAGCAGATTTTATTAAACATTGGGGAAGATAAGATACTATTTGACGATGTGAAAGACAGTGTCCAAATTCATGGAAAAGTAAAACAGGAGCTCATGAATGAGATTTATTTAAAACATGATTTTAGTATTTTTCTCAGACCCCAGAGAAAATCATCTGCCGCTGGTTTTCCCACAAAGTTAGCGGAAAGTTTTGCCGCTGGTACGCCTGTAATAACAAATAATACAGGAGATATCTCCCTCTATATTCAAAACTTTCAAAACGGTATTATGCTAGAAAATAATGCTGGGGCAATTGAACAATTGATTAATCAGCTATTGTTAATGGATAAGGATGAATATGTTCTAATGAGAAAGCTTGCCAGAACTACAGCAGTACAATGTTTTGATTACAGATTGTATATGAAGGGGTTAAGTACCTTGTTAAAAGTATAGGAATTTTAGGAATGAAAGGAATTTGCGGTGAAATTTAATTGGTTTAAGGTTAGGGCTGATATTATTCCACTATTTGCCTTTTTTATGATAGCATTACTACCAACATCCTTCCGTGGACAAATGAATGAACTGCCTTTTTTGATTGTGGTCTGGATGTTGTCAGGATTATTCATTGTATGTGTAATTTTGCAAAACGCGATAAATATAACTGCATTTAAAGCTGCTCTTTTTATTGTACTATATATGGTTGTGGTTACGACTGCACAATTGTTCGCGAATGTATATGCAAGAGTATCACTGGCGAGGATAGTACCATTAGCATTTTTACTGCTGATGCTGTCAATAGATGTCAAATATTATTCTAATTTATCGATGATTAAAAAGATAATAGATTTATTTTCTGTTTTAACACTTTTTTGGAATGCAGGAATTTTGCTACAGATTAATCCTGTAATTGAATTTACGAAAGATTTTTATTCCCAATATCAGGAAAAAGCGTTATACTATTCTCTTTTATATAGGAAACCAGTTTTAACCTTTGGGGTTCATAATTATGCTTCCTTTTTTTACTTTTTATTTTTTTATTTTTGCTATTGTCTGGCGAGCAAAACAAAACAAAAAAGATACTATCTTTTTTGCTTAATGTACATTGTATATACTTTTTTGCTGACATCTAACAGCAGTATAATATATGCGATTTTGATGTTGTGTATGTTTGTCTATTTGATAAGAAAAAAAATATATCTTATCATTGGTGCTGCTGTCACTGCGCTTATCATTTTTTGGAGTAATTTTCAATTATTATACGTGAATTATTCTATATTTTTAGCTGATAAGAAAAGTGGTTTCAGAGGAAGATATTTTTCAGATAATAATATTTATATAGAAAATTTCAAACTAATAAAAAGCTCGTTTGGAATAGGCTTTTGTATACTGGATAATGTGGACTTGAATTATAGAGATTCGGGTTATATCGTTTATGCAACTATGGGAAATGTTATTTTAGTGATTGCTTTATATGGCCTGCTTCTTTTTTGGATAAAGAGAAATATTTCCAAAAGACACCGTTTCGTTTTGGCTTTTATAGTGTTGTCCTTTGAACTGGCATCGGTTGCATCATTTCAGTATAGATATATATATATGTTGGTGTTTGTAATGTATTTTTTCAGTGCATTAGATAAAAGTATTAGCAAAAATATAGAACTGGATGGTTCTTGAAAAAGGATTTTATATGAATGATAAAGAAATCAGTAAAAGAATAAAAAATAGAGAAAGAAAGATAAGATATACAGCCATAACTTCCATATTGGCTAAAATATTGTCCATGTTGATACCTCTTGTAACTGTGAGGTATGCATTGAATTATTTAGGTGCTGAAATTTATGGATTATGGAATACAGTATTATCATTTTTTTCCATGTTTGCTTTTGCAGATCTTGGCCTTGGGAGCGGACTTCAGACTACTTTAAGCCAGGCACAGGGTAGAGATGACATGGAAGAAAGTAGAAGGCTTGTATCAAGTACATATGTAATACTGGTTATCTCATCTACAATAATCGTTATCATTATACTTGGAATTTATGGTATGATAGACTGGAAAAGCTTAATGAATGTTCAGTCAGATGTTGCTTCACAATTAGTTGGAAAGGTAGTTCTAATAATTGTTTTATCGAAATTAATTAATATTCCTTTTTCCTTGGTCAATCGTACACAGTTGGCCTTGCAGGAGGGATATAGGGGTAATATATGGCAGTGCTTCGCAAATATGATAAGTATTCTGTTAATTATAGTTGTTGTTAAATGGGATATTGGAAAAGTTTCATTGATTGTAGTTTCGACTTACGCCATTGTTTTGGTTTCCATACTAAATTTTATCGTATATTTTAGGGTTCAGAGAAAGGAACTTGCACCAGCTTTAAAATACGCAGATAGGAAGACAGCGAAGCGAATGTTGAAGATAGGGGTTGCATTTTGTCTGTTGTCTGTATTTACTAATATCGGTTTATCGCTCGATAGTTTTATTGTCGCAAAAGTAAGCAGTCTTGAAGAAGCTGCTACATACTCTATTATATATAGAGCTACAGGCCTGATAAGCGTCGGTTGTGGAATGCTTTCGGCACCCTTGTGGGGAGCATTTGGAGAAGCATTGGAACGAAAAGATTATTTCTGGGTTAAAGAAAGATGCAAAAAGACGGCAGTCGTATCATTGGCCATTTCGATGGCAGGGACTGTATTTCTGTTGGTTTTTGGAAGATTATTATTTGCCATATGGCTAGGCAAATCAATTGCTTATAGTAATTCAATGTTATTTGGTATGTGCATGACACAATGTCTTTTGTCCTTTATTGCCCCTTATTTTATGATATTAAATGCAAGAGGAATTGTTATAAAACAAATTGCAGTATTTTGTGTTTATACAGTGATATCTGTTTTTCTGAAGTTTGTAGCAGGAGGAATCATTGGTATACAATTGATTCCAATTATTGGAGCAATTTGTTACGGTTTGATAGTGGTACCATTTGTACATATAGAAGGTAAGAGACAAATCAAGTAAGGAGGCGAAATATGAACAAGATAAAAGTGTTATTACGGATTTTGCAGGCGTACTTAAAACCCGATCAATATATTAGAAACATTGGAGTAAAATGTAATGGAAAAGTAACTATGTATTGTAATCCCTATAAAGTATTTGGAAGCGAACCGTGGCTGATCACATTGGGGGATAATGTGTATATAACGTCAGGAGTTCGATTTATTACGCATGATGGAGGGACTTTGATTTTGAGAAAGGAAATTCCCGATTTAGAAATAACAAAACCGATCAAGGTAGGAGATGATGTTTATTTTGGACTGAATTGTATGGTTATGCCTGGGATTAAAATTGGAAATAGATGCATTATTGCTGCAGGATCTGTCGTTACAAAAGACATTCCAGACAATTCTGTGGTTGCAGGTGTTCCTGCTAAAATAATTAAATCGACAGATGCATATCTACAAAAGATTGAAAAAGAATCATTACATTTGGGTAATCTGAGTTCAGTTGAAAAGGCCAGAGAATTAAAAAAGATATATCATGTGAATGAATAAAAGCCGCATAGATAGTAATTGTAAAAAAGTATATTTAATACTGAGAAGAAAGTGCCTGTTTGAAAAATTGGGAGGAATTTGATTTTGCTTTATTATACGTAGAGAGGAATTAAATAGATGTTTTTTTTGAGTTACATATTCATTATTTTTATAATGATTGTGGTTTTGATATATTATTTGCTTAAGCCGAAATATAGATACTTGTGCATACTATCAGCCAGTTGGGTTTTTTACGGGTGGGCAGATGTTAAAATGTTGCTTATTTTAATGCTTGCTACAGTTATCACATATCTTGGTGGGATTTGTATCGCAAAGAAGAAGGGAACATTTTGGCTTTTTTTCTTTGCAAATTTGGCAATTTTGTTTTTGTATAAATATACGGGATTTGTACTGGAAAATATGAGTTTAATTATACAACAGTTAGGAATTGGAAAAGGTATTACAGCAAACTTTTCGATTTTAACACCACTGGGACTTTCGTTTTATATATTTCAATCAACGACATACCTTGGAGATGTCAAAAATAATAAAATAGGGATTGTTAAAAACTTTTGGAAGTATGCTGCATTCGTTTCTTTTTTTCCGACGATATCGTCTGGTCCGATACAAAAGTCACGTGAACTGATTCCACAATTAGAATGCACGGCTTCGTTTAAATTTGACAATATATTAAAGGGAACGCTGTTTATCTTATATGGTTTTTTTGAAAAGTTATTTGTATCAAATCAACTCGCTTTAATAGTAGATCGTATATTTGATAATTATATGGCATACGATGGAATTTACTATCTTATTGCAGCAATATGTTTTTCGTTGCAAATATATAGTGACTTCTCTTCTTATTCTGATATTGCAAGAGGGGCTGCTAAATTGTTTGGTATAAATGTAGGGAAAAACTTTGATAACCCATATTTATCACAGAGTGTGACAGAATTTTGGAAGAGATGGCATAAATCTCTGAATTCTTGGTTTTTAGAGTATATATACATACCGCTTGGGGGAAGCAGAAGAGGGAAGATGCGCCAATACATAAACATTATGATTGTGTTTCTGATAAGCGGCGCGTGGCATGGCACAAGTTGGCATTATATTATGTGGGGGGGAATAAACGGTATTTTACAACTGTCAGAAAATATGCTAGGTCTTGTCTCAGGGAGTCATAATAAACGTATGAATAGGACAATAGAAGATATTCCGATTAGTATAGGTATTTTAAGGCGTTTTATTGTATTTATATTAATTACGATTACCTGGGTATTTTTTAGAATGCCCAGTGTGGTTGGTTCACTTCATTTCATTAAAAATATGCTATTTTTCTATCCCGTTTCTATCTTTGATGAAAATATACTGTTGATTGGAGGAAGCATTGCGAAAACAGTGGGTATAGCACTTTTGGGTACTTTGTTTCTTATCATTCAATACTTCAGAAAGGAGGAGCGGAAGTGCTATAAAGTATTCGTAGAGCAGCCTTGGATAGTACAATGCCTTTTGATTGCATGTATTGTCTGTATGCTTTTTTTTGCAAGTGTATCTGGAACAGCCGCAACAAATACTGAATTTATTTACTTCCAATTTTGATATGAAGGATTTGGTAAGATTTGTAAAATATGTAATTTGTGTGTTTATAATGAGTATAACGATAATAGCCATTACTTTTGTTGGGATTGTGGCATTTCCCCAAAATAAGCTTTCAACAGGTTATAACAGTGTAGTGCAGACCAAGTATGATAATTTGATAAATACAAAAAGTCCCAAAATAATAATTATTGGTGGGAGTAGTGCTGCATTTGGTATTAATGAAGATATGCTTGAAGAGGCAACTGGTCTTCCTGTGGTTAACCTAGGGGTTCATGTGGCAATGGGCGGATTGTTTAACACAGAAATTTCCAAGGGGAATATAAAAAGCGGAGATATTGTTCTGCTTGGTTACGAGTATCAATGGGGACAACATGACTATTTTCATGATATTGGTGTCGAACAGGTTATGAGTGGGATTGATTCTAGAATAGATATGTATCAATATATTCCGATAAATAAATGGGATCAGATTATGGGGTATCTTTTTACGTTTGCGAGTAAGAAATTGCGTTTTGAGCCACCTACAGGGACATATACGAGGGCCTCTTTCAATGAAGATGGTGCTATGATATTAAAAAGAGATAATTTCGTGATAGACGATTATCAGCACAAAATAGATACATATGGAAATGTAACTGGAGAAAAACTGGTTATCAGTCAAGAGTCAAAAGAATATTTAAAGAAGTATAAATCTTATGTTGAAAATAGAGGGGCAAGTGTATATTTTATTGCTCCGCCCCTGCTGGATGAAGCATATCAGGATAGTTTGGATAAGCTGACACAAATGGTCAATAATGAAGAAGAACAGATAGGCATACCATATATTAGCAATCCAATTGATTATCTTTTTTCTTCAGATTTTATGTTTGATACCATATATCATTGTAATTCAAAAGGAGAAGAACATAGAACTCAGCTACTGATAGACGATTTAAAAGTGGTATTAATGAGAAACTGAAGGGAGTAAAATAATGTTTGAACAAAAAACCTTACTAATCACCGGAGGGACAGGTTCCTTCGGAAATGCGGTATTAAACCGCTTTCTAGATACGGATATCAGAGAAATCCGCATTTTTTCAAGAGATGAAAAGAAGCAGGATGATATGCGGCATGAATATCAGATAAAATATCCGGAGCAGTTTGAAAAGATCAAGTTTTATATTGGAGATGTACGGGATCTGCAGAGTGTCAAAAATGCAATGCATGGTGTGGATTACATTTTTCATGCGGCGGCATTAAAGCAGGTTCCCTCCTGTGAATTCTTTCCGTTAGAAGCAGTTAAGACCAATGTGCTCGGAACGGACAATGTCCTGACAGCCGCAATTGATGCGGGAGTCCGTAAAGTTATCTGCCTGTCAACTGATAAGGCGGCCTATCCGGTCAATGCTATGGGAACGTCGAAAGCGATGATGGAAAAGGTCATTGTGGCAAAATCCAGAACGGTGTCGCCGGAAAAAACAAGTATCTGCTGTACCAGATATGGAAATGTGATGTGCTCGAGAGGTTCTGTGATACCACTGTTTATAGAACAGATCCGTAGCGGAAACCCGATGACGGTAACGGAACCAAAGATGACGAGATTCATTATGAGTCTGGAGGAAGCAGTGGAACTGGTGATTTTTGCATTTGCTCATGCTGAGTCTGGTGACATTATGGTGCAGAAGGCACCCGCATGTACCATTGAGATACTCGCGCAGGCTATTGCGGAATTATTTGATCCGGGACATGAGATCAAGGTGATCGGCATTCGACATGGGGAGAAGATGTATGAGACCCTGCTTACCAATGAAGAGTGCGGAAATGCAATTGATATGGGGGATTTTTATCGCGTGCCATGTGACAAACGCGATCTGAATTACGACAACTATTTCAAGAACGGAGATACGGAGCGTGTAAAGCTGTCTGAGTTTAACTCCAATAACACAGACCTGCTGGACGTGGAGCAGGTGAAAGAGAAGTTGCTTCAGCTTTCTCATATCCGTGAAGAATTAGAAGTATGGGAGAATCGATGATATGAAAATATTAGTTACCGGTGCAAAAGGTTTCATTGGAAAAAATCTGATTGCAACTTTACATAATATTCGGACAGGGAAGGATCAGTCTTTTGGTATCTCAGATGATATTACCGTCTATGAATACGATATAGACTCGAATCCGCTCCTGCTGGATGCTTACTGTGCAGACTGTGATTTTGTATTTCATCTTGCCGGAGTCAACCGGCCGAAAGAGCAGAGTGAATTCATGGAGGGGAACTTCGGCTTCACGTCTGCATTGCTGGATTCACTGAAAAGAAATGAGAATCACTGTCCGATCATGCTGGCGTCTTCCACACAGGCACAGCTGGATAATGCATATGGGCAGAGCAAGAAGGCAGGAGAAGAGCTGCTGTTTTCCTATGGAAAAGAGGCAGGATCACCGGTTTATGTGTATCGTTTTCCAAATGTATTTGGAAAATGGTGCCGGCCGAATTATAATTCTGCGGTGGCAACGTTCTGTCATAATATTTCACATGATCTGCCGATTCAGGTGAATGACCCGAATGTTGTCATGCATCTCGTCTATATCGATGATGTGGTAACAGAACTGATCGCGGCTTTGATGAGACGGCCGAATCGGCAGGAGGACGGCTACTGTTACGTGCCTGTGGTGCACACAGTCCGGCTGGGAGAAATTGCTGATCTGGTCTATTCCTTTTCGAAAAGCCGCATGGAACTCAGCGTGCCGGATATGACGGAGGGCGGTTTTGTTAAAAAACTGTATGCCACCTATCTGAGCTACCTTCCGACAGACGGGTTCCGTTATCCGCTTAAGATGAATGTAGATGAGAGAGGAAGTTTTACAGAGATTTTAAGGACACCGGACAGGGGACAGTTTTCCGTTAATATATCCAAACCGGGAATTACGAAAGGAGAACACTGGCATCATACCAAAAATGAGAAATTTGTTGTCGTCAGCGGCAAAGGTCTGATCCGGTTCCGGAAAATCGACAGTGAAGAGATTCTGGACTATCATGTTTCAGGAAATAAGATTGAAGTGGTTGATATCCCAACCGGTTATACGCATAATATTATCAACGAGGGGGATACCGATCTGGTTACCTTTATGTGGTGCAGCGAATGCTTTGATCCACAGCATCCGGACACGTATTTTCGGAAGGTAGAAGAAAAATAGAGGGTAAATGATGAGCAGATTGAAGTTAATGACGATTATTGGAACAAGACCGGAGATTATCCGTCTATCCGCAGTGATGAAAAAATGCGATCGATATTTTGATCAGATTCTGGTTCATACGGGACAGAATTATGACTATAGCTTAAATCAGGTGTTTTTCGAAGATCTGGGACTGCGGGAACCGGATCATTACCTGAATGCTGTCGGTGCAGATCTGGGGGAAACAATCGGAAATATCATTGCAAAGAGTTATAAGCTGATGGAGGAGGCAAAGCCGGATGCCCTGCTGATCCTGGGCGATACCAACAGCTGCCTGAGTGCTATCAGTGCCAAGCGGCTGCATATTCCGATTTTTCACATGGAAGCCGGGAACCGCTGCTTTGATGAATGTCTGCCGGAAGAGACAAATCGGAGAATCGTAGATCACATAGCAGATGTGAATATGTGTTACAGCGAGCATGCCAGACGCTATCTGAATTATGAGGGGACTGCAAAAGAGAGAACGTATGTCACCGGTTCTCCAATGGCGGAAGTACTGCATGGCAACCTTCGGCAGATTGAAGAAAGTACAGTTCTGGAGAAGCTTGTGCTGAATTCCGGTGCGTATATTTTGCTCTCTGCGCATCGGGAGGAAAATATCGATACCGAAGAGAACTTTAACCAGTTGTTTACCGCAATCAATGCAATGGCAGAAACCTATGATATGCCGATTCTGTATTCCTGTCATCCGCGCAGCAGAAAGTTTCTGGAGCAGAGAGGTTTCCGGTTGGACCCGCGCGTGAAAATGCATGAGCCGCTTGGTTTTCATGATTACAATCATCTTCAGATGCATGCATTTGCAGTCGTCAGCGACAGCGGAACATTGCCGGAAGAGTCCAGTTTCTTTAATTCTCTGGGGCATCCGTTCCCTGCGGTCTGCATTCGTACCAGTACGGAAAGACCGGAAGCGCTGGATAAGGGCAATTTCATTCTAGCAGGTATTACAACGGAACAGGTGCTGCAGGCGGTTGCTACGGCAGTGGAAATGGTGAAGAACGGTGATAATGGACTGGATGTGCCAAACTATGTGGATGAGAATGTCAGCACCAAGGTAGTGAAATTGATACAGAGCTATGTGGGTGTTGTCAATAAAATGGTCTGGAGAAAATAGCAGGAGGAACGAGTAAAAATGGATGATCGTAGCAGAAACTGGAACCGCACGGAGGAAAAAGAAATCCGTCTCAAGGAGTTGATTTGGAAAATACTTTATGCATGGAGGTTCATGATCCTGTGCGCAGTTGTATGTGCGCTACTGCTGACCGGACTAAAATATATGAAGGACAAATCGAATCTTGCCGCGGCTGCTGCACAGAATAATCTGTCGGCAGCAGATTTAAGAGAAAACCTTACCTCCGATCAGGAAAGTGCGCTCACGCAGGCGGAGAGTGTGAAGCGGCAGTTGGAGGAAAAGCAGGATTATCAGGCGGCTTCCATATTGATGAACATCGATGCCTATGCCAAAAAGGTCGTTACACTGCAGTATTATGTCAATACCAACTATACGGTGAATCTGAATTCCGCGATTTCGATGGATTACGTGGATTCCCTGATTGACAGCTATACGGCTTATATAGAAAATAAAGGTTTGAATGGCAGTGTTGCGGATAAACTCGACTGGTCGGTGGATGAGGTTTATATCGGAGAACTGATCAAGGTGGGTGGCCGCATCAAAAGTGACGGCGATCAGACCAATACAGTCAATAGCTCCGGTAAAACATTTACTGTATATATTACAGGAGCGGATGATGATCAGATAAAAGAACTGGCAGACGCCGTGGAGCAGGCAATCGATGCATATCAGCCGATATTGTCAAATACGATTGGAGCACATGAGCTGACGTTTGTGGACAGCTACGAAAGTGTGGTGACGGATGAAACTCTGGCAGCATCACAGGCTTCTTTGCAGACTTCGATTACGGATCTGGAGACGAAGCTTGGCACACTGACTGCGGCATTTACGGATGTACAGCAGAAAATATTAGCCAAGGACACTACAGAAGGCAAGACTGGTACGGCAGCGACTGCTACAGTGGGAATTAGTAAAAAATATATCCTCTTTGGCGCGTTCATCGGATTATTTCTTGGCTGCCTGTGGATTGTTCTGCGCCATATCCTAAGCAGAAGAATCCAGTCTTCGGAAGAATTGCAGGAGATGTACGGTCTTCGGGTGCTTGGCAATCTCACTGCGGGAGAGAAGAAAAAGCGTTTCCTGGACGGAATTGACCGCTGGCTGGATTCCATCCGCTGCACAGAAACATGGACGATCGAAGAGCAACAGGAACTGATTCTTACGAATATCATGGTAACCTGTAAAAAAGAAAAGATCGGACATGTGTTTTTGACCACATCCGTGCACATCGATGAAACAGAAGATAAGATTACGAAAATGATTTCAGAAAAGCTGAAAGAGAATGGCATACAGGTAACATTTGGAGAGAATATCATGCGCAATGCGGGTTCCCTTGAGCAAATGGCAGAAATTGGACATGTCGTGATTCTGGAAAAGGCAGGTACGACGCAGTATGAAGTTCTGGAAAAAGAATTGACAGCATGCAGTGAGCAGGGCGCGCTGCTGTTGGGAATCATTGTTCTGAATGCGTGATTTGAAAAATGTGGGGAATCCGGTGAAGACAGGCCGAACATCATTGTGAAAAGGTAAAGTATGGACATGGAGCAAAAGGTAAACAATATTGTAAAACGATATATATGGTTTTTTGCAGGTCTTCTGCTCTGTGTGGCAGCAGCGTTGATGAAAAACAGCGGCAGTTCCGGATTTGACCGTTTTCTGGGCAACAATGAAGTATATGAATTTTCCCAGGAAGAGTTAAAATCATCCACGAATACCTGTATTTACAACAGTGAGACAGATGCGTATGTAACGGTAGGGAATAAAGCGAAAAAAACATTTCAAAAGATTCCAGAAGTCCGTTCCTGGTCCTATCTTTATTTGAATGTCTCGAATCTGAATGTAGGTTATTCAAACTGGAATATCGTGTATTACGATAAGCAGAAAAATAAAATATACGAGCAAAGTGTCCGAATCGTGAGCGGAGATAATATGATTCCGATTGCAAATAAAAAGCCGTTTCGCTGGGTCAAGATTGTAATTAATAACCAGCCGGGGGTCGTATTTACCTTAAATTCCGTGCAGCTGCGGGATTCGGCCGTTTTTTTGGATCAGTCTGTTATTTTACAGGACAGTGTTTTTTATTTTATGGGCTATCTCCTGATTTCGACGTTTATTTTCGCATGGAAAAAAGCAGGTACATCAAATCTGATTGAGGTACTGCAATATGCCTTTCTGCTGCCCGGAAATTATTTCGGCAGCAGAATCGGAGGAAGACTGCGGGATCGTACGAAGAATCGCTGGAGGGTGTTTCTGTTCGGGCTTTTGTTCCTTTTTATGATGGTCTGGAATGTCATAGGTCTGTATGCACAAAAAGAGACCTATAAATACGGGATTTTGGGATGTTTGGTGATCCTTGTGCTGGCTGCACTTATTTCCTGGGAACAGCCGCTGCGGTATATCTCCTGGAATGGAATGATACCGAAGACCTGGCTGGCACTCTGGCTGATGGTCTGCGTATCAGATTTTGTGGTGAGCAAATTTTATAAATTTACGGGCTATGCCTTTTTGTTTGGAGTCGGTTTTTTCTTTTTTCTCTGGAATAATATGAAGAGACCGCAGATGATCCGGAACAATCTGATGCGGGGATTGGAATGGACACTGCCGATTATTACCGTATACTGTGTGCTATTCCGGCAAAAGAAGATTGGAGTGCTGTATAACGGGCCATTTTTAAACAGAGAGATGCTGGCTGCATATGCATTGATGACGCTGATTGCATTTCTGTCAGAGCTGTATCGGGTCTTTCTTCAGGAAAATGAGAAAAACCGAAAGCGGAAAATTGTACTTTTTGGAGTCGGTGCAGCTGTCAGCGCTTACTATCTCTATGAATCCTATACATTGATCTGTATATTTGCAGCAGCTCTTGTAATCCTGCTTCTTGGCGTACTTTTGTTAAAAAAGCGGAAGGATCTGGCACTTGGTATGGCAGGAAGCCTTCGAATGATCGCCATCGCAGTGATTTGTTCAATTGTTGTTATTTTCCCGCTGAACCTTTCCTTGAACAGTTTACCGCAGCAGCTGGGAACGAATCTGGTCTATGAAAAGGAGAAATGGGAGACACGTCTGGATGCGGAGACGATTGCTGCAATACAGGCGGCGGACCCTTCTGTTCTGGAAGGGGTGGAACAGTCCTCAGAAGTCGGGCTGAAACAGATATGGGTAAAATATCTGGGAGAGAGCAACCTGTTTGGTCACAATGGTGTCCTGTATGTCGGTCATATAAAAACCATGGCGTGCAATGGATTTCTTGAGATGGCATATCGGTATGGTATCTTTATTCTGATTCCATACAGTTTGCTGCTGCTTGGCTGTCTCATCCGTGCATACAGGGAGCGGGAATATCTGATGCTCGCGACGACGCTTGCGTATGGAATTGTAATGCTGACGCAGAATGTGGAGCTTCCATTTGCACAGCCGTTGTGGATTGTATTCTATTTGGGAATGGGAAACTGGTTTGCAGCAGACAGAGAAAAGCAGGAGGCAGAGGATGGAGAAATTGACCACAGTTGTGCCGTGCTATAATGAAGAAGAGGCACTGCCGTACTTTCAGAAAGAATTGGACCGGGTTTCGCGGGAAATGCCGCAGGTGGAATTTGAGATTCTCTATATCAATGACGGATCTTCGGACAAGTCGCTTTCCGTTATAAAACAGCTGGCCCAGACGGATAAACGGATCAAGTACATTTCTTTTTCCCGCAATTTTGGAAAAGAGGCAGCGATCTATGCAGGGCTGAAGCATGCAACGGGTGATTATGCAGCCATCATAGATGCGGATCTGCAGGATCCGCCTGCCCTGCTGCCGCAGATGTATGCTGCAATTGTGGAAGAGGGTTATGATTCTGTTGCAACGAGACGTGTTAACCGGAAAGGGGAGCCGCGTATCCGGTCTCTTTTTGCACGTATGTTTTATCGTATGATGAAGCGGATATCCAAAGCTGATATTGTAGACGGGGCAAGGGATTTCCGGCTGATGAACAGAGCGTATGTGAATGCACTGCTTCAGATGAGCGAATACAACCGCTTTTCCAAGGGGATGTTCGGCTGGGTCGGTTTTGATACCAAGTGGATTGAATTTGAAAATGTGGAACGTGTTGCAGGAGAGACCAAGTGGTCTTTTTGGAAACTTTTTTTGTATTCCGTAGACGGCATTGTCAATTTCTCCACGGCACCGCTGGCCATCGCCTCTTTTGTGGGAGTCGGAATGTGCGGTCTGTCCGTGCTGGCAATTCTGTTTATCGTTGCACGGCAGCTGCTGTTCGGCGGGTCTGCCTTTGGATGGCCATCAATGGCCTGTATCATCATTTTTATCGGCGGAGTACAGCTGCTCTGTATCGGGATGCTGGGCTCGTATCTATCCAGAACCTATCTGGAAGTCAAGCACAGACCAATCTATATCTGTAAGGAGAGCAATCTGGAAGATACAGACTTATCATAGTTTTGTGCGCAGCGCAAACTGGGAAAGCTTTTTCTTGAACCGATTCCAATCCACAAGCGGTATCAGGCAGGAGCCAATGGCAAAAAGGAAGGCGGCCATACTTTTAAAAGTGAAAAAGTTATGCTGCATGCTGTGATTCGCCGCAGCGGTGTACCACAGGAACGGATAAAGAGAAATTAAGGCGAGCAGGAAGGTGGTAATCCACTGGGATTTCTGCCGGTATCCTTTTGTAAGCACAACGAGAATGAGTAACAGCAGCAGGAAGACAGTCAATAGATAGAGGGTGGAGCCATTGGTCAAATAATCCTGCATAGTGTGCATCATCTGAGTCCAGGTGAACGGGACATCAATCACGTCATGACCGCTGCGTTCCCGAATCTTGCTGAATGCCTTTATAAACTGGTTTTTTCCGGTAATCAGAGTTGCAATGACCCATTTAGATGCCCACATTCCGGAATAGCTGATGCCCCACAGCAGTGAATAACCAATCAGTCTGCCGATTGCAGGCAGCAGTTTTTTCTGCGCTGACAACAGGAAAAAAAGAGTGAGCGGAAAGGCAAGCGCAACAATCGGATAGGTCAGAAAATCGAAATAGCTGGTGCACATACCGGTAATCAGAAAAAATAGCCAGATATTTTCCTGAAATTTCTTCCGGTCAAAAAACAGCAGCATTCCAATCATCGCAATCGAGGTTGTATAGAAGATTGTGGAATATTGCAGCGAAACAAAGACAGTACCAAGATTCATGAAACAGAGCGCAAGGATATATGGAAAAATATAAGCACTCTTCTGCCGTCGGGAAAGCAGCACACAGATCAAAATGATACAGGATAAAATACCGACCATGTTCAGACTGCGTATTTCGGAAAGATTCAAAAACAGCAGCAGCGGTTTCAAAACGATCAGAAATCCCTGCCAATATCGCTCGTAGGTACCGAGTTTTACCTGATCATCGGGTAAGATTCCGCATCCCATACAGGACTCACCCCAAGTACCTTCCTTAAGCGCCAGGCGATAATTATGGGCCGTCTTTTCCAGTGCACTTTCCTCACCGGTATATCCGGCGGTAAGCAGCATAATAGCATCGGTGTAGTTATCAAGATGGGCAGATAAATCCCCCTGTGTGATCAACCAGTAGTCTCCCTCACCATTGAGAATGCTTCCTGATTCCCGGACATGAAAGGCAATTCGACCGGTTGGAAGCAGATTGACCAAAAACAGCAGAAAAAAACCCAGTGATACAACAAGCAAGAAAGCAAGCAATCCCTTTCGCATATTCCTTAACAAATCTTTCATGATTCAACTCCTCTTAAAAATGGGATTGAGCCTAGAGCTCAATCCCGTTTTGTTTCATCAGTTCCCGTGCACTTTCCAGTGAATCGACACCCGTCGCATTTTTAATTGGTGCAAATTCTTTTTCTCTTATAATTTCACAGGGAATACAGTCTTTGGACATATGAACCATATCCAGCACCAGAGTTTCAAATTTATATCCGTTCGGTTTGTCCGGATTGATCAGACGGGCATCCGCGCCTATATGCGGAATTTTCTTTTCGACAATGTGCAGCGGCATGTTCGCATCGAGCATGGTCTCCAGAACTGCGACCTGAAACAGGTAGTTCAGTGTGACGCCAAAATTGTAGGTCAGATCTCCGTTTTCTTTCCTTGAATGGGCCATTTCTTCGGTCATTTCGTAATATTCCACGATCGAAGGACGGCCGTCTTCCAGACACAGAACACCGACACGTTCGTCCGGCGCTGCCTTTCGAACGACTTTTGCACCGCTGACACAGCCGGAATCGAGTGTGGCTCCGATAAACACCGGATCGGCAATCTGCTGCAGGACATTATCCACGGAAAAAACATTCAGCCATTCCAGCTTGCGTCTGCGCACATCTTCCAGAATGCCGCAATTTTGCATGGAAGTATACCAGCCCCCGTTGCCGTTTGGCGACAGGCAAAGAGAAGACGGGCTCTCCATCAGAAGCTTCCCGTTAAAATCCGTACACGGTACCATTTCCTGAATGAAAAAGGAAAGGAATTCTTTCGGATAGCCAAAGTAATCGTGTTCTTGAAAGAACGCAACCGTATCCTGGTAATTTTTGTCGCTGGTCATAATATAGAGCGGAACGAACGCACCGGCGAGAGTGGTATTTCCTTTCAAGTTGCCGATCAGCATTTCAAACAGATACAGTTCTTTCTGAATGCCGACATTCAGCATTCCCTTTGGCTTGTCCAGACCAAGGCGTGTTCCCTGACCGCCGGCAAGCAGGACGGCACCGATTTTTCCGGCACGGATGGCCTCCAGACCAAGTTCTTCAAAAAGCTCATGTTTTGCATCGATTTCATCTACTTCAATAGCATCCAGCGGTTCAATGATCCCTTTGTTCACAGGCTCATTTTTGTGCGCCAGGGATGCAATGACATTCCAGTCGATGCCTTCAATCTGATTCAGCAGCTGTGCCTGCTCCTCTGCGCGAAGAGAATCGAAATATTTCAGCACATGTAACTGCCCCTTTTTCTCTAATAATTGATATGCTTCACTATAATTCATAAGATACCCTCCAATATGTACTTTCCTAAGAATACCAATATTTGATAAAAATTGCAAGGTTGCGCAAAGATTGCGTGAAGATGAAAAGGGAGCAGTAGAACCCGGTCGAATTGCGTCAATGACAGAAATACTGCAACAAAGGCTTGGTAGAAATTGCAGATTAGTGATATAATACTATGGATTATGCAGAATGGAGACTATTATGATCATACGAATATTATGCATCGGCGTCGCAGCAGGTATGGTACCGCTTCTGACAGGAATGCTGTATACTGCGGCAAAAGAAAAACGGGAGAATGGGTTTTTGAAAAACTGGACGAGCGGATTTGTGACCTGTTTCGCGCTGTTTCAGATTGTGTCGATTCCCTGTATTTTTCTGGGGAGAAGTCTGACGGAACTGTCTTTTCTTTATGGAGGACTGCTTGTGGCAGGCTGTATTCTGTCTCTTTGGCTCAACCGCAGCCGAATGCGGGACATGTTTGGAGATTTTCTGCAGACATTGCGTCATACACCGTGGGCAGTGATACTGGCACTGTTGGTCATTGCATTTCAAATTTATATGTACACGGCATATATGCATGCGGACGACGATGATTCTTTTTATGTTGCAACTGCGACAACGGCGGTATCTACGGATTCGCTGTTTCAATTCAATCCTTACAGCGGAGCTGCTTATCAGAGCTTTCCGTCCCGCTATGTGCTGTCACCGTTTCCGATGTTCGTGGCGATGATCAGCAGACTGTCCGGGGTGCATACTCTGATTGTGGCACATACGGTGCTTCCTGTTATATTATTACCGCTTTCCTATGCGGTATTTGCACTGATTGGCTATACGCTTTTTGATAAAAACCGGGAAAAGACGGCGTACTTTATTCTGTTCGTGGCTGTGATTCAGATGTTCGCATTTACGACCACACATACGCAGGGAACAGTACTGTTGCTGCGTATCTGGCAGGGGAAGGCTATATTGGCCTCCATATTACTGCCGTTTGTGTTTTACATGGGAATGCGCCTGATTCTGCACAAGTTCGACAGGTCGGACTGGCTGCTTGTAACAGCGCTGATGCTCTCATGCTGCATGGTATCTTCGATGGGAATCATGCTGGGGGCGATTTTAACAGGTATCTTTGGACTATTGGCAGTATTTTTAAAACGAAGCATCAGGATTCCGGTACAGCTGCTGTTGTGCTGTGTGCCGAATCTGCTGTTTTCGGGTATCTATCTGTTGATACGATAGCCGGAACGGAGGTAGGACATTATGAGAGAAGTAATCAAAACTGCAGTCAGTATGTATGGAGAATTCTGGGGAATGGGCCTTTATCTGATCCTGTTTCTCCTCGCGATTCTGTATCTGCTGACAATGGAAAAAAATAAAGAAAAACAGAAGCTGTTTCTGGGACAGATCTTTATATTTGCACTTATTTATCTGTTTCCCGTAACAGCATATGTCATTATGAAATACTGCATCGGTGAAAGTGTCTACTGGAGAATGTTCTGGCTGCTTCCGGTGACGGCACTTATTGCCTATATGTATACGGAAATGGTATTCCACACGGATCGGCGTTTGAAAAAGGGGGTGGCAGTCATCTTTATTCTCGGTATTCTGGCGGCGACGGGAAACTGGGTATACGGTTCCGGTAATTTTACGGTCTCTCCGAATCCTTATAAAATCAATCAGGATGTGCTGGTGGTTTGTAATGCAATTGAAGCGGATGCGCAGGCAAATGCGATCAGCCAGAAAGGAGTCATTGTCCCGAATACACTTGCAACCGGAATCCGTCAGTACGATGCCGGAATCAGCATGCCATACGGACGGAATGCGATACGTGGTGAGAAGCTGTCAAAAGTTTCTCAGAAAATATATGACATTATGAATGCGGAGAATCTGGATGCACAGGCACTTGCCTTTTATGCAGCAAAGGGTGGTTATAACTATCTGGCCTATCCGACCGAGGAGTCTGCGGATGCAATTATCGCTGCCGGTTATACGAGAGTGGCGGATGTCGGCAATTACGATATCTACAGGCTGGATACGGATGCGGTGGCGGATACGGATTGGCTGATCACCGAATATGGTTCCACAGAAAATCAGATGATGTTCTATACGATGCAGGATATGGACGGCCATGTCATTGTTGTGGACGGAGGCTGGGTGCAGAATGCGGATACGGTCCGCAAGGTCATTGCAGGGCTTGGGAATCATGTGGATGCATGGATCCTGACGCATCCGCATGAAGATCATATCGGAGCCTTCTGTGAGATATATGACAGTCCCGGTAAAATAAAAATAGATGCAATCTATGCTGTGGATATGGCATCTCCGGAGCTTTGCATGGAAAATGCACCCTGGGACAGTGTGGAGATGTACCAGCGTTTTCTTTCGATGAATATTCCCCAGCTGGAATACGTACATAGCGGTGATAAACTGGATGTCGGCAATTTAAAAATTGATATCCTGAGCGCTTATGAAGATAAAGTGGACGAATTATCCAATGATCTGCTGAATGACGGTTCGATGATGTTTCAGGTGCATGGGAGCAGTCAGACCATGCTGTTTTGTGCAGATGTCGGCAAATCTATGAGTGAATATCTGGTAGAAACATATGGAGAAACGTTGAAATCGGATTATATACAGATGGGACATCATGGAAACGGGGGCCTGAAAGCTCCGTTCTATACCATTGTCGATCCCAAAGAGGCATTTTTCGATGCGCCGGACTGGCTGTTCAATGATACGACAGGCAAATATACAACGCCTGAAAACAGGGCGCTGATGGAATCGTTTGGAAGCAGCATAGTCAGCTTTGCAACGGCACCGAACAGTATTCTATTGAAATGAGAACAGCAAAAACAGCATAAGCCCGGAATAAATAGGGTGACAAAAAGATACAGAATTACTATAATGAGGTAGTAAATTGTGGAATAACCAATTGAGGAGTAAATATGTCAGAATATGATTTTTCCATAGAAAATCAGAGATTCCATCTGACCAGAACGGACATGCTGGTGATTTATGGCTGGTATCGCGGAGACAATCCGGACGGACGTTCGTTGGAATTTTATCTGGATGGAAGCAGGCTGAAATATGAGTCAGAAAAGAAAAAGGGAGTGGAAATCCGTCAGAAATACATGCGTTATCATGCGGATATCAATGAAGAACTGACATTTTGGATTCCGATGCCGGACGGATGGGAACGTGCGTCGAGGCTGAAAGTTGTATGTGTACATGGTTCGGGACGCACTACCGTACGTTCCTATTCCATGGGAAGATTAAAGAAATTACAGCAGACCGTGGATTATTATCTGGAGTCGGAGCATTTCCAGGAGGGGAAACTGACTATCAGCGGCTGGGCAATGGGAGCGGAGCCTGTTTCCTATGAATTGACGGATGTCGGAGGAAACGAGTTGAAGTATGAACGGAAGCATTATTTCCGGAAGGATGTTGCGGCTCTTTATGCAGAGGCACCCGGCGACTATCAGGCAGGTTTTCAGATTATCGCAGATGCGGAGGAAATGACGGATTTTATTCTGAAGATGAAGAGCAGCGGACGCATTAGTATTTATCGCAATTCCGTTTCGCGGATCAAAAAAGGAAAGACAAGTACCAGCCTTTCGGCACCGCGGATGCTTGAAAAGATTACCTCCTATTACCGGAGAAACGGCATGCGTGCGACAGCCAGGCGGATGAAGACAAAGCTGTTAAAGCAGCCGGAGCAGACTTATCAGCTGTGGAGGAAAGAACATCTGATTACACCGCAGGAACTTGAGGCACAGCGCAGCCGGAAGTTCTCTTATGAACCGTTCTTTTCCATTGTCATTCCACTTTACCGTACACCGAAGGAATACCTGTGTGAGATGATTGAATCGGTACAGGCACAGACGTATGGAAACTGGGAGCTTTGTCTTGCAGACGGAAGTGAAGACGGCAGTCTGACACCGATACTGGAAAAATATAAAAGCAGTGACCCTCGCATCCGTTTTGAAACATTGCCGGAAAATCTGGGAATCTCAGAGAATACGAATGCAGCGATTCAAATGGCGACACGGGAATACATTGTATTCGCAGATCACGATGATATCATGCCGCCGGAAGCGCTGTATGAATGTGCGAAGGCATTGAATGAAGACCGGACGATTGACATGCTCTATTCAGATGAGGATAAAGTGGATATGGACGGCAGATCGTACTTTGAACCGAATTTCAAGCCGGATTTTAATCCGGATCTGCTTTGCAGCATGAATTATATTTGTCATTTGTGTGTGGTAAAGCGGGAGCTTTTGGAGCGGGCCGGTACGTTACGACGCGCGTATGACGGCGCACAGGATTATGATTTCATTCTGCGCTGCACGGAACAGGCTTCCCATATTTTCCATATTCCAAAGGTGTTGTATCACTGGCGCTGTCACCTGAATTCCACGGCAGCCAATCCGGAGAGCAAGCTGTATGCGTTTGAAGCCGGAAAAAATGCGATTGGAGAGCATTATCGGCGTATGGGCATACCGGCGGAAGTAGAACACAGCATGTATTACGGGATGTATCATACGATATACCGCTGGAAGGAACAGCCTTTGGTATCCATACTGATTCCGAATAAAGATCATAGCGGGGATCTGAAGAAATGTATGACTTCCATTTTACAGAAATCCACTTACCGGAATTTCGAATTTATTATAATTGAAAATAACAGTACGGAAGAAGAGACGTTTGCGGCTTATAAGGAACTTGAGACGGAACATGATCAGGTTCATGTTGTTTATTATAAAGGAGATTTCAACTTTTCCCGGATTAATAATTTTGGTGCCAGCCATGCAAACGGTGATTACTTTCTGCTTTTAAATAACGATACAGAGATTGTGAACCCGGATACCCTTTGGGAGCTGCTGGGCTATTGCATGCGGGAAGATGTGGGCGCTGTCGGAGCCAAGCTCAATTATGAGGACGATACCATTCAGCATGCTGGGGTTGTCATCGGTTTTGGCGGAACGGCAGGACATACCTTTATCGGTTTGTCCCGTTATGATCTCGGTTATCAGGGGCGTATCGTCTGCGCACAGGATTATTCGGCGGTGACAGCTGCGTGCATGATGACCAAACGGAGCGTATTTGAGGAAGTGGGCGGACTGACGGAAGAACTGCAGGTTGCCTTTAACGATATTGACTATTGCATGAAAGTACGGGCGGCCGGCAAACTGGTCGTATACAATCCGTATGCGGAGCTTTATCATTACGAATCAAAATCCAGAGGGATGGAGGATACACCGGAAAAGGTTGCAAGATTCAATCGGGAAGCGGAAGTATTTCAGAAACGATGGATGGAAATTCTGGAGAAAGGAGATCCGTATTTTAATCCGAATCTGACATTGGATAAAGCGGACTTTTCATTAAAATAAATGGGACTTATTACAAAAGACAGGAATCAGAACATGAGTGTGAAAAATGAAGGAAGTGGGAGAAAGACACATGATGAAAGTCTATATTTGCCCCAACTGCGGGTGGCTTCGTGCAGTTTCGAGAAGAAAAGATGTAGAATGTTTTAAGTGCGGGGAGAAGCAGATGGAATTAACCAGAATGACATATGATAAATTCGCATTTTTGAGTGAGGATGAGCGTCAGGATTATGCTGACAGCTGGATGTATATCCATAAAAAAAAGGAAAGCTGATATGAAGATAACACTTTATAAAGTAATCAAGGGATTTCGGTATTTGCGGCATTATGGGATGAAAAAATTCCTGGTCCGGGTAGGGGAACGTCTCGAACCGGATGAGGTCCCATACGGTCCGTGGTATGAAAAGCACAGGATCACGAAAGAGGAATGGGAGAGACAGCGGACGGACTCCGATAGTTGGGAGAATCGTCCGCTTGTCAGCGTCTGTGTACCGCTTTACCGGACTCCGGAGACATTTTTGACGCAGATGATCGAATCCGTACAGAAACAGAGTTATGCAAACTGGCAGCTCTGTCTTGCGGACGGAACGCCCGATGATTCCGTAAAGCAGCTTGTGAAAAAGTATTGTCGGGAGGATGCCCGTATCTGTTACCGTCATCTGGAAGAGAATCTCGGTATCGCAGAGAATACGAATGCAGCATTTGCGATGGCTGAGGGAGTTTGGATTGGTCTTTTGGACCATGATGATATATTGGCCCCGGATGCATTCTATGAAGTGCTTGCTGCGGCAGGAGTGAATCCGGCATCTGCGTCAAAGGTATACGACTATGATGATACCTATTGGAAGAAGCATAAAAAGGCGGATGTGGTGTATACGGATGAAGATAAGGTATCGGAAGATTTAAGCGAGCATATCCAGGCACACTGGAAGCCCGATTTTAATCTGGATCTGCTGCGTTCGAATAACTATATCACGCATTTTTTTGCGGTGAAAAAATCGATTGTGGAACAGGTAGGCGGATTTCGCAGAGAATATGACGGTGCACAGGATTATGACTTTATTTTCCGATGTACGGGTGTGGCAGAACAGGTTGCACATGTGCCCCGGATTCTCTATCACTGGCGGGTTTCCCAGGCTTCTACGGCGGATAATCCGGCGAGCAAGCAGTATGCATTTGAAGCTGGGCTGCGTGCAATTGAAGAACATTTAAGAAGCTGCGGAGTACAGGCTGAGGTGATGCATAGAAAGGACTGGGGATTTTATCGTGTCCGTTATCCGGTGCAGGGTGAACCGCTGATATCGATCCTGATTCCGAACAAAGATCAGACAGAGACCCTGAATACCTGTATCCGTTCCATTTTAAAAAGCAGTTACTGCCATTATGAAATCATTCTGGTAGAGAATAACAGTTCCAGTCCAAAGACCTTTGCCTATTATGAAAAACTGACCGGACAGCCTTATGATGCAGACCAGATTCTGACCGGAAAACTCAAAAACGGTGCAGCGGTCAGCGTCGTGACATGGAAGGGGGAATTCAACTATTCCGCAATCAATAATTACGGTGCGGCATACGCGCAAGGTGAGTTTCTCGTGCTTTTGAACAATGATATTGAACTGATTACGGCGGACTGGCTGGAAGAGATGCTCGGAAACTGTCAGAGGCGGGAAGTAGGTGCCGTCGGAGCCAGGCTGTTATACGGAGACGGAACGGTTCAGCATGCCGGAATCGTGGTCGGAATCGGCGGAATCGCAAGTAATATGTTTGTCGGGTTAAAGGGAGAGCGAGACGGCTATCTTCATAAATCCGTCATCCAGATGGACTACAGTGCGGTGACAGCGGCCTGTATGATGATAAAACGAAGTGTGTTTGACGAGGTGGGCGGATTTACAGAAACGCTGACAGTCGCATTTAATGATGTGGACCTGTGCCTGAAGATGGGAGAAGCCGGATACCTGATTGTTTATAATCCAGACGTCCGTGCTTACCATTACGAATCAAAATCGAGAGGTACGGAGAATACCATGGAAAAAGTCAGACGATTTGAAGGAGAGATGGCTTATATCCGGGAACATTGGAACGATATTCTCACTTACGGAGATCCCTTTTATAATCGCAATCTGACATTGAATAAATCCAATTATTCTTTGAAACACTACAGGTAGGACACACTTATTTCACAAAATATTAAGAAAAAATTCGGTTGTCCTTTGCACCCACGTATTGTATCATGAGTATATTATGAGGAAACATTTTACAGTCGCGTGCAAGGAGTACAATTTAAAGAGGAAGAGATGACTCTGTTTACGAATACTTGGATGAGGTTAGAAGATGTATAAACGAGAAAAAAGAAGCTGGATGAAGCATCTGGATTTTACAATTTTGGATATTATCTGCCTGCAGATGGCATTTATCATTTCCTATTTTATCCGCTTGGGATTTACGCTTCCATATAAAGACGTATTGTATGAAAGACTTGCGGTGGTACTGATTCTGATTGACATCTGTGTCGTTTTTTTTATGGAGTCCTATACGGGTATCCTCCGAAGAAACCATATGCAGGAGTTAAGAGCTGTTGTTATTAACTGTACCACGATCTTTCTTGGCATGGTGCTTTATCTTTATGCAATCAAACAGTCTGAAATTTATTCCAGACAGGTTTTGTTTGTGTATTGGGCCTTGTCTGTCCTGTTTGTGTATGTAGGGCATATCCTTTTGAAGCGATGGGTACGAAATCGTCTGCGCAATGGGAAGAAACAGTCCATTATGATCATTGTTACAACGGATGCGCTGGTGGAGCAGTGTATTCGTGATTTTGAGGATAACAGATACCGTGAATTTCTTGTTAAGGGTATCGTAATTGTGGACAGACAGCGTCAGGGAGATGTGATCCGTGAGATCCCGGTTGTAGCGAATGCCGATAATTTTTTTGACTATGTGCGTACGAATGTCGTGGATGAAGTATTCATCAACGGCAATTCCATCGACAGCAGTGAAGCGTTGGCGGAAGATCTGCTGGAAATGGGGGTTACCGTACATTTTAAACTCGTGCACGAATCAAAGCTCATGCCGAATAAAGTCATAGAAGAATGCGGAAGCTATATGGTATTAACATCCAGTATGTGTATTTCCACTCCAAGGCAGCTCTTGATCAAGCGCTGTATGGATATTGTTGGCAGTCTGGTCGGACTTTTCTTCATGGGAATTGCATTTTTGATTTTTGCGCCTGTCATCAAACGCCAGTCGCCGGGACCGATCTTTTTTTCTCAGGTTCGTGTCGGTAAGAACGGCAGAAAATTTAAGATATACAAATTCCGTTCCATGAATGTGAATGCGGAAGAACAGAAAAAGGAACTGATGAACCGGAATGAGATGGAAGGTCTGATGTTTAAGATTGAGGACGATCCACGGATATTTCCGGCGGGTAAGATTATGCGTAAGTTTTCCATCGATGAGCTGCCTCAGTTCTGGAATATCTTAAAAGGAGATATGAGTCTGGTAGGGACCCGACCACCGACCATGGATGAGTTTGTACTGTATGAGGCACATCACCGTGCAAGACTTGGCATCAAGCCGGGGCTGACCGGAATGTGGCAGGCAAGCGGAAGAAGTGATATTACGGATTTTGAGGAAGTTGTAAAGCTCGATACAAAATATATTTCCAACTGGACGCTTGGTATGGATATAAAAATTATCCTTAAGACCATAGAAGTTGTATTGAAAGGACGAGGTGCTGAGTAAGACGGGCATGGATGATATAAGTATAGGGATTGTTGCGCATAACAATGAGGCGGATGTCCGGGCAGCCGTTGCTTCCATAGAACGATATACCGGAAAAGAGATTCAAAAGAAGATCTACATTATTGATAACAGTACGCAAGCCAATCAGATCAGGCAGTTAGAAACAGAATATGAGGACGTATGCTACACCAGCACCGGCGGAAATATTGGATTCGGGGGCGGGCATAATTACATAATGCCGGAACTGGATTCACAATTGCATGCAATTGTGAATCCAGATATTATATTGGACTCAGATGCATTCCGGGTATTGCTGGATTTTATGCGGGATGAATCGATAGGCATGTGTGTACCAAGAATTTTAGACGAAGATGGGAATCTGCAGCCGGTATACCGGAGAGAGCTTACGGTGGCAGATCTGTTTATACGCATGTTTGCAAAACATTTTTTCCGGAAGCGTCAGGCATACCATACCATGCAGGATATGAATTATAACAAGCCTTTTGATGTGCCGTTTGCACAGGGGAGTTTTCTGGTAATACGGACGGAACTGTTCCGCAGTCTGGGCGGATTTGATGAACGATTCTTTTTATATATGGAGGATGCGGATTTATGCAGACGAGTCAATGAAGTATCTGTACTGCGATACTGTCCATGGGCTTCGGTCATACACAAGTGGGAGCGTGGTTCTCATAAGGCCAGCCATCTTTTCCGACTGCATCTGAAATCCATGAGGTCTTATTTTCAGAAATGGGGGTGGAAGCTGATATGATAAGAGTATCCGTTGCAATGGTTACGTATAACGGAGAAAAGTATGTAAGGGAACAATTGGATTCAATTCTTGCCAGTATCGGAGAACAGGATGAAGTTGTAATATCAGATGACGGTTCCAGGGATGGAACACTTCAGATTTTAAAAGAATATACGGAGAGGGAAAGCCGGATCAAAATTCTGGAAGGACCGGGAAAAGGGATAAAGGCAAACGTGGATTATGTCCTTCGTGCATGTAATGGAAAATATATTTTTCTTGCAGATCAGGACGATATCTGGGAGAAAAATAAGGTTTGCACCGTACTGGATGCGTTTGTGAGTACGGGGAGCGGTGTAGTCGTACACGATGCAGTCGTTGTAAAAGAAGATGGCCAAACTGTCATGCTGGATTCTTTTTACAGGCAGAGACATTCCGGGAGAGGCGTTTTGAAGAATATATGGCGGAATACGTATATCGGCTGTTGTATGGCGTTTCGGAGGGAACTTCTGGAATATGTGCTTCCAATACCGGATACGATTGAAATGCATGACCAGTGGATTGGCGTGATCAGTGACCTGACCGGGGAAGGTGCCAGTTTTTTGCAGGAAAAACTGCTCTATTACCGGAGACATGAAGAAAATCAATCGAGCATGCATCATTATGGAATTCGGAAAATGCTGCATAACCGAATCATTCTGATACAGGAATTAAAGGCACGGCGGAAGCAGCTGCGCGAAGGTATGAACTATTGACATAAGGAAAAAAGTGGTATATATTTAGTGGGATTTACGCTTTGCTGTGCTTCTGTGCAGGAAAGCAGGTATTGCAAAAATAAAGAATGAATTAGATAAACAGGTGGAAAACACAATGAGCGCAAGTACAAAAAGGAAATTAACGAAAAAACAACGAAGAAAAAGAAAAATTATTATTGTCATCATTGAAATCATTTTTCTGATCGTATTGTTGGGCGGGGTATTTGTCTGGGCCAAACTGAATAAGATCGAGCGAAATGATATCGCAAAAGAAGATCTGAACATCAACAAGCTGGATAATACAACTAAGAAGCTTCTGGAGGGATACACAAATATTGCAATTTTTGGCCTCGATAACCGTTCCAACGGTGAATTGAGCTCCGGTAACAGTGACGTAATCATGGTCGCCAGCATCAATAATGACACAAAGGAAGTAAAGCTGGTATCCATATACCGTGACACCTATCTGAATATCGGTAATGACACGTACCGCAAGGTAAATGCCGCGTATGCAAAGGGTGGTGTGACCAATGCGATTGCCACACTGAATGCGAACCTGGATCTGGATATAGACCAGTATGTAGTCGTTGATTTTAATGCTGTATCAGATGCCATTGATTTATTGGGCGGAGTTGAGATTACCGTGGAGAAGGATGAAGTGAGTCTGCTGAACAGCTATGCAGAGACGACCGGAGATGTCACCGGCAAGACGGTAAATTACATCAGCGGTCCTGGAACCTATACGCTGGATGGTACACAGGCCACCGGATATGCCCGCATCCGTTATACTTCCGGCGATGACTATCGTCGTACCGAGCGCCAGCGTACGGTTGTGGAGCAGATGATCAAAAAAGCGAAATCAGCAGATTTAGCTACGCTGAATAAGATTGTAGATACGGTTTTCGATGAAGTGGAGACAAGCATGACCAACACGACACTGCTTGGTCTGGCTTCGAACCTGATGGATTATGAGCTTGCAGGAACACACGGCTGGCCGTTTGAATTAAATACGGCAGAGCTTGGAGGCAGCAAGGGTGATGTCGTAGTACCGACAGATCTAGAGACAAATGTGTCAGAATTGCATGAGTACCTGTTTGGTGTGACAGACTATGTGACGTCTGAGAACGTGCAAAAATACAGTGATGAGATTGCCTATGAGACTGGCTATACAATTGATGATGCAGCCAGAGTAGATAATCCATTGGATACAGAAGATACAACGGAAACAGAAATATCAGTGAATAGTTCTTCTGTTCAGGAATAAAATAATCATTGACTCTATCGTATAGAAGTCTGCTTATACAAGGATGTAGGCAGGCTTCTTACTATTTCTGCCAGTATGGAAATTGCATTGCCAAGCAATGGATTTGTTGTTATAATGAACGTTATATGTGGTTTTCACATATTTTAATAACAGCAGTAAGTAAGAAGCAATATTCAGATAATGAGACAGGAGGATAATCATATGTGTGGGATTGTTGGTTACATAGGAAAGGAACAGGCAGCGCCAATTCTGTTAGACGGACTGTCCAAGTTAGAGTATCGGGGATACGATTCCGCCGGAATGGCCGTTTATGACGGAGAGAAGATCAATTGTGCAAAAGCGACCGGCAGATTAAAGGTGTTAAGTGAGCTGACACACGGAGGAGAAACGATGCCGGGGCGTGTCGGAATCGGTCATACGCGCTGGGCGACACACGGTGCGCCGACAGACAGCAATGCACATCCGCATTTTAACGGGAACAAAACGATTGCTGTCGTGCACAATGGGATTATCGAAAATTACATGAAACTAAAGAAAACGCTTACCGATAAAGACTATCATTTCTGCTCGGAAACAGATACGGAAGTGCTGGCGCACCTGTTGGATTATTACTATAGCGGCGATCCGCTGGAAGCGATCACAAAGGTCATGCACCGTGTGGAAGGATCATACGCATTGGGAATTATTTTCATGGATCAACCGGATGTACTTTACTCTGTTCGTAAAGACAGTCCGCTGATCGTTGGAAGAGGAAAAGATGGGAATCTGATTGCTTCTGATGTTCCGGCGGTTTTGAAATACACCAGAGACGTATATTTTATTGAAAACGAAGAGATTGCCCGTCTGACAGGGGATTCCATTTCATTCTTCAATGTGGACGGAGAAGCGATTGAAAAAGAATCCAAAACAATAGAATGGGATATCAATGCTGCAGAGAAAGGCGGCTATGAGCATTTTATGCTGAAAGAAATGAATGAGCAGCCGAAGACTGTACGTGATACCATGAGTCCCCGTATTAAGGAGAACCAGATTGTCATTGAGGAACTGGGGATGACCGAAGAAGAAATCAGGGCAATCAAAAAGATTCATATCATTGCCTGCGGATCTGCTTATCATACGGGTGTCACGAGTAAATATATTTTTGAAGGTCTGGCAAGAATTCCGGTAGAAGTCGACGTGGCTTCTGAATTCCGCTACCGCAATCCGATTTTAGAAGAAGGTGCACTGGTAATCATCATCAGTCAGTCGGGTGAGACGGCGGATTCTCTTGCAGCACTTCGGGAGGCAAGAAACAAAGGCGTAACCACACTTGGCATTGTCAATGTGGTAGGCAGTTCGATCGCCAGAGAGGCAGATAAGGTAATGTATACCTGGGCAGGCCCGGAAATTGCGGTTGCGACCACAAAGGCATACAGTGCCCAGTTGATCGCACAATATCTGCTTGCAATCAAATTTGCACAGGTACGCGGCAGAATGACAGAAGAGGAAGTTACGGGCATGTTAAAAGACATGAAAAAACTTCCGGATCAAATTGAATTACTGCTGAACAATAAGGAGCGTATCCAGAAATTCGCAAACCGCTATATTGCGGCCAAAGATGTATTCTTTATCGGACGCGGTATTGATTACGCGATTTCCATGGAAGGTTCACTGAAGTTAAAAGAGATATCTTATATCCATTCCGAGGCATACGCTGCCGGAGAATTAAAGCATGGTACAATTTCTCTGATAGAAGACGGTACCCTGGTTGCGGCAGTTGCGACACAGGATGAGCTGTTTAAAAAGACACTCAGCAATATTGTGGAGGTCCGCACCCGTGGCGCATTCGTTATGGCTGTGACCAATGAGGGAAATACGGAAATTGAAAAAGCCGCTGATTATGTCATGTATATTCCGCAGACCAACCGTTATTTCACAAATTCACTTGCAATTATTCCGCTTCAGCTGTTTAGTTATTATGTGTCGGTGGGAAAAGGCTGTGATGTGGATAAACCGCGGAATCTTGCAAAATCTGTAACAGTAGAATAGAATGGCGGACCAAAGATGAAGGAAAAATTAACAGGTCTGATCAGGCAGTTTCTAAAATTCGGCGTTGTCGGGGTACTTGCATTTTTTATCGACTATGGAGTGCTGTTTGTCCTCTCAGAATTATTTGGAGTATATTATCTGCTTGCAAATGCAATTTCATTTACCGTATCTGTCATCTTTAACTACGTTTGCAGCATGAAGTTCGTTTTCGCCGGCAAAGAGGGAATGAGTAAAAAGAAAGAGTTTTTGATATTTGTCATTTTAAGCGTCATTGGACTGCTTTTAAATGAGCTGCTCATGTGGTTTGGTGTGGATATCTGTCATATATACAGTATGATAACCAAGATATTTGCAACTGCGGCCGTCATGGTATATAACTTTGTAACAAGAAAAATATTTTTGGAAGATTAAAACATAATATATACAACAGAAAAACACAGATTCGTCACATTTCATGGATAAGATAAGTGCTAGAAGATGATTCATAGGATGAGAGAGGTAGAGCGATGGACAACAATGAAAATAAAAACACTTCTGATTCTTATTATTCATACAGCTATGCGAATCAGGAGAATGGAAATGATTCTCAGGAACAGTCAGATCATTCCTGGGGTGCACAGGCTCAGTATAGACAGTATGAAGATGAGTCCGTGAAGAAAAAGAAAGAAAAAAAGCCGCGCCGGAAAAGAGATTTTCATGGTTTTGGCACAAAAATTGCAAAATGTGTGGCGATTGCACTTGTTTTTGGATTGGTAGCAGGAACGGCATTTGAGGGATCCAGTTATTTCTTCGGAAAAGTCCTCGGGAAAGACCAGGCGACTGCAGAAATTACAAAACAGAGCCCAACATTGAATAAGGCGACAGCTGCCGATACGTCAGCGACTGCAAAGAGTGGCGATGCGGCTACTGTAGTAGACGTTTCTGGAATTGTATCGAATGTAATGCCGAGTATTGTGGCAATTACGAATATGAGTGAAACTCAGTATCAGAACTGGTTTGGTCAGACGCAGAACTATGAAAGTGAGAGCGCAGGTTCCGGTATTATTGTCAGTCAGGATGATGAATATCTTTATATTGCAACAAATAACCACGTGGTTGCAGATTCCAATAGTATTACCGTGCAGTTCAGTGATGATTCTACGGTGACGGCAGAAGTAAAGGGAACTGATTCCGGAGATGATCTTGCGGTAGTAGCCGTGAAGCTGTCCGATATCGAACAGGATACACTGGAAAAGATAAAGGTGGCAACAATCGGTGATTCAGATGCCTTAAATGCAGGTCAGTCTGCAATTGCAATCGGAAATGCATTGGGTTACGGACAGTCGGTGACAACCGGTGTCATCAGTGCATTAAACCGTGAGGTGAGCGTAACGGATGAGGATACGGGAACTTCGACAACCAGTGAACTGATTCAGACGGATGCGGCAATCAACCCTGGAAACAGCGGCGGTGCTTTGCTGAATCTGAATGGAGAAGTGATTGGCATTAATTCAATCAAATATTCCGATACTTCCGTAGAAGGTATGGGTTATGCGATCCCAATCAATACGGCTTCACCGATTATTGAAAAACTGATTAACCGGGAAGTGGTAGATGATTCCCAGACAGCATACCTTGGCATTTCCGGCGTAGATGTTTCCAGTTCTGTTGCAAGCACTTATAATATGCCGGAAGGGGTTTACGTTTATCAGGTGGTAAAGGATTCTGCTGCAGATCAGGCGGGACTTGCGCAAGGTGATATTATTACAGCGTTTGACGGAACAAAGGTCGGCTCTACTTCCGAGTTGGAAGAGCAGATGAAATATTATGCCGCCGGAACGCAAGTGGAAGTCACAATTCAGCGTTTGGCGAATCAACAGAATGGAGAGTACACGGAGCAGAAGATTACGGTCACGCTCGGAACTAAAGGTTAATAATCATATTGATCATTCATAAAAGCCTTTCGGACTAATGTCCGGAAGGCTTTTTGTATAGAAGGGCTTTTTCCTTTGTCAAATCCGCATGCATCAGATCCGCAAATACAATGATCAGTAAAAGTTCAGCACCCCAGATGGCTTTCCCAAGAAAAAGACGGCACATTACGGTTGAGACAATAGCGCCTGTGACAAAGAGGAAAATCATACCAAGGTGGTTTCGAATCCGTTTCAAATAGTAGATGTCTTTCTTTTTTCGAAGCCATTTTACCAGATGGATTGCCGACTGGCGGAGATGATTGGTGCAAAAAGTGGTTGCCATGGGGACTTTATCAGCCTGCCGGAAGGTATTATACTGCATGGAGCAGATAAAATTAATTGCAACCTGTGTGATCTGAAACGGTGCATGCTCCGGTAAAAATCCAAGAAAAAGGACCACAATAATTTCAATGCCGATCAGGAGCGTATCCCAGCGAAGCAGATGAAATTTTTTTACGTAAACCGGCAGCGATTCGGAAATGACAGTTCCCAGAAAATAGGCACTCATTGGGATAATATAGTAAAGTGCTTTCATCCAGTGCCTGTTTCCAAGTTCCATGGCAAATAGAACAAAATTAGCGGTCTGAGCATTGCAGAATACGCCGCCGCGGATGGCATAAGTAAATGCACCGAAATAACCCGATATTGTCATAAGTAGTGCAAATATCCACCAGCGTTCACACTCGAGTAAAGTTTCTTCGTTTTTATCTGTGTTCATGATGATTACCCCTTTATATAAAAGTAAAAAACTGGGTCGGAAGCAGAATGTATTCCGTCGCATTTCTGTATTCTACCATATTGATTTGCTATATTAAAATACTTATAATGTATCTTGAAATATAACAATAAGGTATGGTGAGAATATGGAATTGAAAGATTTAAGATATTTTATAGCAGTCACACAGGAAGGCACTATAACGCGTGCTGCGGAAAAACTGTGTATTGCACAGCCCCATCTGAGTCGCCAGATGCAGAAATTAGAAGAAGAATTGGGTGTTTCTCTGTTTCTTCGCGGTAAACGGCATATCCGGCTGACAGAGGAGGGCATGTATTTAAAGCAGCAGGCCAAAGATATTCTTTTCATGCTGGAGCAGACTGAAATGCAGCTTATGCAGCTGAAAAATGATACGATTGGTACTGTCACCGTCGGTGTCACGGAATCGAGCGGCATGAGCGTGCTTTCTGAAGTCATAACGCCATTTCAGGAACAATACCCAAATATGAAATTCAATATCTGGTGCGGGAATGGAGATGAAATCCGGGACAAGCTGGATAAGGGGCTGGTTGATCTTGGAATTGTCCGGGAACCGCTGAACGTAGAAAAATATGAATGTGAAATATATAAGGCGGAGGCATGGGGAACATTGCTCAGTGTGAAAAATCCCTTGGCCTCCAAAAGGAAAGATTCCATAGAACTGGAAGATTTGTCCGGGCAGCCGCTGATTGTTCCATCCAGAGCTTCGTTACAGGATGAAATCGTCAGTTGGTTTCATGAGCATGCATTGGGATTTCGTATTACCTGCATGTATAATATCCTGTCCAGCGTGATTCCATTGGTGGCAAATAATGCAGGAATTGCGATCTGCCCAGAGTCAGCAGTCTTTTTTTCAAAGAATCAAGATCTTATCTATCGCAGAATCACAAATCCCGAGCATTTATCGAACATTCTTTTTATCCGGAACAGAGATTATCGGATGTCGGCGGCAGCAGGATGTTTCTGGGATTATGTCCGCCTGAAGTGCAGAAAAAAGGATTGAAAAATGGATTCCAGAAAATACCAGAACTGCCAATAGATTAAGGAATATTAAGGATTTTTCGGTTGTGGTAGGTCTGGAAATGTGCTAACATGAAACTAATTATAAAAGGAATATTCTGGAGGTATAGGGAGCATGAAGAAGAAAAAAATAGTGATTGCATTGGGACATGAGGCATTAGGAACGACACTTCCTGAACAGAAAACAGCGACAAAACAGACTGCAAAGGCCGTAGCTGATTTTATAAAAGATGATTATCAGGTAGTTATCACACACAGTAATGGACCGCAGGTTGGAATGATCCATACGGCAATGGCAGAATTTTGCAGAATTTATCCGGAATATACGGCAACTCCAATGTCAGTATGTTCGGCAATGAGTCAGGGTTACATTGGCTATGATTTGCAAAATGCAATCCGTACGGAACTTTTAAACCGCGGGATTTATAAAACGGTGTCTACTATTCTGACACAGGTTACAGCAGATCCGTATGATGAGGCGTTTTATCATCCAAGCAAAATTATCGGACGTGTGATGAATGAGGAAGAGGCTGAGGCAGAAGAGAAAAAGGGAAATCACGTTGTCAAAGTTGCAGACGGCTACCGCAGGATCGTAGCGGCTCCGAAGCCGATTGATATCGTGGAAATTGATGCGGTGAGAGCATTGAGTGATGCAGATCAGGTAGTAATTGCGTGCGGCGGAGGCGGTATTCCGGTATTGACCCAGGATAATACTTTAAAAGGTGCCAGTGCCGTGATAGAAAAAGATCTGGCAGCAGGCAAGCTTGCTGAGTTGATTGATGCAGATATGCTGGTGATCTTAACGAGTGTGGAAAAAGTATGCTTAAATTATGGCAGCAGCAATGAAAAAGCACTGGACAGCATGACCGTTGCAGAGGCAGAGCAGTACATGGAAGAGGGACACTTCGGGGAAGGAACGATGCTTCCAAAGCTCCAGGCAGCCGTGGAGTTCATCGGTAATTCCGCAGTCAGAACTGTTTTGATTACCAAAATTGGAAAAGCCACAGACGATGTAAACGAATTGACGGGAACCGTGATTCACAAATAATCTATTATTTTATGCATTACATAGAGATGTACCTAAAGGATGAGATGTTAAGAAACAGATTGGAAAGAGAGTCATGAAGATGGGAAGAATCAGACAGGGGCTGGCGGCTTTGCTTTGTGCTGCCATGCTGTTTACCATGGACGGAGGCAGTATTCAGGCTGCATTGGTTTCAGGACAGGGCACGGCTATAGCAGCCGATCAGAGCGCGGCAGAAGAGAACACGACAGAAACTGCAATATCCACAGAGTCCGTGGAGAACAGCAGTACTGAGAATACAGAAGAGGCAGTACAGAGTACGGAAATTGCGTCTACAGAAATAGCCGCTGCCGATACGGAATCTTCCGAAGCAATATCCTCAGAATCACAGAACACGGAGGCCCCGTCTTCCGAAGCACCTGCAGAAGATACCGAAAATGCAGAGATTCTTGCAAAACAGCAGGCAGTTCAGGCTAATGTGCTCCTGTCTTATCTCGTGTTCGGCAGCGATTATGTAGAAACGCCGGGTGAACAATATGCGCTGATTGGGATCGGAGATGGAACCTACGATCTTTCATCTGCGATCTTGCATTATAAGAATGATACAACAGGCGCCGAATATTCGGTGGCTGCCGATACGATCGATACGGATTCCGCATTATTCTATATGAATTTCCCGGATACTTCATTTGCCGGAAGCTATCGAGTGACGTCCATTGATTACGTAGCAGATGGTGTTAGCGGAACAATCCAGATTTCCGATACCGGTATTAGTGCCCGATTTGGCGTTGATACAACGGTTACTACAGAGCCGGATGCAGAGACTGTAAGTGATGAATCAGGCGAAGGAGATATTTCTATAACAGATGAGAATGGAAATATGATATCCTCGGATAATATCGGAGAAGTATTGGACAAAATAGGAGAAACAGAGGGTTCTTCTGATGGGGTTTCATCTACCGGAGCCGGGGATGTGGTAATTGTTCTGGATGCGGGACATGGAGGAACAGATTCTGGTACAAAAGCAGAATATGATGGAGTTATGTACTATGAGAGAGATTTGGTTCTGAAAATTGCAACTTATTGCAAAGAAGAACTGGAGCAATATAGTGGAGTGAAGGTATACATGACGCCAAGAGTCAACAGCGCGGGAGGACCTTCCTCAAGACAGGATAGGGCACTTTATGCAAAAAGTGTCGGTGCGAATCTTCTTTTAAGTTTTCACTTAAATGCTGGGGGGACCGCCACAGGGGCGGAGATTTATTATCCAAACAGCAATTATAATAGTACAGTTGGTGCTATTGGCCAGGGGATTGCAGCAAAAATTCAGTCGAAATTGATTGCCATGGGATTAACAGACCGCGGCATTAAAATTAAAGAATATGGAGATGACGGAGGGAATAATGGCTTATATCCCGATGGCTCAATGTCCGATTATAATGGAATTCAATATTGGAGCAAACTATATGGCTTTACTGGAGTACTGGTCGAGCATGCATTTTTAAGCAGTGGCTCAGATTTTTACAATTATCTCAATACAGATGATAAACTGAAAGCGCTTGGTGTAGCAGATGCCACTGGTGTAGCAGAATACTATGGATTATCGAAGACTTCAGCGACGCCAACCTGGAACTATATCACCTCAGCTTCCTCCACTTCGCTAAAGCTGGCATGGAAGCAAACGAGCGGTGCAAATGGTTACTATATCTACCGGTCAACGAGTAAAAGCGGGACATACAGTAAAATAGCAACCATCAGCAGTGGTTCAACGCTTACCTATACGGACAAAAGTCTGACAGCCGGGAAAAATTATTATTACAAGATTCAGTATTATACAAATTCAGGTGTGAGCAATGATTCTTCTGTTTTAAAAGCATATCCGGTCAAAACAACTTCTATTGCATCAGTGAAATCAAATGGCAGCGGTAAGTTAAAGGTGACCTGGAATCAGGGAAGCGGGGCGGCAGGATATCTGTTATACCGGAGTGACAGTAAAAACGGAAGTTATAAAAGAGTCGCAGCAATTGCCTCCGGGGCAACATTATCTTATACGGATACCGGCCTGACGGCAGGAAAGACTTACTATTATAAAGTAAGAGTCGGTGTTGTGCAGAATAAGAAGCAGGGATACAGTGATGCATCTGCCGCGGCTGGCGGCTGGTCGATTGCAGCGACAAAGATAACCGGTATCAATGCGACTGACACAGGGGATCTTGCAGTTAAGTGGAATTCTGTAAAAAATGCATACCAGTATCAGATATACCGCAGCACGTCAAAATCTGGTACTTATACAAGGCTTGCAACGGTTAAGACAAATACTTATACCGATACGACCGTAAGTGCGAATAAAAAATATTATTATAAGATTCGTGTTTTGAATGTCACAGACGGCAGTAAGGGAGTCAGCGATTATTCTTCGATAAAATATGGAATACAGATTGGAAAGACAGCGATTTCATACGTGCAGTCCGCTTCCAGCACGAGCTTGAAACTGGCATGGAAAACAGTTTCCGGAGCAACTGGTTATACGGTTTATCGTTCGAATTCTAAAAATGGTACTTACACTGCAATAAAAATAATTGATAGCGGGTCGGTTATTTCCTATACCGATAAAAAACTGCAGACTGGGAAGACTTACTATTATAAAATTCAGGCTAATAATAAAGTTGGTTCCTATGTGGGTTGCAGTGAATATTCGAAGGTGGCTTCGGGGAAGACTGCCACAAAGACAGCTGTTAGTTACGTGCAGAGTTATAGCAGTACGAGTTTGAAAATTGCATGGAAAAAAGTAGATGGGGCAATCGGTTATAAGATCGCAAGAAGCACATCTGAAAAAGGAACTTATACGGTAATCAAAGAAATCACTTCCGGTACGACGACCACATTTAAGGACAATTCGGTAAAAACCGGTAAGAACTACTATTATAAGATTGAAACACTCAACAGCAACAGTGGCAAGACCGGTTACAGCGGCTACTCATCTGTTGTTGCGGGAAAAACAGTAAACCCAACAAAAATAACGCAGACAAAGGCGGTATCCACACAGGCAATTCAGATTACATGGTCGAAAGTCAGCGGGGCAGCCGGTTATCAGATCTATCGCAGTACGTCATCCAGTGGAAGCTATGAAAAAGTGGGAAATGTGAATTCCGGAAGTACGGTGACCTATAAAGATACCCCCCCGAAAACAAATACGACATACTACTATAAGGTACGTTCGTTAAACAGCAATAATGGAAAAACAGGTTACAGTCAGTTTTGTACTGCTGTTTCCGGAAAATCGGTTGCAGTACCAACGAAACTTACCGTTTCCTTGACAAATGACGGAAAATTACAACTCAACTGGAAAAAAGTCAGCGGAGCTATTTCTTACCGTATCTATCGAATGGAAAGTAACGGTGCAGGATACTCCAAACTGACGGATATAGAATCCGGTTCTACAGTGACCTATACAGATGCAGACGTTAAATCCGGAGTCACTTATACATATGCGGTTCTTGCATATAATAAGGTAAATGGCGTAACAGGTTACAGCGGAAAATCGGCTGGGCAGAGCTACACCATTTCGTATTACGAGATTATGGGAGAGACTACGGTTAAAGTTGCACAGATGGTCGCTTGCTACAATGCAACTGGACATGCTTATCCGTCTTCCGTGTATGAATCGTATGGTGCCGGTGATATAGCAACATTTGCAACGATTGTATGTCAGGAGGCAGAGGCAGAAGGTGTAAAAGCAGAAGTACTTTGGGCACAGATTATGCTGGAAACTGGGTGGCTACAGTTTTCCGGAAGCATGGTTAAACCAGAGCAGTGTAATTTTGGCGGTTTGGGAGCACTTGATAATAGTGGTGGATCTTATGTGGCTACCTTTCCAGATGTAAGGACAGGGATTCGGGCACAAGTACAACATTTAAAAGCTTACGCTTCAACCGATGTATTAAATAACACTTTGGTTGACACAAGATTTTCGTTGGTAAAACGAGGATGCGCCATTTATGTTGAGTGGCTGGGTCAACAGGAAAATCCACTTGGATATGGTTGGGCGACCGGAGCAGATTATGGAAACAAAATTATGCGATTGGTGAATCTTACAAAATCATATTCATATTGATTATCCGTTGGTTTTGGGTGTTCCTTTTCTTGATTTTAAACTGTGTATATTCAAAAGTTTCACAGACAGCGGAGTTAGAGCGACTTTGCTGTCTGTTGCCACGATTGTACCGAATGGTAAATGGATATTAGGGAAGATATTTATTTAAAGATTGGAGTGAGAGATTGTGAAAGAACAGAATATGAAAAATCGAAAGAGAAAAAAGAGACTGACCAAAAAGCAGCGTCAGAAACGAAAGATTATTTTTACGATTATAGCACTTATTCTTATGTTGCTGCTTCTGGCTGTGGCGTTTGTTGCGTCCAAGCTTGGAAAGCTTGACAAACAGGAGCTGACAGATGTTGGAATCAATGATGATTTGGACGACGATAGTCTGAAAGGCTATACAACACTGGCATTGTTTGGGGTGGACAACCGTTCGAATGGCAATTTCAAATCAGGAAACAGTGATACCATGATCATCGCGAGTATCAATAACAAGACCGGTGAGATCAAGATGTGTTCACTGTATCGTGACACCTATCTGGATGTCGTGGGGGATAATACGTTCCGTAAGGCGAATGCCGCATACCAGAAGGGTGGTGCAGAGCAGGCAGTGAGGATGATGAACCGGAATCTGGATCTGAATATCACGGATTATGTGGCGGTTGATTTTAATGCATTGGTTGAAGTGATTGATCTTCTGGGCGGTGTAGAAATCGATGTTACGGACGAAGAGGCCCCTCTGGTAAATGGATACGCAGAAGAAATAACCAAGGTTACAGGCAAGACTACATCCGAAATCGGACCTGGAACGCAGACACTGGACGGAGTTCAGGCGACTGCCTATGCAAGAATTCGTTATACGACCGGATGGGATTACAAGCGAACCGAACGTCAGCGTCTTGTACTCACAAAGATGTTTGAAAAAGCGAAAGGAGCAAGTCTTACAACCTTAAATGATATTATGGACCAGGCATTGCCGGATGTTTCGACCAGTCTGAGTACTACCGAATTATTGGGTATGATGATGAAGATGGGCAAATATAATATGGGCGATAATACAGGTTTTCCGTTTGATAAGACTTCCGCAGATGTAGGCAGTCTTGGCAGTACCGTCGTAGCAATCGATCTCGCAGCAAATGTAAAGCAGCTGCATGAGTTTTTATATAATGATGAAAGTTATACGGTTTCGGGAACCGTGCAGGGAATCAGTGATACAATTCACAATGATCTGGGGTATTAATCAGAGGTACGGAGATACCAATTTCCGACATGGAGAAAAGAATGAGAATTGGATTGAGAACAGATATGAAAAAGATACGTTTGATTAGCATTCTGGTATGCCTGCTTCTGATGATTGGTGCTTTCGCTGCTGGGTGCAAAAGTGAGAACAACAATCAGAGCAAGGATGTGGAAGTCAAAGCTGATACAGAAGTGGAAAGTGGGGATTCATCAGAAGTACCTTCGGAAATTGAGACGGAATCGATACCTGTGACAGAAACAGAGGCAAAGGCAGATACGGAGACAGAGCTACCGGCAGTACTGAATGCGGATACGCTTGAGAATGTTGACGAGACCGTATATGCAACGGATCAGGTAAATATCAGAACAGCACCATCTACGGATGCGGCGGTATATAAAGTCGCTTCTTCCGGAGCAAGTTTCCACCGGACGCAAAACGACGGTAATTGGAGTGCGGTGGAAATAGATGGAACCGGTTACTATATAGCATCTGCATATCTGACAACGGAGGAACCGGCCGCAGAGGCTTCTGCCGCACCTTCTGGGATTACGCAGACACAGAATGCAGGGACTGGAATTGTATATGCATCTTCGAATGGGCATAGCATATGTATTGATCCGGGGCATCAGTCACAGGGAGACAGTACGCCGGAACCGGTGGCTCCGGGTTCTTCAGAGACGAAGGCAAGGGTGACAGGCGGAACTACAGGTACTACGACAGGAATCACTGAGTATGAACTGAATCTGGAAGTCGGATTAAAGCTCAGAGATGAATTGATCGCCCGGGGTTATGGCGTTGTGATGACGCGTGAGACCAATGATGTCAATCTCAGTAACAGTGAACGTGCATCCATTGCGGCGAATGCAGGATGTGATGCATTTGTCAGAATACATGCGAACGGTTCTGAGAATAGTTCGACAAATGGTGCAATGACAATCTGTCCGACAGCTTCCAATCCCTATGTTGCTTCGTTATATAATCAGAGTAAATCCCTTTCTCAGGACATTTTGGACAATTTCTGTGCCACAACAGGCGCAAATAAGGAATATGTATGGGAAACAGATTCGATGAGCGGAATCAACTGGAGTACCGTTCCGGTTACAATCCTGGAAATGGGCTATATGACAAATCCAACCGAAGATACGAATATGGCATCAGAAACCTACCAGAATCAGATGGTACAGGGAATTGCAAACGGAATTGATACTTATTTTCAGAATAATTAAAATTATTTGAAAAATCAGAATTGACATAATATGGTAAATCCAGGTAATATAATAGAAAGGTAACACAAGTTACCTTTCTATTATATTTAAGGAGAAAAAGTATGAAGATTATGAAAAAAGTAGTTAGTTTAATGCTGGCATTGGTCTTGACTATTGGTCTAATGTCCATTCCAGCGACAGATGTTTCGGCAGCATCCAAGGCAACTGTGACGAGTAAGATTCGGATTTATCCGGGTGATCTTTGGAACCAGACAATTGATGTGTCCTATGTAAATTGCGGGGATAAAATTAAGAATCTGAAAACCAGCTCTGCCAATCTTCTGGCCAGACAGTCCAGCCAGATCAGCAGTTCTTCCGATCCGGGAACCGCAAACATTACGCTTTATGCAAAAAAAGCTGGAACCTACAAAGTGAGCTTCGATATTTACAGCCGAGATGGTAAGACAAAGAGAAGCTCGCATGCGGTCACGGTATATGCAAAATCGGATTTACCGATGAAGTCGTTTAAATTTGCAAATTCCACCAAGGATTTGTTTACACTTACAACAAAGACAAAAGGAAAAATTGCTGCATCCTTAAATAAAGGTTATACCTTAAAGAAAATTCAGGTGATTACGTCTGATAAAAATGGGGAAAAAGTAACCAAAACGGTAAAAAACAATTCCACGATTACCTTGGGAATCTATGCTGATTACGATAATTGGGGCTATGATTACGATGATAATTATTATGATAGCTGGTCAACGGATTTGGTTGCCAGAACACAGATTATTATCACGTATCTCGACAAATACACACATTTGGAAGATACTACATATTATAACATTTATCGGATTGCAAAGTAGGGAGCGTTGATGAACTAAAAATAAGAAGCACTTTAGGTGCTTCTTATTTTTATCTCTTAGCCATATCAAATAAGTTTTAGAGGTGAAAGAAACCCGGATGGATTATCCCATAACAACCTCTACTGTCACATCTTTTTTGGAAGCATCAAATGGAATCAGGGTTCCGTTGATCACTTTTCCATCGACGGTCATAGTTGTAACACCTTTTTCAACTTTTTCTGGATTCTTAACCGTAATGTGATAGGTCACACCGCGGAAATCCCGTTTTGCCGTAAAGCCTTCCAGACTTGACGGGATGCATGGATCGATCACAAGACCGTCATAGTCCGGACGAATACCGAGGATGAATTGTGATACATCCAGGAAGGTCCAGGCAGCAGTACCGGTCAGCCAGCTGTTTTTCGCTTCTCCGAAATTCGGAGCATCGATTCCGGCAATCATCTGTGAATAGACATAAGGTTCGGTACGGTGTATCTCGCTGATATCCTCGATGTAAGCAGGACAGGTTCTTGTATATACCTGCCATGCACGATTTCCGCGGCCAACAACGGTTTCCGCAATCGAAATCCACGGATTGTTGTGACAGAAGATACCGGCATTCTCTTTGTATCCAGGTGGATAAGAGGAAATCTCACCAAGTTCTACATGATATTTGTGATAAGGCGGCTGCAACAATACAATGCCGTATTTTGTGTCGAGATGCTTTTCGACGGATTGCATCGCCTGCAGACAGTTTCCCTCTTCCAGACCGATTTCTGCCATAACACAGAATCCCTGCGGTTCGATAAAAATCTGGCCGTCTTCACATTCCTTAGAACCAATCTTATTTTTGTAATGGTCATAAGCACGTAAGAACCATTCTCCGTCCCAGCCTGCAGCAAGAACCGTTTTCTCCATTTGTGCAATGGCTTCTTCCGCTTTTGCGGCTTCTTCATCCAAACCTCTGTGTTTACAGATTGCAATATAATCTTTTCCATATTTTACAAACATACCTGCAATAAAAACAGATTCTGCATTTGGTCCTTCGGATGGGCCGAACGTCTGGAAAGATTCTCCGGGTTCTTCTGAGAAACAGTTCAGGTTCAGACAGTCGTTCCAGTCAGCACGTCCGATCAGCGGAAGACCATGCGGTCCTAAATGATTGACGGTATAATTGAAGGAGCGTCTCAGATGCTCCATGAAATCGGTTGCCTTGGACGGATCGCTGTCGTACGGCGTGGATTCATCGAGAATCGAGTAATCGCCGGTTTCTTTGATATAAGCAGCGGTGCCGGCAATTAACCAGAGCGGATCATCGTTAAAACCGCTTCCGACATCGGAGTTTCCCTTTTTGGTCAGCGGCTGATACTGATGATAAGCACTTCCGTCTTCAAATTGAGTAGCGGCAATATCCAGAATTCGCTGTCTTGCCCGGTCCGGAATCAGATGTACGAAACCAAGAAGATCCTGACAGGAGTCCCGGAAGCCCATTCCGCGTCCGATACCGGATTCAAAATAGGAAGCAGAACGTGACATGTTAAAAGTTACCATACACTGATACTGATGCCAGATATTTACCATTCTGTCCATTTTTTCTTCCGAAGAAGAAACCGTAAAGTGTGAAAGCAGATTGTTCCAGTACGTTTTCAAATCTTCCAGAGCCTGATCGGCCTTTTCGGAAGTGTTGAATTTTTCTAATAATTCATTGGCCGGCTCGCGGTTGATAACACCATTTTCGGCAGGTCCGACCCACTTGTTTTCAACAGGATTCTCGACATATCCCAATACAAAGACAAACTCTTTGCTTTCACCTGAATGTAACGTGAACTTCAGGTGATGGGAACCGACAGGAGCCCATCCGCTCGCTACGGAATTTTTGGATGCTCCGTTTGTTACAACCTCCGGAGCGGAATTTTCACCGTAGGCGCCCAGAAAAGCATCACGGTCTGTGTCAAAACCTGCAATCGGCGCATTAACGGCGTAAACGGCATAGTGATTTCTCCGTTCACGGTATTCCGTCTTGTGATAGATTGCTGAATCGTGAATTTCTACCTCGCCGGTGCTGAAGTTACGTTGAAAATTTGTCATATCATCCATGGCGTTCCACAGACAGAACTCAACATAGGAAAATACGGAAATTTCCTTTTCTTCAGAGCTTTCGTTTGTGAGTGTCAGTTTATTGATCTCACAGGTGGAACCGATTGGCACGAATGCAGTAAGTGAAGATTTCAACTGATTCTTGCTGGATTCAAATACGGAATATCCAAGTCCGTGACGGCAGCGATAAGAATCAAGCTCTGTTTTGGAAGGCATCCAGCCTGGATTCCAGACCTCATCACCATCCTTGATAAAGTAGTAATGCCCATTGCTGTCATAAGGTACATTATTATAACGGTATCGGGTAAGCCTCAGCAGTTTCGCATCTTTATAGAAACTATAGCCTCCGCACGTATTCGATACCAGTGTGAAAAAATCCTCACATCCTAAATAGTTGATCCATGGCAGGGGTGTTTTTGGAGATGTTATGACATATTCTTTTTGCACATCATCAAAAAATCCAAATTTCATGTTGTAGTATCCTCCTCGTATTATCATTTATGGAAAACGATTAAGTTATGATAATCCTTAAGCAGAGTATAAGATAGAAATAGAAAAAAAGCAATCATAAAATCAAATAAATATTGAAAAAACAAGTATTTTATAGGAAAAGCAATAACCGTGAAGAGAAAATGGAAAATTGTGGAAATGTGTAAAAAAATAACGATTAAGTGAAAAATAGAATAAAATAACTGAAAACGTAATAAATAGAAAATAGGACTTGAAGTTACAGAAGAATCTAATGTACATATTGAACAAAAAAACAATAATAAAAATAGATAAAATAACGAAAAAGTAAAATACTGTTGCAAATGAAATGGATAAGGGCTATAGTAAAAGTACGAAAACGATTAAGTAACGAGCTCGGAGAGAGCATGAGGAGCAAAGGATGGTATCTTTAAAAGACATTGCAAAACAGTGTGGAGTGTCTGCAGCAACAGTCAGCAAAGCGTTGAACGACCAGAGAGATATTGGAGATGAAACAAAGGCGAGAATTAAAAAAGCGGCCAATGATATGGGGTATTTTCCAAACTCTGCGGCTAGGGCCTTAAAGACAAACCGTTCCTATAATATAGGAGTGCTTTTCAGCGAAGAAGCCGGAAGCGGTTTGACACATGAATATTTTTCGGGAGTGTTAAACGGATTTAAGATGCAGGCGGAATCGGAAGGTTATGATATTACTTTTATCAATAACCATTACAGTAACAAATCAATGTCCTGTTATGAGCATTGCAGGTATCGTAATTTTGAAGGTGTCTGTATCGTGTGCGCGGATTTTAATGATCCAAGCGTGCTGGAGCTGATGAACAGTGAGATAGCGGTTGTCACAATTGACTATGCGCATTACAACTGTACGGCAATCAGCTCAAATAATGTAAAGGGTATGGAGGAGCTGGTACGCTATGTGTACAGCAAAGGACATCGTAAGATCGCATACATACATGGTCAGAAATTTTCGTATGTTACAAAGGAGCGTCTGACCAGTTTTTATCGGGCAATGGAAGAACTTCATCTAAAGGTTCCGGACAGATATATCCGCGAAGCGGCGTATCTGGAAACACGGGGAGCAGCAAAGCAGACAAGAGAGCTTTTGAATCTTACGGATCCGCCGACCTGTATTCTGTATCCGGATGATACTTCTTTGATCGGAGGAAAGAACGTAATTGCTGAGATGGGCTTGAAAATACCGGACGATATATCGGTCGCCGGCTATGATGGAACAAGAGTATCGCAGCTTGTGCATCCAGAGATTACCACAATTCTCCAGGATACTGATATAATAGGAAGGGAAGCGGCAAGGCGTCTGGTCGATTCCATTGAAAAACCGAAAACAACTCTTGTTGAAAGAGTCGTTATAGAAGGTACACTTCTCCGCGGAAAATCCGTTGGAGAAATACTTCAAACACCATCCCAGGGGGATGAAGAATAAAAGGAGGAGAGTTCTAAATGAAAAAGAAACTCATTAGCGCATTTTTATGCGTATCTATGGTTGCCGGTATGCTGGCAGGCTGTGGAGGATCAAACAACAATACCAGTAATGCCAGCAGTGATGGGGATGCGGCGGTATCGACAGAAGCAGGGGATTCAGAAGTTGCTTCGGAATCAACGGAAACGGAAGAAGTTGCTTCCACCGAAGTTGAGAATACGATAACTGGTGATGCAAGTGCAGATGATGCATTCGTAGTATGGGGCTGGAATGATGACATCAAGAAATTGCTGGATGGACCATTCGCAGAAAAATATCCGGATCTGGCAAAACGTATCGTATTTGTAAATTCGGGTGGTTCTGATTATTATCAGACAAAGATCGATGAGATTCTGGCAGACACAAGCAATGAGTTGTATCCGGATTTAATGGGTCTTGAAGTGGATTATGTGTTAAAATATGTAAATGGTGATTATCTGGCATCTGTTTCTGATCTTGGCATTACCAAGGATGATTATGCAGACCAGTACCAGTATAACCTGGATCTCGGTACGGACTATGATGGAAATGTAAAGGCATTGTTCTGGCAGGCAACACCTGGATGCTTCCAGTTGAGAGCAGATTTCTGCGAGAAATATCTTGGAACGACCGATGTTGCAGAACTGAATACCATGTTCTCCACCTGGGACGGCATTCTGGATGCTGCTAGGAAAGTCAAAGAAGCAAGCGGCGGAAAGGTAAAACTCTTCTCCGGATTTGACGAGACCTTCCGTGTATTGTCCAACTCCAGATCTACCGGCTGGTATGAAGATGGAAAAGATGTAATCAGTGTTGATGATAACATGACACAGTATATGGATATTGCAAAGACATTGGTGGATGAGGATCTTACCTTTGAAACAGATCAGTGGTCTACCGACTGGTATGCAAACATGGAAGGCGACGGCGAAACATCGAATGCAGCACTCGCTTACTGCGGATGCCCATGGTTCACATACTGGTGCTTAAAAGATCCTTGGAAATCAAATACAATCCTTGTAAATGCTCCGGAACAGTTCTATTGGGGCGGAACCGGTCTTGCAGCAACCGTTGGATGCTCGGACAAAGATCTGGCTGCAACAATCATCAAAGCATTTACCTGTGATCCGGACTTCATGGTATCAATCAATGCAACGAACAGCGATTTTGTAAACAACAAGACGGCAATCAAGACAATTTCTACAAATGGTGCAACCTGTGACTATCTGTTCCCGGATGCAAAACAGGATTTCATGAGCTTCTTCTTACCATTGGCTGAGAACATCAGTGCAAATGTTGCAACTGCAGAAGATCAGGATATCAATGCTATGTGGGCAACACAGGTAAAAGAGTATGCAAATGGTAACAAAGACGAAGATACGGCAATTACTGACTTCAAATCTGCCGTACACGACAAGTTCTCATATTTAAAAGCTGAATAATGAAAAATAGTAAAAGCTGACAATCAGGATCAAAGAGTAACGGCAATATCTATGCTGCCCTTTCCGGCATGGAAAGGGCAGTTTTCAGGCAGAACTACGAAAACATTACGAAAGTATACATAATATGCGAAAAAGAATGACTGGAAGAGGATGTTTCGGAATGGAAACAAGGAAAGCGAGAGGAGTGGAAAAATGAATACCAAGAAAAAGCGTAAGCATATTGAATATGGCAGATATGGGTACTTCTTCATAGCGCCGTTCTTTATTACGTATCTTCTATTTCAGCTCTGGCCATTGATTAATACCTTCTATTATAGTACCTTAAACTACTACAAGAGAAATGGCCGTGAGTTTATTGATTTCAGCGGACTTGAAAATTTTAAAAATATTTTGGGGATCACCGCAGGTGAAAAAGGATACGTACTCATCTATTTTAAGAACACACTTGTCATGTGGTGCTACAACTTTGTTCCGCAGATTTTGGTTTCATTATTATTAGCGGCATGGCTGACAAATAATATTATAAAATTAAGGGCAAAAGGTGCTTATAAGATTATTATTTACTTGCCGAGTGTTATTACTGCGGCATCTGTATCTGTTTTATTCAATGCGATGTTTTCCCAGTATGGCCCGGTTTCACAGACATTAAGAGACCTGGGAATCATTTCGGAGAAGTTTAATTTTATGGGAAGCGTCGGGGGGACGCGGGGACTGATCTCGTTCATTCTGTTCTGGATGTGGTATGGAAATACGACACTGCTGCTGATATCCGGTATTCTCGGTATTGATCCGAGTCTCTACGAGGCGGCAGATATCGACGGAGCCACCGGAAATAAAAAGTTCCGTTATATTACACTGCCCCTGTTGAAACCGATTTTGATGTATGTACTGATTACATCTGCAATCGGTGGCTTACAGATGTACGATATCCCTGCTCTGTTCAATGTGGATAAGAACGGAGGACTGATTGGTCAGCCGGATGATATGTCGACGACGGTTGCAATGTACATCATGCGATTATATAAGAGTGATGTCGGCAAAGCGGCAGCAGTTTCCGTTTTCCTGTTTGTCATCACACTGATAATCAGCCTTATCTTCTTTGCAAGTATGAGCGACAGAAGTGAAAGACCAAAAAGAGGAAAGGGAGGTAGACGATAATGGCGACTTATAATGCAGCTGTAGCAGCGCAAAAAGAAGGCAGGCAGAAAAGTTATTCCACAAAACTACGCACACAGCGTGTGATTCGAAGTATTGTATGTATTTTTTTCTGTATCTTGAGTTTACTTCCGTTTTTGCTGATGATTATGAATGCGACAAGAACATCCAATGCCATTCAGTCGGGTGTATCACTGATTCCTTCTTCTCATTTACTTGAAAACTGGAAAATGTTATTGGAAAAACAGAACGGGATGCAGCTGAAATTGCAGTCAGCACTGATGAATTCACTGCTGATCACGGTTCCTGGAACTTTCCTTGCAGTCTATGGTTCCTGTATGACGGCATACGGTATTCACGTTTACGACTTTAAACTCAAAAAATTTGCGTGGGCGTTTATCATGGCAATCATGATGGTGCCGAATCAGATTACAATTATCGGTTTTTATCGCTTTATGTTGAAACTGAATCTGGTTGACACATACGTTCCGCTGATTATCCCGTGTATCGCAGCTCCGGCAGTCGTCTTCTTTATGAAAGAGTATATGGAGAGTACTCTGTCTATGGAAATGATTGAGGCAGCGCGAATTGACGGTGCAAAGGAATTCCGTACTTTTAATACGATTATTATGCCGATTATGAAACCGGCAGTCGCTACGCAGGCAATCTTCCAGTTTATTGCACAGTGGAATAACCTGTTTACGCCGACGATTTTACTGACAACAGATACAAAGAAGACATTGCCGCTGTTTATCCAGCTGCTGACCTCAGATCAGTTCCGTGTGGATTATGGCGTTGTATATGTGGGACTGACCGTTACGGTCGTACCTTTGATCATTGTCTATTTGATTCTTTCCAAATACATTGTTGCGGGTGTTGCGCTCGGCGGTGTAAAGGGTTAAGAATAAAGAAACAGTTTCTTGTTTCCATTTCCTCACAATCACAAACGTTATTTCGGAAAACCGCCTGTAATCCTCAATACAGGCGGTTTTTCATGTCTTTTTTTCGCCCTGCAGGAGCAAGACGAATGGATAAATGTACCAATCCATCAAGTTTTCAAACAAAAAGTTAATGAGAAAAATCCCAACATCTGTAAATAGATTAGAAAATGTGAAAAAATGATATGGTGCAGGATATCACAAATTGCTATGCTGAGTACACAAAAAGAAAGGGAGGTTTTTTCATGAAGAAAAAATTGATCACAACCATCTTGGCATGTGTGATGGTTACATCCATATTTAGCGGATGTGGGAAAAGTAATACTGGAGGAGACAATGAGAAAGCAGATGCGGATGCAGCATCTACAGAAAGTGACGCTGTTTCAAAGGAAGATTTGAGCGGAACCCTGACATTTGCAATCTGGGATAATAACTTAAACGAGTTTATTGAACAGAATGATATGGTAGCAAAATTTCAGGAGCAATATCCGAATGTGGATATAGAAGTAGAAAAGATCAAAGACGACAGTGAATACTGGGATGCCATGAAGATGCGTGCATCCGCGAACCAGCTGCCGGATATTATGTTCAATAAACCGTTTACTTTATCAATGTTCAAGGATTATCTCGTAGATCTTTCCGATACGGATGCGTCAAAGAACAACCAGCTGGCACAGGGATACGCAATTGATGATAAAGTTCTTGGAATCCCAATGACATGCGGCTATGAATATGTCTATTACTGGAAGGACATGTTCAAGGAAGCAGGTGTGGAGGTTCCGACCACCTGGGGAGAATTTGAAGATGTGGCAAAAAAACTACAGGATTATTATGGAAAAGACAATGCCGATTTTGCAGCACTTGCCTGCGGATTAAAAGATGAATGGCCGGATTATCCGTACATGGAGTTTATGCCTGCACTGGAAAACGGAAATGGACAGAATTGGGATGATATGGCAAAGCAGGATGAGCCTTTTGCGGAAGGATCCGATATCTACAAGGCATATCATAAGGTATACGACTTATTTACCTCTGGCGTTCTTGGAAAAGATCCGCTGGGACTGGGCAATGATCAGGTGGTCTCTATGTTTGCAACAAAACAATCTGCAATGATTGCACTTGGCGACTGGGGACTGCAAAACATCGAAGCCGGTACGGATGATACTTCCGAACTTGGAACCTTCTATCTGCCAACCAGAGATTCCGAATCCGACGGATACCGTGTCATCGTACAGGGAGATTCGTTTATGGGTGTAACTACGCACTCCAAAAATCCGGAGGCGGCAAAAGCATTTGTTGAGTGGTTCTACTCGGATGCATGGTATCCGGATTACATTAACTTTGTGTCTTCCGCATCATCCATGAAAAACTTTCCGAAGGATAAGGATCCGATTCTTGCAGAAGCAGACACCTTGTGTCCGAATCCCGATCTGATTATGTACTACGGTGCAAATGAAGACTTCACGTCTATTCAGAATGAGACAACATTTGATTACAAGAAGCTCGGGGCGCAGATGCTGACAGACGGATTCGATCTGGACAAGACACTTGACGATTTAAACGGCAAGTGGAAAGATGCGAGAGCAAAGCTTGGCATTGAATAATCAGATAAGTGATTGATGTCGGTTTGAGGGTTGCGTTTGTAACCCTCAAATCTGGCCCAGGAGGAAATTATGGCTACACTTAGTAGAAAGAGAAAACAGTTTATTATTTTATCACTGATCATTCCCGTGGTTTTATTGGTTGGATTCGTGGTGGTCCCGGCACTTGATCTGTTTCGAATGAGTTTCACAAACTGGGATGGGTATTCTCCCGAAAGCTCATTTGCAGGAATCAGTAATTATATCACGATGTTCCAGAATCAGGATCTGTGGTTATCACTGAAAAATAATGCGGTGTATTTTTTCCTGCATCTTTGCATGATTCCGGTGGAGCTGGCCTTTGCGGTATTACTGACAGGGAAGCTGCGGGCGGCAAAGTTCTATAAGACAATGGTGTTTATGCCATATATCATCAACGGCGTCGCAATTGCCTATGCCTTTTCGTATTTCTTTTCTCCGGTAAATGGTGCGTTTAATGCCATTTTACAGGGATTGCATCTGGAAGGGCTGATTCATAACTGGCTATCAGATGCCGGAATCGTGAATTATGTGCTGGCCTTCGTATCCCTGTGGAGATACAGCGGTTACCATGTCATTCTGTTTATGGCGGCGCTGCAGTCACTGCCGCAGGACATTGAGGAGGCAGCCCGTGTGGACGGTGCGAATGCATGGCATTTATTCCGTTATATTCAGGTCCCGGCTATTATGCTGATGGTGGATTTTGTGCTGTTTGATAACATCAGGGGAGCACTCCAGGTATTCGACATCCCGTTTGTTATGACGTCCGGAGGGCCGGGATACGCATCCTCGACCTTTACACTCTATACGATTAAGACCGCGTTCTCATTTTCAAACTTTGGTCTTGCGTCTACGATGGCGGTGGCCATTATGGTGATGATCGTTGTGATTTATGTGATTCAGAATAAAATAATACACGGGCTCGTACTGAAAGAGAGGAAGAAGTAGGATGGCTAAGAAATTTACACAGCAAGTACTCAAACAGATCATATGCATCGGCATGGTAGTCATCATAATTGCGCCGATTCTGCTGACTCTTTTTGCAGCATTAAAGACAAAGGCAGATATGGCAACGACCTCTCCGCTGCTGTTGCCGGGGCTGGACAGGATTACATTCGATAATTTCAAAGAAGTTCTTTCCGATAAATATCTGCTCGTCGGATTTCGCAACACCGGTACGATTCTGGTTGTATCGCTGGTATTTAACGTCATGTTTGGAACGATTACGGCGTTTATCATTGAACGTTTCAACTTCAGGGGCAAAAAGATCATTGTTGCATTATTCTTTATCGGAATGCTGATCCCTACCTTTGTAACAGAAATTGCGCGTTTTCGGATTATTCAGGGACTTCACCTGTACAACACACTGGGAGCACCGATTGTAATCTACATTGCTTCGGATCTGATGCAGCTCTACATATACCGGCAGTTTATATCGGGGATATCGGTGGCGCTGGACGAAGCGGCACTGCTTGACGGATGTTCCTATTTTGGACTGTTTGTAAGAATTATATTTCCACTCCTTGCGCCTGCGACGGCAACTGTTTGTATTATAAAAGCGATTACAATTATCAACGACATGTATATTCCGTATCTGTACATGCCAAAAAACAGCCTGCGGACACTGACCACGTTTCTGATGAATTTCGCGAATTCACAGCAGGGTTCCTGGCAGCTTCTTGCAGCGGGAATTATTATTATCATGGTACCGACGATCATACTGTATATCTTTTTTCAAAGATATATATTGGCTGGGGTTGCGGCCGGTGCGGTGAAGGAATAACTGGTTGGAAAATGCATACACGCGAATACGGAAGGAACAGAAGTAAGATCAGACGTAAAAGAGGGGGTGATGGTTGCTCAAATGATTTCTATGTTATAGAATTTTATAAGATGGATTAGATTGGGGGATCTGAAATATGACTTTACTGTTCAAAAAGAGGCACCTGCCTCTGAAAACGCTGTATTATCTGGTTTTTTTCTTCTGTATTGTAATGCCGGTACTGATTGTGCTGCTTGCGGCGTTGCTGATTTTAAATCAGCAGTTTAAGAAGCAGGCAATCGAAAATATAGAGCGTTCACAGGATGCGGTTATTTCAGATTTACAGTCTGATCTGGATATCATGTCGATGCGGTTGTCCCATATGATATTTACAAATAACAATGAAGTGCTGGCATTTGCGGCGGCAGCGGATGATGAGAATTATACCGTTCGTTATGACAGTGAACAAAAGCTGTTAGATTCTGTGAATCTCGTATTGGAGCCGGTGAAGGAGATTGTTTCTGTCAGCTTCTATATGAAGGACGGAAGAGATACTTATATCAAAAACAATATCACAAGATCCAGGCAGGAGATAGAACGAACATCCTGGTATCAGAAGGCGTTGAAAAATACGAATACGGTATATATCGGCTCTTACAATACTGCTGGAATCAATGACTTATATATGGGTAGTAAGAAAAATACACTGGTGCTGGTGTTCGCACTGGGGCCCGATCTGCAGACGGACCGTACGCAGAAGGTGGAGATGGTCATGTTCTTTCAGTCGGCCAGTGCCGGAGAATTGATCAACGACTATAACCGAGAATATCTCGCTGGGAAAAATAAGCTTGGAATGATGCGAATTCGTACCGAAGACGGAAAAGCAATCTTTCAGACTGAGAAAGAGGATTACGCGAAGAAGTATTATACCTGTGTCTCTTCCAGACTGCGGGTAGGGGATGAAGACTGGGTTGTAGAAAGTAATATCCGAACTTCGGAGCTTACCAGCGATTTTTGGAAAACCGCAGGCTTTGTCCTGTGTGCGGCACTCGTGGTTTTATTGATGGCGGCCTATTTCTCCAGGTATTTTCTTCGTGGGATTATTAAACCCGTGGGAGCGATCAGCAGCGGTCTGCATGAGATCGAAGAGGGAAATATGGATGTGCATATCACACCGACCGGACAGTATGAGGTACGGAATATGATCCACCAGTTCAATGCCATGGTCCGCAGGCTGAAAGCACTGATCGTCGAGTATGAAGAGAAAGTACACAGTATGGAAATGCAGCCGGAGGAATATTTGGAACTGCTTCTGAAAGGAGAGACGGAGGCGGAGAAAGTGAATCAACTTTCGCCCGAATTTTTTGCGGAGTCATATCTGCTCATGAGATTAAACGTTGAAAAAACAGGCAGTCAGGAACTAAAAGAACATATGTTATATGACTTGAAAAAGAACTTTGAACGGAACCCGAGATTTGCCTCCCGCTGTACGATGGCCCGGGAGAGTATATCTGTCATCTGGGTAATGTACCGGATCATGGAGGAAGAGTATGCGGAAAAAGCGGTGACGATGGTCAAAGAACTGCAGAAAAGTGCGGCGAGAGAACTAAATCTCAGCTTCACGGTGTGTATAGGGAGACAGGTCAGAGACTGCGAGACGTTTGGGGAAAGCGTTCAGGAAATCCGGAATACGCAATGCCTGCACAGACTGCGTGGAAAACATGCGGTAATAGATTTGAACCAGCGCTATGAAAGGATGGAGGAGATTGTAGAAGGCAGCAAAACCTATCAGAGGCTGGCAGAAGCACTTTATATTGCAGACGAGATGATTGTGAACCGGGAAAAGGAGAAGCTGTTTACTGATTTTGTCACACTGACAAAGGAGGAAGCGATTCATAGAACCTTTGCTGTCATACTGGCAATTGCAAACCGGTTTGATCAGGATGAAGGAGGTTTTGCGGATGTGTTTGGAGAACAGTATGATTACGTTGAAAAACTGCGCCGTCTGGAGGATATCCGCAGTCTTCGGATATGGCTTACAAATTATTTTACCTGGATCAATGATTATTCGGCAGTGAAACTGGATGAATTAAAGCTGGATGTAGTTGCAAAGGCCAAGCGGTATATGAAGGATAACTACGAGAGTTCGGAGTTATCTTTGGTAAAGGTTGCCCAATATGTGGATTTGAACGAGAAATATTTCACGAACCGCTTCACCAAGGAAACGGGAGACACGTTCTCAAATTATCTGACACAGATCCGGCTTGAAAAATCAAAGGAACTGCTGCGGACGACAAATTTTAAAATCTATGAGATCGCCGCCATGGTGGGGTATAACAGTGCGGAACACTATACGAGAATGTTTAAAAAGGTGGTCGGGCTGAGCCCGGCACAGTATCGAAAGGAAGACTGAAACGAGATTAATGATCATGTAAACCATTTGGAGGGTTTTTATTATGAAAAAAGAAAGAAAAGGGCATTTATGGATGCTTGGCAGGGGGATGGCATTCATACTGGCAGTGGCGTTGCTCATGACCTCACTGCCTACCTGGGCTATGGCAGAGACGAGCGGAGCGCAGACAGAGACAGGAGGGAAAGCAGTTCATGATTACGGGAAATCGGGAGATGATCCGGCAACAGAGGAAGACGAATCTGCGGTCGTAGCCAATTCCGATGTCATGCAGTCGGTACAGTATCAGGAATCCACGAAATTCAATCTGGTGGTCAATGAAACACCGGTTACCACCTACAAGTACCAGAAGTCGGCAACGGCAGGCTCCGTGTACTATCATATGGATGTCGCAAGGTTTTCTTCGGATGATGCGGCACCTACGTTTACGATTACGCTGAAGGACGACACGGTCATAAAGACAGTCGAGGTGTATCCGGAAAGATATTATCCGCAGGATGCCTTACATATCAGTGAAGACGGGAAAACACTTACGTTTCAGATGTCGGAAAATCTGCGGTATTGTATTGTCAATATCAATGGTGACATCAAGGACACAAAGGGTAAGCCGCAGCTTGCTATCATCAATGATCCGACAGAGACAGACAAGCCGGATGTCAATGCTGCAAACGTACTCAATTTTAAGGAGTTTTCCGAGCAGTATCTGCAGGAGCATCCGATTACGGATACCGTCGGTGCCGTATGTACACCGGCAGGGACCGCGACGGATACCTCTGCGAATACAGCGGAGGAATACACGTGGAGTTATCAAGATGGGGTATATCAGTCCTATACGGATTCCAAGGTAAAATTTCCGAATAAAAGGGTTCGTCTGTCGAACGATGTGACGGAGGCATTTCAGGCAGCGCTGGATAAAGTGAAAAATGACCCGACGCTGGATACCATTTATTTTCCGGCAGGAACTTATATCTGGTCCGGACTGAGCATTCAGGACTGGGATGGAGACGGGGCAGACGGCCCGCTTACGATTTACACAGATGAAGATGCTCTGATGGTCAACCGCCTGCAGGAGTGTCAGGAGGCCATGGAACCTGCAATCGGCATCTGGAATTCATCCAATATTACCGTTTCCGGCCGTGGCATTTTTGACGGGCAGGGAACTTACAATTATACCAAGGATAGTGCCGATGCAGATAAAAGCTGCCATCAGGGCGGCTGCATGGTGGTACAGTCCGATCATATTACATTCAACGATACCTATGTGAGGGATGTAAAGCAATGGAACTGGGAGTGCCATACAGTAAATGACATTACCTATAATAATATAAAGGGACTTTCTCCGTACCAGCATTCCTGGATGGATGGACTTGATTTGACAAGCGGAAAGAATGTGACGGTCAACAGCTCCTTTACCATGGGAAATGATGACACCTTTGCGTCCGGTCATTACAATCCAAGTGACGGATTTCCGGCCAATAAAATGTCTTCCCTGCTCAGCGGCAAGACGAATGCGGATGTCGCATCGCTGAATCTGTCGGAGGAAGTGACAAATGCGGCAGCAGCGGCGGCAGTTTATAATAAGGACCGGCTTTTATGGGACACGGATGATTCTGAAAATTTCACATTAAATGACAGTCTCGGCTGGTCCGGCTGCGCGAATGCAATTCGTCTTGGGCACAGTACGAAATGGAAAAATAACGGAACCGAGAGTTATCAGTTAAAGAGCTATACGTTTAACAATTTCAATTCCGTACTGGTAGCGGGGTATACTTCCAACAGCGGAGGCGGGGATGCCATCCGTGTACAAAATGGGAACCTCGGATCCAATCCAGACTATCAGGAGCTTATATTTAATAACTGTTCCTTTGCCGGAAATAATGGGAGCAACATAGGGGCACCGATCGGCGGAGATACGTATCATTTTAATCCGGTCAATATCGCGTTAAATAACTGCTGGTTTCAGGATTCCACAAAGGCATTCTCATTTAACAGCATTCAAAATCTGGCGATTACCAATCTCTATGCGGCCGGCAGACTCGTGGAATATTCCAGCCAGATCAATGCGACCTATGGAAGTGCAATCGGAAATCTTACGTTTACGGCAAACGGAGTTAATATTCTGGAAAATAAACTGCCTTCGTTTACCTGTCCGGAAAGCAGTCTTACTGCATACAATGATCAGCCTCTGATTTTCTATGTAAAAGCAGAAGATGAGGATGAAGGGGATGTGATCAGGTACGGAGATGCGGATCTCAGTGAGGTGGAAGGCGCTGCGTTTGATCAAGCAACCGGTAAGTTTTCCTGGACACCGGGCTCGGATCAGATTGACGGAGATTACAAAGTAACATTTACGGTATATGATCATACAAATCAGGCAGTTACATATCCGGTAACAATTCATGTGAATTCATATGAGAACCACAAGCTTAGTACGATGGTATCGGAAGATGCTCACGTGCAGACCTGGAAAGATGAAAAGGCAAATAATTACGGAAGTACGGTTTATCTTTCCGCAATGAAGGCAAGTGATGCAGGCGGTCTGCTTGGACAGAACGGATCATCCAATAATGCATCCGACAGTAAGCTGATTTATCTGAAGTTCGATCTCGCTTTCATCCGGGAACAACAGAGTCTGTTTGATCAGGCGAATCTTTCCATGACACTGATTGCGCTCCGGCTCAGTGCGAATAAAGGCCTGGACGATTCCTTGAAGGTGGCTGCCGTGGACGATTCCAGCTGGACAGAGTCCGGGCTTACCTGGAATACCAGGCCGGTGTTCGCAACGGATGATGCGGCTTTGGTAAAAGAATCGGCCTCGTTTAATCTTGGCAGTATCGTGCAGGATAAGCCATCCGGGGTAAATCAGCAGATCAATGGAACACGTGTCAAAGTAGATATCACAGACCTTGTGAACCAGGCATTGGAGAACAATCAGGATACCCTGACACTTGCAGTAAATGAGACAAAAGGGTATGAGTGTTACTTTGTCAGTAAAGAGGGAGAAAATGGGACAGACGCAAAAGGAACAGGCCGGTTTAATAATGCAACAGCCGGTATGGCACCTTCCATAGTTTTGAATCTTCCTGCCGTATTCAGTATGTCCGGGCCGGAAGCGATGATTTTGAAAGAAGGCTATAAAGAGTCCGAATCGAACAGCTTTCAATTTGCAAAGGACAGCGCGCCTTCTGTGGAACTGACCGGAAATACGGGGAATGGTAAGATTACCTGGAATGGACAGACACATCAGCTGGAGATTGCCGAAGGACTTACCACCGGTGTATATCCGGTTGCCATAAAAGCAACGGATGCGCAAAATACAACAGTCGAAAGCACATTTACGCTGACCGTAGAGGAAGCTGAAAATGCACCTGTTGTAACATCCGTAAGCGTAAGACCGGGAACGGCACAGATACTGAAAGGAGCAAGTCAGACATTTACGGCAGAGGTGAGCGGAACGAATGATCCTGCAAAGACCGTAACCTGGAGCGTAAGCGGGGCTAAGAGCGGCAAGACTTCCATTACTTCTGAGGGCATTCTGACAGTCGGAAGTGATGAAACAGCGGCAAAGCTGATCGTAACAGCAACTTCAACGGTTACGGATACGGTATTCGGTACTGCGGAAGTGACGGTGATTGCGCCGGCTGTAACGGCCATAACCGTGAAACCGGGAACAGTAAAGATACTGAAAGGATCGAGTCAGACATTTACGGCAGAGGTGAGCGGGACAGATAATCCGGCTAAAACGGTAACCTGGAGTGTAAGCGGGGCAAAGAGTAAGGGCACCACAATCAATGCTTCGGGAAAACTGACGGTAAGCAAGTCTGAAACTGCATCCGAACTTACCGTAAGTGCAACTTCAACGATAACAAAGAGTGTCTCTGGCACGGCGAAGGTAACACTGCTCACACCGGTCAGCACTGTTTCAATCAGTAAGATAAAGGATCAGACCTATACGGGTAAGGCACTTGTACCGTCAGTTAAGATAGTATATAATAGCAAAACTCTAAAAAATAAAACGGACTATACCGTCAGCTATAAAAATAACAAGGCGGTCGGAACTGCAACAGTCACAATCAAAGGAATAGGAAAGTACAGCGGAACCAGGACGATTACATTTAAAATCAACCCCAAATCCACCAAACTGACCGCTGCTGTGTCGGCTAAAAAAGGAATACTGACCGTTAAGTGGAAAAAGAATACAGGAGTTACCGGATATCAGATTCTATATTCCACAAGTTCAAAATTCACCAAGAGCACGACAAGAACAGTAACCGTAAGTAAGAATAAGACGACGAGCAGTGCAATCAAAAAACTAAAGAGCAGCAAAAAATACTATGTGAAGATCAGAACCTACAAGAAGGTGGGAAAAACAAGCTATTACAGTGATTGGAGCAGTGTAAAAAAAGCTGTCATACATAAGTAACAGAAAAAGAATCGAAAATCATGTATCAGGAGAAATTGAAAAGTGTTCCCCAGCCGTGACCGGAAATCACAGCAGGGGAACTGCTTTTTTGCCGGGGACACAATTGTTGCATATTTTTTCCAAATCAGTTATGATGAAAAATGATGCAAAGAGGCAGCTGGAAGGGGGTTTCTTTGCTTTTTTCACCGACCGGGTGCATCCGTGCTGTGAAACTGCACCTGCTTCGACAAATGAAAGGGGATATAGAAGATGTTTAACAGGAAAAAAGAGGATACCGATTTTTACAGAGACTGTGAGATGATCGGAAAACGTATGCATCAGATTGCAGGAGGGGATCTTGAACGGGACAGAATACAGGTCAATACAAAAGACCTGACTGCTTTGGCAGAAGATGTCAATTTGATTGCGGATACTTTAAATATTTATGTTGGTGAAATTGCCAGAGTACTTTCTCATTTGTCGGTTGGGGATCTTCTTGTCAGAGTATCTGGGGAAACCGAATTCTACGGAGACTTTGCTCCAATCAAGTCGGCTCTTGAAAAAATGATATTTTCTTTGTCGGATACGTTTGCAGAAATTGGAACCATTATGGAGGATATCAATCTGATTGGGGAAGAATCCAATCGGGTATCGGCCTCGGTTGCAGATAATGAGAAGCGTCTGGAAGAACATATGCAGATGGTTTCAACAAAAGCTTCCGAAGTATCCAAAAAGGCGGAAGAAAATTCCGAGAATGTCAGCAGAGTATCCCAGAGTGTCGAACATGCCCGTAAAACAGCAGAGCAGGGTGACAGTAATATCATCCAGCTGGTAGAATCGATGAAAGAAGTCAATCGGGCATCGAACAATATTTCGAGCATCACCGATATTATTTTTGATATATCCGCACAGACAAAACTGCTTTCACTCAATGCTTCCATTGAGGCAGCCAGAGCAGGAGAACATGGACGGGGCTTTGCAGTCGTTGCAGAGGAGATCGGAAAGCTTGCACTGCAGACGACACAGGCAGTGGAACAGACAGGCGAGCTGATCCGGGAAAGTGTGAACCGGGTAGAAGAGAGCCAGGGAATTGTACAGAGCACGGCGGAATGCTTCCGTGATATTACAGAAGAGATTGAAAATATAACGGTGCAGAACCGAAGCATCGTAGAGACAACAACCGGACAGAAAGACAACATCAATGAGATTGTGGAAATCATTGAAAAGGTGACAGAAACGATTGGCAGCAATGCAGCACTTGCGGAAAAAAGTGCGGGAGCAAATACCAGTCTGAAGACGGAAACAGACAGATTGAAAGTCCTTCTGAATGCTTTTATTGTCGATGAGGCAAAGAGAACCGTTTTGGATAAGCAGGAAGTGGATAACACGGCAAAAGGATATATTCGGAAGGCGGAGACGCTCCTGGAAACAAGTAATGCGCAGCAGATGAATGAAATCCTGGAGCAGTGCATGGAAGAAAATGAATGCTTTGAATGCGCCTATGTCATTGATGGAAATGGGCAGCAGGTGAGTGATACGGTTATGAATCCGAAGATTGAACTGGAGAATCTGGAGAATTTTCATCCGGCAGTACCTGGGGATGACCATTCCAAAAAGAAATATTTTGTTCAGGCAGTCCGAAATCAGGGAGAGTTGTATGTATCCCATGAATACATATCCAGCGCGACAAAAAGTCTTTGCTGCACCTATTCCAGATTCTTTGCGGCAAAAGACGGAAGAACTTATGTGGTCTGCGTAGATATGAAATATGCGTAATATTATGTGTTTTAAATAGACAGATTTTCTGGAATGAAAAAACCACTTTTGGGTAAGAACGGATAATTCGGGTTCTTACCGGAAAAGTGGTTTTTTATATCAGGGCGGAGCATTTTGATTCTGCAAGCCCTATTTCAGGTTTTTTGCGGATTATTTGGCAGTAACGGTATAGGAATAACCGCTGCTGGTGTAATAACCGTTTTTGATTGCTTTAAGATCGGCAGTCTGGTGGCTCTTGTCGGTAAATATGACATTTAAGTCCGTGCCTGAATAATCTTTCGGCCATGCAATATAATAGGTACCGTTTGCGTTTACGGAGGTCACAACACCTGGCCATACCGCATTTTTGAAGGATATACTGTCATTCCAGATGTAGGCATAAATCGTACTGCCCCAGGAAGCAGGTTTTTCAAAATACAGATAGCTGGCAGTTGACGGAGTCACCGTAATTGCGGCAGAGGCGGTCAGTCCATTGGCCGTAGTGGCGGTAATGGTTGCCGTACCTTCTGCGACAGCGGTCACGATGCCTGCGCTGGAAACAGTGGCGATAGAGCTGTCACTGGTCGTCCAGGTGATCACGGAATGAGCGGTAGCTGGCGATACGGTTGCTGTCAGTGTTGCGGTACTTCCCTTTTCAACGTTTGCAGTTGCGCTGCTCAGGGTAATACTTGTTGGATCTGCAACAGTATAAGAATAACCGCTGCTGGTGTAATAACCGTTTTTCACTGCCTTGAGATTTGCGGTCTGGCGGGTTTTGTCCGTGAAGATCACATTCAAATCCGAACCGGAGTAATCTTTCGGCCATTCAATGTAATAGGTTCCATCTGCATTTAGGGTGGCAGCCACGCCCGGCCATGCTGCATTTTTGTAAGTCACACTGTCATTCCAGATGTAAGCATAAATTGTGCTGCTCCAGGAAGACGGTTTTTCAAAAAACAAGTAACTGGTAGTTGCTTTTGTAACTGTAATGGCAGCTGAAGCAGTCAGCCCATTGGCTGTAGCAGCCGTAATGGTTGCGGTGCCTTCTGCGACACCTGTTACAACACCTGAATTAGAAACAGTGGCGATGGAACTGTCACTGGTCGTCCAGGTAATTGTGGAACGAGCCGTACTTGGCGACAGAGTTGCTGTCAGAGTCGCGGTGCTTCCTGCTGCAACACTTACGGAGGAGCTGCTCAGAGCAACACCTGTTGGATCTGTAACGGTAAAAGAATAGCCGCTGCTGGTATAATAACCGTTTTTCACTGCCTTGAGATTTGCGGTCTGGCGGGTCTTATCTGTAAAGATCACATTCAAGTCCGTGCCGGTGTAATCCTTCGGCCATGCAATATAATAGGTTCCGTCTGCATTTAGGGTGGCAGCTACACCTGGCCATGCAGCATTTTTATATGTTTCACTGTCATTCCAGATATAAGCATAGATGGTGCTGCTCCAGGAAGATGGTTTTTCGAAAAACATATAGCTATCAACTACTGCGCTTACCGTAATGGTTGCAGAAGCTGTTAAACCATTGGATGTTGTCGCGGTAATGGTTGCTGTACCTTTCGCAACACCTGTTACGACACCGGTACCGGAAACGGTAGCAACAGAAGTGTCACTGGACGTCCAGGTAACCGAAGAATTGGTTGCGTTGCTTGGCAATACGGTTGCCGTCAAGGTGGATGTACTGCTTACCGGTATGGTTACAGCCGACTGGCTCAGGGTAATCGAGGTCACTGCAACTTCATTTACGGTAATTGCTGCTGTGGCCTTTAAGCCATTGACTGTAGTTGCGGTAATGGTTGCCGTACCCTTTGCAATGCCTGTGACAACGCCGGAACTGGAAACGGTGGCAACAGAAGTGTCACTGGATGTCCAGGTTACCGAAGTATCCGTTGCGTCATTTGGCAATATGGCTGCTGTCAGGGTTGTCGTACCTTTGATCGCGATTGTCACAGCCGACTGGTTCAGGGTAATCGAGGTCACTGCTATATCATTTACGGTGATAGCTGAAGTAGCCTTTAACCCATTGGATGTAGTCGCGGTAATGGTTGCCGTACCGTTTGTAATACCTTTCACAACGCCGGAACTGGAAACAGTGGCAACAGAGCTGTTGCTGGTCGTCCAGGTCACGGAAGGATCGGTTGCATTGCCTGGCAGTACGGTTGCTGTCAAAGTGGCTGTCTTACCGACACCGATTGTCTTGCTGGAACTGTCAAGTGTAATACTGGTAACGTCGATGACTACCGAGTCTACCTTAAAGGTATAGGTGGCAGAGGAATTGCTTCCCAACGTACAGATTGCCGAAATAGTGTCCGTTGCTTTTAAAGCATCGACTGTCACGGAGAATTTACCGGTAACATCGTCTGCTCCTGCTGTATAAACTTTGGTTCCAACCGTGATTTTTACCGTACCTCCATAAGCTGCCTTACCGTAAATAGAGGTGCTTCCGGTTGTGAGGCCGGATACCGTCGGTTTTGCAATCACGAGATTGGCCTGAGCGGTCTGGACCGCCTTAACCATTGCGACCAGTGCATACTCGTCCGCATTTTTCTCTCCGGCTGCAATCAGCGCATCTCCTGCTTCCACGTAGGCGTAGAGGGCAGCATAGGATTCAGCGGTATAATTTTCAGCGGTTAAATTTTTCGTCTCTCTTAATTCCTTTTTCAAGGTAGCGTAAGAGGAGTCGGATGTGGATGGTTTTGTCACCTCATAGGTGCTGCAGTCCGCCGAGGTGAGTGTAATCAGTACCTCACTTGAAATACCGGTGATGTTGCTCGACTGGGTTGTATTGCTGCCGTAGCTTACAATACAGCTGACAGAAGATGAATAGGAGTTGACCGTAAGTGTATACAAACCGTCATCCGTTTTCTGTGTTAAAGCCTTGCCAGGGAAAGATCCGTTATAGGTATTTCCGGCCGCATCCCAGATATACAGGTATGGAGCGGCTCCGGTGTAGCTTTTTACGGTAAAGGTGATTGGAGTGGTTTCTGCTTCTACTTCCCGTTGCGTGATGTTATATGCATAACTGGAAGATGTGAGGTCAATCCAGACACCTCCTTCCAGATTCGTGATATCACCGGTCTGAAGTTTGGCACCGTTATTGAATATGATATTATATTTGCCGGTAATGCCAAGATCCATCACATAATAACCTTCGCTGTTCTTTTCGGTCATCTTTGTTCCTGGCCAGGCACCGGTGAGTTTTGTGCTCGCGTCCTTCCATGCATAGATGTATGGAGCCGTACCATCGGAGGATTTGACATAGACAACTGCTCTATGCTCTTCGGTACTGCCCCCCCCGGACGATATGTCCTCGTCTGCATATGCCTTATAGAAGGTATAGGTGGCGGTTCTTGTCCCGTTTATGTTCGTAGCCTCCACGGTAACGCTGACGGTATCTCCTTCATAAGCAGTTTCGCCGATGGTAAAGGTATCGCCGTCATAAGCGAGGAATTTCTTTGCTCCATCTACGGAAACTTTTGCAGAATCTGCATCTGTGAGCTTTAAGGTCACTTGCTCCGTATCGTGGAATTTGGCATTTCCGGTAACAGAAATCAATGGCTTTCCGTCCGGTTCCTCAATTAATATAGTTCCGTTCTTTCCACTGTTAAAGGTTACTTTTCCGCCCGTTACGGTGGCAGTCGTATAGTCATAAGCATTTACGAGAATCTGACCGTCTGCCCAAAGAGAAGAAACGTCAATCGTAACGTCGGTATTGCTTGTACAGCCGATACATGCGGCAATCCGGTCAGCGATATCCTTACTTGTATCACTGTAAATACGCGAAAATGCCACACCATCGGTAGTCGTAAGAGCGGCATTGGCTCCGGCACCTACTGAAATGTGGTTACTGCGGAATGTGCCGACTTTCTGCCAGTGAGCCAGAGTATCGGTATTCATATCGTCCCAGTTCATGTCACTGCGGACGTCATGATTACCATTCGAGGAAGCACTGGAATCTACCTTACGGTCTGTTTCATCTCCGTAGAAGGTCTGTACTGCGCCAGGAAGCATCAGGAAGGCAGAGCCCATATAGATGGAATCACCTCTTGTCAGTACGCTGTCGTGCGAAGATATGTAAGATAATACGTTAAAGTCAGGGTCGGTGTTGATTTTATCTGCAAAACCCTGGTATGTAGCAGCAACGGTGCTCTTAGCTAAGATGCCGCCGCCCTGCGTACTGAAGTTAATCAGCGAATCGAAACCGCCTGTTGTATAGTAATCATCTTTATAAACACCGTGATCCCATACTTCTCCGGTCATCCAGAAGTCTGTATCATCGAGTGCTTTATCCGGATTTGCTGCTTTCCAGTCGTCTAAAGCTTCCACACAGGCACTTTTGAGTGTAGCCCAGGATGAAAGGTCTACATGCTTTGCGGTATCGCAGCGGAATCCGTCGATTCCATACTCCCTTACCCAGGACTGCAGCCAATAGGTAAGAACATTGGTGGTTGTCATCTTCATATTGTGCGCAGTTAAATAGGAAGAAAGTTCTGCGGTTTCAGTATTGTACCGTCCTTCCATTTTCCACTTTGTCTGCAGTATTTTTGGAATACCGACCGTACTTGTGGATTCTGTTTTGAAATCCGGCAGTCCCGATAATGACATCGTCAGATTCGTGGAACCACCTGCATCATAACCTGCCACACCGCATCGAACCCAATCGGAACCCCACCAATTGGACCAATCTGATATGGATGATGTGTAATCGATCAGGCTGTGATAGGAAGTATTGTTAATACCTGTGCTTTTGTAATAGGTATCTTCCCACCCATCTGCAAGCGTACCATAATTGTATTCGGCCATATCATAGATCGTATTGTAACCGGAATGATTCATTACTATATCAATAATGACCCGAATACCGTGCTCATGTGCTGTATCGACTAGTTGCTTGAATTCTGCGCCGGTTCCGAAATTGGCATCCGTCTGCGTATAGTCTAATACGTAATACCCATGATAAGCATAATGAGCAAAACTGTTGGAAGAATCGCTGCCTACAACATATCCGTGAATCTGCTCATATGGAGCACTGATCCATAATGCGTTGACACCGAGCTTGTCGAAATAGCCTTCTTCAATTTTTTCTGTGATACCTACAAAATCACCCCCGTGAAATGTTGCGCTGGTATCCGAATAATTGATGACATTGCCGTCTTCATCAAGCCCTCTGTTGTAAGAGTGATCGTTTGATGTGTCACCGTTGTTAAAACGGTCAGTCAATAGAAAATAGACATCTGCGTTGTCCCAAGAAAATGTATCCGCATTCTTGGTTGTGGATGACGAAACAGATGATGTTGTGTCTGCCTTGGCCTGTATCAGCCATGAGTTCAGTTTCGAATCGCCGTCAAATACCGACATCATCATCATGAACACTACGCTTAATACAGATGCGCAGACAAACCTCTGAAAGAATGGCCTTCTCTTTCCGTTCTTTCCTTTCATTGTAAAATTCCCCCTTTTTGTGCTTTCGCACATTGAATTATATAGTAAGAAAGTGATAAAAAACCTTCTCCCGTTTGATATTAGCATGTAAATATTTCCATGTATATATGAATAAATTATAAAAGTTTTCGAAAGTTTTCGTTAAATATTACTAAGTGAATATAAACGATAAAGATGAAAAACGCGAAAATTTGGATGATAAGGTCGTTTTCTGGTAATAATTCACAGAAAAAGATGAGATGCTTGCATTTTCTGCTGTATGGGTTATAGTAGTAGAGGCGGAATTCTGCAAACACGGATTTCGCAAAACATATCGTGTGTTCGAGACCTTCCACACGTAAAACAAAACTAAAGGAGAACAGAATATGAGAAGAAACGAAAAAGTGTTATTTATCGTCCAGGCTGCAATGATTGCAGCGATCTATGTGGTGCTGACCTACTTCATCAATGCATTTTCGCTCGCAAACGGGGCAATTCAGGTGCGGATATCCGAGGCACTGACCATTTTACCGGTATTTACCCCTGCAGCGATTCCGGGACTCTTTGTCGGCTGTCTGCTGAGCAACCTCATTACGGGCTGTATGCCGCTGGATGTTGTGTTCGGAAGTCTGGCAACTTTGATTGGTGCATATGGTACCTACATACTCCGCAGGTACAAATGGCTGGCTCCGCTGCCGCCGATTGTTGCAAATACACTGATTGTCCCGTTTATCCTGGCGTACGTCTATCAGTTTGAGGGATCCATTGCATTTTTTATGTTGACAGTCGGAATTGGTGAAGTCCTTTCCTGCTATGTGCTTGGAATGCTATTACGGAATATTTTGGGAAAATATCGTGATGTCATATTTAAAAATGGGAATCTGGAAAGATAAAATAAGGATTTTTTCATTTAAGGGTTGCATTTTTGGAAAATATAAAATATAATAAGTCTAGACCAAAGAGGGTATATCTGGAAAGATATGCCCTCTTTTAGTATACAAAAAATACTTAAAGAGGGTGATTGATTGAAGACATTAGAGACGAATGACTGGATGATTATAAACAGCATTATCTATAAGGTGTATACCACGGAAGATATGGATATTATGCGCGCACAATTTCTCGAGCAGATGAAGATGGTACTCGATTTTGACAGTGCCGATTTTTATCTTGCTTCCAGTGATGGCAGCAAGCATCTGGTGAAACCGATTACCTATAATTGTGATGAAGATGATTCTTCTTTATACGATGAGCTGGATTACAGCCGCGGCATCATGTACACGGGAAAAAGTCTGGTGTATCGTGAGACGGATATTATATCAGATGAAAAGCGGGTGCAGACGGAGTATTACAGCAAGGTATATCGTCCGAATAACTGGCATTATTCGCTTCAGATGATATTGGGAAGGAATAAGGAATTTCTGGGTGTGGTCACTTTTTACCGTACGATCGGAAAGGACAATTTCCAGTATGATGATATTTTTATCCTTGATATGCTCAAAGATCATATTGCGTACCGGTTGTACCGTGAGAGCAGAGAGAGCGGAGATGCTGCTGAAAAACTGACAGTGACAGAGACCAGTGAAAAATATGATCTGACGAAACGGGAGCATACGATTCTCAAGATGCTGATGGAAGGAAAAGATAATACTGCAATTTGCGATGAATTAGCAATTAGTGTTAATACTTTGAAGAAACACATCTTAAATATATACCGTAAATTGGGTATAAGGAACCGTGTTCAGATGTTTAAAATGATAAAAGAGAAGGAATAACTACTTAAATGTAATTAGGAAAATGGTATAAATGATCAATTGAATCCATAGAATAAAAAGAGTATTATTTCCGTAAGCAAAGGGGCTTTCCAGTTAGGAAAGCCCCTTTTTGTGTTGATTTATAAAACTACGATTAGGAAACAGGATGAAGGAGGATTTTAGATGAAAGAGATTGTAATGATTATCAGACCGGAAAAACTGGAAGACGTAAAGGCTATTTTAGAGGAAAACAAAAGTGGCGGTATGACTATCTCAACGGTTATGGGATGTGGAACACAGAGAGGGGATGTATCCGGCGTAAACCAGATCAAAGGCTTTAAGACAAATATCAACCTGCTGCCGAAAATTCGGGTGGAAGTCGTTGTAGATGACAGTACCGTGGAACCGATTATCATGAAAATTCGGGAAAAACTCTCGACCGATCATGTCGGTGACGGAAAAATTTTCATCCGGAATATAGAAGAAGCTGTTCGTATCAGAACGGGAGAGCGCGGAAGCAAAGCGCTGTAATTGCACAGGAAGAAGATTTGAACGAAAAGAAGAGGTGATATGGTTTGGGTAAGAATATTGTGGAATTAGCTGGAGTGAATAAAATATATGGAACGAATCACGTGGTAAAGGACTTAAATCTTACCGTAGAGGAAGGAGAATTCCTTACCTTGCTTGGTTCTTCCGGATGTGGAAAAACAACGACACTTCGAATGATCGCAGGATTTGAGGAACCGTCCACCGGTACAATCGTGGTAGAAGGAGAGTCGATTGAAGAGAAAGAGCCATTTGAGCGAAATGTCAATACGGTATTTCAGAGTTATGCGCTTTTTCCGCACAAGACAATTTATGATAATATTGCCTACGGACTTAAAATGAAGAGAGTTCCGAAAGCTGAGATAAAAGAACGCGTTACGGAAATGATGGAACTTGTTCAGCTGGAGGGCTTTGAAAAAAGATACCCAAATCAGTTGTCAGGAGGTCAGAAACAGAGGGTTGCGATTGCCCGGGCACTGATTAACCGTCCGCGGGTACTGCTGTTAGATGAGCCGCTCGGTGCGTTGGACCTGAAACTGAGAAAACAGATGCAGCTGGAACTGAAGCGTCTGCAGAAGAAGCTGAATATTACCTTTATCTATGTAACACATGATCAGGAGGAAGCACTGACGATGAGCGACCGGATTGCAATTATGCATGAAGGTGTACTGGATCAGATCGCAACTCCGGCAGAGATCTATGAGCATCCGGCAACGAAATTTGTTGCAACCTTCATCGGAGAAACAAATACCTTCGAAGGATGTATCAAGTCTATCGCCAAAGATCAGGCGGTCATCGGAATTGAGACCGGGGATGTTACCTGCAGGGGAACCGGATTTGCGGAGGGAGAATTTATTACGATTTCCATTCGGCCGGAGAAACTTCAGTATGCAAAAGAGATGGTCGAGGGATTCAGTCTGATTGCATCTGTACGTGATTATATCTATGTCGGCTCCGTTGTAAAATGCAATGTTGTTCTGCCAAACGGTCAGGAAATCCGGATTGAACGCCTTGCAGGACAGACACTTCCGGAAATCGGAGAATCGGTATTTCTGTACTGGAAACCGGAAGATGCGGTGATGATTCACAATCGGGATCAGGTGTTTTATCAGGCGGTTGACAATGTTGTATTAGGATAGGAGGCGGTTCGTATGACAAAACGAAAATGGAAATCAAATACGCTGCCGTCTTTGGTCATGGTCGGACCGGTAACGCTGTGGCTGCTGTTTTTCATAGCAGTTCCTTTGATTTATGTATTTGTGATGAGCTTCTGCTCATTGGATCAGTATTATAATGTTACATTTCAGTTTACGCTGGATAATTACCGCAGACTGTTTGATGTGGGTTATGTCAAAATCTATGGACAGTCCGTCCTGATTGCATTTTTGACAACCATGATCTGTCTGGCACTTGCCTATCCGTTCTCATTTCTGATTGCAAGAACGGGAAGCCGGAGAAAGAATCTGCTGTATATGCTGGTAATCATTCCGTTTTGGACCAACTCCCTGATTCGTATCTACGGATGGAGAACATTCCTTGGAACAAACGGCTGGCTGAACAATGTGCTGCAGTTTTTACATATTACAAGCGAGCCGCTGGACTTACTGTTTCATACAGGTACAACGGTGCTTGGTATGGTATACTGCCTGTTCCCGTTTATGGTACTGCCGCTTTATACGGCAATTGAAAAGCTGGATACAAATCTGCTTGAGGCGTCCTCGGATCTTGGAGCAAAAGGGCCTGCAACTTTTTTTGAGGTCATTGTACCGCTTACGGCAAGCGGAATCTTTTCCGGAAGCATCATGGTATTCATACCGACACTGGGATACTTCTTCGTATCGGATATCCTCGGCGGAGGTAATTCCGATGTCATCGGTAACCTGATTGAACGTCAGTTCCAGAGCGGAAATAACTGGCCGCTGGGAGCGGCATTGTCCATTATATTAATTGTGATCACCCTTCTGCTGGTAAAATTATACCAGAAAATGGGCGGTGATATGGAAAGTCTGGGGGTGTAACGGATGGGAAGAGAGAGAAAGAGAAAGGCAAAGAAGAGCCTTGGAATTGTCTACTGTGCACTCATTTACCTGTTCCTGTTTTTGCCGATTGCAGTTATCGTAACCAATTCGTTTAATGCGACGACCTCCAAACCTTACCTTTCCTGGAAGGGATTTACGTTTGACTGGTATATCAAGCTGTTTGATAATTCGGCACTGCTGGATTCCTTTGGAAATACGATTCTGATTGCGATTGCATCCACGGTGTTGTCTACTATCATCGGAACACTCGGCGCAGTCGGAATGTACAAATACAAGTTCAAGGGGAAAAACGTAATTGACGGACTTTTATATATTCCGGTTGTAATTCCGGAAATCGTGCTTGGTATTGCAATGCTGACACTGTTTGCGAATGTGAATATTCCGCGAGGACTTTTGACGCTGGTTCTTGCACATGTCAGCTTTTCCATCCCGTTTGTTATTTTTAACGTCCGGGCGAGACTTGCCGGTTACGACAACTCCATTGAAGAGGCCAGCCTGGACCTTGGGGCAAACCGTATCCGGACATTTTTCGAAATCACGCTGCCCGTTCTCGCACCGGGAATTGCGGGCGGCGCACTGTTGGCATTTACCCTTTCCATTGACGATGTAATCATCAGTTACTTCGTAAACGGCCAGACAAAGACCTATCCGCTGAAAGTGATGGAAAGTATTAAGAGCGGTGTATCACCCGACGTCAATGCATTGTCGACGCTGATTCTGCTCGCAACATCAATTCTGGTGGTGCTGACACAGAGCAATTTGTTTAAGAAAAAGAAGGGATAGATGGATCCATCATCGTTTAGAAAGAGAGGTAGATATTATGAAAAGATCAATTAGTCTGTTACTTGTAGGTGTCATGGCACTTTCCATGCTGACCGGCTGCGGCGGAAGCGGAAAAACGGCATCTACGGGAAAAACATTAAATATTTTCGTATGGACGGAATACGTTCCGGATTCAGTCATTGAAAAATTTGAAGATGAGACGGGAATCAAGGTCAATGTGTCCACGTATTCCTCGAATGAAGATATGCTTGCAAAAGTAAAGGCAGAGTCAGAGGGAACCTATGATATCGTACAGCCAAGTGATTATATGGTAAAACAGATGGCAGAACAGGGGTTGCTGGAAGAATTAGACAAAGACAAATTGACCAATCTGAAGAATATTTCAGACGCATATCTGAATCCTTCCTATGATCCGGACAATACGTATTCGGTTCCTTATCAGGGCGGTGTCGGAGCCATTGCCGTGAATACCTCAAAAGTGGATCTGGATATTACAAGCTATGATGATCTGTTCAATTCCAAACTGGCAGGAACGGAGGTCGTACTCGACGACTATCGTGCCGTGATTGGTATGACTGCAAGAAGTATGGGACTGAGTATGAATGAAACGGACCCGGATAAACTGGCAGAGGTCTCGGATAAACTGATGAATTTAAAAGATAATGTGAAATTATATGATTCCGACAGCCCGAAATCGGCACTGATCTCCGGTGACTGTACTGTTGGCTTCTGCTGGAGCGCAGAGATCGCACTGGCTATGGAAGAGAATCCGGACATTCAGATTGTGTTCCCGAAAGAAGGCGCGTATCTGTTCATGGATAACTGGTGTATTTCAAAGGGCTCCAAGAACTATGACGATGCAATGAAATTCATCAACTTTATGCTGGATCCGGAAGTGGATCAGATGGTACTGGAAGAATTCCCTTACTTAAGCCCGAATGCGACGGCGGTTGAGGCAATGGGAGAAGAGTTCTCTTCGAATGAAGCAAAGAACCCGCCGGCAGAAGTCATTGAGAAAGGTGAATACGTTGAGAATCTCGATACCGATACACTGGCTCTTTACGATGCAATGTGGACGAAATTAAAAGAGTAATACAGTTTCATGCAAAAGAAATAAGAGTCTGAAAACATACTTTCAGACTCTTTTCTAAGATAGTCAAAAAGAAAGAGTGGAGGAAACAGACATGGATATCAAAAAGATGTATATTAATGGGGAATGGGTAGAAGGAACCCTCGGGAAAACAATTGATATTGTAAATCCTGGAACCGGTGAAGTGTTTGCAAAAATCTATGAAAGCAGTGTAGAAGATGTAAAAAGCGCAATTGCGGCTGCAAAAGAGTCCTTTTATGTGACCAGAGAGTGGCGGGATATGGATTCACAGGAACGTGGCGACATCATCTTGAAAATTGCAGATAAAATAGAAGAATATGCGGATGAACTTGCGATGCTTGATACATTGGACAATGGAAAACCGCTGCGAGAAGCGGAAGGAGATGTTGCGGACGGTGTGCACTGTTTCCGTTATTATGCGGGACTGATCAAGGCGCCTTACGGCGGTGTCTACGATGTGAATGCCGGATTCGGTAAAATGCATTCCTATACCGTACATGAACCGGTAGGCGTGTGCGCACAGATCACACCTTGGAACTATCCGTTTCTGATGTCTGTATGGAAGCTCGCACCTTCACTTGCAGCAGGAAACAGTGTGGTATTCAAACCGAGTCCGAAGGCGCCGCTTTCCACGATCCGTCTTTTTGAAATCTTTGAGGAAGTCGGACTCCCGAAAGGATGCGCAAATCTCGTACAGGGTGATGCGGAGGTCGGCACAGAAATGGGTGAAAACACGGATGTGGATATGGTTACTTTTACCGGCAGCACCAGAGTCGGACAGAGCCTTATGCGCGCGGCAGCCAGCAATGTAAAGAAAATCGGTCTCGAGCTCGGCGGTAAATCCCCGAATGTCATATTTGCGGATGCCGATATGGACGGTGCGGTTGAATGGGCGATGATCGGAATCTTTTTCAACCAGGGGGAGGTATGCTCCGCGGGTTCCAGAATCATCATTGAGAAATCGATTAAAGATGAATTTGTAAAACGTCTGAAGAAGAAAGCAGAGGCCATGACAATCGGACAGGGAATCAACAATCCGGATATCGGGCCGGTTATTACCGAGCAGGATATGAAAAAAGTGCTTTCCTATATCCAGAGCGGAATCGAGGAAGGCGCAACTCTGGTATGCGGCGGAAAGCGTCATACGGAAGGCGAATGTGCAAACGGATATTTTGTGGAGCCGACTGTCTTTGATGACTGCACATGGGACATGAAGATTGTCCGGGAGGAGATTTTCGGACCGGTTGTGACGATTCAGACGTTCGAAACGGAGGAAGAAGCGGTTGCAATGGCGAATGATACCGAATACGGCCTTGCCGGTGCGGTATTTACTTCGGACATAACCAGAGCACATCGTGTCGTTGCAGAGATTCGTGCGGGAATTACCTGGGTGAACTGTTATAATCCGACCTTCAACGAAGCTCCTTGGGGTGGCTATAAGATGAGCGGTATCGGACGTGAGCTTGGGATCCACGGTCTTGAAGAGTATCAGGAAGTAAAACAGATCAATATCAATCTGACACCTGGAGTTGTCGGCTGGTATGAGCATTAAGAATTATATGTAAAAAGAATATTACGGCGCTTTATGAGCAAAATATACTTATAAAGTGCTATAATGGGAACAAATTAATTATATAAATGGTATTTAAAGTCAATTGTAAAGTGTACGTGGGTGGAATATTATAAGTACATGGAAAGCAATGGAGCGGTCGTCATCAGACTGCTCCTATTTTTGTAAAATCTTTATTGAAATAAGGAGGAATTCAATATGAGTTACGCAAAGGTAAGTGAAGATTTGGAAAAAGTAATCGGGTACATCCATGCTGATTCGATGGATGACGCTGCAAAAGAAACGATGACAAAGGAAACATTGGATTATTTTGATAATTATGTGAGTCCGGGATGGTTAAAATATCGTAAATCTGTATCTACAAACTCCGCTGTTTTAGAGTGGCGGGATCACGACGGTATCTGTGAGGGACTGTACGGAGAAGAGTTTATCGACTGTCTCGGCGGTTTTGGAATTTATACCTGCGGACATCGGAATCCGGAGATTCTGGAAACGGTAAAAGCACAGCTGGATCATCAGGCATTACATTCTCAGGAATTGTTAGACCCGCTGCGCGGTTACCTCGCAAAGGCATTGGCTGACATCACACCGGGAGACCTGCAGTATTGTTTCTTTACAAACGGCGGAGCTGAAGCAGTGGAAATGGCATTGAAGCTTGCAAGAATCGCAACCGGCGGAAGATGGTACATTTCAACAGTAGGTGCATTCCACGGCAAGACAATGGGTGCAATCTCCATGGGTGGGAAGAGTACATATCGTACCCCTTATATTCCAATGGTGCAGCAGGTACAGCACGTGGAATACGGAAATGCGGAAGACGCAAGAAAAGCGATCCGCAATCTGGTAGCGGTAGGTGAAAAAGTTGCAGCCATGATCGTAGAACCGATTCAGGGCGAGGCTGGAGTTATTGTTCCGCCGGCAGGCTATTTACAGGAGCTGCGTGAGATCTGTGATGAATACGGTGTAGCGTTGATTTTTGATGAAATCCAGTGCGGAATGGGAAGAACCGGCTCTATGTGGAGATGTGAGGCAGAAGGTGTAACACCGGATATCATGACCTATGGAAAAGCATTTGGCGGCGGTATCATGCCAATTACCGGTATCATCTGCAGACCTTCCATGTGGACACAGGAATTGATTGACAATCCTTGGCTGTTAGGTTCACCGACCTTTGGCGGCAATCCGGTATGCTGTTCTGCAGCGATTGCAACGATTAAATATATGATCGATCATGACATCCCGGGCGAATGTGCGAAGAAGGGTGAAATCTTAAAGTCCGGCTTAGAGTCTTTAAAGGCAAAGTATCCGGAAGTGATCGATGATGTCAGAGGACTGGGTCTGATGCTGGCTGTTGAATTTAAGACAAGTGAAATCGGATATGCGGTAGCAAAGGGGCTGTTCGCAAGAGGCGTTATGACTGCCGGTACACTTGTGAATGCGAAATGTATCCGGTTTGAGCCGGCAGCAATCATTACAGAAGAGCAGATTGCAGCAGTCATCGAGCGTATGGATGCATCTCTTGCAGAGACCAAAGCAGAGATGGGACTTTCCTGATATTTTCAGATAAAAGGATAAATGAGAAAGAAGGCGTGTGGTAATGTTAAAAGATGAATTACCAAAGATTGTAACAGGAACAGTGCCGGGGCCAAAGGCAAAGGCATTATTGGATAGAAGAAATGCGGCAGTGCCGAAAGCACTCTGCGGGACTACTTACCCGATCTGTATAAAGCGCGGAGAGGGAGCAATGGTGGAAGACCTGGACGGAAATTATTTTCTCGACTGGATTGGCGGTGTCGGTGTCCTGAATATGGGATACAGCAGAGCCGAAGTTGTGGAAGCAGTTCAGGAACAGGCAGAAAAATATTTTCATACGATCTTTAACGTTGTAGTTCATGACGGATATGTGGAATTGGCAGAGAAATTCAATGAAACAGTACCGTGCAGGGGAGATAAGAAAAAAACTTATTTCGCAAATTCCGGAGCGGAAGCGGATGAAAACGCAATTAAAGTGGCGAAGGCATTCACGAAAAGACAAAATGTCATCTGCTTTTCCGGTGCATTTCACGGAAGAACCAACCTGACAATGGCACTGACTGCAAAAAAGGCCTATGCACTTGGAATGGGACCATTTCCGACAGGAATTTACCGTACGGAATATCCGTACCTTTACCGTGCGCCAAAAGGATATACCAGAGAAGAGGCAGTTGCTTATTATATCGAAAAGCTGGAGCGCCTGTTTGATGAAGCAACACCTGCGGATGATGTGGCGGCTATCATTGTGGAACCGCTGCAGGGCGAAGGCGGCTTCATTCCCGCACCGATGGAGTGGGTAAAGGCGGTCCGCAAAATCTGTGACGATCACGGAATTCTTCTGATTGCCGATGAAGTTCAGTGCGGAAATTGCCGAACCGGAAAATATTTTGCTTCCGAATACTGGGCAGAGGCCGGTGCAGCGCCTGATATTGTATCTACAGCGAAATCGATGGGTTCCGGTGCACCAATCAGTGCCATCACGGCACGTGAGGAAATCATGGACAGCGTGATACCGGGGACGATCGGTGGAACCTACTGCGGAAATCCACTGGCCTGTGCGTCTGCATTAAAGACGATGGAAATCATGAAGGCAGAGGATTTTGCCGGAAAAGCGATGCACATCGGAGAGAAAGTCATGAAATCCTATCAGGGACTTCTTGAGAACTATCCGGTCGTAGGTGATGTCCGGGGACTGGGAGCCATGATTGGAATTGAGTTCGTAAAGGACAAAGAGAGTAAAGAACCATATCCGGAATTTGTCAGTGTGATGGTTCAAAAGGCGATTCAGCAGGGACTGCTTTTGGAGAATGCAGGAACAAACGGTAATGTAATCCGTTTCCTTGCACCGCTTGTAATGACCGATGAACAGCTGGACAAGGGACTTGAGATTTTTGAAGCCTGCCTTGTGGATACGATGAAAGAACTGGGTATCCGGTAACTGGAAATCTGGCTGAAAACTAGCAGAACAAAATCTTTTCTATCAAATAACAAGAACAGCCCGGCGGGATTGCCGGGCTGTATCTGTATAAAAAAGGCTTCATGCCGTGAACAGCGGTGTGAGAAAGGTAAGTTGAATGAGATAATATGAGTCAAAAAAATAAAAGAGCAGTTTCTATTGGAATGTTAGTAGCAGCCGGGATTATCTGGGGTTTATCTTTTGTAGTTGTCAAAGATTCGCTGGAATATATTACACCGTTGTGGCAGCTTGCACTGCGCCTGCTGGTCGCAAGTGTCTGCATGCTGCTGCTTTTCTTTCCAAGATTAAAGCGGATGAACCGGCAGACGGTTTTTTCCGGCATATGCCTTGGAACGATCTTCTTTTTGGCATTGCTTTTACAGAATATCGGCTGCAGAGAGACGACTGCGTCCAAGAGTTCATTTCTGACGGTGAGCTATGTAATGTTTGTTCCGCTTTTGGAACTGCTTCTGCTGAAAAAGAAACTGACGGGGCGAAAGGCGGCATCGGTGCTGATCTGTCTGAGCGGTATGGCAATGCTGACGTTAAACGGCGGCTTCCGCATTGGAAGAGGTGATTTATTGATCATTATCTGTGGTATATTTTATGCATTTCATATCATATATATTGACCATTGCAGTGAGAAAATCGATGCTGTAGACATGCATTTTCTGCAGATCCTTACGGCAACGGTGCTGGCGCTGATTGCCGCATTTGTATTTGAACCGTTTCCGGTTGTTACGGAAGTGCATTGCTGGATCGGACTGCTCTACTGCGGAATATTTGAAATTACACTTGGATTTTTTCTTCAATTAAAAGGACAGCAGAATACATCACCCACCCTTGCGGGAATCCTGGTATCAATGGAAAGTGTATACGGAAGCATTTTTGCGGCAATATTCTTAAGAGAGAGTTTTACATTACGGATGATCGCAGGATGCATCGCGATATTTATGGCCGCTGTGATAGCGGGAGTAGAAAAGCCTGCTGAGAAAGAAGGATAAGGATGAATATTTTAGATATTATCGGACCTGTCATGGTGGGACCGTCGAGTTCTCATACGGCTGGTGCCGTACGTATCGGACTTGCGGCCAGGAGGCTGCTTGGAAGTGAAGTCCGTCATGCAAAGATTTATTTTCATGGCTCCTTTCTTGCTACCGGCAAGGGGCACGGCACAGACCGGGCCCTGATCGCCGGACTGCTGGGCTGTGAAGTGGATGATCCAAGAATACCGGAGAGTCTTGCACTCGCCAGGGAAAGAGGTCTGGAATATACCATCGCCGGGATCGATCTTGGAGATGAGGCACATCCGAATGCGGTAAAGATGAATCTGACCGGAATAAATGGAAGGAATCTGGAAATTGTAGCTTCTTCCATCGGGGGCGGAAGGATACAGGTGAATGAGATTGACGGACTGACCATCAATGTCAGCGGAGATTATCCGACATTAATCGTACACAATCTGGATCAGCCGGGGCATGTGACAGAGGTGACTTCCATGTTGGCACATAAATCCGTCAATATTGCGGCGATGCAGTTGTATCGGTCTGCAAGGGGCGGCGATGCGGTCATGGTCATCGAATGTGATCAGGAGATACCGGAGGAATCCGTGCGGTGGCTGGAACATCTGGAAGGAATCCGCAAGGTGACATACCTGAATATGGGAAGCAGCCGCAATAGCGGCAAATAAAAAAGGAGGCAGATGCTGGATGTATAATTCGCTGGAAAAGATCATAGAGATATCGGAAAGGGAAAATACCTGTTTCTGGAAACTGGTACAGGAAGATGACTGCAGGGAGCGCGGAATATCGCCGGAGGAATCTCTGGAACAGATGCGGGAAATGTATCGGGCAATGAAGGAGGCAGATCTCTCTTATGATGCGAAGCTGCGTTCTACCAGCGGGCTGGTTGGCAGTGAAGGAGAAAAAATGAAGCATGCACGTAAAAATCAAACATTGCTGTGCGGAGACTTTATTGGAAAAGTCATGGAAAAAGCATTGAAAATGGGGGAATCCAATGCCTGCATGCGAAGAATCGTAGCGGCTCCCACAGCTGGTTCCTGCGGCGTACTTCCCGCTGTTTTCCTGAGTGTTGCCGAAGATAAATATTTTCCGGAAGAAAAGATGGTTCAGGCGCTGTATGTGTCGGCCGGCATCGGAGGAGTGATTGCAAACCGTGCCTTTATTGCAGGGGCAGCAGGCGGATGTCAGGCAGAGATCGGAACCGCATCTGCAATGGCGGCAGGTGGTGTTACTTACCTGATGGGAGGCAATGCAAGAGCAATTGCGAATGCTGCAGCCCTTTCACTGAAGAATTTTATGGGATTGGTCTGTGATCCTGTCGCGGGACTGGTGGAAGTTCCCTGTGTAAAAAGAAATGTGATGGGAGCTGTCAATGCGCTGGTCACTGCAGATGAGAGTATGGCTGGAATCTTCAGTAAGATTCCGGCAGATGAAGTCATCGACGCAATGCGGGCAGTCGGACGCAGTATGCCGGAAAATCTGAAGGAAACCGGAACCGGCGGAATTGCCGCAACACCGACAGCCATCCACATCAGTGAACGGCTGAACGAGAAAGAAGAGGATCGGGAAAAGGTCCTCACTTCCTGATGATGTGGATCTGAGGGTGTCAGTTTTCTGACACTCCTTTTTTCTCGGTGAGATAATAGAAGAATGCGAGGACCGGAAGGCTAAGCCCAAGCATAGATGCGGCATTCCAGCCTCCGCGTGCATAGGTCCATCCACCAAGTGCGGAACCGGCAGCACCGCCGGCAAAGAAAATCGCCATGAACAGTCCGTTTACCCTTCCGCGTATTTCGTCTCCCAATGCGTAAATCGCCTGCTGGCCGAGAACAAGATTTCCTGAGACAGACAGATCCAGAAGAACAGCGGCAATACAAAAGAGGATCAGAGATATGGTCTGGTTGCTTTGGAAAACATGTGTGAGTGCAAAGGAGAATGTCGCAATCAGGAAGGCAGCACCGGTGAGTCTCCTGGTCCAGCCTCTGTCGGCCAGTCTTCCGGCAATCGGTGCCGCAATCGCACCGGTAACACCTGCAAAGGCAAATAAAGCAATGCCCTTTTGTGTCAGCTGAAAGTGATGTGACAGCCACAGTGGGACGACGGTCCAAAACAAACTGAAGCTGCCGAATAAAGCTGCCTGATACAGTGATCTTCTGCGTAAAACGGGTGTTGTCCTGAAAATATGCCACAGTGATTTCACGATTGCAGGATAGCTGTCCTTCGGCTGCGGGGTTCTTTGCGGAAGCCGGGATCTTAATAAGACGATCAGGATTATCATGATGACGGCAGATAGCAGAAAGACTGCCTTCCAGTTCCAGATGTCCGTAATGAGGCTTGCAACCGGCCGTGCAAGCATGATTCCAAGCAAAAGCCCGCTCATTACATTTCCGACATTCTTGCCTCGTTCTTCTGCCGGTGAGAGATGTGCGGCAAAAGGCACTAAGATCTGAGCAGCTACGGAACCCAATCCAATCAGGACTGCAGCAAGAAAGAACAGGTAGGAGCTTTTTGCTGTCGCTGCAATCACTAAACCCGCAATTGCGATAACCAGAACGGATACGACCAGGCGTCTGTTTTCCAGCAGATCACTTAACGGAACAAGAAATAAGAGTCCGGCGGCATAGCCTAACTGTGTCATGGTAACAATCAATCCCGCTGCACCGGAAGGAATCCCGGTGGAAGCGCTGATGGGGCCGACCAAAGGCTGGGCGTAATAAAGATTGGCGACAATCAGGCCGCATGCGCCCGCCAGTAAAAAAATAAGCCAATGGGGAAAAAATTTTTCTTCTGATAGTTCTGATTTCATACAATACCTCCAGGTAGAATGTTGATTCACAATTAAAAACTGAACGTTTAGTTTATAAATATATTATATTCCATTTTTTCATTTTGTCAACTCTTTTATCCTATAAAAAAAAGTTATATAATAAACGTATCGTTTCTGAATGCTGAATAAAGAATAAGGAGAATCAGATGGATAAAAAGTTAGGACGTCCCCGTAGTGAGAAAACGAAAGAAGCCATACTGACAGCAGCTTATGATATGCTGCTGGAGTATGATTTTCATACGGTAACGGTCGATGGTATTGCTGAAAAGGCCGGTGTAAGTAAAGCAACCATTTATAAATGGTGGCCAAATAAGGCGGCTGTCATGCTGGATGGTTTTTTTGCGGCGACTGAGTCAATGCTTGAAATACCGGATACCGGGTCGGCAGAAGAGGACCTTTTTCAGCAGGTAAATAATCTGGCACAGTTTCTTACCGGCTCGAAAGGGAAAGCGATAGCGGAGATTATCGCGGAGGGACAATTTGATAAAAATGTAGCGGAGGAGTATCGTACAAGATACTTTAATCCCAGACGTCTGATCTCGCGTAAAATTCTGGAGCGCGGTGTTACGAGAGGAGAATTGAGAAGAGATATGGATGTTGATCTGAGCATCGATCTGATTTTTGCACCTGTTTTTTACCGCCTGCTGATTACCGGTGAGCCCGTCGATCCGGATTTTGTAAAAAGGCTGATCGCCTGTGCGTTTGACGGGCTGGGTGCTGTATAGCGACTGCATTTGCAAAGCATATTTGTGGTAGGGAAGACCCGAACAAATCATAAAAGTTTCATGAAATCTGTCAAAAGGTACTGTAATAATTGACAGAATAGGGTAAAATGCTTTGAGAGGAAAATACTATGATTCAATTTAAGAAAATTACATTAGAAGACAAGGCGTGGATTACGCAAAAAATGAAAGAAGACGACCGCAGAGGTTGTGAATTCAGTTTCGGCAACAATTTTATATGGAGAGATATTTATCAGGTTGAGGTAGCAGAGCTTTATGGCTGCTGCGTAATTAAGTTTGATGCGGAAGGGGATGACTGCCTGGCATTTCCAATCGGAAACGGAGATAAGAGGCGTGTACTGGAAACCCTGATAGAAGATGCCGCAGAAAAGAAACAGATTTTACAGTTTGACAGTATCCTGAGCGAAGACAGGGTATTATTAGAAGAATGGTTTCCCGGAAAGTTTCAGTTTCAGGAGGAACGGGATGGGTTTGATTATATTTATTCCGTGGAGAAGCTGTCTACACTTGCAGGTAAGAAGCTGCATGGAAAACGGAATCATATCAACCGTTTTATGGAGAACAGCAATTGGACGTATGAGCCGATGACCGAAGAAAATAAGAATGATTGCCTTAAGATGAATGAAAATTGGTGTGACAGGAAAGCCTGTAAATGGAACAAGAGCATGGAGGATGAGTTCTGTGCCGTGAGAGAATCTGTCGAGCATTTTTCAGAACTCGGATTTGTCGGCGGTGTGCTTCGGGTAGACGGGGAAATCGTTGCATTTACCATCGGTGAGCCGTTAAACTCCGATACGTTTGTCGTGCATATTGAAAAGGCATTTCCGGATATACAGGGTGCGTACCCGATGGTCAATCAGCAGTTTGTGCAGCATGAATGTCAGAATTTTCAGTATGTCAACCGGGAAGATGATACAGGTGCGGAAGGGCTGAGAAAAGCAAAGCTTTCCTATTATCCGGATATCTTACTGGAAAAATATTCCGCAGAATATGTTAGATAGGAAACGGGCAGGTCAGAATAATGAACGCATGGAAGGAAGAAATGAAAGGGAAAATCACATATGCAGACAGGCAGATGATACCGGATTTGACGAGTCTTTGGATTGAGGCATTTGGTGATGAGAAGGAATACATAGAGTTCTATTTTGCCAATCGGTTTCTTGAAGAGAATCTGCTGGTCTATCTGCTGGATGGGAAGCCGGTTTCCATGATCTCCATGCTGCCGGCTTATTTACATTGTCAGGAAGTTTTGAGCGATTGCGGGAAGGGATGCAGCAGTCTGCCGATTCGCTATATCTATGCCGTGGCAACCCGGAAAGCCTGCCGAAAAAGAGGATATGCCAGGGCACTGCTGGAAGAGGCCCATCGGCTGCTTCAGGTACCGCTTGTGCTGGAGCCCGCTTCAGAGAGTCTTTCCGGCTATTATCGCAGAATGGGATTCCGTGATGCATTTGCCGTAACAGAGCGGTCTATTCAGACGAAAATACAGGAGGATGCGGTTCTTTGTGCGGCGGAACTTGCACCGGCACCGAATCGAAACGGCCTTACCGCGGTCGGAATGACAGTGAGCAACAGCGGAAATGCACAGCGTTATTGGCTTTTGACCATCACGCCGCGCGAATATAAAAAAATCCGGGATGAAAAGCTGCTAAGGAATGGGTATGTGGAGTGGGACGAAGCTGCCGTTTCCTATGCAATGCTGGAAAATGAGTACTGCGGCGGAGTTGCCTATAAGGTATTTCATGATGATATGGAAGATATTTTGATGTATCGGATGGAGGATGGTCATATGAAGATTCTGGAGACCACACTTTCCGACACAGATATCGAGGGTGTGCTCGAGAAATTGCGTCTGTCTCCAGCCACGGTTGTTGTGAGGCGGCCGGTAACGGCTGGTGGCAGCAGACGAAGCTTTGGAATGATTCTGGGTGATGCGGATGTTAGAGACGGGTATCTGAATCTGACGCTGGAATAGAGCACCGCTCAGCGGGAATAAAAGAACTCCCCCTGTAAAATTGCAGGAGGAGTTCTTGTTTTATATTTAAAAATCTAACAGCTTTCGAACGGCATCCTGCATCTGTGGATGCTGTCGAAACTGTGTTACCAGTTCTTTTTCCTGATTGGTTAAGGAGAAGGTGCCGTTTTGCACATAGCCGAAAGCCGCAAGAATGTCGGTTATATTATAGATTTCACAAAGCAACAGCAGGGTGTCCGCATCCGGCTGTGATTGTCCGCTTTCCCATCCATAGATGGTCTTAGGCGCAACCTTTATATCTTTTCCTTCCAGAAAAATTGCGACATCATTTACAGTATATTGATTCTGTTTGCGATATGCTTTTAAGACTTTGGCAATTTTGTCGTTTTTCATATTTTACACCTCTTTTTGTATCATATCTTACCGATTCCGGGACGTCAATCAATTCTCGAATACAAAGAAAAATCAGATTTACAATCCGAGAAAGAAAGAATATAATGAGAATAGGGTTTCTTAGAAATCAAGAATCGGTGGTGATGTCTTTGAAAAAAAGCTCAGCAACATTATGGTTGACAGAATATCTGAAAAATAACCGGATACCTACGGGGCAGGTGGCAGAGGATACCGGTATTCTGGAAGAGAAACTGCTCATAGGGACGACAAAAACATTGAATGCGACTGAATTTTTGACATTGTGCGCATATTTGAATATAAAGCCGGAGGAAGTAGGCAGATCATCTGCTGTCTGAGGCTGAAATCCGGGAGTAAGCGCAGTTCGGGGGAGTAATGTCTATGAATCGGTGTCAGAAACCACATGTTTCCGCTAATTTTCTATTGACAAAAGCCCATGATAAAATTATGATGACAATAGTTGTAATAAATATAAGCAGAAGTAATGAGAAAGAGGAGTACGCAGATACGATTCCAAGAGAGGACGATTCCCTGGCTGTAAGATTGTCTGAATACGATTTGTGGAAGGTAGCTTTCGAACTGAAGAGCCCAGAAAGTCAGCATATTGCTGTCAGAAGTTCTTCCGGACGGTTCCCGTTAAAGAACATGAGATATGCGGCAGGATTCAAAAGATTGCAGCATAACGAAGGTGGTACCGCGATCATACGCCCTTCACATCCCTGGATGTGGAGGGTTTTTATTCTATTTAGGAAAAATTTTGTTCTTTCTATTTAAGAAAGACCTTGTAACACGATGTATTTTTGAAAAGGAGAATTGAATATGAGTAAAGAACTGGCTAAGACCTATGATCCGAAAGGAATTGAGGATCGTTTATACAAAAAATGGGAAGACAATGGATACTTCCGTGCAGAAGTTGACCGCAGTAAAAAACCGTTTACCATTGTCATGCCGCCGCCGAATATTACGGGACAGCTGCACATGGGACATGCACTGGATAATACGATGCAGGATATTCTGATCCGCTACAAACGGATGCAGGGATACAATGCACTGTGGCAGCCGGGGACCGATCATGCGGCAATCGCAACAGAAGTAAAAGTAATTGAGTCCTTAAAGAAGCAGGGAATTGATAAGAATGACCTGGGACGTGATGGATTTTTGGAAAAGTGCTGGGACTGGAAAGAGGAATATGGCGGACGTATCATCAACCAGTTAAAGAAGCTGGGTTCTTCCGCAGATTGGAGCAGAGAGCGCTTTACAATGGATCAGGGATGCTCGGACGCAGTTCTGGAAGTTTTTGTGAAATTATTTGATAAAGGCTACATTTACAAAGGTTCCAGGATTGTAAACTGGTGTCCGGTCTGCAAGACCTCGATTTCTGACGCAGAAGTGGAACATGAGGAACAGGATGGATTTTTCTGGCATATCAACTATCCGGTTGTTGGAGAAGAAGGGCGATTTGTGGAAATTGCAACGACCAGACCGGAGACCATGTTTGGTGATACCGCAGTTGCAGTCAATCCCGATGATGAAAGATATCAGGATATTATCGGCAAGAATCTGCTTCTTCCATTTGTTAATCGTGAGATTCCGGTCATTGCGGATGCCTATGTGGATAAGGAATTCGGAACCGGCTGCGTGAAGATTACACCGGCTCATGACCCGAACGATTTTGAAGTTGGAAAGCGTCATGATCTGGAGGAAATTGTAGTGATCCATGACGATGCGACCATGAATCAGAATGCGGGCAAATTTGCCGGCATGGATCGCTATGAGTGTCGGAAGGCACTGGTGGCGGAGCTGGAAGAAATGGGACTTCTGGTAAAGGTAGTACCACATTCCCATAATGTAGGAACTCATGACCGCTGCAACACAACGGTAGAACCAATGATCAAGCAGCAGTGGTTCGTTAAAATGGATGAGCTGATCAAGCCGGCAGTCGAAGGTGTGAAAAACGGTGACATCCAGCTTCTGCCGAAGCGGATGGAGAAAACGTATTTTAACTGGACAGACAATATCCGTGACTGGTGTATTTCCAGACAGCTGTGGTGGGGACACCGAATTCCGGCATATTACTGCAAAGAATGCGGTGAGATGGTAGTGGCAAAAACAGCACCGGAGAAATGCCCGAAGTGCGGAAGTGTACATCTGGAACAGGATCCGGATACGCTGGATACCTGGTTTTCTTCTGCATTGTGGCCGTTTTCTACAATCGGCTGGCCGGAGAATACAGAAGATCTGGATTATTTCTATCCGAATGACGTTCTGGTGACCGGTTATGATATCATTTTCTTCTGGGTAATCCGTATGATCTTTTCCGGATATGAACAGATGGGCAAAGCCCCGTTCCATACGGTATTATTCCACGGACTTGTCCGTGATTCGCAGGGACGCAAGATGAGCAAATCGCTTGGAAACGGAATTGATCCGCTGGATGTCATCGATAAATACGGGGCAGATGCGCTCAGACTGACGCTGATTACCGGAAATGCACCTGGAAATGATATGCGTTTCTACTGGGAGCGTGTAGAATCATCGAGAAACTTTGCAAATAAGGTATGGAATGCATCCCGTTTTATCATGATGAACTTAGAGGGCACCGATGTGACCGAACCGGAAGTTTCGCAGCTGGCATCTGAGGATAAGTGGATCTTATCTGTGGTAAACACGCTGACGAAAGATGTGACGGAGAACATGGATCGATATGAGCTTGGTATCGCCGTTCAGAAAGTCTATGATTTCATCTGGGATGAGTTCTGTGACTGGTATATCGAGATTGCAAAAATCCGTACCTATAAGAAGGAAGAAAATCCGAAGGCGGCAAATGCTGCATTGTGGACGTTAAAGACGGTACTCGGTCAGGCGTTACAACTGCTGCATCCGTATATGCCATTTTTAACAGAGGAAATCTACTGTTCGCTGAATCCGGAAGAAGAGACGATCATGCGATCGGATTGGCCGGAATATCAGACAGAATGGAATTTTGCGGCAGAAGAAGAACGGATGGAAAAGGTCAAGGATCTTGTCCGCGGAGTCCGTAATCTCCGTACCGATATGGATGTTCCGCCATCCCGAAAAGCAAAGGTTATTATCGTAACGGAAGAGGATAAGTTGTGTGATACCTATGAGACCATGCAGGAATCTTATCGGAATCTGATCAGTGCCAATGCCGTTGTGATTCAGAAAGATAAGGGGGGTATAGCTGAGGATGCAGTATCCGTTGTAATTCCGGGTTCGGTTGTGTATATGCCGCTGGAAGATCTGGTAGATATGGAAAAGGAAAAGGAACGTCTGCGCAAAGAGAAAGAGCGGCTTGCAAAAGAGCTCTCACGTTCTCACGGAATGTTAAATAACGAGAAATTTGTCGGCAAAGCTCCGGAAGCAAAGATACAGGAAGAACGAGAAAAGCTTGCAAAATATGAGCAGATGATGGAGCAGGTAGAAGCACGCCTCGCCCAGATGAAGTAAATGCAGATCAGAAAGGAGTACCGGTAAGTCAGGAAAAGACCTGCCGATGCTCTCTTTTTTTAGATAGAATTTATGATTTGTTCATTGACTTTTTAGAACACACTTATTAGTATTAATTTATAATGTCTGTTAAAAGCTTGGAATGGAAATTTTTCTTTTTCGGAAAGGAACACAAAAGATCTTATGTTTGGTTATGTAACTGTAAATAAGCCGGAATTGAAAATCAGGGAATTTAATCGTTATCATGCCTATTATTGCGGCCTGTGTCATACACTGAAAACACGGTACGGTTTGTCGGGACAGCTGACGCTGACTTACGACATGACGTTCCTGGTGTTGTTGCTCACATCCCTTTATGAGCCGGAGACTGTCTATTCCAGGAAACACTGCATGGTTCACCCGGTAAAAAAACATGAGCTTTTGTTAAATGAAATCAGTGATTATGCCGCAGATATGAATGTCGCGCTGGCCTATCATCATTTTCTTGATGATTGGGATGATGAACGGAAATTAAATGGATTCGCAGGAGCTGCGTTCATCAGGAAGAAATATGCAGTCATTGAAAAGAGATACCCAAGACAGTGCCATGCAATGGAAACATCCTTAAAAGAATTGCGTCAGTACGAATCGCAGGGAGAAAAAAATCTTGATTACGTGAGCGGATGTTTTGGAACACTGATGGCAGAACTGTTTGTCTATAAACAGGATATCTGGGAAGAGAACCTTCGCAAAATCGGATTTTTCCTGGGCAAATACATCTATTTGATTGATGCCTATTTTGATCTGGAAGAGGATATCAAAAAGAAAAATTACAATCCGCTGTTTTTTTATAAAGACCGTGCAGATTATGAGGATTTTTGCTATGGAATCCTGACACTGATGATTGCCGAAACAGCGGATGCATTTGAGAAGCTTCCCTGTGTAGAGGATGTAGAGATTCTCAGGAATGTCCTGTATGGCGGTGTCTGGAGCAAATATAATACAGAGAAACAAAAGAAGGAAGGAAATTTAGAAGTATGATTACAGATCCATATCAAGTACTTGGTGTATCACCCAATGCTTCAAATGATGAAATAAAAAAAGCGTATCGGGAATTAAGCAGGAAATATCATCCGGATACCAATACTAATAATCCGTTAGCGGATCTTGCCGAGGAAAAATTCAAACAGGTACAGGAAGCTTATCAGCAGATTCAGGATGCGCGTGAGCACGGCGGACAAAGTAACTACGATTATGGGTACTCATCCTCGTCACAAACCTATTCCGGCGGCAATGCGGGGCAGGATGATGCACAGATGGCGGCAGCGGTGAATTATATCAATGCGGGACATTTCAGAGAGGCATTAAATGTTCTGTCCGGAATTGGAAACCATACAGGACGCTGGCATTATTTTAATGCCGTCGCGCATGCCGGTCTGGGAAATAACATCGAGGCGATGAATTATGCGCGTCAGGCTGTCGATATGGAGCCGAATAATCGTGAATACAGTGATTTTTTAAACCGTCTGCAGGCAGGCGGTACACGCTACCAGAGCAACGGCGCAGGGTATGGTTACGGTGGATCCCCTTGTGGAACCGGAAATATCTGCTGTGATTTATGGTGTGCGGATTCGTTATGTGAGTGTATGGGAGGAGATTTGTGTTCATGCATGTAAGAACAAAGCAACTGGCATTTCTGGGATTGCTCGCAGCTGTGGTTTCTCTTATTATCGTATTGGCCTCCGTTTTGGAGACGAATACGCTGTTTCTGCTGGCCGCCGCCGCGTATCTGGTCGGCATTGCGATCCGGGAGTGCGGACTGCGGCTGGGTTTTGGATTCTTTGTTGCCTGTATCCTGCTTGGATTTCTGGTATCACCGAACAAACTGTATGTATTGACCTATTTGGGTTTTTCACTCTACATTGTGTGGGATGAAGCCTTGTATCGTGTCCTTTCGGGGGCACGTTTTCAGCGGTGCAGGAGAGCGGTCTTTTTCTTTGCCAAGCTTCTTTTTTTCAATCTACTCTATATCCCCGTGCTTTTTCTTTTTCCACAGGTTCTGTTTGTCAAGACGCTAAGCATGCAGGTGTTATTGATTTTGCTTGCAGGCGGACAGCTGGGCTGGTGGATTTATGACAAAGCCTATTTTTATTTTCAGGTTACGGTCTGGGGAAAATTACGACAAAGAATTCCGCTGTTTCGGGATCTGAGCTGAACCATAGAACATGGAAGGTTCTGCGATGAATGGGATATGGAATTCTGGACGGGAACATCAGCAAACGACAGGGGAGGCAGGGCAGCATGAATCAGAATGAAATGATCCGGGAATTACAGAAAATTGGCATCGGACAGGGGACTCAATTGGAAGTGCATAGTTCGCTCAGCAGTTTTGGACATGTGGAAGGCGGAGCAGAAGCTCTGATCGGAGCTTTAAAAGAGACGGTAACAGAAACCGGCAGTATCTTTATGCCGGCACTCCGTTTAAGTCCCGACTTACCGTTGTCAGAGGACGACCGGAACAATGGCATTATCCGGAAAATAAAAATACTGCAGGACAGTGAAATACGGTCAAGATGCGGGATTGTGGCGGACACGTTTCGATTATTGCCGGACACCAGAGTACAGGAAGGAACATTTGCAATCGCGGCATGGGGCAAAAATGCGGACAAGGTTGATACAGGGCTTGGATATCTGATCGATCACCAGGGAAAAGCATTGCTTCTGGGGGTGGATATTTACTCTCTGACCGCAATGCACTATGTTGAAAATAATATGCCGGAGGAAATGGGCCGGGTTTTTAAATCGCCTGGGATGGACTCGTTATATTCACCGGATGAATGGCTCATTGAGGACGGTGAACCTCCGGTTAAGGCTTGGTACCGGATTCAGGATATGGCATATGATGCAGGTCTCATAACAGAGGGAAGGATCGGCAGGTGCAAGTATTTATATTTTACGATTTCAGATGTAATCAATCTCTATAAAGAGGCATTGCAAAATGATCCGTTTGAGTTGTACGGATTAACCAAAGACCGGTTATCCGGGAGTCGGTTAAAAGACCGACAATAAATAGACGGTCTTACAGACCGAAAACCATGATAAAGAAGGGAAAGGAAATGACAAGAATAATAGCAGACAGCACGTGTGATCTGAATCCAAAGCTGTTAAAGGATTATGATCTCACCATTCTGCCATTGGGTATTACAATTGAAAATGAGACGTATGCGGACGGCATTGATATTCAGGTAAATGAAATTTATGGCTATATGCGAAGAGGAATTCTTCCGAAGACTTCCCAGATTACGTATGATGATGTATCCCATACATTTCGAAAGTTCGCTGAGGCGGGAGAGGATTTTATCTACATCAGTTTTTCATCAAAGATGTCCGGCTGCTATGAATTTGCAACGATGATTCAAAAAGAACTCGCACCGGAATATCCGAATGTGAAGATGACGGTGATTGATTCGAAAGGCGGTTCCAGTGCCACAGGGCTGATTGTGTGGCAGGCACTGATACAGGCTGCAAGCGGTATGGAATATGGACAGATCGTCCGGGACATTCAATTTATGTCAGAGCATATCGAGCATATATTTTCCGTTGCTGATCTGGAATGGCTCGCATTGGGCGGGAGAATCAGCAAGCCGCTGGGTTACCTCGGGAACAAGCTGAATTTGAAACCATGGCTGGATGTGCAGGATGGAGCAATGCATGTCAGAGGGATGGTGCATGGAAGAAAAAAAGCAATCCATCTTGTTGCTGAGGAACTGGTAAAAAGAGCCGCACCATTTCCGGAGCAGATGATTGCAATCAATCATGCGGATGATCTTGAGTCAGCTCTTGAGCTGGAGGAGTGTGTTAAAAGCATGCTTCCGGAATGTCAGACGACAATTTCCCATATCGGAGGGATTCTTGGCGTGCATATTGGTATCTGTGCAATCGGAGGCTATTGCCTGAATCAGAAACCGGAACATTATAGCCTGCCGGATCATTTGAAATAGGAACAGAGACTGCGTAAAAATGCAATCTCTGTTCCTGAGTGATCCGTTATGTCGGAGGAATGGATTTTTTCCGGTTTCGGACACACTCCGTGAGCAGATATTCAATCTGTCCGTTGATGGAACGGTAATCATCTTCTGCCCAGGAAGCAATTTCATTCCAAAGAGAAGGTGAAAGACGCAGGAGAATCTGTTTCTTTGCCTTTTCTTTTTCCTTCAGCGTTTTTTCTTTCGACAGAATGTCCTGTTCCAGCTGTTTTAAATCTTCCAGGCGTTTATTCAGTTTTTCTTCTTTCAGATCTAAATCTTCATTCATAAGTTTCTTCCACTCTTAATAAATAGAACCACTGTTCACGATTGGCTGTGCATCTTTGTTGCCGCAGAGAACAACAAGGAGATTGCTGACCATGGCGGCTTTCCGTTCTTCATCCAGGACGACAATTTCATCTTCTCCAAGCTGGTCAATTGCCATTTTTACCATGCCGACGGCGCCGCTGACAATTTTCTGTCTGGCAGCTATGATGGCGGTAGCCTGCTGTCTCTGCAGCATGGCAGCAGCAATTTCTTCCGCATAGGAAAGGTGTGTAATACGGACTTCTTTGATCTCAAGACCGGCATCGAGGACTTTTTTCTGAAGCTCTGTTTTCATTGTTTCGGCAATTTCCTGACTGCTTCCGCGCAGTGTTTTTTCCGCACTGTCCTCATCTTCGTTGATATCAATGGAATCGTATGGATAAAGTCGTGCAATATTGCGGATTGTGGAATCGCACTGGATGGATAAAAATGCCTTGTAATTTTCCACATTGAAAACGGCTTTGGTCGGATCTGTAACTTTCCAGATTACAACGGCGGCAATGATAATCGGATTGCCCAAAACGTCATTGACTTTCTGCTTCTCGTTGTTCAGAGTCTGTGTCTTAAGGGATATTTTCTTTCCCGGTGCACTTGTTGTATTCGTAGTTTTCGAAGTTGAGAGATTCTCTCCGGTTGGAATGCTTTCGGAATACTTGGCAGCCGGGTTGAAACCGGTGGCAAAAGGATTCACATAGTAGTATCCCTCTTTTTTAATTGTGCCGTAATACTGGCCGAAAAAAGTCAGGACAAGTGCTTCATTTGGATTCACGATCCTAAGACCCGGAATCAGGAAAAAAAAAGCACAAAAAGCAACGATTCCAAGTGCCAGGAGCACGCCTCCTATGACATTTTTGGACTGGTCCAGCAGGATACAGCCGATAATAAAAGCCGCAACGGACAAAACCAGCTCCAGAAGCAGGAGCAAAAGCATATAACCGCCTTTTGCCGGGTGTAATTCTTTTTCCTGAATTAAGGATTCTTGCAGTTGAGTGTCGTTCATCAGTTATTCCTCCATAGCTAATTGATATTAAAATGATATCATAATAATATAATTAAATAACAGGGATGTCAATGAGAATTTCGCAATTCAATTTATATTTACCATAATTTAAATATTTGAACCATTTTTCGTACGATGCGGTAAAGAGGTGTTTCTAATTCTTTGCCGGCCTTTTTCAATTCCTCCCGGATGGCAAGATGCTGGGGACAGTGGCTTTCACATTTTCCACAGGAAATACAGACAGATGCGCTGGAAGGATGCTGCCGCAGAGCAGTCAGCTGCAGGTATTCCATTCTTCCGACGCGTTTTCCCTCTGTATACATCTCGTTGTAGCAATGAAAAGCTGCAGGAATATCCACGCCTTTTGGACATGGCTGGCAATAGGCACAGGCGGTGCATCCGACTTTGATATTTTCACGGATTTTTTCTTTGATTGTTTCAATAAAGGAAAAATCCTCCGGTGTAAAGGAATCCGCCTGTGCATCCGAGGCAATCCGGACGTTTTCCTGTATCATTTCCATGGAATTCATGCCGGAGAGTACACAGGTGACCTGCGGCTGATTCCATAGCCAGCGGAATGCCCATTCCGCCGCAGTACGACCGCTGCTGTGATTGGCAATGAGTTTTTTCGCACTTTCCGGAAGCAGATTGACCAGCTTGCCTCCGCGCAGTGGCTCCATAATGATTACCGGAATGTTTTTTTCACTGGCAGCAAGCAGTCCCCTTTTGCCGGCCTGACTGTGCTCATCCATGTAATTATACTGGATCTGGCAAAAATCCCAGTCATATGCATCTAAAATCTGAAGGAACATTTCCGTATTACCGTGGAAAGAAAATCCGATATTGCGAATCTGGCCGCTGGCTTTTTTCTCTGCAATCCAGTCTTTTATGCCGAGCCTGCAGAGTTTTTCCCAGGAGGCGATATCCGTGAGCATGTGCATCAGGTAGTAGTCTATGTAATCTGTTTGGAGACGCTTTAATTCTTCGGCAAAATGTTTGTCAATGCCGTCACGTGATTTGATGAGGTATTGGGGAAGTTTGGTTGCAATATTTACCTGATCGCGGCAGTGGTTCTGTTCAAGAATCCTGCCGAGAGCCGCCTCGCTTCCCGGATAGATGTAGGCGGTGTCAAAATAATTGATACCGCTGTGGATGGCTTCCATGATTTCTTTTTCTGTTTTCTCCATATCGATACTGTTTCCTTTTTTGGAAAACCGCATACAGCCGTAACCTAAAATGGAAACCGGCTTCTGATACCTGTCATTTCTGTATTGCATAAAAGATGCCTCCTTTAAAATTTATTAGTTGTATTGTATCGCTTTTCGATTGAAAAATCCAGCTGTCCGCCTGAAAACAAACCGGTGAAAAGCAGTCAGACAACAGTTGTCGAAGTATGCCAACTATGGTATAAATAAAGTAGGAAGAAGTCTGACGGTTTCGAGGGAAAGGGGTGCTGCTTTTATGTATGAGAATTCCAAATCTTTATGGGTGCGTATCAGCGAAGATGAAATGACCGCATATCTGACGATAGCGGCACCGCTTCCGGCTGAAGGCGATTTATTAGAACAGTTGAAAAATGAATTGAGAGCAAGCCGGGTCGTATGCGGCATCGATGAACATGTTCTGCAGCGGATGATCACTGAGAAGGTATATCACCGGGAGATAGCGGTGGCATTCGGAATTACTGCAACTGACGGTCAGGATGGCTGGTATGAGTATAATTTCAGACAGGATATGAGCCGGAAACCGCAGATTCGGGAAGACGGAACCGTGGATTACTGGAGTGTTAATCTGATCGAGACGGTGGTTGCAGGGCAGGTGATTGCGATTTATAAACCTGCCATACGGGGAAAAGACGGCATTACCGTGACCGGAAAGGAGATTAAGGCGAAGCCCGGCAAAGAATTAAGTCCGTTAAAGGGCCGCGGCTTTGAACGGAATAACGACAATCTCACCTATATCGCTTCCATTGACGGCAAGATTGAGATGGTAGAGGGAAGAATCAATATCAATAATTTCTACGAGATCTTTGGAAATGCAGATCTGTCCGTCGGTAACATTGATTTTGCCGGAGATGTGCTGATACATGGAAATGTATGTATGGGAGTTTCCGTGCGTGCAGGCGGGACCGTAACCGTGGATGGTGTGGTAGAAGGTGCTAAAATCTGGGCGGGAAAGGAAATCGTACTGCGCGGAGGCGTACTTGGAGATAATAAAGCCGAAATATTTTCAAAGGGCAGCATCTGTGCAAGATTTCTGGAATATGCAAAAATTGAGGCATATGGGAGTATTCAGGCAGATTCCTTTTTACTGTGTGAGGTCGAATGCAGGCAGAATGTTCTGCTGACCGGGAAAAAAGGAGTTATCATAGGCGGTCATGTGCATGCCATACAGGGAATCGAAGTCAATGAGATCGGGAATAATACGGGAATTCGGAGCTGGATCGAAGTTGGTGTCGGAGAAGCTGTGCAGCATCGAATGAAAGCATTGCGTACACAGCTGTTTGCACTTCAGGAAGAAATCGAAAAAGTGGATGCGGGATTGAAGAAATTCGATGCGCTTGCGGAAAATAGCAGTGCCAGGAATCCGGATATCCGAACAAAGCTGCTGCGTGTCCGGATTCGTGACATTTCTTTGGAAAAAGAAGCAAAAGCGGAATGGCAGGAGTTGTCCATGGAGGAAGAACTGTCCCGAAATGCGTCCGTAAAAGTAAATCGTGTCATATATCCGGGAGCATTTGTCGTAATTGGTTATGCCAGGGTTCTGGTCAAAGAGGAACAGACTGCTGTCGAATATGTGAGAAGGGGCGATAAGATCATCTTAAAGGGAGAGGAGATTGTCGGATAGAATCAGATACTGCGATGAAAAAGCGGAGTGGAAAATACAAAGGGACTTGAAAAAAATCGCCACTATATTATACTAAGGTAGTGGTGATTTTTGTGACTTATGAAGAAATATGTGCGTATATCTATGGTATACCAAAATATACAAAGAAAAACGGATTGGAACACACGAGAGAATTACTGAATCGTCTCGGCAATCCGGAGAGAAAATTTAAAGTAATCCATATAGCCGGGAGCAATGGAAAGGGAAGTGTCTGTGCATTCCTAAACAGTGTGTTATGCAAGGCGGGAAAGCAGACAGGGCTGTTTACTTCTCCGCATCTGGTCTGTATGGAAGAACGTTTTCAGATAAATGGTACAAACTGTACGAAGGAAGATTTTATGCTGGCTTTTGAAAAAGTCCGGGATACGGTCGAAAAGATGCAGGAAGAAGGGCTTGCCCATCCGGCCTTTTTTGAGTACCTTTTTGCGATGGGAATGCTTCTGTTTGCGGAATATAAGGTAGAATATGTCGTGTTGGAGACAGGGCTGGGCGGCAGACTGGATGCAACAAATATTTTCCCGAGGCCGCAGATGACGGTTATCACATCCATCAGTCTTGAGCATACCGAGATACTTGGAGATACGATAGAACAGATCGCTGCTGAAAAAGCCGGCATCATCAAACAGGGAGTTCCGGTGGTTTTTGACGGAAACGATCCGGCAGCGTCCAGGGTGATTCGCAGCTTTGCAAGAGAAAAAAATGCACCGTTTTATGAAGTGAACAGGAAAAATCTTAAGATTCATGAAATAACAGGAAAAAAGATTGATTTTTATTTTTATTCCGGCTATGATGTTGTTAATCTGCAAATCCCTTTTCCGGCGGAATATCAGATGATGAACGCTGCGCTGGCATATCAGGCGCTGTCATTACTGTCCGCTGAGACCGGTATTGATTCCGGATTGATGAAAGAGGGTATGAGGCAAACGATATGGGCAGGAAGAATGCAGGAAGTCAGGAAAGATGTGTATTTTGACGGAGCGCATAATGCAGACGGAATTGCGGCACTGATACAGACCGTAAAACGAATGGAAAAAAGAGCCCCATTGCTGCTGTTTTCCATGGTGAAAGAGAAAAATTACCATAAGGTGATTGAGGCTTTGGCAAAAGAGGTCGCCTGGGGACAGGTAATCGTGACAAAGATTCCGGATGAAAGAGGTTTGGAGCCTGAGGTACTTGCAGAAGAATTTGAAGGACATCACGTGCAGACGTGTGTAATTAGAGATTGTAATGAGGCATATGCATATGCCATAGATCATAAAGCGGAGGGACAGAGCCTGTTTTGTGCGGGTTCCCTTTACCTGATTGGAGAATTGGAAAAGATAGCAGGAGGAAAAAAGAATGATTGACTTTGAAGAAGAATTGAAGAAATTTCAGCCGAGTCTTGAAGTGGAAGAAGCGGAGGATGCAATATACAATCATGACTTAACCGATATGACGGATATTTTAAGGGAGATGCTGAAAGAAACAAAAAGCAACCAGTAAACATCATTCGAGATTAAGCGAGGTATCCTATGAATTGCATGTATTGTGGAGCAGAGCTGACAAAAGAAGACTTTTGTCCGCATTGTGCTGCTGATGTAAAAATATATAAGAAAATTATTCATGAATCGAATTTTTATTATAATGAAGGACTGGCAAAGGCATCCGTAAGGGATCTGTCCGGTGCGGTCACCAGCCTGAACAAGAGTCTGCGTTTCAATAAGTTGAATATACAGGCAAGGAATCTTCTGGGACTGGTATATTTTGAAATGGGTGAGACGGTCTCTGCGTTAAGTGAATGGGTGATCAGCAGGAACTTCCAGAATGAGAGGAATGACGCGGAGCGGTATCTGGATGCAATCCAGAAGAATCCGTCCAAGCTGGAAGCCATCAACCAGACGATCAAGAAGTACAATCAGGCATTGATGTATTGCAGGCAGGACAGCAGAGATCTGGCAATTATCCAGCTGAAAAAGGTACTTTCCCTGAATCCGAAACTGATCAAGGGACATCAGTTACTGGCCCTGCTCTATATTCAGGATGGAAAATACGAGCAGGCGAAGCGATGCCTGCGTGCGGCGGGTAAGATAGATTCCAGCAATACTTTGACGCTGCGTTATCTGAAGGAAGTTAATTCCATGCTCAAGGGAGATTCCGCAGGGAAAAAGAGTGACAAAAATGAAGATCTGATTGCCTATAAAAATGGGAATGAAACCATTATACAGCCGAAACATCTGAAGGATAATTCTGCGGTATCCACGATTATCAATCTGATCATCGGTGTGGTGATCGGTGTATTTATCACCTGTTTTCTGATTGTTCCAAACATCAGACATGCGGCACAGAGTGAGGCGGATGCGGCGGTGCGGGAAGCCAATGACACCATTTCTACCAAAGAGCAGACGATTACGTCGCTGCAGAGTCAGATTGACACATTAAACGGGAAGGTAAGCGATGCCGACAATGCTTCGAAAGAGAACGACAGCAAGATCGCTGCCTATGAGCAGCTGCTGAATGCCTATGTTGCATATACACAGGGCGATATTACAGCGGCGGGAGATGCACTTGCGAGTGTCAATACGGATTATCTTTCGGATACGGCAAAGGCGACCTATGACAGCATCAATGCAACGGTAAATGCCCAGTATATACAGACGGCCTATAATGACGGCTACTCTGCATATTCCAGACAGAATTATACAGACGCAGTGACCAATCTTGAAAAGGTAGTTGCAATGGATGAGACCTACAATAACGGAAATGCGGTTTATTATCTGGCACAGTCCTACCGGAATCTCGGTCAGAATGATAAGGCTGCGGAATATTACCAGAAGATTATTGCATCGTATCCGAATACGGAACGTGCTTCCAACGCACAGAGATATCTCGAGGCAATGGGAGTAACAGCGGATACCGGGACAACGGGAGATGATACAACCGGGACGACGGGCGACGACACAACCGGAACAACAGGCGACGATACTGTTGCACAGTAGCATGATACGTTAGAAATAAAATAGAATATAGAAAAAACAATCATCAATTACAAAAGACGTCAGGAGATTCCCGGCGTCTTTTTGTCATTTTAGGAGGAAACAGGATGGAATGTAATTACGAATTAAAAGAGGGCTGCCTAACGATCTGTGTGCCAAAAGAACTGGATCATCACTGCGCCACCCAGCTTCGGATGGAGACGGACCTGCTTGTGGATGCGTATCACGTAAGAAGACTGGTATTTGATTTCTCAGAAACAGAATTTATGGACAGTTCCGGAATCGGCGTGCTGATCGGCCGCTGCAAGAACATGAGTTACAGCGGCGGAGAAGTCGCGGCAGAGAATCTGAATGAGCGGATTCAGAAAATATTTGTCGTATCGGGATTACATAAAATCATCAAAATTAAGACAAAAGAGGAGGAGTAGATCATGGGAATGAAAAATGAAATGCGTGTGGAGTTTGATTCTCTTTCCATCAATGAAGGATTTGCAAGAGTGACGGTTGCGGCCTTTATCGCAGAATTAAATCCGACCCTGGATGAACTGGCCGACATCAAGACGGCTGTTTCGGAGGCCGTGACGAATGCGATTATTCATGGATATGAGGAGCAGAAGGGAAAAGTGGTTCTTTCCTGTGCGATTGCAGATCAGTTTGTCGAACTTAGCGTGGAAGACACCGGGAAGGGAATTGCAGATATTGAAAAGGCGCGGACCCCGTTTTTTACAACGAAGCCGGAGCTGGAGCGATCTGGTATGGGTTTTGCATTTATGGAAGCATTCATGGATGAGGTACAGGTAGAGTCAGAACCAGGTAAGGGAACCAGAGTAATCATGAAGAAGTCGCTTGGCAGGAAGGATGACTGTTAGATTCTATGGAACGTACGATTGCAATGATAGAAAAGGCACACAGTGGGGATAAAGAAGCAAGGGAACAGCTTGTGTCAGAGAATCTCGGACTGGTATGGAGCATTGTGAAACGTTATGAGAACCGTGGACATGACAGGGATGAACTGTTTCAGATAGGGAGTATGGGACTGATCAAAGCGATCGATAAATTTGACACGAGCTTTGATGTGCGCTTCTCGACCTATGCGGTGCCGGTAATCAGCGGGGAAATCAAGCGTTTTTTGCGAGATGACGGTCTGATCAAAGTGTCACGTACCTTAAAAGAGAATGGCTATAAGATTATGCAGGCGAATTCTCAGCTTTCCAATAAACTCGGGCGGGAGCCTACGTTAGAGGAAATAAAAGAGGCAACCGGGCTTACGATGGAAGAAATTGTCATGGCATCGGATGCTAGAATTGAAGTGGAATCGATTTATAAATCTGTCTATCAGAATGACGGAAGCGAGATCTATCTCGTCGATCAGGTGATGGCATCCTCGGGCGGAATCGGCTGTGTACATGGAGGGAATGGCGGATCGGGCAGCGCGTCCGAAGAAACAGGCGCGGAAGAAAAGGTACTGAATCATATGCTGGTGGAAGAACTGCTGGAGGAGTTGAGTGAATCGGAGCGGAAATTGATTGATCTGCGGTATTTTCAGGAAAAAACACAGGTTGCTGTGGCGGAAGAGCTCGGAATCAGTCAGGTTCAGGTCAGTCGCCTTGAAAAAAAAGTTCTGCTTCGGATGAGAAGTAGGTTGACAAATTAGCAGTCAGGAAATATACTTATCTAGGAATTAAATAAAGGTCCGGTAGGTGAGGCTACCATAGGGATACGGATTACTGCCGCGGAGTAGTGGAGACACTATGAGAAGGTCAACAGTCTATGTCGTCAAGGCATAGAATAATGTAATTTCATCGCCCTATGAAGCTAAAGCTTGAACGTGATATTGATGGGAATAGTGTCCTTATCATTGTTTGAGCAATGATAAGGACTTTTTAATTGAAAAAAAGAAGGGAAGTGGAAAGATGATTAACTACTACAGTGCCGTAGAAAACAGAATTGCAGAAATTGAATCACCGAGGGAGGACTGTTGGATCAATTTAGTGAATCCGACAGAGGCAGAGGTCGCGGAGATTGCAGAACGTTATGGCATTGATACCGATGCTGTAAAATCTGCATTGGATACCGATGAGCGCTCCCGTATTGAAACGGATGACAACTTTACGATGGTATTAGTGAACATCCCCACGATCGAGACCCATAATGATAAAGAACTGTATGATACCATCCCGCTCTCTATTTTTCTGGTGAAAAAGGCAGTAGTCACAGTCTGCCTGGAGGAGACGCCGATTTTGAAGGGATTTCTTGCCGGTGCGGTACGTTCCTTTAACCCTGCTATGAAATCGCGGTTTGTACTGCAGATTTTATACCGTACTGCTTCGCAATTTCTGCAGTATCTGAGAATTATTGACAGACAGAGTGACCAGGTGGAGAATAAACTGCACAAGTCCACACAGAACCGGGAACTGATTGAGTTGCTGAAGCTTGAAAAGAGTCTGGTGTACTTTACGACAGCACTTCGTTCCAATGAGGTTGTACTGGAGAAGCTCTTTAAAAATGACAGTTTAAAAAAATATCCCGAAGATGAAGATCTTTTGGAGGATGTTATCGTAGAAAACAAGCAGGCAATTGAGATGGCGAATATCTACAGCGGAATTTTAAGCGGTATGATGGATGCGTTTGCATCGGTTATTTCCAATAATCTGAATATTGTCATGAAAGTGCTTGCTATTATCACAATTGTAATGGCGATACCGACGATGATATTCAGCGCTTATGGCATGAATGTGGTATCGGAGGGAATGCCGTTTGCACAGAGTCCATATGGATTTCTGACGATTGTCATGATTGCAGTGATTTTAAGTGTGATTGTTGCGGTAATCTTCATTAAGACAAAAATGTTTCGATAAATTCGATAAAAATTTTTGATTAAAATGTTTCTAGAAAACGAAAAGGAGAAAGTGTATGTACGAGAATTATGTATTTGATTTATATGGAACACTGGTGGATATCCATACCGATGAAAGCGATGAAAAAGTTTGGGAGAAACTAAGCCTTTTTTACGGCTATTACGGAGCGCATTACAGCCCGGAGGAATTGGAAGCAACCTATCATGCGATGATTGAAAATCGTGAAAAAACGCAGAAAAGCGAGATGGAGGCAGAACCGCGTTATGCACATGAGGCTTTCCCGGAGATCCGCATCGAACAGGTATTTCAGGAACTTTTTGCCAGGAGAGGTGTGCAGGCAGATTCGGAACTCAGCATGCATGCCGGCCAGTTCTTTCGTGTACTTTCGACGGAATATGTCCGCCTCTATGAGGGAGTTCCGGAAATGCTTGCCGGGATTCGGGCCATGGGCAAAAAAATATATCTGCTGTCGAATGCGCAGCGTATTTTTACCGAATATGAGCTGAATGTGCTGGATATCGCAAAATATTTTGACGGAATTCTGATATCCTCAGAGTACGGAACTAAGAAACCGGACATTCGTTTCTTTACAATTCTGTTGGAAACATACCATCTGGATCCGAAACAGTGTATTATGATCGGAAATGATGCCAAAAGCGATATCGCCGGAGCACAGGCAGCCGAAATGGATACCTACTATATACATTCGAATATTTCACCAGAATGCAAAGAGGCTCCGAAGGCAACTTTTTGTCAGATGGAAATGGACATTGCAAAGGTTTGTAAAAATCTAAAAATTTAGATTGATTTCCCAAAATGACCCTGCCGGAAGGAAAGAATCCTTTTGGCAGGTTGTTTTTTGGCGAAAAGGTAATTAAAATAGATCAAAAGCAGGAAAAACGTGAAATGGAGAAAAAGAAATGACAGGAAATCATAATGATAAGTGGTGGAAAACAGCAGTGATCTATCAGGTCTATCCGCGTAGTTTTCAGGATAGCAACGAGGATGGAATCGGAGATCTGAGAGGACTGGCAGACCGGCTTTCCTATCTGGAACGCCTGGGAATTGATGCGATCTGGCTTTCTCCGGTATATCGCTCCCCGCAGGATGACAATGGGTATGACATATCCGATTATCAGGACATCGACCCGACATTTGGAAGTCTTTCGGATATGGAATACCTGATTGAAGAGGCAAACAGGCATCACATCCGGATTATCATGGATCTGGTTTTAAATCATTCCTCAGACGAGCACCGCTGGTTTCTGGAGGCAAAAAAAAGCAAAGAGAATCCCTATCATGATTACTATGTGTGGCGGGACGGCGAAGAAGGCACTGCTCCGAATGATATGCGTGCTGCTTTTGGCGGCTCGGCATGGACCTGGGTTCCGGAAATCGGACAGTACTATTTCCATCAGTTTTCTGTGAAGCAGCCGGATCTGAATTGGGAAAATCCAAAGCTGCGCAGAGAAATTTACGATATGATCCTATGGTGGATGGAAAAAGGTGTTGGCGGTTTTCGTCTGGACGTTATCGATCAGATCGCAAAGGAACCGGATCTGAAAATTACGGGCAACGGACCGCGTCTCCATGAATATATCCGGGAGATGAGCAGGGAGACTTTTCAGAAAGGAGACCTGATCACGGTCGGAGAGGCCTGGGGTGCAACGCCGGAACTGGCCAAACAGTACAGCAATCCAGATGACAGCGAATTTTCCATGGTTTTTCAGTTTGAACACATTGGAATAGACCAGCAGGAAGGAAAAGAGAAATGGGATCTGGCACCATTTTCCCTGCTCTGCCTCAAAGAGATCTTAAGCAGATGGCAGGCAGAACTTTTTGAGAAGGGATGGAACAGTCTCTTCTGGAATAATCACGATCTGCCGCGTATTGTGTCCAGATGGGGAAATGACCGGGAATACTGGATGGAATCTGCGAAAATGCTGGCAACGCTTCTGCATGGAATGCAGGGTACCCCATATATCTATCAGGGTGAGGAACTCGGTATGACAAATATCCGGTATAATATCGATGATTACCGGGACATTGAAACGCTGAACATGTATCGTGAAAGATTGGATAAGGGTTATGCAAAAGACGATATTATGGCTTCCGTCTATGCAAAGGGCCGTGATAATGCGAGAACGCCGATGCAATGGGATGACAGTGAGAACGCAGGATTTACGGAGGAAACACCGTGGATTAAGGTGAATCCGAATTATAAAAAAATCAATGCAAAACAGCAGCTGTCACAACCGGATTCCATCTTTGCCTATTATCAGAAACTGATCGCTTTCCGGAAACAGTACCCGGTTTTTGTGGATGGAAGCTATGCGCTGTTACTGGAACAGGATGAGCATATTTTTGCCTATACAAGAACCAATTCAAAACAGATTCTTCTGGTCATCTGCAATTTCTTCGAAGAGCAGATAACGTTTTCAATGCCGGAGAAATATAAGGAAGGCAAGCAGATTTTACTGTGCAACTATGAAACGATTGCGGAAGAGGAATTGCTTCGTCCTTATGAAGCGCGTATGTATCTTTTACAGCGATCATAAAAATAGAGATAAACAATAAAACAATTCCAAAGAACTTGGTTCCTGCTGTTTCATCAGGTTCCCCAAACGCTGAATATCAGCGTTTGCGGAACCTTTTTTGTTGGCTTCGCCTGCGGCAGGTGTGATAAAAAACTGTCAGATAGTTACAAAAGGAGTAAGAAAAATTACAGGGGGAATCGGCATTTTTCGACAATTTGACAAAAGGCAATCCTTTATACTATAGAACCATAGAAGAAAAATTATGGGGAAAAATGGGGGATAACGGTTATGAAGAGGGACTTGGAGCTGAGTCATCTGGACAGATACGGTACCATTCTGGATATACTGGAAGTGCGGGCGGTGGTTAGTCCGGATGAAACCGCTTTTTTATTTCTGGACTATAAAAGAGATGAACAGATCGAAACGTTCATAACATATGGTGATCTGGTATCAAAGGCAAAAAAAATAGCAGGATACCTTCAGAAAGCAGGATATCAGGGAAAGAGAGCTGTCTTACTGTATCCGGACGGGATAGCGTTTATTATCGCATTGATCGGCTGCCTCTATGCGGGGTGTATAGCGGTTCCGCTGTATCATTTCAGGACCAGAAGAAAAGCAGAACGTCTGCTGGCAATTATTCGGGATTCGGATGCCTGTCTGTTGATGACCGACAGCAAAAACATGGACAAACTGCAGGGGTTTCTGGAACCCGTTCTCGAAAATGACCATCAGTGGGCCGCAAGTGATTTGATTTGCAGTACGCCGGAGGAGTATCCCTCTTTTGTACCTGCGTATCAAAGAGAAGATCTGGCCTATTTACAATATACTTCAGGGTCAACTTCGGTACCGAAGGGTGTAATGATTACGCACGGGAATATCATGCACAATATGAAAGTCATTCAACATAATTATGAATCAAAAAAACAATCAAAAGGCGTTTCCTGGATTCCGCATTATCATGATATGGGACTCATCTATACCATATTTCAACCGCTCTATATCGGATACTTGCAGATTTTGATGCAGCCGGCAGATTTCATCGGAAAACCCTTCCGCTTTTTCAAGGCGATCAGTGATAACCGGGGAACCACTTTTGCCATGCCCAATTTTGGTTTTGATTACAGTACAAAGACGATTACAGACGATGAAGTAAAGGAACTGGATTTGTCGTGTGTGGTAAATGCGGCAAATGGTTCGGAGCCGATACAGACAAGTACCATGCTCGAATTTTATCATCATTTTAAAGCCTGCGGATTAAAGCAGAGTGCATTGATGCCCGGATACGGCTTGGCAGAAGCTACGCTTGTAGTGACAAGCGGGAGCAGAGATGCGAAAGGGAACAGACTGACCTCTGTGGATATCAACAGTGCGGCTTTCAAAAAGAACGAAGTAGTGCCTGCTGAATCAGAAGATTTCTCCACAAATTGCTGCAGTTCCGGTGGAATCAGGGATCATGTTTCGGTGAAGATCGTGGATCCGGATACCTGTGAGGAGTGCAAAGAAAGAAGAGTCGGTGAGATATGGACCTCTTCGGAAAGTGTCTCTCCCGGATATTGGAACAAACCGGATTGGAATGAGAAAATTTTCCGGGCCTATACATCGGATAAGCGGGAAGGTCCTTTTTTACGGACGGGGGATATGGGCTTTATCTATGAAAACAATTTGTACATATGCGGAAGACGGAAGGATGTGCTGATTATCCGGGGGGCGAATTACTATCCGAATGATATTGAACATGCGGTGGTCGATTCAAACGAATGTTTCCGCGAGAACGATTGTGTGGCCTTTACGATGGATGGGGGCAACCAGGAAAGTCTATATCTGGGAATCGAATGGAACAGAAAGGCAAAAGAAGAACTCGATCCCTATCAGACGATGAAAGGGATTCGTCGGTTGGTAAGCGAGACATTCGGTCTGACCGTGAAAGGAATCCTGATGTTCCACAGTGGCAGCATTCCGAAAACATCAAGCGGAAAAATACAGCGTTCACTGTGTAAGGAGCGGTATCTGGAAAATAGCCTCAGGGTCCTGTTTTCTGATATACAGTAATCAATCAAACTAAATTTAGAAAATGGAGGAATTAGCGATGTTTGAAGAAGTAAGAGAAGTGTTGGCAAAGGAAATCGGAATTGAAACACAGGAAATTTCGTTGGAGAGCAATCTGATTCATGATCTGGGGATTGAATCTATGGACTTTTATTGCATTTTAGAAAGTATGGAAGAAAAATTCAGCGTTAAAATACCGGAGGACAAACGAATTGTCACGGTAAAAGATATGGTGGAAGTGCTTGAGGAACTGAAGAACTGATCTCTTAATGGAGGGTAGAATGAGAAGAGTTGTAGTTACCGGAATGGGTGTTGTAACGCCGATTGGAAATACAGTAGGGGAAATGTGGGAGTCCATTCAGAAGCAAAAAAGCGGGATAGGAAGACTGACCTACTTTGATACGGGAGATTGCGAAGCAAAACTTGCTGCGGAAGTAAAGGGTTTTCAAGCAGAAACGTATTTGAAACCTTTGGAAATAAGAAAGATGGACCAATTTTCAAAGTTCGCCATAGGGGCCAGTATGCAGGCCTATGCCGAATCTGGACTGCAGGATATCGAATTTGACCGGGAGAGATTTTCTGTTTTTTATGGATCGGGAATCGGAGGTGTATCGATCTTTGAAGAGGATCATAAATTAAGGGAATCCGGGTATAAAGCGGTATCCAAGATGACGCTTACGGGGAATCTCATCAATATGGCCGCTGCAAATATAGCTATCAAGTTAAATGCGCTCGGCTCTTGTATCACAACGGTCACGGCCTGTGCAACCGGTACGGACTGTATTGGACGGGCTTACCGGGATATCAAAGACGGTTACAGTGATATTGCGCTGGCCGGTGCGACAGATGCCGCCATCAATCCGGTCTATATTGCGGGCTTTACCGAAATCGGAGCACTCAGTACCAGCGCCGATCCGACAAGGGCATCCATTCCGTTTGACAAAGAGCGCGGAGGATTTGTGATGGGAGAGGGGGCCGGAAGTCTTGTTCTGGAAGAATATACACATGCGAAAAAAAGAGGAGCCACGATATATGGTGAAATTGCCGGCTATGGTGCGACCTGTGATGCCCACAGTCTGACGGCACCCGATTTCAGTTTGAAACAGGGAACGCGGGCAATGAGAGCGGCGATGGAAGAAGCGGGTGTCCGGCCGGAGGAAATATCCTATATCAATGCCCACGGAACAGGAACAAAATACAATGACGAATACGAAACGAAGATTATAAAAAATGTATTCGGCGGTTACAGTTCAAGTGTGGCCGTGAGTTCCACAAAATCTTTTATGGGACATTTACTGGCGGCATCCGGAGCTGTAGAAGCCATTATTACCATGAAATCTCTGCTGGACAGTTACATTCCGCCGACCATCGGCTATCGCGTACCGGATGAGGAATGCGATCTTGATTATGTGACCGAAGGCGGAAGAAAGCAGAGCATGCGGTATGCACTGTCCAATTCCCTTGGTTTTGGGGGACACAATTCCACGCTCCTGTTTCAGAAAGCCGGGGGTGACTGAGATGAACACGGAAGAGATAAAAAACATAATACCGCACCGGCATCCTTTTTTACTGATAGACCGGGTGGAATCCATGGATGCCGGAAAAGAAATTGTCGGATTAAAAAATGTGACATGGAACGAGCCTTTTTTCCAGGGACACTTTCCGTCTGAACCGGTAATGCCGGGTGTTTTGATCCTGGAAGCTTTGGCACAGGCCGGCGCGGTGCTGATCTTGTCTATGGAAGCGTTTGAAGGAAAGACGGCATATCTGTCCGGCACGGATAAAGTTCGTTTTTATAAAAAAGTAGTTCCCGGAGATACACTGATCCTTAAGGTGGAGTTTGTCAGTAAAAGAGGAAACTTTGTTAAACTTGCCGGACAGGCGGAAGTAAGAGGAGACAAATGCGCTGTGGCCGAGATGGTATGTGCGGTTGAATCGCACAGTACGTTTTAAAGATTGATGAATGGACGGGAATTCACAGTATTTGGAAAGGTGCGGAGATTGGAAATGGAAAATGAGTTTGGACTATTGAATCTTATTGGCAATACGCCGGTCATAAAATTAAATTCATTGTTTCCGAAAGAAAATTATGGTTTTGATATTTATGCGAAGCTGGAATCGTTTAATCCGGGAGGAAGCGCAAAGGACAGAAGTGCGTATTCCATTTTGTTTCATGCAAGGGAGGATGGAAGGATCAATGATGATACCGTAATTATTGAATCCAGTTCCGGCAATCTGGGAATCGCACTGGCGCAGATATGCAAGCTCTGGAAGCAAAGGCTGATCTGTGTAGTCGATCCGAAAATCACGCCCCAGAACAAGAAGCTTTTGAAAGCCTATGGAGCTGAGCTTGACTGTGTGACGGAGCCGGATGAAGTGACGGGAGAATTTCTCCAGAGCCGGCTGAACCGCGTAAAAGAACTGCTGCAGGAAATACCAAACAGCTATTGGCCGAATCAATACAGCAATATCTATAATCCGTTAGGACATAGATCGGCGGCGAAAGAGCTTTTTGAGAGCCTTGGCAGCAACATTGATTACATATTTGTGGCAGTCGGTACGTGCGGGACTATTCGGGGATATTCCGATTATATAAAAGACAAAAAACTGAAAACAAAGGTGATTGCAGTTGATGCGGTCGGAAGCGTTATTTTTGGAGGAAAAAGAGGAAGACGTCTGATCCCCGGTCATGGAGCAGCCGTAGTTCCGGATCTGTTCTACGAGGAAATGGCATATGAATGCATTCATGTGACAGATATGGACTGTGTAACAGGCTGCCGGAGACTTTTGAATACGGAGGCTGTTTTTGCAGGCGGCTCCACGGGAGCGATTGTCAGTGCGATTGAAAAATACAGCAGCCAGATTCCCAAAGGATCCAAATGTGCATTTATCGTTCATGACCGCGGTGAGAGATATCTCAATAATGTATATTGCGATGAGTGGGTAAATGAAAAACTGTGTCATGCCAGGACAGAAGAGCTGGTATTGCATTGACGATATGCCAGGGCATGGTTAGAGAAAGGGGAAGTATTTTATGAAAGAACTATATTTATTAAAAGCAGGAGAAATTTCGGAGCTTCTAAAGGGACAGGAACACAGGATCATGGACATTGTGGCAAAGGCTTATACCACGCATGGAGCCGGAGACAGCGCACTTCCGCATTCTGTCTTTTTGCGTTTCCCGGACAATGACCGTAACCGCATCATCGGTCTTCCGGCATATCTGGGAGGAGCTACCAATGCGGCGGGGATGAAATGGATTTCCTCTTTTCCGGATAACATCAATCATGGTATGGAACGGGCATCGGCGCTGATTATTTTAAATAATATGGAAAACGGGCATGTGGAGGCAGTGCTGGAAAGCTCGATTATCAGCGCAAAAAGAACTGCGGCGAGTGCAGCTCTTGCTGCCGGGCTGCTCCATCAGAATGCAGATGAGCGGATCATAGGTTTTGTCGGATGCGGCAGGATCAACCGGGAAATCAGCCTTTTTTTGAAATCAGTCTTTTTAAAAGTGGAAAAGATAGTCGTTTTTGATGAATTCCCGGAGAGGGCACAGTTATTTTTGCAGGAAATCGGGATGGATGGAATGCAGGGCGAGGTAGCTGATTCCATTGAAACGGTGCTTCAGAAAGCCCCCCTAGTATCTTTTGCGACCACGGCGGGTGTTCCGTATCTATCAGATATTTCGGCATGCACAGCGGAAAGCACGATTTTAAATATATCCCTCCGGGATTTTTCACCGGAAGTCATTCTTTCCTGTGATAACATCGTGGACGATCTCGATCATGTATGCCGTGAAAGGACAGCCATTCACCTGACCGAACAGAAAGTGGGGAACAGAGATTTCGTGAGGTCTTCGCTGGCGGAAATCATAGAAGGCAGACAAGCTCCGAGGGTGCCGGGCAAAACGTCCGTGTTCAGTCCGTTTGGTCTGGGAGTGCTGGATCTTGCACTTGCCTGCCAGGTGAGACGTCTGGCAGAAGAAAAAGGAATGGGAAGTATCATAGAAGATTTTCTTCCCTGACAGGAATGGAACGTGAAAAATGACACTGCATGAATTGTAAAGCACATATGGGTTGGGGAATGGATGAAAAAGAAAAATACATATTTAAAAAAATATTTAGTCAATAACAAAAAGAATTTTGTGCTGGGGGTATTTTTTTCCATACTAAAAGCTTCCTTCAGCATTTTCTTTGCATTTCTTATGGAAATTGTCATGAATTTTGCATTGTCCGACAATTTGGACAAGCTGCCATATATTCTCATCATCAGTATTCTGTCTCTGCTTTTTTATGGATTTTCTATTTATATGAAAAATTTCTTTCAAAACAGGTTTTATTACAGGGCGCTGGTGGATTACAAGGATGAATTATACGAAACGATTATTTCAAAAGATCTGTCTTCTTTCCGGCAGAGAAATGTCGGCAATTATCTGTCCGTCATGACGAATGATATCAATTCCATTGAGCTGAACTATCTTGAGAATGTATTTCTGCTGCCGGAGCAGTTGTTTCTGTTTTCTGCCAGCATTATAGCAATGCTGTTTTCAAGCTGGTTCTTCTTCCTGATCATCATCGTTTCAGCTTTATTGCCGATGCTCTCAACGTTGATTTACAGTAAAAAAATAAAAGTGCAGGAAGAAAGAATTTCGGCAAAGAACGAGAATTTCTTATCAACGGTGAAAGATATGCTGTCCGGCTTTACAGTGATCAAGAGTTTCAATATTGAAGCAGAAATTGTCCGGTTGTATAAAGCGGGCAACAGCAGTCTGGAAAATGAAAAATTGAAGAAGCGGAATATGCTGGGTGTTGTGGCGACAGCGTCCGAAAGCTCAAGTATTTTTCTGTTTATTATCGTTTTCCTGGCGGGTTCCATCTTTACGATCACAGGATATCTGGAGATCGGTGTGGTAGTGGCATTTATTCAGCTGATCAATTATATTGTGGAACCGATTGAGAAACTGCCGCAGATTATCAATAAGATCAATGCATCAAAAGTTCTGATCGATAAGGGAAATAAAATCCTCGATGACACGGAAAGTGTCAATGCGGCGAATACGGCAATTGAAAAGTTTGAAGATAAAATATCTTTTAACAATGTGACCTTTTCGTATGGGGAAAAATTGATCCTGAAAGGAATTGATGTTTCCTTTGAAAAGGGAAAGAGTTATGCACTTGTGGGGGTGAGCGGGAGTGGAAAAAGCACTTTGCTGAATCTGCTCATGGGGTATTACCGGAATTACTCCGGCAGTATTAAAATTGATGATCTGGAAATTTCCGAAGTGAGCAGTAAGAGCTTGTATGAACAGATATCGGTGATTCAGCAGGATGTTTTTATCTTTGATGATGACATTATCTCTAATATTACGATGTACCGCGATTTTCCAAAAGAAAAGGTACAGGAGGCGTTGGAAAAATCAGGTCTGTCAAAGCTGATCGAAGAAAAGGGAATCGATTATAAATGCGGAGAGAACGGGAACCGGCTTTCCGGAGGTGAGAAGCAGAGAATATCCATTGCAAGATGCCTGTTGAAAGAAACGCCGGTATTACTGATGGATGAAGCCATGTCTGCTCTGGATAATGCGACTTCAAAGCAGGTGGAAGAAGCAATTCTTTCCATTGCGGACATTACCAGAATTGTGATTACACATAAGCTGAATGAGGAAATATTGAAAAAATACGATGCAATTGTCACATTGAGAGACGGGGTAATCGTAGAAACTGGTACATTCGAAGAATTGATGGACAAAAAGGGAATGTTTTATTCGATTTATAATGTTTCATTTGATTAGTGCAATTGGTGCCGCAGAACCGAAAATATGCGGTGTTTAAACTGCGAAAGTGAAAGGAGCCGAAAATGGAAGATAAGAATCAGTATGAAGAAAATACGGATAAGGTTGGGAAGCTGTTGGATATCTGGGAAGAAATCTGCGGAGTGAGAATCGATCCCGATGAAAACTTTTTTACAACCGGAGTGGACTCAATTGCATTGAATCGGTTTAATGTCAGAATATCGGAGATTTCAGATAAGGATATCAGTGTGACAGACCTGTTTTATTATACGACAATAGCGGAAATAGCAGAGATCATATGAGAAAGTTTTTCGGATATTGGAGGTGGTAAGTTTGGCTAGAGACCTTACAGACAGTGACATTGCAGTAATCGGCGTGGCAGTTCATGTACCGGGCGCGGATCGCAAGGATACCTACTGGGCGAATTTAAGCGCGGGGGTAGACAGCACGGGAAGCTTTCCAAAAGCAAGAGAGCTTGAACTGGAATCTTATGTGAAAGTATTGGATTGCGGAGATGTTACCTATAAGAGGGGCGGATATCTGAATGATATATCCTCCTTTGATTATAAATACTTTAAGATACCAAAATCCGAAGCAAATCTGATACAGCCGGATCAGAGGCTGTTTTTGGAGAGTGCCCTGACCGCAATGGAGGATGCCGGATATGGAGGAAACAGATGGTATGGAAAAAATATAGGGGTATTTGTGGGCTATATCGGTACGATGGAAATTACCGGCTATCCGAATATCAGTAAGGTAATGGGTGCGGATGCATCGCCTACCGCGTTGTTTTCTTCCGGGATTGCGGGAAGACTGTCCTATTTCATGAATTTTACCGGGGAAAGCGTTATGGTCGACAGTGCCTGCTCTTCCTCCTTTGCCGCATTGAAATATGCATGTAATGCATTAAAACTGAAGGAATGTGACGGTGCGGTTGTGGGAGGGGTGCAGCTGAGTGTATTCCCGGATGAAAAAGAGTATTCGATCGGGATTGAATCTTCTGACGGACACACGAGACCGTTTGACAGCGAAGCAGACGGTACGGGCGTGAGCGAAGGCGTCTGCTCTGTCATTATCAAACGCCTTCCGGATGCAGTCCGGGACGGAGATCATATCTACGGTGTAATTCGCGCGGTGCAGTCAAATCAGGATGGCCGTTCACTTGGTTTATCCGCACCGAATCCGAAAGCACAGACAGAGCTGTTTTTTAGGACCTGTCAAAAACTGAATCTGGATCCGGGGGATATTTCTTATCTGGAATTGCATGGAACCGGAACGAAATTAGGTGATTCCATAGAGATACAGGCGCTGACCCGTTCACTGGAAGAAATGGAACTGCCGGCCGGAACGAAAATTCCGGTTGGATCGGTCAAAGCGAATATCGGACATACATTTTCCTGCTCCGGATTAGCTGGATTGATCAAATGCTGTCTGATGATTGAAAACAGAAAACTATGCCCTCAGATTAATTGCGATGCACCTTTATACGAGGAGAGAGCTGACCGCTTCCGGATTAACAGGGAACTGACGGATTTTCCGGAAACCGGCCCGGAATTTACGTGCTGTATCAGTAATTACGGACTGTCGGGAACAAATTATCTGTGTATCCTGTCGGAATATGCGGATAAAAAACACTTGGAACAGAAGGAACGAGATACGGAATTGTTTGTGTTGTCTGCAATGACGGAATCGGCACTGAGAAGGCAGACGGAGGAAATGGTTTCATTTCTTCTGAAGGAGAAAACTGTGGATTTGACGGATCTGTGCTATACAGCATCTGTGGGAAGAGGCCATTATCAATATCGTCTTGCAATTCTTTGTGAAACGGCAGAGGAGTTAAAAATGTCACTCGCCAATTTCCGATTTTGTTCGGAACCGGAACATAACGTATTCTATTCCTGTGTCCGGAAACTGACAGATCCGCGTCAGAAAATCAAATTCGGAGAGCTGAATCAGGAGTCTTTCTCCCGGTTGAATCAAAAAGTCGGAGTGTTGATAAATTCTGTGTTGCAGTCTGATAGCACCGACGCGGAGGTAAAAAAGCAGATTGCGTTCTGCTATACCAGCGGCGCCGATATCGACTGGGATACATTATATGGCAGTCGCTGTGCTTCGGTCGTTAGTATGCCGACGTATTCCTTTGATAAGACAAGATGCTGGATGGCATAGAGGGTGATAAGAGTATGGAAAAAAAAATAATATTGTTTCCGGGGCAGGGGTCTTTAAAATGTGAAATCCTAAAAGAAAAATATCGGGAGAGCAGTATCATGAAAAATACGTTGGAGGAGATTTCTGAGCTCAGTAAACGGGATTTGTCTGCCGAATTGATGTGTGATAGGGAGCAGGATATCACAGCTAAATCCTATCTGATTTTTGCAGTTTCTTTATCCACATTTCGGGAGTACGTGGAGCCTATGGAACTTCAGAATGCGATTTTTGCCGGTCACAGTCTGGGAGAGATTACCGCATTGACGTGTGCAGGAGCGCTTGATGTAAAAGATGCGGTCCGACTCGTGAAAAAGCGTATTGATCTGGCTTCTGAAATAGAGGATGCAGGAATGTATGTGGTATCAAATCTGGATCGCGAAGTGACTTCCCGGATATGCGGGGATCTGAGATATGAAGGCAATGAGATATGGATTTCCTGTGATAATACCGGAACGCAGACCTGTATCGCCGGCAATCTCGGCTGCCTTGAAACAGCGGCGGAATTATTTAAAAAACTGGGAGCGAACGTACGGAAACTGGAATCGAATCTGCCGTATCACTGTGGGATGCTTTCTGGGCAATCGGTGCAGCTGAAAATATTTGTGGAATCTTTGCACATAAGGCCCCTGAAACACATTGTTCTGTCAAATGTGTTTGGGACTCCGTATGAGAGTGAGCGTATGATTGCGGAAAACCTCGCGCTTCAGCTTACGGAAACGGTTCGTTGGAGAGCTATTGCGGAGTATCTTGCATTGCAGAGTTTTGATGAAATCTATGAGATGGCTTTTTCGGATATTTTGACAAAAATGCTGTCTAGAACCGCCTGTTCTTTTTAAATGACAAACTGCAGCCAGATCAAACAGAAAGGGAGAAGTGTGATGGAAAAATTTATGGACAGCTTAAAACAGACGATCAGCGATGTAATAAATGAAATTGTACATGTTGAGGATATGGAAATTGATGAGTATGATAATCTGATTGAACTCGGTGTGGATTCTCTTTCCCTGGTAAATATCAATTCCAAGTTAAAGGAAAGGTTTGGTGTACAGATACAGGTTTCACAATTCTTTGGAGGTGTTAATACAATTGCGGATATTACAAAGTTTGTACGTGAAAACTCGGATGCTGCATTGGAGGAGCGTGCGGATTTCTCTGGAACAGCTGAGTCTGTCGCTGTAACGGAAAAGACGGTATGGAACGGGGCAGGGCCAGAACAGCAAACAAAAATCTCCGGTACAACGGTTCCGGATGAACTGATTCAGCAGATCTCCCAAATGGTCTATCAGGCAATGGCGGGAAATCAGGAGAGCGGAAGCCAGAAACCGGTGGTTGGTCTCGTAAATACAACGGTATCCGCGGGCAGTGGCAGTAAAGCACCAAAAAAGAAATCCAAATCTTATGTTGCGTACAAAAAGATAGACCTGGACCGAAAGGAACGGTCCGCCAGAGTCAAAAATGCACTGCAGGAATTGACCGGAGAATATAACGGAAAAACCGGACATTCCAAAGAAATTGCGGAAAAAATCAGAATGAAACATGCGGATTGGAGGAATGTCGCTGGATTCCGGCTGGATTATAAGGAATTGATCTATCAATTGGTGGCCAGTGACTGCTTTGGTTCAAAGATTGTGGATGTGGACGGCAATCAGTATATTGATATTGCGATGGGTTTTGGCGTAAACTTCTTCGGTTACAAGCCAGAATTCATATTGGAAGCGGTTAAAAAAGAAATCGACAAAGGATTTCCGCTCAGTATGATTTCGGAAAATGTCGGAATTGTTTCGGAGCTTCTCTGTGAATTGACCGGAATGGAGCGAGCCGCCTATTTTAATTCCGGTTCTGAGGCAGTCATGGCAGCGGTAAGAATTGCGCGTGCAAAAACGCTGAAAAGCAAAATTGTGTACTTTGCAGGGGCATATCACGGAACCTTTGACGGTGTATTGGGAATTGAAGGCGAGGATTACACACATACCCGCCCAATGAGTGTCGGCGTGCTGGAGCATATGGTCAGTGATCTGATGATTCTGGATTACGATGACGAGAAATCGCTCCGGATCATAGAAGAAAATGCCGATGAGATTGCCGGTGTTCTGCTGGAGTCCGTACAGAGCCGGAATCCGGGATTACAGCCAAGGGAATTTGTCACAGAGTTAAGAAGTATCACAGAAAAAAACAATATCGCACTTATTTTTGACGAAATGATTACCGGTTTTCGCATTTCTCCGGGCGGTGCCCAGGAGTTTTACGGAGTGCGCGGTGATATAGCCACCTATGGAAAAATACTGGGCGGCGGAATGCCGATTGGAGCTGTCGCGGGCAAAGCGGAATTCATGGATTGTCTGGATGGTGGCATGTGGAATTATGGGGATGGCTCCTATCCGCCGAATGAAGCGCACAGGACATTTGCGGGCGGCACATTCTGTCATCATCCGCTGTCAATGGCGGCGGCAGAGGTCGTATTGAAAAAAATAAAGGCCGAAAAAGATCTGATTTATCCGGAAATAAACAGAAAGACCCAGTACCTGGCTGAGTCCTTAAATGAATTTTTGGAAGCGGAAAATGTTCCGATGAAGGTGAGTTATTTCGGATCGCTGTTCCGCTTTGAGTTTCAGGGTAACCTTGAGATATTTTATTACTATATGCTGATGGAGGGTATTTATATCTGGGAAGGCAGGAACTGCTTTTTATCCACTGCGCATACGGATGAGGATATTGAACAGATCATCAAAACGGTCAAAAAGGTGGTAAGGAGGATGCAGGGCGTGTTTCTTCCGGAAGCGCCGGGCATTCGTCCGCTGACAGTCTCCGAAAGACAGTCGGTCATGATAGCCGCAATGTCTTTTGAAAAAGAGACGTCGCAATACAATGAAAGCGTACTGTTTGAAACCGTGCAGGAAATGGATGCATCGGTGCTGACCTCCTGTGTCCGCAAAGTGATTGCACGCCACGGTATGCTGGATGTCTCACTGGATGAAGACAATATTCGTCTGAATACGGTCCGTGAGCCGTTTCAGCTTGAAACGTATACCTGTGAGAGTGTACTTACGGAGGATGAAATTGGGAAACTCGCCAACCTTCCGTTTGATCTGTATCACGAGAGAGGATTTAAGCTGTATCTTTTACAGGATCCCAAAAGCCGGTACCTGCTGTTTTGTGCCAATCATCTTTTTGTTGACGGATATTCCATTGTGCAGATGATGGAGGAAGTGTTTGCCTATTATAATGCTGCAGTTTCATCCGTACCGTTCCAGTTGAAGCCGGCAGTCGGCATACAGGAATACGAGACAAGAAAAGCACAAATCATCAAAAATCTGGATCGGGAAGAGATTGCGGAGTTTTGGTCCGGTTATTTTCAGAATGCTTATGAGCTGTCCCTGCCATGCATGCGGGAACAAAGCGGCAGCAGCTGTGAAAGAGTGAGCGGTCATATCGACAAAGTCGAGTATCTGGATCTGAAAGCAGCTGCGTCAGCCTTCAAGTGCTCCCCGTTTGTCCTGATGCTTTCGGCAGCCCATATTTTACTGCATAAAATTTCAGGACAGAAAAAAATAGTCGTGGGTGTACCGTTTGCGGGACAACTGCTTTTGAGTGACTGTTCGGTTGTCGGTTACATTGATAAAGTGATTCCTGTGATTACGGAAGTGTTTTCCGAACTTCGTGTCAACGATATTATCAGCCAGAATATGCGTCTGTTCAGCAAGCTTGACGATACCCGATATATGCTCGATGAAATATGCAGTGAAGAAACGATGCGATCCGAGCCGAAGATCAATGTCCTGTTTAACATGGATACTCTGCCACAGTTGGAAGTGGGCAGGGAAGAAGTGAATATGCGCACGCTGGTGCAGAAAACTGCGATGTATGACCTGATGATAAACCTGACTTTTGCAAGAAATGAAATTGTGATTGATTTTGATTACAACAGTGCGAAATTTTCTGAGAAACAGGTACGGTCATGGCTGAGCGGATATCGAACCGTATTGTTCCGGATGGGCGCGGATAAAAATACACGCATCTCAAAAGTGGACTGCATCGATGAAGAGACCGAAAAACTGCTGTCTGCTGCTGTGAAGCACGTGAGAAACAACCATACAGAATTTCTTCGTGAAACAGCAGAAGGTAGGACTGCGGAAAGTACGTATGTCGTGCTGGATGGTTACCATAATCTTGTACCGTTTGGTTCTGTCGGGATGATAGGGCTGTATTCAGAAAACAGGGAACTGATGATCACACCGTTTTACGGAAGCTTAAACGAGGACTGCGAATTAGAAGTAATTGACAGAAAGGATCATACATTCATCCGTAACGGAATCCGCATCGGAAGGTCCCGAATCGAAAAGGTGCTTTCTGGCATCGGGGGCGTTCTGCGGGCAGCTGTTTATCCGGACGATAAGAATGCGATTGCCGCAGATCTGTATTGTGACAGTGATTTTGAAATAAAGCTTGGAGAACTGAAACAGATTTGTTTGAAAAATCTGCCTTCGTATCTGTGTCCGGTAAGATTTTACCTCATAAAAGGAGAGGAGAGGCAGCTTCTGCAGGCGGCAGATTTGGATGCAGAAAATAAAGCAATCCGTGATATCTGTATGGAAACAATGGGGATTGCAGATATGGATACAGAGGAAGACTTTATTTCCCTCGGAATAAACTCCATTCAGATCCTGAAATTTTTCGCGGCCGTACAGGAGAAATTCGGCGTCAAATTAAATTTCAGAGATTTTAAGAAGGAGTTCACGGTTTCCGCAGTCAGAAGCGTGATTGAACAACAAAAAAGGGGACGGTCGGAAATCCAGACGGAGATGCTGCCTGTTGCCAAAAAAGATTATTATGCCGCCTCTTGTGAGCAAAAGAGACTATTTGTGGAGTACCAGCTCAATCGGGAGGACAAGGTCTATAATATACCGGCAGTTGTTTACATAGAAGGGAAGATAAGTCCTGAAAAAATGAAAAAGGCATTGACCAGACTGCTGGAACGCCATGAGGCATTGCGGACAAGTTTTTCGGTAATTGACGGTGAAATTGTGCAGGTCATCCATGAAAATGCAGAATTTGAGTTTCAGGTGACCGACACCGGCCTGGCGGTAATCGATGCGGCGTACATCGATGCACAGATGCGAGAATTCGTAAGACCGTTTGCGCTGGAGGAAGTGCCGCTCGTCCGGATTCATAGGTTGAATTCCACGCAGGAGAAGAGCGTCATGCTATTTGATGTCCACCATATTGTCTTTGACGGCTTCAGTGAAAATGTGTTATTACACGATCTGATCTGTTTCCTGGAAGAAAAAGAACTTCCAAAGCTGTCCGTACAGTACAAAGACTATGCCGAGTGGCAGAAAAGCTATCTGGCAGGTGAGGCAATGCTGGAGCAGGAAAACTACTGGAGAGGGAAGTTCTCAAATGGAATTCCGGGCTGTAAACTGGATGCCGATCTGACAGGTAACTCTGAAAACGGGAATCGAAAAGGAAGGTGTGAACTGGAACTCACCAGAGAAACCGCAGATGAAATCAGCCGATTCTGCAAAGAAGCCAATTGCACGCCGTTTCTCTATATGCTCGCGGCTTTTGGATATACCTTGAAATTACAGACAGGCGGAGATAATGTCTTATTCGGCATCACACTGGAGGGAAGGAATTCGTATCAGGTGCAGGATATGATTGGTCTTTTTGTGACGAATCTGCCGTTCCTGGTCGAGTTTGAGGATGCGTTAACCGTAAAGGACTATCTGGATACCATAAAGCAGGAATTCTATTCATTCATGGATAACGCGGAAGTGCCGCTGGAAAAGATCATTGAAATGTGCGGAAGAAAAAGCTCCAATAAAGACGAAAAAATTTTTGATATCAATTTTGCCTATCAGGATTTTCATCAGGAGTATTTTGCCAAGGATGTACAGATGATTCCGGTGGAATACAGCGTCGAGGGAAATATGTTTGATCTGGATTGTGAGATTATCCATGCCAGGGACAATTATAAGATCTTATTTAAATACAACAGAGCACTATACTGTGAAAGTACAATCAACCGGTTTTTGCAGTATTTTTCAAGATGCCTGGAACAGTTTGCTCAAAAATATGACAGCCTGCTGTCTGATGTTTCTTTGCTGAATGGTGTGGAAGCGGATCTTATGCTGCATCAGTTCAATGCCACAGTGGCGGAATATCCCAAAGAGAAGACGATCATGGATCTGTTTGAAGAGCAGGTAAAAAAAACGCCGGATCGGATTGCGGCAGTGATGGAAAATCGGGAACTGACCTACTGTGAATTAAATCAAATGGCAAATGCTCTGGCATATCAGTTACGGGCAGGAGGTATAAAGCCGGATGATTTTGTCGCAATTCTGGCAGAGCGCAGTATGGAAATGCTGATTGCCATCTATGCGGTATTGAAATCAGGAGGCGCATATGTGCCGATTGATCCGGCATATCCCAAAGAACGGATTCAGTTTATTTTGGAGGACAGTAAACCCAAAGCAGTATTGACTTATCACACGGAGATTCCAACGGATATCCCTGTGATCGATCTTGCAAATCCGGAGATTTACCGCTCGAATCCGGAGAATTTGGAACGGATCAGCGGGCCTAAAGATCTGGCTTACTGTATTTATACCTCCGGAACGACCGGAAAACCAAAAGGTGTCATGATCGAACAGCGCGGTCTGGTCAATTATATCTGGTGGGCAAAGAAAATGTACATAAAAAAGGAACAGGAGATCTTTCCGCTGTTTTCTTCCGTTTCCTTTGACCTGACGGTTACGACTATATTTACGCCGTTGGTGAGCGGCGGCAAAATAATTCTGTATCGGGAACAGGGAGAAGGAAGCAGCTATGTTCTTTACGACATTATGGCGGACAATCAGGTTACCGTAATGAAACTGACACCGGCTCATCTGGCTTTGCTCAAAGACCTGGATAACCGGAATTCATCCGTACAAAGACTGATTGTCGGTGGTGAAGATTTAAAGGTGAACCTTGCAAACGAGATTCAGGAAAGCTTTGGAGGAACGATTGAAATCTATAATGAATATGGTCCGACAGAAACGGTCGTAGGCTGTATGATCTATCAGTTTGATCCGGTGCAGGATACACGGAATTCCGTTTCCATTGGGGTTCCCGCAGACAATGTCCAGATCTATCTTCTGGATAAAAACTTAAATCCCGTACCATTCCATGTACTGGGGGAAATGTATATTTCCGGTGACGGGGTGGCAAGAGGGTATCTGAACAGACCGGATCTGAATCAGACCAAGTTTCTGGATCATCCGTTTCTTCCCGGCAGAAGAATGTACCGGACCGGAGATCTGGCCAGGTTCATCGACGAAAAGAGGATTGAATATGCAGGGAGGGCAGACGAACAGGTCAAAATCCGTGGTTTTCGGATTGAACTTGGAGAAATAGAGAGCAGGATTCGCGAGATGGATGGAATCAAAGATTGCGTTGTGATTGCCAGAGAAGATGGCAACTGTGAAAAAGCAATCTATGCTTACTATGTAAGTGACAGCAGAATCGGTGTTTCAGAAGTACGCGATTTTTTGATCGTAACGCTGCCGAACTATATGATTCCCATGTATATGCTGCAGATAGATGCCATTCCGCTCACAAAGAACGGGAAACTGGACAAGCACGCACTGCCGGATATAGAGATGGCGGCCGGTCACGCGTATGTGGCTCCCAGCAGTGAAATGGAAAAAAATATCTGCGATATCTACAGTGGCATACTAAACGTTGCGCCCGTAGGGGTCAATGATAACTTTTTTGAAATCGGAGGACATTCGCTCAGTGCGGTGCGCCTGATTAACCAGCTGGAAACGAAATTCGGTGTCAAAGTGGCTTTTGATACGCTGTTTCATCATCCGTCACCGGGGGCGCTTGCGAAGAATATCGCAGGAAGCTGCAGCGTGGAGAAGGAGATTCCGGTTGCAGAAGCGCAGGAATACTATCCGATGTCTTCTTCCCAGAAGCGGATGTTTTTAATCAATCAATATGATGAAAAGGAAATTGCTTATAACATGACCGGATCCATTGAATTCGACGGGGAATTTGATGTGGAACGGATGAAAGCTGCAATCATAAAATTGACGGAGCGGCACGAGATTTTGCGTACCGGATTTCAGATGATAGACGGAGAACCGGTTCAGGTCGTTCAACAAGATGCCGTAATCGATTTTGAAATAACGGAGAGAGCGGAAAGCGAGACGGAACAGGTCTATCAGGAATTTCTACGGCCGTTTGATCTGGGCAGAGCACCGCTTATGAGGGAACTGGTTCTGAAAGTATCCGAAGATCGGCATATCCTGTTTCTGGATATCCACCATATGATTTCGGACGGTATCAGCAATACAATTCTGCTGAAAGAGATGGCGGAACTGTATGAAGGGAAAGCGCTTGAACCGCTGCGGGTGCAGTATAAGGACTGCAGTGAATGGATGCGGAAACAGGATATGTCCGCGCAGGAACAATATTGGTTAAATGAGTTTGCCGATGAGATTCCTGTTCTGGATCTGCCGCTTGATTATGCAAGACCGACAGAACAAAGCTTTGAAGGGGATTCTGTGGAAGTCCTGCTTGGTGATGAACTTGGCGGAAACATAAAGGAAATTGCCAAGAAAAATCAAGCGACTGATTACATGGTCTTTCTTTCCGCAGCAATGCTGCTTTTGAGCAGATACAGCAGGCAGGAGGACATTGTGGTCGGCAGCCTGATCAGTGGAAGAACACACAGAGACACAGAAGATGTCATGGGGATGTTTATCAATACGGTTGCGCTCAGAGGCAAGGTAGATCAATCACACAGATACACAGAGTTCCTGGATAGGATGAAAGAGAAATGCCTGCAGGCATATAATTATCAGGATTATCCGTTTGACGAACTCATCGAAGCGGTCGGAGTTCAGCGCGATATGTCCAGAAATCCCCTGTTCAGCGTCATGATCGAAATGCAGAATATGGGACAGATGGAATTGATGCTGGATGGAAAGGTACTTCCGGTAAAAGAGTGGGATAATGCCATTTCAAAATTTGATCTTTCCTTTATCATCAAGGAAGAGTCGGACGGATTCCATGTGAAACTGGAGTACTGTACAGCATTGTTTCTAAAAGAGACGGCAATGAGAATCGCCGATCACTATACGGAAATCTTAAAGCAGATTACGGAAAATCCGGATCAGAAGATGGAAGAGATCGAGATGATCACACAGGCCGAGAAAGTGCAGGTACTTGAGAAATTCAATCCAAAAGAAGTGGAAGGTGTACGCGACAGGACAGTCGTGGATCTGTTTGAGGAGCAGGTACAAAAGACGCCGGACCGGGTTGCCGTCGTATATCAGGATCATATGCTGACCTATCGGGAATTGAATGAGAAAGCCAATGCGTTAGCCAATGATTTACGGCGGTATGGGGTAGGACCGAATGATTTTGTGGTTGTGATTGCAGAACGGTGTAACGAACTCATGATAGCAATCTATGGAATCCTGAAAGCCGGCGGTGCGTATGTACCGGTAAACGTGACATATCCGAACGAGCGGATCGCATATATCATCGAAGATTGCCGGCCGAAGGCGGTGATTCTGGCAGCGGATGAGCGGTCATATGATTCAGAGGAGATACCGGTCATTGATTTAAAGCGCATGGCATTGGGGCGTAATCCTGAGAATCCGGAAAGGCTGCATACGCCGGAGCACTATTCGCATTGCTTCTATACGTCCGGAACAACCGGGAAACCAAAGGGAGCCGTCAATCTTCACCGTGGCCTCATCAATCGGCTCTTGTGGACACAGAGCAGATATCCGATTGGAGAAAACGATGTAATGCTTCAGAAGACAACGATCACATTTGATGATTCCCTCTGTGAATTATTGTGGTGGTCCTTATTCGGGGCAACCTTAATTATGCTGGAAAATGAGGATGAAAAGGATCCTGCGGCAATGTGCAGGGCAATATTCCGGCACGGTGTTACCGTAATGTATTTTGTCCCGACCGTGTTAAGCTTTTTCATCGATACGGTCGAAAGTGCCGGACTGTATGACCAGATCCAATCGCTCCGCTATGTGTTTGTGAGCGGGGAAGAATTAAAACCGGAGCATGTCCGGGATTTCCATAGAATGATGAAGAAGACCGGAAAAGAGATTCCGCTGACCAACACTTACGGACCGACAGAAGCCAGTATTGACTGTACTTATTTTGTTTGTGACCAGAATTATGAAGAAATACCGATCGGGCGACCTATGACAGATACGCAGATTTATATCATGCAGGGAGACCGGCTGTGCGGGCCTGGCGTGCCGGGAGAATTATGTGTTGCCGGATTGTATGTGGGAGCCGGATACCTGAACCGCTCGGACCTGACCGGGCAGGTATTCGTACAGAATCCGTTCGGGCAGGGAACGATGTACCGGACAGGAGATCTGGCCGTTTGGAGAACGGACGGCAATATCCGGTTTCTGGGCAGAATGGATGAACAGGTAAAAATCCATGGACAGCGGATCGAGCTTGGAGAAGTTGAAAGCAGGATCAAGGAATTGGCGCCGATTAAGGACTGTATCGTCGTTGCCAGGTCAGATCAGGGGGGAGCAAAAGCACTGTATGCCTACTATGTCGCCGAGCAAAGTTGCAGCGCCGGCGAAATCAGAGATCAACTCAGCGGAAGTTTGCCGGATTATATGATACCGACTTATATGATGCAGATAGAAAGCATACCGACGACAAAGAACGGCAAAGTCGACAAGCGAGCCCTGCCGGATATAAAACTGGAATCTCAAAATGAATATGTTGCCCCGGAAAGTGACGAGGAGCAGGCTTTGCAGTCAGCCTTTAGCACCATATTGGGCTATTCGCCAATCAGTATGAATGATAATTTCTTTACGCTGGGAGGCGATTCCATCAAGGCAATCCGAGTTGTATCAAAAGTGAGGGAGTCCGGGTATGAACTGACGGTCAAGAACATCATGAGAGAAAAAACAATCCGGCGTATTGCATTGCAGATGCAGAAAGCTGATCTGGTGAAGTATGAGCAGGGTGAGATCTATGGTGAATCAGATCTCCTGCCTGCGCAGAGAGCACTTCTCTCCGGAGGCTTGCAAGAAGTGCATCACTATAACCAGTCTCTGTTCTTTGAATTTGACGGACATGTCGACGAAAACGCATTCCGCAAAGGTATGGCAGCTGTTGTTGCACATCACGATGCATTAAGAGCAGTCTTTTCAGACGGAAAGCAGATGATAAAAAAAGTGGAGGAAAGCAGACTTTTTGAGTTGGATATCGTCAATTTGAGCAAAGCAGGTGATCCGTCTGAGGCTATCGAACGTACGTGTATGCGGATACAGCAAAGTATGAATTTGAAGGAAGGCCCGCTGGTAAAAACCTGTATTTTTAAGCAGGAGCCAAATGACCATGTGTTTTTCTGTAGTCATCATCTTGTCGTTGACGGTGTATCCTGGCGGATCATTATGGAAGATTTCGTAAGAGGATACAACTTGGCACTGTGCGAAGAAGAGATCGTACTTCCTGCAAAGACAGCTTCGGTGAGGGACTGGTCTTTATACCTTTCGAAATACCGTGCCGATGTGAGAAACAGAAAGGAGATCAGCTACTGGGATATTGTGACAGAAAGGCTTGTGAAAGCAGGATTTCAGCTAGAAAGAGATCGGGAGAAGAGTGGTTTTGTCTCAAACTGTTTCCGTATAGACGCCCACAATTCGGAAAAGATGAGAATGCAGTCCAATCAGGCTTATCATACGGATATGCAGGATCTGCTGCTGAGTGCGTTCAGTATTGCGGTGCATAAGACCACGGGACAAAAGAGCATCGGTATCGATCTGGAAGGGCATGGAAGAGATAATTTTGCAGAGAAGATGGATGTGGACCGTACGGTTGGATTTTTTACGAGTACATATCCTGTTATTGCCACCTGTGAAGATACGTTGTCGGAGACAATCACGTCCAACAAGGAGATGCTGCGTTCGATTCCGAATCATGGTTCCGGATATGGAGTGCTCTATCCAGATGGAAAACACTCCGATATTTTACTGAATTATCTGGGCGATTATAACGAACTCCCGGCAGAGGATGGCGTGCTGCTTCAAATGTCAGGGTATTCCCATGGAAGGGACATTTCCGATAAAAATGACCTTTCCTATCCGATCATTCTAAACTGTTATATTCTGAATGGGGAAACCGTGTTTGAGCTGACCTGCACAAACAGTTTCCGTCCAAAAGAGCTGGAAAGCTTTACGGAAAACCTGGAACGTTCCGTACGGGAGCTGATTGATCACTGCTGCTCCGTGAGCGGGACAACGAAGACCGGATCGGATTTTGGTGACAGCAGTATCTCAATGGAAGATTTAGGGGCGCTCGATGATCTGCTTTTGTCCCTCTAAAAAAAAGAGCTGATTGGTGAAAAATATGGAAAAAAAAATAAATCAGATGGTGGAATCGATCTATGATCTCACGCCTTTGCAGAAGGGAATGCTGTATCATAATATGATGGATGATGCAGTGACGGCCTATGTCTTGCAGAATGTGCTGAAGATCCGCGGTAAATTTCAGAAGGAATGTATGAAAACCAGTTTAAAGCTTCTGACGTATAAATATGAGGTTCTGCGTACCCTGATCTTATACCGGAGTGTAGATGTACCGAAACAGGTTGTGCTGAAGGAACGGGAATGTGAATACACCGTCACCGATTTATCGGAAGATGAAGATGAGGCTGCGTCAGAGAGACTCGAAATACTGATTCAGGCAGATGTAAAAAGAGGGTTTGATCTGGAAAAAGATACGCTGATGCGTGTGAATATTGTGACGATGGGCAATGACATTACCTATATGATTATCACAAATCATCATATCTGTATGGACGGCTGGTGTACCTCTTTTCTGCTTCACGATATGCTCGACTATTATGAGCGCCTTTCAGAAGGGGAGCCGGTGCACAGCCTTGCACAGGAAATGGAAAGAGATAGAGGAACGGTTGCTCCGTATCGGGATTTTGTAGAATATATTCGGGAACAGGATGAGAAGGAAGGGTTGAATTACTGGGAAGAATTACTGCGGGGCTATGAAGAGACCGCAGTGGTTGTACCATACGAAACGCCGATGATTCAGGAGCAGTCTTCCGGTATTGCAGAAATTAAATTAGAGGAACCCGCCAGTGAAAAAGTAAAAGACTTTGCAAAGAATTGCGGAGTTACGCTGAGCCTTTTATTTGAAACGGCGTGGGCAATCCTGTTGATGAAATATAACCGGACGACAGATGTGGTCTTTGGAAAAGTCGTTTCGGGACGGCAGAAAAATCTAAAAGGTATTGAAAAAGCGGTGGGGCTTTATATCAATACGATTCCGGTGCGATACAGCGTCAGAGAAGGACAGACGGTAAAAGAGCTGTTAACAGAGGCATTCCGGCATGAACTGGACAGCTTCCCGTATGATTACTGCTCGCTGAGTGAAATCCAGCAGCGTACGAACCTTCCGAGCAACCTGATAGACTCCATCTTTGTATTTGAGAATTATTATGTCCAGTATGAATATGACGAGAAGATGCAATTCGCTGATCTGACCTATGAGATCGTGCGTGCCAGAGAACAGACCAATTATCCGATTTCCGTCGGAGCATTTGCGTCGGGAGAGCACATCCGGTTCGGCATGATGTACGATAAAAGCAGATTTACCAAAGAAAATGCAAAAAAATTATGCCTGCAGCTGGAACAGATTGTTTTCAATATGATTTCGGATTCGGACGCATCGGTCTGTGACTTGAATTTTATTACGGCTTCGGAAGAAGCGGATATCCTTCATAAATTCAACCGGCAGCCGGATTTCTCCTGCGGAAGGGAAACTGTGGTAGATCTGTTTGAAAACTGTGCAAAACAATTTGCGGACAATATCGCATTAAAATACAAAAATCAGCAGGTGACCTATGCAAGACTAAACGCGATGGCGAATCAGATTGCGGAAGCACTTCGGAAAATCGGAGTGGGACCGGAAGATCCTGTCGTTATCATAGGAAGGAAAAGCCCGGAGATTGTTACCGGTATCCTGGGAATTCTGAAGTCCGGAGGATGCTATGTGCCGATTGATGTGGATGAACCGCAGGAGAGACTGGCTTACAAGTTAAAAGACTGTAATCCGAAGGTCATTCTCATCCAGGATGCAGGGGTGAAGACGGAGACGGACAAACCAATCCTGGACCTGAGTGCGTTTCTCTGTCAGGAGACAGCGGCGGAGAACCCGACTCCGAAGGCCGGACCGGAAAATCTTGCTTACATCATCTATACATCCGGTACAACGGGGAATCCGAAGGGCGTTATGATTGAGCACGGGAGTGCGGTCAATTTCTGCAAGGCCATGGGAGACGAATATCAGATCGGTCCGACAGACAGAATGATCCTGTTTGCCAGTATTACATTTGACGCCTCGACAGGGCAGATATTACTTGCTCTGACGAGAGGAGCGATGCTTTCTATTCCGGATCCCGATCTCTCTTCTGATCCGGAATACATACATGATATCATGGAACAGGAGAAACTGAATGTGTTATCATTCCCGCCGCAGTTTGCGGGACAGCTTCCCGAAACAGACTGCCGTTATATCTTGACCGCCGGTTCTGAGGCAAGCAGAGAAGTCGTTCAGAAAATCATCTCTTATGCGGATTATATCAATGCCTATGGACCGACGGAAGCGACGATTTGTGCGACGTACTGGTCCTGTAAGAAAGGAGCCGAGCTGCCCGCAAAAATCCCAATCGGGAAACCGCATCGAAACTATACCGTGTATCTGTTGGACAGGGGAAGCTTATGCGGCATCGGAGTACCGGGTGAGCTTGCAATCGGCGGAGCGGGTCTTTCCAGAGGGTATTTAAACCGGAAGGATCTCACCGAAGAGAAATTTGTCCCGAATCCCTTTGGAGAGGGCAGGTTATATCTCACAGGCGATCTGGCAAGATGGCTGCCGGACGGCAATATAGAGTATCTCGGGAGAATGGATGATCAGGTGAAAATCCGGGGATACCGAATTGAGCTCAGTGAAGTGGAGGATGCGTTGCGGAAAATTCAGGGAGTGGAGGACACAGCGGCCATTGTTGTCAGAAATAACCACGGAGATCAGTGTATTGCGGCATACGTCGTTTCAAGAGAAGCGTTGGATCTGTCGGTGATCCGCAGGTCAGTTGCCGAACATGTGCCTGTGTATATGGTGCCGGACTATATCATACAGTTGGAACGTATTCCGGTCACCATCAATGGAAAAATAGACAAAGCAGAGCTGCGCAGTAAGGTCAGATTCCAACAACGTGAATATGAGCCGCCGCAAAATGAAACGGAAAAAAAGATTTGCGAAGTATTTGAACGCGTTTTGGGGGCGGAGCGGATTGGCATCAATGATCCGTTCATCGACTATGGAGGAAATTCGATCAATGCGATCCGCCTGATTGCATTGCTTGGCAAAGAAGATATCCATATTTCGATCGGTGATGCGGTTTCCCAGCAGACACCGAAGCGGATTGCAGCTTTGATTGCCGATACAGAAAAAACCGAAAGCGGGAAGGTTCGTTTCGCAGAAGACGCGGTTCGTCTGACAGAGGTACAGCAGCTAAATGCGGGGCTTTCAAATCCGTTTTGTATCCTTCTGCTGGCACATGCCGGGAACATTCAGAGTGAGGCGGTGAATGCTGCGCTAAAAGAGCTGTCCCGGCTGCATCCGATTTTTGGATACCGGTTAGAAGCAAAAGCCTGCTTCAAAAAAAGCAGTCTGCCGCTCAGATGCCAGACGATTTCGGATGAAACAGATAATAAAAACGAGCAGTTTGAGACAGCAATCTGGCCGAAAATAGCGGAAGACACAGACAAGCCTCTGTCGGTGATACAGATAAACGCAAAGACGAAAAATTATATTCTTTTTGCTTTTCACAAAGCTTTTCTGGATGAATATTCGAAACTTGTGGTAATCGATGAGTTTATCAATTACTATAATGAATATACGGTCTATGCAGACATGATTCACAGGGACAGCAGAGAGCAGGTGGAATATGATTTTATAGATTGGGCATCCGCCAGACATCGCAGAGATGGCGGTATGGCTGCTAAGACGCTGGATTTCCGCTATTCCTGTGCTGTCTCAGACGAGATCGCGGATAAGCTGTGCACAACAGGAACAAGGATGGAAACAATGCAGGTGATTCTGGAAGAAGCCGTTTCCATCTATCAGAAAAAGACGGCAAAGATTGCATTTGTGGGGAATCTTTTCGAAGAGGCCGAAAGACGGGCAAGATTTGTCGGGCAGTATTCCACCATACAACTGTTAAAAGCAGAGGAGGAAGCAGATGCCACATTTTCGATTTCTTATGAAGACGGATGTGAGTTTCGGGCGAAGAATTCCGGTTTTACATTCATAAATCTACATAGCCGGACAGCAGCAGGAATTGCAGCGCTGCATATGGACCTGATTGTGCGGGGTAGAAACAGCAGATTACGATTTTATGCGGAGCAGGATCTGACCGAGGAAGATATAAAGGAAATCAGCAGGCTGGTGCAGAACCGTATGGAGAAATATTTGAATTCGTTGAAGGGGGGGTGTACACCCGATTTTGATGAAACATCGATCAGAGAAGAATTTGCCGGTACTTTAGCGCAGGAGTCTTTCTGCGTAGAAAGAGAGTATGCAGTCCAGACAAGACAGAAGTTCTTTCTAGAGTCGAATTACAGCAGTGTATGTGTTGGTAAATGGATCGTAACCGGTTCTTTTTCCAGACAGTATTGCGAGGCGGCAGTCAATCGGGTCAGAAGACATCAATCTGTATTTCGCAGTGTCTTCAATGATTCCCATACGACGATTCAGGAACTGCAGTATATGGATGATACAAAAATCCCCTTTTTTGATCTGTCGGCAGTGGCTATGGAAGCAAAATGCAAAACTCTGACCCGGATTGAGAAAATGGGTACGGATGTTTCCCGTTTTGACGAATTGGGCCCGTTGGCACAGCAATGCATTGTGAAAATATCGGAAGAGCTGCATGTGATCTATCTGTTTGCACATCATGCAGTATGTGACATGGTTTCCGTCCATATCTGGAATCGGGAAATCCGGGACAGCTTTTACAATCAATGTTCCCTGGCGGGTGAGTGCCGGTATTCTGATTTTGTGCCGGAAGACGAAACCAAGCGGGAGCAGATTGATACACAGAGCGGTATTTCTCAATATACGAAACGGTTTGGAGGGATAGAAAATGACGCGGAGCTGTCACTGGTGAGCAGAGATCCTAAAGTGCGGAAGAAAATAGAGGCATCGCCATCCGCGCTCCTGCTATCGATACTTGATAAAATGCTTGCTGTTTATAATGAGGGCTATCAGGGAAATGTCCCGTTTCTTTTCGTATATCACGGAAGAAATGATAAAAATGAAGGGACGATGGGACTGTTTATTGATGCATTTCGATTTATGTATCGGCATGGGGATGCGGATTCGATCTGTTCTGCGGTGAAAAGCGTATCGAATCTTCATGAATCACACGAAAAGGTAAATCTTATGAATGGGGATGAGCTTGCCATAACGTCTCATCTGTACTGTCCGCTGATCAATATTGTTACAGCGCAGGCGGATTATGTCCCTGAAATCCTGACTGGTATGCTTACATCGGAAGGCGGGAAGACACATGAGCTGGAGTTTCAAGGCATATCCATTGAATTACAGTTTTTCAACGATGCGGTAAAACTGATGCTAAAGTGCAGCAAAGAGCATGAATCTGCTATTTTAGAATTGTGTGCAGCAGAATTTGATCAAAATGCTGTTGTGGAATCGTGTCTTTTATAAAGTAAGAAAATGCTTTTAATAATAGGGAAAGGTAACTGGTGTGTTATGAAAAAAGAGGTAATTATTCAGGCAAAGAAGCTGTGTAAAAATTATGACGGTGACAATATGAGTCAGACTGCGATATTGCAAAACCTGGATTTGGAGGTGTATCAGGGTGACTTTACGGTGATTATGGGGCCATCCGGTGCCGGTAAATCGACGTTAATGTATACACTTTCCGGAATGGATCAGGCGTCGGACGGTGAAATCAATTTTCTGGGAGAGGAAATTGCGCACTATTCCAGTAATAAACTGGCCGTCTTTCGAAGAAAGCATTGTGGCTACGTATTTCAGCAGATGCTGCTGCTGGATTATATGAGTATTATGGATAATATTCTGACTGCCGGATTTTTAAAAGAAAGCAGCAGGAAGGAATTACTTCAGGATGCCACAAGTCTTTTGGAAAAAGTCAATATCAGTGAAAAGCTGGCGAAAAAATTCCCAAATCAGGTTTCAGGAGGAGAACTACAGAGGTGTGCGATTGTCAGGGCGATCATTAACAAACCGGAAGTCGTATTTGCGGATGAACCGACCGGAGCATTGAATTCCGCAAACAGTGAGGCGGTTCTGAATGTTTTAAGTAATCTGAATGAGGATGGCGAAAGTATCATCATGGTTACGCATGACATTAAATCTGCACTCAGAGGAAACCGGATTTTATTTTTACGGGACGGAATTATTTTTGGTGAATGCAATCTGGAACCATATGTCCAGGGAGACCATGAAAAGCGTGACAGAGAACTACGAGAATTTCTGCAAGAAATGAACTGGTAAAAATCACCATAGAAAGGAAAGAAAATCAGTGAAAAGTTTTGTATATCTCTGGAAGGCAAATTTAAAGCGGAAACATGGCTTGAACATCGTTTTTATGCTGATCATGGCATTGGCAGTTCTTCTGATGAACATAGGACTGGTGGTCTGGTGTAATCTGGAAGCCTCGTTTGACCGGAAATGCGAGGAAACAAATTCTGCGGATATCATCTGTGCGATGCCGCAGAGTAATAAAGAAGATATCAGTAAGTATATTGATTCGCTGGACGAAGTGGATGAAGTGGAATACATAAAGTCCCTGTATACCTATGCGGAATATAATTACGGGGATTCGAATATGACCGGCACGGTTTTGTTTCTGGAGCGTGGTCAGGAACGAACCATTGAAAAAATAACAAATTTAAAGACAGATAATAAGACCGACAGGGAGAATCTGATATACCTGCCGCTTGTTTTTCAGACAGGAGCCGGGTATGAACTCGGTGATCAATTTGATGTCATGATCAATAATCAGACACATACGTTTTATATCGGCGGGTTTTTTGAAGATATGCTGCTTGGATCGACAAACGGAGGTCTGACATCTTTCCTGCTGGACAAAGAGCAATATCAAAAACTGAATGAAGATACAGATGGGTATCTGGAGGGAAGTGCGGCTCTGGTTAAGCTGAAAAATGCGGATGATACCAATCGGATTACGACAGCTATCTTTAATTATGCCAACGATAAATTAGAAAATGCCTCCAGCGTCACAACCATTAATCAGCCATCTATATTGACAGCAAGGTGTAATACGGCCAAAATCATTGCAGCGATCCTGTTCGCATTCTCAATTGTAATATTATTTGTGGCGTTCATTGTTATCCGATATAAGATTCACGATTATGTGAAGGATAATATCGTGAATTTCGGAATATTAAAGAGCCTTGGGTATGCAAGCAGCTCCATCATCTGGTCGGTCGTCATGCAGTTTGTGTTCATCATAACCATCAGTCTGCTGATCGGATTGAGTGTTTCTACGGCAGCCATGCCATATCTTGCGGATATGCTGGCTTCACTTTCCGGCATGTCCTGGGAACAGGGCTTTGATCCTGTGCTGGCACTGATCATCGTTGTGGTGGTATATTTAACGACACTGCTGATTTCTTATGTCAGTCTTGTGAAAATTAATAAATTATATCCGGTCAGGGCGCTGCGGAATGAAGATATTTCAAAGCATCAGAAAAAAAATCATATGCCATTTGCAAATGTGAACCTGAAGCCCGTCGTATTGTTGTCACTGAAATATTTTCTGAATCATTTCAAGCAGAATATTTCGATTGCGATAGTCTTTCTGGGCATGAGTTTTGTATCCATGTTTGCCATAATTCTCGGATTTAATACCGTGATCGACAATTACTCGTTTGTAAAGTCGGCATTTGGAGTGTACGGAGATGTACAGATCATACAGGATACGAGTGATGAAAAGTATGTGGAAAATTTCAATAAAAAACTCTCTGAAATGGATGATGTGGAGAAAGTCGTCTATTATGGATATGAGCGGGCATTTTATGGGAATCAGGAACTGTTTACCTATGTATCCGATGACTTCGGGCAGCTGGATGCGGATCTGTGCTATAAAGGCAGCTTTCCGGAAAACGGGAAACAGATTGCGATCAGCGGTTTGACCGCCCAGAAGTATCATAAGGAAATCGGGGATGATATCACAATCTCCTATGGGAATAAAAAGCAGACCTATGAAATAACCGGTTTCATACAGTCTGCCTACAGTACCGGATATGAATGTGCCATCACAATTGACGGATATTCCTATTTACGGGACAATTATGAGGGATATCAGCTCATGGTCTATCTGAACGATGGGACAAATATCGATCAGTATATGGATCGGGTGTTGGATTTCTATGGAGATGATATTGTAAGCTGCAACGATTTCATGAAAAATATAGACAGTTATATTCATTCTTATGTGAATCTGTTGAGCATAGTCATTTCTGCGGTATTTATTGTCACAATCGCAATCCTGTTACTTGTCATGTATCTGGTCGTGACTTCTATGATGTCACAGATGTATAAACAGTTTGGAATACAAAAGGCAATTGGCTACAGCGGGTCACAGCTCGTTGCTCAGATTTCCCTGGGATTTTTGCCCGCGATTATAATCGGAACCGTTATAGGAGGGGCACTGGGATATTATTTCAGTAAAAATATCATTTCGGTGCTGCTGAACAGTGTGGGAATTATAGAGATGAATCTGATCACGAATGCAGGGATGTATCTGCTCAACATTGGAGGAATCTGCCTGATCTCCTATGTGGCAATCCTGTTATTGGCATTGAGGGTCCGGAAAATATCTGTAGTTTCACTGATACGAAGCGAATAGTGAGATCCACAGGGCACACAGAGGAACATAGCAATGGGGAGAATATATGGATAAGGAAGATTACGGGTTTGAATATGTGATAGATGCGTCTGACAAGGAACTGTTTGCCAGGCCATTTCACAAGGACGATATGGCAGCGGTGGTGGAATATGCGAAAAGTATTACGATCAATCCGGATAATTACAGAACCTATCTTGGTATCGGCTGCGCTCCGACTTTTCGTAAAACCGGCGCACTTCTTGAAACATCGGAAGAGGAACTGAGAGAAATTGCAGGCAGACCGGATCAATATTTTTCACTGGGATTGTGGTCCGGCGATCAGGAACTTCTCGCATTTGTGACGTTGCAGCTGGAAGATGTGGATCAGTTTCTGACGGATAGGCAGAATGTCGCATTTAACAGTGAATTTGAAAATAAGTGGGACGAATGGTTGGAGTATAAAAATCACCGGATTATGGCCTTTCGTGGCGATCTTGCAATCAGAGGCAGAACCGCTTATTCCGGATTACGGGATATCTTATATTATCTGGCATTGAAAGAACTGCGCAAACGAGGAATCCGATATTGTGTCACAGAAGTTTTTCATATCGTAGATTGTATGGACAGAGACGGGATGCATGGGGTGAACGTTTTTAATAACCCGTCTTTTGTTTCGCAGATTGAAGGCGGCGGAGCCGTCTATGTCGGGGATTATAAGATTATGACAAAACAGATCGGTGAGGGAATTTCAATCCGGTATTATGCCAAATTACTGGAATATCGTGTGGAGCATCTTTATCAGATATGCGGAGAAATGCTTGAAAGGAAAAGCATTCGGGTGATACAGACGGGGTAGAAAAGGGATGAAAACGAATGAAACTAAAATTAAATATAGTAGAGACGGATAACGGCCAATTCTTCAACAAAAGTTATATCGTGGAAAATCTGGAAAACAGGACTGCGGTAATTGTAGATCCGGCATGGAATCCTGCGGAGTATGAAAAAATTATTCAGGATCACAGACTGGAACCAAAGACCGTATTGCTGACTCATTCTCATATTGACCATGTAAACCTTGTGGATTATTTTAGTTCCAACTATCATTCTGAAGTTTATATCTCCGAGACAGAAGCGGCATGCTATGGCTTCTCCTGCGGCAATCTGCATCTGATTCATGACAGGGATCTCATTGATGCAGACGGCATCAACGTGAAATGCTTTTTGATGCCGGGCCATACCAGAGGAAGCATGATCTATGAAATAGGGTACAATTTATTTGTCGGTGATACGATTTTTTATGAGGGCTGCGGCATCTGTAATCATTCCCGAGATTCCCTCGAGGACATGTTTGAAAGCATCCAGAAAATAAAGCATATATTTGCCGATACCTGCAAGGTGTATCCGGGCCATGTTTACTTTAAAGAGGTAGGTCAGCCGTTGGGGGAGCTTAAGCGGGACAACTTTTCCTTTTTTCTGGAAAAAAAGGAGTTTATTGCATATCAGATGAAAAAAAGCCTGTAAGCAGGCCGGGAACACAAAAACAATACATTTGTATTTTGGAAAAGTCAGGGGGTCGTTTGATGAGGGACTATTTAAAAACAAGGGTAACTGAAATACTGGGCTGTGAATATCCGATTATTCAGGGCGGAATGGCATGGGTGGCCGATCACAACTTAGCGGCTGCAGTATCAGAAGCAGGGGGAATCGGTCTGATTGCGGCAGCAAATGCCGATCCGGAAACTGTGCGGACTGAAATCCGCAGGACACGTGAAATAACGGATAAGAATTTCGGCGTCAATATTATGCTCATGAGCCCGTTTGCGGATGAAATTGCACAGCTCGTCATAGAAGAGGGCGTAAAGATTGTTACAACGGGAGCAGGAGATCCGAGAACATACATAAAAAAATGGAAAGAACACGGGATCTGTGCTGTGCCGGTTGTAGCCTCGGTGAGTCTGGCCAGGATGGTGGAAAGAAGCGGTGCGGACGCAGTGATCGTAGAGGGAATGGAAGCCGGCGGACATATCGGGCAACTGACCACAATGTCGCTGGTCCCGCAGGTGGCAGATGCGGTCACGATTCCGGTGATTGCCGCTGGAGGAATCGCGGATGAGCGGGGATACATGGCAGTTATGATGCTGGGAGCGGAGGGCGTGCAGATCGGAACCAGATTTCTGGCGGCAAACGAGACAAATATTCATGAAAATTACAAGAATAAAGTCATAGAAGCGCGGGATATGTCCACGACTATTACCGGAAGTAAACATGGACATCCGGTCCGTTCCATTAAAAACAGGTTCACAAGAAGCTATCAGGACAGCGAAAATGAGGGAGCAGCTGCAGAAATGCTGGATAAACTTGCGGAGGGAACGCTGAGAAGAGCGGTGCAGGACGGAAATGTCGATGAAGGTACGGTGATGGCGGGGCAAATTGCGGGACTGGTGAAAAAAAAGCAAAGCTGCGATGAAATCATAAAAGAAATCACTTCCGGTGTTTCTGATTTTTTTACGGCTGATTTATGTTCAGGAGCCTATATTGCCAATCCTTGAAATGAAAAAGAAAAGAAGTTATTATGTGAAGGAACAGAAAACAATTATTCCAATGAAAGGAAAGAGGGAGTTGTTATGGGGGCAAATGATATTACGGTACCAAATAAGGGGAGGTGGGTTCGCAGAATGATCGGTGTATGTTTGACGTTATTCTTTTGCACGGCAATTCTGGTTTGTGTAATCTGTGATCTGGCAATAACAAAGCGGTTTTCCTGGTCGTTGTATCCGATCAGCTCAATTGTGTTTGTATGGCTGGTTCTTATGCCGGCAGTGATCTGGCAGCGGAAAGGCATCGTTCTTTCGCTAATATCCTGCAGTATTTTGATTCTTCCGTTTCTTTACGTTCTGGAACAGCTCGTCGGAAATACGGATATGATCCTAAAGATCGGTCTGAAGGTCTGCAGCATAGCGATTCCGTATCTCTGGATCGTGTTTATTTTATTTCATTTTATGAATGGGAAACTGATGGCGGCAGCCGTTTCTTTTCTCATTGCAATTCCGGTTTTTCTGCTTATTAATTACAGAGTCAATGTATTTTTAAACCAGCCGCCTTTGGATGTCTGGGATTTGATAACGCTGGTGCCTATGGTATTGATGACTGTCGTATTTTTTTGTATTGCCTGGATGCACAGGGGAAAGGCACTGTAACAATGCCTGCCTGTCCGGAAGAAAAGAGCCGGCTGACTGTTATGTCAGCCGGCTTTTTTGTTCCAATAAAAACGGTGAAAGAAGCAGAGCGAAAGAAAGTATTGGGGATAAGAAAAGATTGCGATCATAGCCAGGGTGAGATACCCCATCGGTTCGTCAAATTTGACATAGTTACAACTTGCATGATACAATGAGATTGTCAGTTGAATAAATGCAAGGAGGAAAATGGATGATTAAATTTCAGAATATTAAGAAAGCTTACTATCACAAAACAGTAATTAAAGATTTTTCATTAACAATTGAAAAAGGGGAGTTTGTTGTTTTGATTGGACCCAGCGGGTGCGGAAAAACAACACTGCTCAAAATGTTAAACCGCCTGATTGAGCCGACCGCCGGTCAGATTTTCATTGACGGAGAGGACATTTTAAAGGCGAACCCAATTGAACTTCGGAGAAATATAGGATATGTGATACAACAGACGGGATTATTTCCCCACATGACAGTCCGTGAAAATATAGAATTAATACCATTGTTGAAAAAAGAAGACCCGGAACAGGTTTTTGAAAAAACGAAAGAAATACTGGATATCGTCAGTTTAGATCCTGCTGATTATCTGGATCGGTATCCGGGTCAGTTAAGCGGCGGGCAGAAGCAGCGTGTCGGCGTTGCCAGAGCTTTTGCAACGGATGCGGATATTATATTAATGGATGAGCCATTTAGTGCGCTTGATCCGGTAACCAGAAGCACCTTACAGGATGAAATCGCACAGATGCAGAAAGGACTCGGTAAAACAATTGTTTTTGTCACGCATGATATGGATGAGGCAATACGTCTGGCTGACCGTATTTGTCTGTTAAAAGATGGTGATATTCTGCAATATGACAAGCCGGATGTCATCTTAAAAAATCCTGCAAACGAATTTGTAGAGAACTTTATCGGGAAAAGAAGAATATGGAATAATCCTGAGATCCTTAAGGCAAACGATATTATGATTGAAGAACCTGTTCGCGTTAACATGCAGCGAAGCGTCTTACAGGGAATTGAAATCATGAAATCAAACCATGTCGACAGTTTGATGGTCACGGATAAGGCAGGCACACTGCTGGGTCTTGTCACATTAAAATCTTTAAAACTGAAGGATCTTAATATGAGTATCGAAAGTATTATGGAACCGGATGTTGTAACTGTAAATGAAAATGAAGAATTGATCCAAGTTCTTGCCATCATGAATGAAAACAGCATTGGATATGTTCCGGTGATTGATCAGAACAATTTCTTGAAAGGGCTTATTACCAGAAGCAGTATTTTATCTGCACTGAGTAATCAACTGTTAGATGTGGAGGTGAACTTTTAATGTTATCATTTCTGAATAGTATAGAAAGTTTTTTTGAATATATGATTCAGCAGAGGGAACAGATAGGTTCTCTTTTCATTCAACATATCTACTTAAGTGTGATCGCGGTGGCGATTGCTGTTGTAATTGGAATTCCGCTTGGTATTTTAGTAACACGCGTAAAAACGCTGCAGAAACCGATTATAGGGTTGGCGAATATCATGCAGGCGATCCCAAGCATTGCACTGCTTGGCTTTTTGATTCCCATTGCGGGCATTGGCAGTCGTCCGGCAATCATCATGGTTATTTTATATTCTTTACTGCCGATTATAAAAAATACGAACGCAGGTCTTTCAGGAATCAGCCCGGATATGCTGGAGGCTGCGCTGGGGATCGGATTGACAAGAAATCAGATCTTGACGAAAGTGCAGCTGCCATTGGCTTTTCCAATTATCATGGCAGGTATTCGTATTTCTGCTGTTACGGCAGTTGGTCTTATGACGATTTCTGCTTTCGTAGGAGCCGGCGGTCTGGGATATCTTGTATTTTCCGGTGTTCAGACCGTGGATAATCAGATGATTTTGGCTGGTGCGATTCCTGCCTGTATTCTGGCTTTGCTCATTGACTTTCTCGTAGGGGTTATGGAGAAAAAAATTTCCTATCAAACTAAAATTGAACATAGGGCAGTGTCCGGAATCAAAAAGAAAAATCATACAAAAGTGAAAGTGATTGCTGCCATTTTAGTTGCTGTCACAGGTGTTGGGGGAATAGCTTATGGTGTTTCCAATTCTCATGATAAAAATGATACCATTGTGATCGGTTCGAAAAATTTCACCGAACAGTTAATTGTCGGAAATATGCTTGCAGATGTAATAGAAGCAAAAACAGATTTGCAGGTTGAATGGAAATTGAATCTTGGTGGTACGCAGGTCGCATTTACGGCATTGGAAAATGGCAATATTGATGCATACATCGAGTATACCGGTACGGGCCTTGTCAACATTTTGAATCAGGAAGTAAATGGTACACCGGAGGATGTATATAATGAAGTGAAAACGCAATTCAAAGAACTATATCATTTACAGTGGTTGGAGCCGCTTGGATTTAATAATACGTATGCGATTGCGGTCAAGCAGGAAACAGCAGATGAATATAATCTGTCAACGATTTCAGACCTTGCAAAGGTGAGCGATCAGCTTATTTTCGGACCGACAATCGAATTCCCAAACAGACAGGACGGGTTGATCGGGCTGCAGGACATGTATGGGATAGCGTTCAAAGATATCAATGCAATTGATGGCAGTTTGCGTTATACGGCATTAATAAATGGAGAGAGTGACGCAATTGATGCGTTTTCGACAGACGGATTATTGGAAAAATACAAGCTGGTTGTTTTGAAAGATGACAAGAGCTTTTTCCCGCCTTATTATGCGGCACCGCTTGTTCGCAGTGAGGTGCTGGAGGCGCATCCGGAATTAGAAGAAGTAATCAATACGCTTGCGTCCGTTTTAACAGATGATACCATGCGGAATTTGAATTATAAAGTGGACGATTTAAAGCAAACGCCGGAAAAAGTAGCGGAAGAATTTTTGGAGGAAAATCATTTATTGGATTGATAAAAATATAATTTAAAATTTAATATACGTTTTTACAAAAGTGTGATAATATAATCAATGCTATATCCATAGGATTATTGGAGGAACAATGGAACAGAAGCAGCAAATACCTATTTATGAAAAAATAGCAATTGATTTAGCACATAAAATTTATGATGGCTTATTAAAGACCGGGGATAAAATTCACGGAAGATCTACTTTGGCAAGCGAGTACAATGTTTCACCGGAGACAATTCGCCGTGCGATTAAAATATTGGAAGATGTGGGAGCCGTACAGTCAACCAAGGGCAGCGGAACACTCATCTTATCAAAGGAAAAAGCGTACTTTTATATTTGCCGCTTTTCTGATTTACAAAGTGTACGTGATTTGGAGCGTCAGGTCAATACACTGTTGGTAGAGCGCAGCAGGGTGGAGGAGGAAATTCAGGATTCCATTCATAAGATTCTGGATTACTCCAGTCGTTTCAAAAGCACAAATCCATTGAGTCCGATTGAGATCGAATTGATTTCCGGTTGTGAACATATTGGAGAACGTATAGCGGAAACCAAATTCTGGCAGAATACCGGAGGTACCATTATCGGAATAAAAAGGGATGGTAAACTGATGATATCGCCGGGACCAGACGCCCTTTTGTTAGAACATGATGTTCTGTTAATCGTTGGCGAAGAAAAAATATATGAGCGCATCCTGCGTTTTTTTAAAATTGGAACAATCGTATCATAGGAAACAGAGTTTTCTGCATGAAAAAGGCCGGCTTTTGCCGGCTTTTTTTATTCTATAGGAAACAACTTATTCCATTAACGGATGAAAGCGAGGATAGGTTGCTAAAAATTTTTATAATTCTTTGGAGATACGCCGGTCTGTCGTTTAAACTCTTTATAAAAATTCGAGTAAGTAGAAAATCCGCAAAGGTCACATACATCCTTTGGGGATTTTTTTTCAAGCAGTTGTTTTGCCAAATTAATCTTTTTTAGTAGGATATATCTATGCAATGTGGTTTTTGTTCGTTCCTTAAATTTGTGTGACAGATAATACTTTGATAGATAAAACTTTTCAGATAATTCATCCAGTGAAGGTGCATGTGCTACATTGACATTGATATATGCTATAATTTGCTGAATAACATCTGCGTCTTCTTCACGCCTTATTTCGGATAATCTTAATTCACGAAGCAATTCACTTACAATTAATACAATACAGCTTTGGGCAGTGTAAAGTGCAAAGTCATCATTTGAATAGAATTTTCTAAGAAGATTGTCAAAAAGAACAGTAGCTTCTATGAATTGTTCCCCTTGAAAAGAAACCAAGAGCATTTTTTTTAATACAATCATATGGTTCAGTTCCTTAATGAGCGCTCGAAATTCTGCTTTACTATTGATGAAAGGCTGATAGATCCATAAAACATATCTTTCATAAGACAGATTGCTCTCTATGACAGGTCGGTGAAGTTTCCCGGGAGGGATGATCAGTACATCACCTTTTTGCAACGTATAGTTTTCATTTTCAATGTAATAAGTTACATTGCCGTCTACAAAGAAGTAGATCTCGTAAAAATCATGGCTATGAAAATCAAAGGGTTTTGTGTAGTTGTCTTTGTTGTACGAAATTTGATAATAATGATTCATATAGTAGTTGTACAGCAATTTTTGAAATATTTCAAGTGGGTTTGGGCAAAATTTGATATTTTATTTTGGATTTCTCTTCGTTAAAATAGGATATAGTAAACAAATTAAAAATAGCCAGTTTGACCATGCGGAATCATTTGCATGAAATGGAAAAGGAGTGTTTGTATGGACGATATCATATTACAATACGAAACGAAAAACGCAACAGCAGAGACGATGATTTATGACAGATTTCGGAAAAAGGAGTCATTAAATGGTCCATGGCATTATGCCGTTGACCAGTATGATTCCTGTATTACGCAGAAATGGTTTGAGGAAAATTATTATGATGAAGGTGGTAATATTTTACCTGTGGATTATTCCTTTGATGAATGGGAGAAGATGAACCTCCCTTGTTGCTGGAACACTGTCGATCGAATGTACATGCTCTACGAAGGTAGTATGATATTTACAAGAAAGTTCTTTTTTTCAGAGCAGAATAAGGATGAGCGCATTTATTTAAAAATTGGTGCGGTAAATTATCTATGTCGGATTTTTTTAAATAAGAAGTATGTAGGCATGCATAGAGGCGGTTCTACACCGATCTATTTTGATATAACAGAATACTTAGAACATGATAATCGTATCATAATTCAGGGTGATAATACAAGACGTGACAATCAGGTTCCCCCAGCGGTCACAGACTGGTTTAACTATGGTGGAATATATCGAGATATAGAAATAATACGTGTTCCAAAAGTTTATATCAAAGATTTTAAGATTGCTTTAGAGCCGGATAGTGGATTTCATAAGATAAGAGCGGCGGTGACCGTATCACAACCAGTGAATGATTCAGCTGTCGTCCACATTCCGGAACTAGGTATAAAGAAAGAAGTTACCTTAAAAGACGGTGTGGGAGAATTAATATTTGAAGCCTCACCAATCTTGTGGTCACCAGATAATCCTAAATTATATGATGTAATAGTGGAATGTGCAGGTGATGAGATTAAGGATAGGGTTGGATTTCGAGAGATATGCGTAAAGGGAATGGATATCATAATAAACGGTGAACCAATATTTCTAAAAGGAATCAGCTTCCATGAGGATAGTGTAGAGAACGGAAAGGCTCTTACTGATGAAAATCGGGAGGAGAGTATACGCCATGCTAAGGAACTTGGTTGTAATTTTATGCGTGTCGCACATTATCCACATAGTGAAAAGATGGCATATCTGGCGGATGAGTTGGGCATGTTCCTGTGGGAAGAAATACCAGTATATTGGAAGGTATATTTTTCGGATGAAAGTACGTACAAAGATGCCGAAAACCAATTAAAAGAGCTAATTACACGTGACTACAATCGTACGAGTGTAATTATCTGGTCCATTGGTAATGAAAATGATGATACAGATGCCAGGTTAAAATTCATGAAGGATTTAGCAGCATGTGCCCATAGAATCGACCATACCAGAATGGTATCTGCTGCATGTTTAGTCAATTTTGAAAAGAATCTCATTGAAGACAGGTTAGAGGAATATTTAGATATTATTGGATTGAATGAATATTGTGGATGGTATACTGCAGATTTAAAGATGTTACCAGAATTATTCGAAAACAGCGCACCAAAGAAACCGGTAATTATCACAGAATTTGGTGCAGACGCATATCCAGGACAGCGTGGGACGATAACAGACAAGGGGTCTGAGGATTGTCAGGCATTTGTTTATGAAAAACAAATTGAGAATATTAGAAAGATTTCTTATATCAAGGGAATGTCGCCATGGATTTTATATGACTTTTGCTGTCCTCGACGAACAGCCGTAACACAGCAGTACTATAATACGAAAGGTATGATTTCCGCCGATAGAAATCATAAAAAAATGGCCTTTGATATCCTGCAAAGCTTTTATAATTCCATAAAATAGCATGAATGTCTGTATGCTGATGCTTGCTGTGACGGCTTGCTATACAATAACTTCGTTAAGTGATAAGCACGTAGTAGGAACGGCTAAATTTACGGGAGATGAATTTACGTTCCTGCTGTGCTCATCTATGTCGGTATTTCTAATGTTCAGTTTGCCATTTCAAAGAATATATGTTCAAATGTCATGGCAGGCAGCTACTTCCATTATTTTGGTCGTAATTTTAAAGATGTTGGAATTTCAGATGAGTGCTTGCGTATTAAGACATCTATCTGCCTTTGAATTAAAGGCATGGCTGGGTGTAACACTATTTGTCTCATATTTAACAGATGTGTTCTTTGGAGCTTCGCTGCAAGTATACAAAATCGGATATATCGCTTTAACAGTATTAGGATTGTTTTTTATTGTAAAATCAACAAAGGAACATAAAATAGACTATCGAAAAATATTTCTACCGTTATTTCTATATTTATTTTCAAAATTTAGCTACGGGCTGGTAATAAAAGGATTTACCCCTTATGTATCATCTGGGCTGCAGATTACAATCGCGATGATTATCATATCACTGGTTCTTATACCAAGGATAAGTATCCGCCAGACCATTAAAAGGAATCCGAAAGTAGTTTGGAATGTAATACTTGCACGAATTCCAAATACAGTTGGTATGCTATTGGAAAATGTGATTATCTCAATCAGCTTAACAAACTATTCTTTTATACAGCCGATGATCTTAGTTTCCTTGTTTATCATTGGATTCGTAGATAGGGAAAAACGGACAAAATTAAATTTTGTTGGGAGTGTGTTATGTATGATTGGTATTGTATTGTTTCAAATCCTGTAAACAATTATCTGAAAATATTAGCACTCACCTATTGACAGTGCTAACAAATGGTGCTATATTCCAGTTAAATAGGAAACAAATCAGGAATGGCAAGGAGGGATTATATGAACATTCAGAAATTTACACAGAAATCTGTGGAAGCAATTAGCAGCAGTGAAAAGCTGGCCTATGAATATGGAAATCAGGAAATTGAGCAGGAACATCTGCTTGTGGCTTTATTGCAGCAGGAAGACGGACTGATTTTGAAACTGATTGAGAAGATGGAGATTCAGAGAGAACATTTTGTGGATAATGCCATCCGGCATCTTGCGGCACGTGTAAAAGTGTCTGGCGGGCAGGTATATGTCGGTCAGGATCTGAATAAAGTCTTGATCCATGCAGAAGATGAAGCAAAGCAGATGGGAGATGAATATGTATCGGTAGAGCATCTGTTTTTGGCATTGCTGAAGTATCCGAATAAGGCATTAAAGGAAATCTTTCGGGAATACGGCATTACGAGAGATCGATTCCTGCAGTCGCTGTCCACGGTACGCGGCAATCAGCGAGTCACATCGGATAATCCGGAGGCGACCTATGATACACTGAATAAATATGGATATGATATGGTGGAGCGGGCAAAGGATCAGAAACTGGATCCGGTCATCGGCAGAGATGCCGAAATCCGTAACGTGGTTCGGATTCTCTCCCGTAAAACCAAAAACAATCCGGTGCTGATCGGTGAACCCGGTGTCGGGAAAACCGCAGTTGTAGAGGGACTGGCACAGCGAATTGTCCGTGGGGATGTGCCGGAAGGATTGAAAGATAAAAAACTGTTCGCACTGGATATGGGAGCTCTTGTCGCTGGCGCAAAGTACCGGGGTGAATTTGAAGAACGTCTGAAAGCCGTTTTGGATGAAGTGAAAAAGTCCGAAGGTCAGATCATCCTGTTCATCGATGAACTTCACACGATCGTGGGCGCCGGCAAGACAGACGGAGCCATGGACGCCGGAAATATGTTAAAGCCGATGCTTGCCCGAGGAGAATTGCACTGTATCGGTGCGACCACACTGGATGAGTACCGGGAATATATCGAAAAAGATGCGGCACTGGAACGAAGATTCCAGCCGGTTATGGTCGAGGAACCGACGGTGGAGGATACGATTTCCATTCTGCGTGGATTGAAGGAACGCTATGAGGTGTTCCATGGTGTAAAAATTACGGATTCGGCACTAGTATCGGCTGCCGTACTCTCGAACCGCTATATCTCTGACCGATTTTTACCGGATAAGGCAATTGACCTGGTGGATGAGGCCTGTGCTCTGATCAAGACGGAACTGGATTCCATGCCGACGGAGCTCGATGAATTAAACCGGCGTGTGATGCAGATGGAAATCGAAGAGACTGCGCTGAAAAAAGAAGAAGACCGGCTGAGCAGGGACCGGCTGGCAAATCTGCAGAAAGAGCTGGCAGAGCTGCGCAGTGAGTTCCAGAACAAAAAAGCAAAGTGGGACAATGAAAAGAAATCGGTGGAAAGAGTGCAGAAGCTGCGTGAGGAACTGGAGAGTCTGAAGAAGGAAATCGCACAGGCACAGCAGGACTATGACTTAAACCGTGCGGCAGAGCTGCAGTACGGCAGACTGCCTCAGCTTGAAAAACAGTTGCAGATCGAGGAAGAGAAAGTAAAAAATGAAGATTTGTCGCTGGTTCACGAGAATGTCAGTGACGAGGAAATCGCCAGAATTATTTCCCGCTGGACCGGAATTCCGGTGGCGAGACTGACCGAGAGCGAGCGAAACAAGACGCTGCATCTCGACGAAGAGCTTCACAAGCGCGTAATCGGACAGGATGAGGGTGTGACCAAGGTGACAGAGGCGATCATCCGTTCCAAGGCAGGCATCAAAGATCCGACCAAACCAATCGGTTCATTCCTGTTTCTGGGACCGACCGGTGTCGGTAAGACCGAGCTTGCAAAAGCGCTTGCGGCAAGTCTGTTTGATGATGAATCCAATATGGTGCGTCTGGATATGAGTGAATATATGGAGAAATACTCGGTATCCCGTCTGATCGGAGCGCCTCCGGGATATGTGGGCTATGATGAAGGCGGTCAGCTGACAGAGGCAGTCCGCAGAAAACCATATTCGGTCGTACTATTTGACGAGGTGGAAAAAGCCCATCCGGATGTGTTCAATGTACTGTTGCAAGTTTTGGATGATGGACGTATTACAGACTCTCAGGGGAGAACCGTAGATTTTAAAAATACGATTATCATCATGACCTCGAACCTCGGTTCCGCTCATTTGCTGGAGGGAATCCGGGAGGACGGAAGCATTGCTGTGCAGACGGAAGAGGCTGTCATGAATGAACTTCGCCGGAATTTCAGACCGGAATTTCTGAACCGACTGGATGAGATCATTCTTTTCCGGCCGCTTACGAAGGGAAATATAGACAGGATTATCAAGCTGCTGATGGCAGAACTGAACAAACGGCTGGCAGATCGCGAAATTTCAGTAGAACTGACTCCGGCAGCCGAAAGCTATATCGTAGACCACGGTTATGATCCGATCTATGGAGCAAGACCGCTGAAACGGTATCTGCAAAAGTATGTTGAGACATTGTCAGCAAAACTGATTCTGTCGGATGAAGTCGGATCGGGAGATACGATTCAGATAGATGTGGTAAATGACGCACTGACAGCAAGAAGAAAATAGAAGATGACAGATTAGAACGAAAGTTTAAGAAACACAGGCAGTGACTGCACAAAAGTGAGCAATGCCTGTGTTTTTGTCGTACGCTGGCATAGATTCATTTTTGATAAGAAAGCTTTTCCATGCTATAATAAAAAATAATAAAAATAAAAACAAAAGCAGAAACAAGAGCAAGAGCAAGAGCAAAAGCAAAAGCAGAAGCAAAAGCAAAAACAAAATCAAAAGCAGAAGCAGAAACAGAAACAGAAACAGAAACAGAAACAAAAGCAAAAGCAAAATTAAAATCAAAATCAAAAGCAAAAGCAAAATCAAAAGCAGAAGCAATTGCAGAAGTAAATGTAGTGGCAGCTTTAGAATCAGCAATAAAAGCAGATACGGAGAAGATAATGATGAGTAAGATTCCAGCATACAGAATTGTTCATGATGCACTAAAAAAAGAGATACAGAATGGAAAGTATCCGGTGTCAGAATTACTTCCGACAGAGCCTGAGCTTGAAAAGATATTCCATGTAAGCAGAACGACAGTACGAAGAGCAATGGAAGTTCTGAAGGAGGAGGGACTGGTTGAGATCACCCAGGGAAGGGGCACCATGGTGCTCGACTACAGAACAAAGCAGGATTTGAACAAGGTGACTTCGGTTACGGAGTCTTTTCGGAGACGGGGATATGATGTCCGAACCAAAAGTATGCATATTGATATTATTTCTGCGAATGAAGAACTGTGCAAAGAACTTGGCATCCATCTTCGGGAACCCGTTGCACGCGTGCAGAGAATTCAGCTTGCAAATGACCGTCCGGTGGTGATTATGAAAAATTATATTCCCTATCGAAACGTACCGGATATCATAGCGTTTACAAACAAATTTTCCGGGCTATATCAATTTTTAGAGGAGCAGTATCAGATAGAAATTGATGCTGCGGATGACAAAATTTATGCCAAAGCATCCGATTTCTCCGAATCGGAGATGCTGGACGTACAGGCGGGTACGGCACTGCTTTGCATTCACCGGATCTGCTACAGAGATAAAACCCCCGTCTGCGTGGATGATGTCTATATACTGGGGGATCAATATGAACTTGTCATTTCCATGAACGGGCGGTATAAATAGACGCCGGGAGGTAAAACAATGCGGGATTTGAGTTTGGAAGAGCTGGCACAGATGATTGACATAAGTTGCGTAAAATCGGATGAAACGGTTAAAGACATAGATAAAATGGTTGCTGCCGTGAAAGAGTACGGATTTGTCTGTGCCTTTGCGCTGCCCGGCCTGACGCCTTATCTGGTGAAGCAGCTGAAAAGAGAAACTCATACAATGACGGGCGGAACGGTGGGATTTCCATCAGGAGGAGATACGACACAGAGTAAGGTGTTTCAGGCAGAGCAGCTGTTGGAAATGGGTTGCGGGGAGTTGGATATGGTGATTCAAATTGCGCAGTTAAAATCTCAGAATTATGATTCTGTTTATCAGGACATCAAAGCTGTGACGGATGCAGCGGGCAAGGTTCCTGTGAAGACGATTCTGGAGGTGACTCTTCTTACGGACAGCGAAATTGCCGCGGCATGCAAAATCGCGGAGCAGGCAGGAACCAGTTATATCAAGACAGGCACCGGCTGGTGTCCGGAACCTACACAGTTAAGGCATATTGAATTCATCAAATCCATCGTTCAACCCCAAACAAAGATCAAGGCAGCCGGAGGAATCCGAAATTTGGATACGCTTCTGGAAATGAAACAGGCCGGATGTGACCGTTTTGGGATATCCGTGCACGCGGCTCTGCAAATTATGGCACAGGCAAAAGCAACGAAACATCATTAAAAACAAATATGAATTTTGAATTGACCACTAAAAGATTATGATTTATAATAGCAATTGGGGTTATTTTTTTAGACTTCTCAAAATCAGAAAGACAAAGGAGTGGTATTGATGAAAGGTTTTGCGATGCTTGGTATTGGTAAGACGGGCTGGATTGAAAAGGAAAAACCGGTGTGCGGTCCTTTGGATGCAATCTGCCGTCCAATTGTTCTTGCACCATGTACCTCAGATATACATACGGTCTGGGAGGGGGCGCTTGGTGAACGCAATGATATGATTTTAGGTCATGAGGCGGTTGCGGAAGTCGTGGAAGTCGGAAGTCTGGTAAAAGCGTTTCAGCCCGGAGACAGGGTAATTGTTCCGGCTATTACACCGGACTGGAATTCCGTAGAGGCGCAGGGTGGTTATCAGATGCATTCGGGGGGCATGCTTGCAGGATGGAAATTTTCCAACTTCAAAGACGGTGTGTTTGCCGAATTATTTCATGTAAATGACGCGGACGGAAATCTGGCATTGCTGCCGAAAGATATGGATCCGGTTGCGGCCTGCATGCTTTCCGATATGGTGCCTACCGGTTTTCATGGAGTGGAGCTTGCAGATATACAGTTT